>CAYLMK010000006.1:0-271575 GCA_964384945.1 uncultured Thermodesulfobacteriota bacterium | reverse complement strand
ATTTTCAGGTACTTAGGAAACCAATACCCCCCGAATAGCGAAAGTCGGGCTAGCCTTCTTCGGAGAGTTTGGCCAGGCCCTGAAAACGAGTTGCGGGTTGGCGACGCCCCCTTCCGCACCGTTCGTTCCCGACGAAATTCGAAGATTCCCGTTTGCTTCGTGGAATCCTTCATGCGAAAAACCCTATCTATGTTGTAGGTTTACTTTGCGGCTCAATTACAGGACCGTAACTGCTCCTGCCCGGAAGAGATCCCGATGAGCGATTTCGAGGTATATCCTGCGGTATTGCAGAGACTCGTCCTTCCGGCGTTGGCACGCCTGACGAGTATCAAGATCTGGGACGAGTACCGGCATGGGATGCTTCTGGAAAGGCTTGGACTTGATCAGCTCCGGGACTGCCAACGGAAGAGACTCCGCGGGATCCTGGAGCATGCCGCCCGCTTTGTCCCGTTCTACAGGGACCGATTCCGCCAGATAGGACTGAATCCGGGTGACATGGAAGACCTGGACGACCTCGTTCGAATTCCCCCCACGACCAAAGAGGATATCATGACGAATTTCCCCGAGGGGATCACGGCCGAGGGGATGGATCGAAAGGGTTGGAAATACGTGGCCACCTCGGGCACGACGCGGCAAATCATGGGAATACACGACCGCAGGAAAACCATCGTGAACTGGGCGGCCGGTCTTCGCGCTCACAAGCTTGCCGGCAATCATGAGGTGGGCAAGAGATGGATGGAGATCCCGCCCCACATGTGCACGAATATTTGCGGCGTCAACGACAGCAGGGAAAAGGAGAGTCTTTTTTCGAAGAAGGCCCTCTCCCTCCTGCTCGAGGGGAATTGGCGAGGATTTGGGCAGCACACTTACAACTACCTGCACAGCCGACGACAGGATATCTACCGGAGAGTCACGCTTCCTTCCTTCGGTTCGGAAGGGACCAATTTGCCGGACGAGGATCTTCGGGCCTACGTGTGTGCCATACGCGAATATGAGCCGCACCTCCTTGAGGGCTTGCCGCTCTATCTTTATACCCTTGCAAAATTCCTGATCAAGAACCGGATGGCTGCACCCCGGGTGGGTGCAATCAAGCCGTTCGGCGGCTCGATGACGCCCAGCATGAGAGAGGTCATCCGAGAAGGATTCGGCTGCCCCGTCTTTGACACGTACGGGTGCAGCGAAACGGGTTTCATCGCCTGCGATTGCGAGAAACACGACGGGCTTCATTTGTTTATGGATCTCTACCACGTAGAGGTGTGCCGCAACGGCAAGCTCGCGGAACCCGGTGAACTCGGCAAGCTCTACATCACGGACTTGACGAATCGGGCCATGCCCTGGATCCGTTACGATGTGGGGGATGTGGGGAGGTACTTCGTGGACGACCACGGATGCGGAAGGATGTCCGTGCGGCTTCAGGTGGAAGGGAGGGTGGAGGACACCCTTGTGAATTCGAAGGGCGAGTTTTTCACGAGCGATCGAGTGTTCGACTTCTTCCAGAGCATGAAGGGTATAGACAATTTCCAACTCATCGAGAAGTCGAAGGGCGTCTTTGAGTTGCTGTTTGTGCCTCGCCACGGTGACGAGGGGCTGGACAAAGAAGGAATCGTGGCAGAGTTCAGGAGGTTCTTCGATGCGAATGCTTCCGTGAAGGCGTTCCCGGTAAAATCCATCAAAGCGGAAGACGGCGGGAAATTCCGTTTTGTGAAGTCCAGGAGCTTCGGCCCGATTGCTTCGTAGACAAAGGGGTGCGCGTGGAAGAACTCGAAATGGATGTTGCCAAAATCCGCCAGGATTTTCCCTTTTTGAAAAGAATGATTCGGAACAAACCGATTGTCTATCTCGACAACGCGGCGACAACGCAGAAGCCGCGGCAGGTGATCGAGGCGCTTTCGGACTATTATGAGAACCATTGCGCGAACATCCACCGGGCAACCCACACCCTGTCCCAAGAATCCTCCGACCTTTACGAAGAAGCCCGAAGGAAAGTCGCTCGATTCATCAACGCCGATGAAAGAGAAATCGTTTTTGTGAGGAATACGACAGAGGCGATCAACCTCGTCAGCAACTGCCTCATGGGGGAGGGGAAGATCGTCGCGACGGAGATGGAGCATCACTCCAACCTTCTTCCTTGGTCGCGCTCGAGAAGGGTGGAGTATGCGGAAATCGACGGCCAGGGAAGGGTCGATCCGAGGGCGTTGCGAGACAAACTGGATTCTTCGACCCTGCTGGTTGCCTTGGCGCACGTCTCGAATGTGCTGGGCATGATCAACCCCATCGAGGCGGCCGTCGAAGAGGCGCACAAGAAGGGCGCCCTGTGTCTCATCGACGGGGCGCAATCCGTCCCGCACATGAAGGTGGATGTCAAGGCCCTGGACTGCGACTTCTTGGCGTTCAGCGGACACAAGATGCTCGGACCGGCGGGCATCGGCGCGCTCTACGTCAAGGAAGAGATCTACGAAAGGATGGGTCTCCACCTCCTGGGAGGCAGCACGATCAAGGAAGTGCACATCGGCGAATACGTTCCCGAGGATCCGCCGCTCTGTTACGAAGCGGGAACCCCGAACATCGAAGGGGCGATCGCGCTGGGTGCAGCGATCGATTACCTGGAAGAGGTGGGGATGGAAAACGTTTACGCGCATGACAAAATGCTCGTTGCGCGGTGTCTGGAAGAAATGAAAAAGACGGGCAATTTGGAGATCTACGGAAGCTCGGATGAGCGGGACCGACTCTCCGTCATCACCTTCAACGCGAAGGATCTGGGATGTCACGGGATCGCAAAGGTCCTCAACCTGAGGGGCAATGTGATGATTCGGTCCGGTTTCCATTGTGCCCAGCCCCTGCACGAGAGGTTGGGAGTGGGACCGAGCGCCAGGGTATCGTTCTATCTTTACAATACCGAGGAAGAGATCCTCATCCTGGCGGACCTTCTGGGCAAGCTGGCGCAGTTCCTATAACTCAGGAGGTCGGCGCGTAGCCCTTCAGAATGGACCCGAGCCGTCGCCGGGCGTCCCGATAGAAGGGATCGATTCGCAGCGCGTTCTGGTAGCATAGGAAGGCCGTCTCCCTGTCGCCCGTTATTTCGGAGATCCTGCCGAGATCGTAGAAGGCCGACTTTCTCGCCTCCTTGGGAAGGTCCTCCGGCATGTTCTCGAGAACGGAACGGCAGATCCGTTCGGCCAGGGGGTAGTCCGGGAGGTCGGAGAGGGCCCTGCTCAGATCCAGCAACCCCTTTGCCCTCTCTGCCGTATAATAGGGGGCGGTTTCGATGTTTGCCAGGGACTGCTGAATCTTCGAAAACGCCTGCTGTTGAGGGAATGCCTGTTCTAGGTTCCGGAAGAGATCCTTGGCCTTCCCGTACGCCTCTTCCTCCAGACAGACCCTGGCCAGGTGATACCTGGCCAGCGCAAAGGAAGGCTCATGCCGGAGCAGATCCTCCAGGATGCGAAGCGCCCTCTCGCTGTCGTGTAACACTTGCCGGTAAAACACTCCCTCCACGAGCCTTACCCAGAGATCCGGCTCAGAGGCCTCGAGCCCCTCTTCCAGAAACGAGCGGGCTCGGTCCGGGACCTTCTTGTATGCGTAATAGGCGGCGAGAAATGCATATCCCCGGCCGCAGAGTTCCCGCCTTGCGATGGCGTCGGTGGCGATGCGAAAGGCGTTCTCCGGCTCGCAGACAGGGCTCGGCAAGGTCTCCAGGGTCAGGTAGCCGATCCAGGAAGCATAGAAGAGGAGATGGTCGGCCCTGTTGTTCCCGCGGCCCAGCGTCTCGAGTTGGGTCAGGTACTCGCAGGTTTTCTCCTTTCCCTCCGGAGAGAAGGGCCACAGAGGCCCACCGGTGTAAGACGATGGGGCCCGGGCCGGATCAGGGTCGCCTCCCCCGGCCTGCCGGAGTTGCTCCTCGTGTGCCGCCTTCCTGTCCGCTCGTTCGGCTCCCGCAGGCGTCCCGTTCTCGGCCGCGCTCGAGGCTTGACCCACATCCTGCCAGACGGACGCGGGCGGAGTCTCCCGGACGACGGGAGCGAGAATCCCCATGAGCGCAAGCAGGAGGCCGGAGGCGGGAATCCAGATCCAGAAGGGTGACAGCCGCCTGTTCCTTTGCGGCGGCCTGTCTACGGGCGCCTGAGTCCCTGCTGCGGCCGGCGGCGAAGACTGCCGGGAGACCTCCTCCGGAGGGGGGGCCTGCGGGAGTGTCTTTGCCTCTTGATCCGGAACCCGGCGGAGGGGAGAGGTGTCTACGAAGAAAAGACCCTTGCATGCAGGACATCGTAGCTTGGCGCCTCCCGGCGGGATGTGATCGGGAGGCATCCGGAAGCGCTTCTTACAGTGCGGGCAAGGTAGAACCATGGGGTTCCGCTTCAATTCATCGGAGTTGTCTGCGCAGAGGCGTACTCGACCTGCATCTTGATCTCACCCAGCCGTATGACGTCGCCGTCCTTGAGCTCGACGACCTTTGTGGCCTGAACGCCGTTGACATAGCACCTGCCCATGGAATCCAGGTTTTCCAGAAAATGCTTTCGCTCCTTGTAGAGGACCCGAGCGTGGAAATTGGCGATGCCGGGGTCGAGCATGCGGATGTCGATCCCGGGCGAACTGCCCAAGGTGATGTTCGAGCTGATCATGGGAAACCGCTCGCCTTTCCGGCTGCCCTCGAGAGCTACGAGATAGCCGGTGACATACTCCCGAACCTCTCTGTGCGGTCCCCCCCCGCTGCCGGTTCTTGCCCCGGCAGCCTTCAGGGGGTGGGATCCGGCCTCCGATACGTTTAGAGGACAGTGCACGACGGGCGCCTGCGGGGCGTCACCCTCGGGCTCCTCCTCGATGATTTCGAAGGCCTCTTCCGCCGCCTGCGCGGCCGCATCGTTCGGCGCGGGCGCACTCTCGACCTCCTGCGTCTCGCAAGCCTCCGCGCAGGCCGGCTCCGAGCGCTCCTGCGCCGGCCGAGGTTCCGGTACGGCCTCCTCAGGGCCCGTGATCCGGGCGGCTGGCAGCGGCTCTTCCAAAAGCAACCCGGCGTTTGCGCATCGGCTCACGATCTCCTCCAGTCGGGCCAGTTCGCTCGATTGCCTTTGCGTCCGCTGCTCTATTTCGGCACGCTCCTGCCTGCACTCCTCCACGGTGAACTCACCCACGCGGGTGCGGAAGTCGATTTCTTCCAGGCGTTCGGCGTCCTGGCGGCAGAGCTTTTCCAAATCGGATCGCCTGGCCCGTATCTGGCGGATCTTCTGCTCCAGCAGTTCCCTCTGTTTGCTCAGATCCTTCTCGATGGCCCGCATCTTTTCTTCGTATTCCGCCTTGACCTTCTCGTAGATGTAGATCTTTACGCTCTGCCGTTCCTTCTCCACGTTGTTTCGGAGGGAAGCATACTTTTTTCGCTGTTCGCTCGTCTTCTCGTATGTCTCCATCTCCTCCAGGAAGTCTGGAAACAGGCCGCTGTCCGAATAAGCTTGAGACATTCGAAAACCCTCCCTTGTCCGGGCCTCCTGTCCTGGGCCGACCCACAGGTACCAGGCCCCCCGGATTCATGGAAAAGCAAAAAGGGGGCCAGAGCTTCTTTCCACGGAGATTCTGAAGAACGGGTATTTGGGAAGGGGGAGAGAAACCCTTTCGATTCAACGAGTTATATCCTGTTCGGGCGATACGGCCGGGAGGATGGCCGTCTCGGAGCGCAAGAGTCTCGAGGGGCGGGCGGATACAGGGAAGGAACGAGCGTCGCCAAAATATTGTCGCTGCAGGGGTCGATGAAAAAGGTCCTGCCGGCCCCGCGGTTCAGGCGTTCCGGATCTTCTCGACGATCCGGGGAAGGATTTCCCCGGTCCTGCCCCTGAGGCGTATGTCCGCAATGCCATGGTAGGCGCTGTCGCCCGGGTTGATCTCGACCACCGTGGCACCCGCCTGCCTGGCCTTTTGCGGCAGTGCGGCCGCCGGGTAGACCACCCCCGACGTACCCAGCACGAGCATGACCTCACACGCATCCGCCTCCTGAAACGACTCGTAGAGCCCCTGCACGGCCTCGCCGAACATGACCACGTCGGGCCGCATCGGGTTGCCGCAATCGCACCTGGGCAGCATGGCCAGGATCGAAGGGAGGTCGAACGTCCTCATCTCCGCCAGCCTTGTCTGCATACTCCCGAGGAACTCCTTTCGGCTGAAGGACCTCGTGGCCGAGCATGCCAGGCAGCGATGCCGGAAGAGGTTGCCGTGCATCTCGATGACGTTCTTGTTACCCGCCTCCTGATGGAGGTTGTCCACGTTCTGCGTGATGACGGACCTGAGGATTCCCATCTGTTCCAGGGTTCCGAGGGCCAGGTGTCCCGGGTTGGGTTCTGCACGCAGGAAAACGCCGATCGTTTGCTGCGCGAATGCGCGGATTTTGTCGGGCATGCGGGAAAGGGTGTTGAGGAGGCCGGGCCCGGTTCCGACCTCTTCGGGGTCGAATTGGTCCCAGATCCCGCCGGGGTCACGAAAGGTGGGGATGCCGCTCTCTGCGGACATGCCCGCCCCGGTGAAGGTAACCAGCTTGCGGGTCCTCCGGAAGACCTCCGCCGCCCGTTCCATGCCTGCATGCAGATCCATGGGTTCGCTCCGGAAGCCCGGCTTGCAGGATCGGTCTGCGCCTTGGGTTTGGCGGAGAGAGAGGGATTCGAACCCTCGGTGAGGCGTTACCCCCACACTCGCTTAGCAGGCGAGTACCTTCAGCCCCTCGGTCATCTCTCCAGATTGCGAACGATATCCGCGTAGTCTTCGTGCGACGAGGCCGCTCTTAGGGTATCAGCATTGCTCCTTTTTGGCAAACGACCTGAATCGAAAATCTCCTGAGAGGAATCCATACCATTGATCAAGGACGAAACGTCGTTCCCATCGACCTGCCGGAGGAAATCATGGTCAAGAAAGTATGGTGGAAGTGCAACCTTTGCGGGTATCGGTTTCAGGAAGAGGTGGGGAAAGACACCCCGCAGACCTGCCCTTCCTGCAAGGAGCCTTGTACGTTTACGGACGTGACTTGTTACACCCCGGAGTGCGGCGGGCCGGAATCCGGGAATTTCGATCCGCGTCTGTAGCTTGTCCGTTGACCGGGCCGAGTTCCTCCTGCGCCCACTCCTTCGCTTTTGCCCGCGCTCTAAACCTCTTGCGAGCATAGGCGGCCAGGAAGAGGAGACTTGCCAGGAACCAGAGGCTCCCCGTGCTGGTCAGCAGGGGCAGCCAGGTATATCGGATTCTCAGGTGCCTCTGCCAGTCTTCCTCCAGCGAGCGGAAGTCCTCTCCCAGGAGGGTCCGGACTGCATGCCCGAAGCGTTCTCCCTTGCCCAACGCGACGACAAAGCCGTGGAACGCCTTGCTGCCGAATCGGCGGATCAGGTAGTGCACGAGGTCCGCGCTCTGGGCATAGGCAAGCGCCGCCTGAGATTCCTCCTCCGGAAAACCGCTCACAAGCCGGCCCAGAGGGATGAGCCCGCCCCGGAGGACCGCACGGGTGAGAAGGACCTCCCGGCTCGGAGACCATTCGCGGGTCAGGTAGATAGCGTAGCCCTCGTGAAGCCACCTCGGCATTTCGGATTCCGGGCATGCCGCCCCGGCAGCGCACCTTGCACCCGGACGGTCCCGCCGTCCCGGCCTGCACGCCTGATCCAGCGCTATGTGTGCCGCCTCGTGCAGGAAAATCTCTTCGTAATGGGGCTGGCCTCCCGTGAGAAGCCTGGGCGATTTCATCAGGATCCGGTCCTGGGAAGGGTAGGCAAGCGCAGCCGCCCATTTCTGCGCCTTGGGCCCCGGCGGCTGGAGGGAAAGGAAATCCTCGTGCGTGGAGGCGATGGTCACCTGGATTTCGTCCAAACCCGGGAGCCCGAGGTCTTCGGTGACCCTACGCTCTATCTCTTGCGAGAGCCTGCCGAGATAGCCGACCAGCTTCTCGTCATGGGCAAGGTAATGAAACGTGAAAGGCCGGAACCGGCTCTCCTTCCACCCGGCACCGGTCGGGACCGAGCCCTGGGCCAGGCCTGCCAGGAGGGCGGCCCAAAGCGGAAGGCTTCGGAGGAAAGGACCGGCAAGAGCCCTTGAGAAGGTTGCAACGGAGAAGCCTTTTCCCGGTCGCGGATACTCCGGGGTCCTCGCCACAGGGCCGTGGCAATCTCCGAGCAGACGATCCTGCGGCAATGAGACGGTCTCCTCGCCCCCGGTTTCGGCCCGCTCCGTCCCGGACAGCCCATGTTCCTGGCAACGCCCCGCCGCGGGCCGATCCGCCTGCACACACCACCCCTGAACCCCCGTTTTCGCGGGGATTCCCTTCCCCCTGCCCACTTGGGTTCCTGCCTGGGCCGCGCCCGACCGCCGGCCTCCTTGTCCTTTCGCCTCAGGACGAGGGCCGGCGCGGCCTTTCCCCCCCTTGGACCCTTTCCCTTTCACCTCGTTTCGCACGCCTTCGCGTGGTTTTTCGACTGAATTTTGATAGACTCCTCCTGGCTTGATTTTTCATGAAGTCGCCGCAGTTGGCAAGCGCGCCTTGCGTGAACGGGAGGAGCCGGTCCGATGAAAAAGGGAATCCGTTTCGAAAAGCATGTTCAGAAGTCCACCTTTCACAACCCGATGCGCGGGAACGAACTGGACACGCAGGAGATCACGATCCGAAGAGATCCCTTGACCGGGTACCAGAGCGCCTTCAACCCGACCCTGCAGGACAAGGTTGCGGTCTTCTTCGGCCCCAGCGACCAGGGGCTGATCGAGCGGCTGGCCCGGGAAAGCCAGGCCCGTTGCTTTCTCTGCGGGGACACCTGGAAGCTGGCAACGCCGACCTATCCGAAGGAACTTGTACCGGAGGGCCGCATTCAGGTGGGCGAGGCCGTCCTCTTCCCCAACCTGTTTCCGGTGGCCCCGGTCCATGCGGTTGTCCGCGTGGGTGGCAGGCACTATGTCAGGCTGGCCGATTTTGATCCCGGCATGCTGCTCGACGCGTTTCAGGCATCGTTGCAGTTCGTGCGGGCCCTTTCGCAGGGCGAGCCCGGCATGCGCTACGTCACGATCAACGGGAATTACCTTCATCCCGCAGGGGCCAGCATCCCCCATCCCCACTTCCAGATTGTCGGGGCGGACCTTCCATTCACCTACATGGAGGACGTGTTCGAGCACGGCAGGCGCTACCATCGGGCCAACGGAGGCTGCTACTGGTCCGACATCGTCGAGGTCGAGAGGGAACGCGGGGAACGACACATCGGTGAGACCGGGCCGGTCTGCTGGATCGCCCCGTTCTCGCCCCAGGGGACGAACGAGATCGTCGGAGTCCTTCGGGGGAAAAGGGATTTTCTGGAAATGGACGGAGAGGATCTGGAGGGATTGGCCCGAGGGCTCTCCCTCATCCTCAAGGGCTATGACTCGATGGGCATCTCCACGTTCAACTTCGCGGTCTATTCAGGGCCTCTCGGCGAAAGCGACGATTCGATCCGCTGCTACTTGCGCATCATCTCCAGGCAGAACGTTTACGAGAACTACCGCACGGACGACTATTTCCTCCAGAAACTGCTTCGCAACGAGCTGATCCTGACCCCTCCCGAGGTCCTGGCCTCCACGATGCGGGGGATCATGCAGAAGGGATGAGAATGGACCGAGGCCCCACGACGGAAACCATTCCCGTAACGATCGACAAGAGCCACATCATCACCATCGGCGAACGGCTCTATGCGGAAAGCATCGAGTTCATCCGCGAGCTCGTGAACAACGCCTACGATGCGGACGCCGATCTCGTCGACGTGACGGTCACCGGCGAGACCGTGGAGGTTCGCGACAATGGGACCGGCATGGACCGGGAGGGGCTCAGGCAGTACTTCAATATCGGTTCCCCCTTCAAGCTGGAGGCCTCCCGGTCGCCCGTCTTTCACAGGCAACGGATCGGGCAGTTCGGCATCGGGAAGTTTGCGACGCTGTCCGCCTGCAGGCGCTTCGAGGTGACGACCCGAAAGGGGGACTTCGCCGCCCGGATCGTCTTCGACAAGGCCGACTGGGAGGCTTCGGGAGACAGGTGGAACCTGCCGATGGAGGTCCTGCCTCCCGAGGTCCGTGAAGGAGACGGAACGACCGTTGTCCTGATCGGGCTCCTCCGGAAGTTCGAGGTCCGGGACATCGAGGCGAAGATCATCGAGGGAACCCCGCTGAAGGCGCCGCACTTCAAGGTGATGCTCAACGGGCACCGGATCTATCCGCGCAGCCTGTCCGGGCACTGCATCCCCGTGCTCGACGGCACCCCGTTCGGGCCCGTTACGGGCGAAATCGTCATCCTGCCCGAGACGGCCGCAAAGAAGGAAGAACTCGGGATCGAGGTGAAGGTCAAGCAGGTAACGATCAAACGGGAACTCTTCGGCATGGAGACCTGGGGGAAGGCGATGGCCCGGGTGCGGGGGGAGATCCATGCGGATTTTCTTCCCATCACGAGCGACCGAAGCGGTTTCCTGCGGGACGCTCCCGAGTACCGGGCCTTTGCGGATCTGATGGAGCGCGTGATGGGAGAGGTCAAACGGGCCCTGCAGACCCTGGGCACGAAGCGGGAAAAACGGGTCGTCAGCCGCGCCCTGAAGGAGACGCTGCAGCGGGTGTACCGGGCCCTGGCCTTGAACCCTGACTTCTCCCCCTTCGGCACGCTGCCGATTGGCGGGAGCGGGCAGGGGCTCGGAGGGGCGGCAAAGCAGCCGGCCGAGAAGAAGGGCGGGGACGGGGAGGAAGTGCGACCCGAGCCTTCCCCGCCGAAGCCTCCCAGGAAACGAAAGAGGAGGCCCAAGGTGAGAGAGCTCACCCCCAACGCGGTGATCAAGCGGATGCGGTTCGGCGACTACGGCGTCTCCTGCGTGGTGGACAGCTTCGGCGAGGACGGCCCCGAGGTCTTCTCCGAGGAGACGGTCATCTACATCAACAGGGACCACCCCCTGTACAAGCGCGAATGCAAGAAATTCGATACCCATATCCTGAACCTCGCCCGGCTGCTCACGCAGGAAATCGCCCTCATGAAGGACCCGCGGAATCCCCGCCAGGCCTTCGAGAGGCAGAGCAAGCTCCTGCGCGACGCCTTCACGGAAAAACCCTAAGTTCAAGCGTCCCGCCCCTCGGACGGAAGCGCAAGTTCATCCGGTTCCCGCGGATCGAGGCGTGACGGCCTTTCCCGGGGTTTGCAATCCGCGCGCCGCCTGTCCGAAAGATCGAGCGCCTCGACCATGGCCTTTTCCCGGGCGGGATGCTACCATAATCGTTTTCGGCACCCATCGGCTTGCGGATTTCTACGCAACTTCATCCCGAAGGATCGACGTGTCGGACAAGCCTGTCATTCGCATCCGTGGCGCCCGGCAGAACAACCTGAAGGGCCTGGACCTGGAGATCCCCCTCTACCAGCTGACCGTGGTCACGGGAATCAGCGGTTCGGGCAAATCCAGCCTCGCCTTCGACACCCTCTATTCCGAGGGTCAGCGTCGCTACGTAGAGAGCTTCTCCGCTTATGCGCGCCAGTTCCTCGAGCGTTTGGACCGTCCGCAGATCGAACGGGTGGAAGGTATCCCACCGGCCATTGCCATCCGCCAGGTCAACCCGATCAAGACGGCCCGTTCGACCGTCGCCACCCTGACCGAGATCTCCGAGTACGTGAAGCTCCTGTTCGCGAAGGTGGCAACCCTTTCCTGCGGCGGTTGCGGCCGCGAGGTGCGCAAAGACACCCCCCAGCAGATCGCCCAGCGGCTGATCGAGGCCCATGGCGGATCCCGAGCCCTGATTACCTTTCCGGTCTCGCACAACGGCTCCCTGCCTGCGAACGAGGTGGAGACCGGCCTGAGGCGCTCCGGCTACTTCCGCCTCTACCACGAGGGCCGGACGGAGGAGGTGTCCGCGTCTCTTCTGGGGGAACTCCTCCCCGGTTCCCTGGACCTGATCGCGGACCGGCTCGTTCTGGAGGAGGGGAAGCTGCGGAGGATCGTGGATTCCCTGGAGTCGGCCCTGCGCATGGGAAAAGGAAAGATCGCCGTGATCCTGGAACGCGGCGCGCAGGGGACCGAGAAGCTCCCCTTCAGCTCGGAGATGCACTGCCCCTGGTGCGATATCTCTTACCGGGATCCCACACCCAACCTGTTTTCCTTCAACACGCCCCTGGGGGCGTGCGACGCCTGCCACGGGTTCGGCAGGACCATCGGTGTGGACATGGATCTGGTCATTCCGGACAAGCGCCTGTCCATCCGGGACGGGGCCATCAAGCCGTGGAACACGGAGGCCTACCGGGAGGCCTACCACGAGGCCCTGGCGTTCTGCTCGCGGGAAGGCATCCCCGTGGAGGTGCCCTTCGAGGAACTCAAACCGGGCCAGCAGAGGCAGATCATCGAAGGATGTCCCGGTTTCTACGGCGTCAGGGGATTTTTCGAATGGCTGGAGTCAAGGACCTACAAGATGCACATCCGGGTTCTCCTGTCCCGTTACCGCAGCTACGAAACGTGCAAGGTCTGCGCAGGCCGCCGCTTCCGACAGGAGGTGCTCCGGTACCGCGTGGGCGGAAAGGACATCGCCGGCATCTATGCCATGAGCATCCGGGAGGCGTCCGCCTTCTTCGACGGCCTCTCCCTCCCGCGCCTTCAGCGGGAGGTCGCCGAACCCCTGCTGCGGGAGATCCGGTT
The DNA here is from genome assembly GCA_964384945.1 of uncultured Thermodesulfobacteriota bacterium. GTDB lineage: Bacteria > Desulfobacterota > DSWW01 > DSWW01 > DSWW01 > S015-6. The sequence continues at coordinate 258,949 of CAYLMK010000006.1, read as the reverse complement.
CCGCCTTTCCTGCCTCGACCAGATCGGTCTCGGCTATCTCACGCTGGACCGTCAGTCTCGGACCCTGTCCGGAGGCGAGGTGGAGAGGGCCCATCTGACCACGGCCCTCGGATCCTCTTTGGTCAACACGCTATACATTCTCGACGAGCCCAGCATCGGTCTGCACGCAAGAGACTCGAGGAGGCTGGTGGAGATCCTCCGGGAGATACGTGACCGTGAGAACACGGTCGTGGTCGTGGAACACGACCCGGAGATCATCCTCGCCGCGGACAATCTCCTCGACATGGGCCCGTCCGCCGGCGAACAGGGCGGGCAGGTCGTCTACCAGGGGCCTCCGGAGGGCATCGCCCGCTGTACGAAGTCCCTGACCGCGGCCTGCCTCTTTGACCCGAAGCGCACCGAGGAGCCGAGGGAGGCGCCCTCGCCCGTGAGCGCGGCGGGCGGCGGGGCGATCGTGGTGCGCGGCGCGGCCGAGAACAACCTGAAGGGCATCACAGTAGAGATCCCCCTTCACAGGCTGGTCTGTATCTCCGGCGTGAGCGGGTCCGGAAAATCCACCCTCATCCGGGAGGTGCTCTACAAGGGGCTGCGCAAGGCCCTGGGCAAGAGCACGGACAGGCCGGGCAGGCACCGGGCCATCGAAGGGCACGAAGCGATCGGAGACGTGATCCTGGTCGATCCTTCCCCCCTGGGCAACACGCCGCGGGCGAACCCGGTCACATACATCAAGGCCTTTGACGGCATCCGGGCCCTCTTCGCACAGACCCCCCTCGCCCGCCTGCGCGACTACACCCCGGGGATCTTCTCCTTCAACTCCGGTAGGGGCCGCTGCGAGGCGTGCCAGGGGGAGGGGTTCGAGAAGGTGGAGATGCAGTTTCTCGCCGACGTCTTCGTCGTGTGCCCGGAATGCGGCGGGGCACGCTACCGCAAGGAGATCCTGGAGATTACATACAACCGCAAGACGATCCAGCAGGTGCTGGAAATGACCGTGGCAGAAGGGCTCCGATTCTTCGAGAAGGTGCCTTCCGTGGGAGGTCCGCTGCGGGTTCTGTCGGACATCGGCCTCGGCTACCTCCGGCTCGGCCAGCCCCTGAACACCCTCTCCGGCGGCGAGGCGCAACGCCTGAAGCTCTCCGCGTATATCCTCCGCTCCCGGGAGCCGAACACGCTCCTGCTCTTCGACGAGCCCACCACCGGTCTGCACCTCCACGATATCCGGTTCCTGCTCAAGACCTTTGAGAGACTCCTGCGGAAGGGGCACTCCATCGTTGTGGTGGAGCACAACCTGGAGGTTCTCAGACACGCGGACCATATTCTGGACCTCGGTCCCGAAGGAGGGGATGCCGGGGGAAGGCTGGTCGCCGCGGGCCCGCCGGCGGAGATCGTCCGGGCGAGGCGTTCCCACACGGGCAAGGCCCTGAAGCACTACCTGTCCACGCCCGCGGGCGAGATGATCCGGGAGGTCCGGCGGTGGGGCGGAAGGCGGGTGACCGGCAGGAGCGCTCCCGCCGAGGGCAATGGCGGCTGCGTCTCCATCGAAAGGGCACGTGAACACAATCTGAAAGAGATCTCTCTTTCCATCCCCCGGGACCGGATTGTGGTGATCACCGGCCCCAGCGGTTCGGGCAAGTCCACCCTTGCCTTCGACATCCTGTTTGCCGAGGGGCAGCGAAGGTTCCTGGAGAGCCTGTCCGCCTATGCCCGGCAATACATCCAGCCCATGGCCAAGCCGGACGTGGACCGGATTCAGGGCGTTCCGCCCACGGTGGCCGTGGAGCAGAAGCTCTCCCGCGGCGGCAGGCGCTCCACGGTGGCGACCCTCACCGAGGTCTATCACTACCTGCGCCTGCTGTTCGCGAAGCTCGGCGTCCCGCACTGCACCCTTTGCGGGCAGAGGCTCGCCTACCAGACGCCGGAGGGGATTCACGAAGATATCCGCTCCACGTTCCGTAATCAGGCGGTCACCCTGCTCGCTCCCGTCCTGAAGGGCAAGAAGGGGCACCACCGGGAGCTTCTGCGAAGGCTCGGGCGGATGGGCTACACGAGCGTGCGGCTGGACGGCGAGGTGCTGGCGATCAAGAACATCTTTGCCGTGGACCGCTACAAGGAGCACGACATCGAGGCCGTGGTCTGCGAGATCGATCTCCGCCATGCCCCGGAAGGCTTCCTGAAGGAGAAGATTGAAGAGTCCCTCCGCGTGGGAAAGGGCGACCTGTGTGTGGTGCCGCAGAAGGGCGGTGCGGAGCGATATTACAGCCGGAGGCTTTTCTGCATGCCCTGCGGGATCGGGTTTCCCGAGCCGGACCCGAGGTTCTTTTCCTTCAACAGCCGTTACGGCGCCTGCAGACAATGCGACGGCCTGGGGGTCATTCCGGCGAACGGAGGGGGCGGCGACGGCGAAGGCAACGGGACGGACGACCGGGCCGAAGGGGCGGAGTGGGCGGTCTGCCCGGAATGCGGCGGGACCCGCCTGCGCAAGCGGGCCCTTTCCGTGAAGATCGACGGGAAGAACATCGCCGACTGCGTCTCCCTGCCCCCGGGGGACTTGACCCGGTTCCTCGATGCCCTGGACCTGGACCGGCGCGGGGAGAGCATCGCCCGGCCGATCTTCAAGGAGCTCGAGGAGAGGCTCGGGCTGATGGAGAAGATCGGGCTCGGCTATCTCGGCCTGGGGCGGGCCGCGGACACCCTGAGCCAGGGGGAGTCCAGGCGGGTCCGGCTGGTGGCCCAGCTGACCTCGCACATGCGGGGGCTGTGCTACATCCTGGACGAGCCCACCATCGGCCTGCACCCGAGGGACAACGAGCGCCTCCTCGGGATCCTGCAGATGCTCCGGGACCGCGGGAACTCGATCGTCATTGTGGAGCACGACGAGGAGACCATCCGGAACGCGGACTTCGTGGTGGACCTGGGCCCCGGGGCGGGAAGCGAGGGCGGCGAGGTGGTGGCCGCCGGTCCGCTGGCCTCGATCCTCGCCTCGGACCGGTCGCTCACGGCCGAGTACCTCCGGCGGGGAAGCGCCCATCGGGGGCTCAAGCCCCGGCGCCCCATGGAGGGAGTGAGCTACGGCCGGCTCGAAGGGGCCGCCGAGAACAACCTGAAGAACATCGATGTTCGGATTCCGCTCGGCCGCCTGACCATCGTGACGGGGGTCTCCGGATCCGGCAAGAGTACCCTCGTCCGGCAGGTACTGTACAAGGCGCTTCGGCAAAAGATCCACCGGGCCCGCCCGACGCCCGGCCGGCGCGCACGACTGGCCGGCTGGGAGACGATACGGCGGGTCCTGGAGGTGGACTCCTCTCCGATCGGAAAGACACCGCGATCGGTGCCTTCCACTTACGTGGGCATCTTCGACGAGATCCGCAAGCTCTTCGCCATGCTTCCCGAGGCAAGAGCATGCGGGTATTCCCCGGGCCGCTTCTCCTTCAACCTGAAGGGCGGCCGGTGCGAACGCTGCGAAGGCCAGGGCCAGATCCGGATGGAGATGAGCTTCCTGCCCGACGTGTTCGTCCGGTGCGATCTGTGCAACGGATCGCGTTACGGCGAGGAGACCCTCGCGGTGGCATACCGGGGCAGGAACATCGCGGAGGTCCTGAACATGACCGTGGCCGAGGCCCTCGCGTTCTTCTCCGAACATCCGAGGCTCGTACGATCTCTGCAGATCATGAAGGACATCGGCCTGGGCTACCTGACTCTCGGCCAGCCGACGAACACCCTGTCCGGCGGCGAAACCCAGAGGCTCAAGCTGGCCGAGGAACTCTGCCGCGGCTCCAACCACGAGACGCTCTACATCCTGGACGAGCCCACGACCGGGCTTCACCTCTCGGACATTCAGGCCTTGATGGGGGTCGTCCACGATCTGGTGGACCGGGGCAACACGGTGGTCGTCATCGAACACAATCCGGAGATGATCTTCCAGGCCGACTACATCATCGACCTGGGGCCGGAAGGCGGGGACAAGGGCGGACGCGTGATGGCCATGGGCGCCCCCCTCGAACTGATCCGGGACCGATCGGTCAAGTCGCACACGATCGCATACCTGCGGCGGTACCTGGAGGGAGAAGTCTTTGCGACGCCCTCGGGCCGTGGTAGGATCGTGACGAAACCGAGGGTCCCAAGGGTGCCCAGGCAAAAGGCGAAAGCATAAAGGCCAAGTGGAACCGAAAGACAAACGCCGGGTCGTCGAAGAACTTCTCGCCGATGGAGACACCATGATCTGCCTGGACAGCCGGGACGCCGGCGTCCGGGTGCCGGAGGCTCACAAGGGCAAGGAGGACCTCCGGCTCGTCCTGAACCTCAGGTTCCGAGGCCGTATATCCGTACTTGCAGACGGTATTCAGGCGGAGTTGCGCTTCGGGGGCGAGCCCTTTCTCTGTTGGATCCCTTACGAAAGCCTTTGGGCCGCATACAACCCGCAGACCGGCCACGGGACCCTCTGGCCGGAAAAGACGCCGGCGGGCCTGCGCGGCCTCCTGGGCATGAACAAGCCAAGACCGCCCGAGGGCCTGCCGCGCTCCGAAAGGCCGCCGCCCCCCGGGCCCGAGAAGCGCGGGGAAAAGAGGCGCCCCCGGTTCCGCGTGATCGACGGCGGCAAGAAGGACTAGGGGTCGGGGACCTGTCCCTCCGCTGCTCCCGTCCGCACCGATCTTCTTGATCCGTGGTCGTCGTTGCAGTAGAATTCATCATGCGTTTCGAGATGATCCTTCCAAGAGAGGCAGAGGCAGCACGCACCACTTCCGGATAGCTCCCGTCATACCCGCCATGGCACCTGCCGGCGTTCCTCGGAGTCTCGACTTGACGATCCCATCGCCTTTCCCGCCGGACTTCGGGTTTGCCTGTGTTTCTGCCCATGAACTGGGCGGCTTCCGGCCGCACCCGCAAGAGATGGAATGCCTGAGCCCGCAGGCGACCGAGAAGCGCAGAATCGAGTTTTTTCTCGGCCGACTGGCCGCGTTTCGCGCGCTTCAGGCGATCGGCGCCGCCCCCCGGCCCGTGCTCAAGGCCAAGGGCCGGGAGCCCATCTGGCAGGAGGGGTTCGTCGGCGCGATCACCCACAAGGCGGACACGGCCCTGGCCGTCGTGGCGCGAAAAGAGAGGGCCTGCGGAATCGGGCTCGACCTGGAGGCGTTGAAGCCGCCCGTGCGCTTCGGCATCGCGGCGAAGGTCTGCACCGAGCCGGAACTGGCCTGGGTTTCCGAAGTGCCGGCCGAGAAGGACACCCGGCTCAAGATGATCTTCTCGGCCAAGGAGGCGGGCTTCAAGGCGTTCTATCCGATCCGGCAGATCTACCTGGGCTACAAGGATGCAGAGCTGCGCTGGCGGGAGGAAGCGAAGCGTTTCGAAGGCACCCTCCTCAAGGGTGCGGGCGAGCATCACCCGGCGGGTTTCTCCTTCGAGGTCGGTTGCCGGATCGCGGCCGGTTTCGTTTTTTCCTTTGTCGCCCTGCCTCCGCTGGATTGCCTGAGCTGATTTGAGAGAGAACGAGGAGCGCGACGTGACCGAACCCTGGGAGAGCACTCGATCCTGCATGGACCGTCTGTTTGCCCCCAAGAGCATCGCCCTGATCGGGGCGACCAACAAGCTCACCAAGTGGGGCGGCATGATCCTGGCCAATGTCCTGACGAATCAGTACGAGGGCCGGATCTTCCCGGTGAACCCCGGGAGCAGCGAGGTCCTGGGGCTGCGGGCCTTCCAGGAGGTGGATCACATCCCGTGCGAGGTGGATCTGGCCTGCATCGTCACGCCCGCGGCGACGGTCCCCGGGCTCATCGAGGCGTGCGGCCGGAAGGGGATTCGTACCGTCCTGGTCATCACCTCGGACTTCTCCGAGACCGGTCCCGAGGGCAGGAAGCGGGAGGAGGAACTCAAGAAGGTCGCGCGGGACCGCGGGGTCCGCCTGGTCGGGCCGAATTCCATGGGCTTCTTCAGTGCCCCGTCCTCCATCGCGTGCATGATGGCCCTGATGGAGCCCCTCAAGGGAGACATCAGCTTCGTGTCCCAGAGCGGAAACATCGGCGTGCAGATGCTCGCCTGGGGCAAGCGGTTGAAGACCGGCTTCCGCCACTTCGTCTCGAGCGGCAACGAGGCGGACTTCACCGCCCAGGATTACCTCCGTTATTTCGGGGAGGATCCGGACTGCCGGACGGTCATGGTCTACCTGGAGAGCATCAAGGGCAGGGCGCACTTCCTGGAGATTGCGGCCGAGGTGGCCAGGAAGAAGCCCGTGGTCGTTTTCAAGGGGGGGAAGACGCCGTCCGGGCTTCGGGCGGCCGCCTCCCACAGCGGAGCCCTGGCAGGGAACCGGGACATGTTCGATGCGGCCTTCCGGCAGGCGGGCCTCATCCAGGCCAGGACCACCGAGGCCTTCATCGATTGCGCGAGGTCCCTGGCCCGTCTGCCCCTGCCCCGGGGAGACCGCGTGGGGATCGTCACGCGGGGCGGCGGATGGGGCGTGATCACCACGGACGCCTGCGAGGAGATGGGCCTCACGGTCCCGGAACTCGCTCCCAGGACCCTCGAGGCCCTGGACCGCCTCCTTCCTCCCTACTGGAGCCGTGGCAACCCGGTGGACCTCGTGGCCGTGCCCGACATCGGCATCTACCTGAACTGTCTCGAGCTTGTGATGAGGGACCCGAACGTGGACGGCGTGATCGCCCTCGGCGCCTTTACCGAGCGGGCCACCTCCTTCATGCGCAAGCCCGCCTTCCAGAGGGCAACGGGAATCGACCCGCCCACGGTCAAGGAATGGGAGGGCAGGGAACAGGAGGCCAAGGAGCGGATTCTCCACGGCATGCTCTCCCTGATGAAAGAGGTGAACAAGCCGGTGGTCACGGTCATGGGCAGGGACCCCACGCCGAAATTCGACACGCTCCTTCGAAGAGAGGGCCTGAGCCTCTACCCTACGCCGGAGCGGGCGGTCCGTGTAATGGCCCGCCTGATGGAATATGCCCGCTACCGCCGCCGCCTGGAACGGCAATCGTGATGCAGGGAAAGGCCCCGCGCCGCCCCCCTCCCGAGCCAGGGATCAGGAAGATGGGGGTCGCGCTTGACTATGATTCTTTTCGCAAGTCGAGCGCTTGCATGATTCGTTCCTATCGTCCCCCTTTGCCGTTCACCCCATGGGCGTCATCCTTTCCCTGCGTTGCAGGTTGCAGCATGAAGTGCCGAGCGGGTGCAACCTGCAACTCTCCGCCGGCGTGGTGCAATCCGGCTCCTCGGCCTGCCCGGAGGGGGGTTCTTTGCTTTTTCAGCGTCTTACCTCGCTTTTGGAGGAGACCCGAAACCCCGGCACGGACATTGCTCCTCCTGTGGACTTCCGCGAAGTGGAACACCAAGAGAGGTCAACCCGCGTGAAGAAAAAGATGCGGCGGAAGCCAATGGAGACAATCCGAGTCGCCGTTGCCAGCGGCAAGGGAGGGACCGGCAAGACCACCGTGGCTACGAACCTCGTCGTTCATGCGGCCGGCTCCGGGGTGCGGGCCGTCTATGCGGACTGCGACGTGGAGGAACCGAACGGCCATCTCTTCCTGCGGCCCGTCGTCGAGAAGATTCGCCCGTTTGCGCTGGAGATTCCGTCGGTCGTCAAGGAGCGCTGCACCGGATGCGGGCGGTGCGGGGAGGTCTGCGCCTACAGCGCGATCGTGGTGATCAACAAGAAGGTGCTCACCTTCCCCGAGCTCTGTCACAGCTGCGGAGGCTGCTGGCTGGCCTGCCCCGAGGACGCGATCGAGCAGGGAGCGCGGGAAATCGGGGTCGTGGAGACGGGCAGGGCCCTGGGTGCCGTGGGTTTCGTGCAGGGCCGCCTCCGGATCGGGGAGGCCATGGCCCCGCCGCTGATCAAGGCCGTGAAGCGGCAGGCTCCGGCCGGGGACCTACAGGTCTTCGACGCACCGCCCGGGACCGCCTGCCCGGTGATCCAGACCGTACGGGATGCAGACTACGTCCTGCTGGTGACCGAGCCCACGCCCTTCGGCCTGAACGATCTTCGGCTCGCGGTGGAGATGCTCCGGGAGCTGGGAAGGCCGTTCGGGGTTGTGATCAACCGGGCCGACGTAGGCGACGACGGCGTCACCCGCTATTGCGCCGAGGAGTCGATCGAGATCCTCCAGGCGATACCGGACGACCGGAAGGTGGCCGAGGCCTATGCGAGGGGCGAGATGGCCGTGCAGGCCCTGCCGGAATACAGGGAGGTCTTCCAGGGCCTCCTGACCAAGGTGATGGACCGCGCCAGGGGAGAATTCTCGTGAAAGAACTGGTGGTCATCAGCGGCAAGGGGGGAACCGGAAAGACGAGCCTGGTGGCCTCCTTCGCGGCGCTGGCGAGGAGCCGGGTCCTGGCAGACTGCGACGTGGATGCGGCGGACCTGCACCTCGTACTGAACCCGAAGGTTCAGCACACGGAGGACTTCAGCGGGGGAAAGGTCGCCCGGATCGTCGCCGAGCGCTGTACGGCCTGCGGCCGATGCAGGGAGGTCTGTCGCTTCGACGCGGTTTCCGAGGGCGAGGCCTATTCCATCGACCCGGTGAACTGCGAGGGGTGCGGGGTCTGCGTGTGGAATTGCCCGGAAGAGGCCATCCTCTTCGAGGCTGCGGTCAACGGGCAGTGGTTCATCTCGGAGACGCGTCACGGGCCCATGGTCCATGCGCGCCTCGGCATTGCCGAGGAGAACTCCGGAAAGCTGGTCACGCTCGTGCGAAGCCAGGCCAGGCGGATTGCCGAGGAAGGCGGCCGTGAACTCGTGATCGTGGACGGTTCGCCCGGCATCGGCTGTCCCGTGATCGCCTCGATCACGGGCGCGGATCTCGTCCTGGTGGTTACCGAGCCCACGCTGTCCGGGAAGCACGACATGGAGCGGGTCGCGGAACTGACCCGGCATTTCGGGATACCGACCATGGTTTGCGTGAACAAATGGGACCTGTACCCGACCGTTGCCGAATCGATCGAGAAGGACGCCCTCGATCGAGGCATGAAGGTGGCCGGAAGGGTGCGGTACGACAGGGCCGTGACCAGGGCCCAGGTCGCCAAGACGAGCGTCGTCGAGTACACCGGCGGGGCGATCACGGAGGAGATCAAGTCCGTGTGGCGCCACATCCTCTACGCCCTCGGATGAAGGAACCGCTCTTGGGCATTCATGGAGGCAGGCAGACAACCTTGTCATGCCCCCGCAGGAGGCTGTGTCACAGCTTGTCATCCCGGCCCGTGTGCGGAGCGCGTGGGAGCCGGAATCCAGAAGTCTGCCTCCACAAATGCCGCCACGACAAGGTACAGGGACTGGATGCCCGCCCTCGCGGGCATGACACAAGCAAGAACCGCCGGCATTACGGGGTGCCGGGGCCGGATCCCGGATGTCGCCTGCCGCGCAAGGCCGCTCGAGCGGCCGCGAGTCGGGATCCGCAGGCTCCTCCGAAGTGACGACGATTGCGTGTTGATCGAAACCCGGCTCAGGGAGAGAAGGGAAATGAGCCGCCATGTCTTCGGCCCTGTGGCCTCGCGAAGGCTCGGCCGGTCCCTCGGGATCGACCTGGTCCCCTTCAAGACCTGCTCCTACAACTGCATCTACTGTCAACTCGGTCCGACCACGAATCTCACGGTCGAGCGCAGGGAATGGGTTCCCTTCGACCAGATCTTGGAGGAAGCCCGGCGGAAGATCCCCCCGGCCGCCGGGGTCGACTACATTACCTTCTCCGGGTCCGGGGAGCCGACCCTGCACAGCCGGATCGGCGAGATCATCCATGAATTCAAACGGCTCACATCCATCCCAATCGCCGTGCTGACCAACGGTTCTCTTTTGTGGCGGGCCGATGTTGAGGACGACCTGCTCGAGGCGGACCTGGTCATCCCCTCCCTGGACGCGCCGGACGCGGGCCTGTTTCGATACGTGAACCGCCCGCATCCGGGACTCGCCTTCGACACCATGGTCGACGGGCTGATCCGCTTCCGGGAGAGGTGCCGCGGCAAGATGTGGCTGGAGGTCTTCCTGCTCGCCGGGATCACCGGCATGGAGAGCGAGGTGAAGAGGATCGCCTCGCTGGCCCGGAGGATTCGTCCGGACCGGGTGCAACTGACGACCGCAACCCGGCCGGCGGCCATGGACTTTGTGGAGCCGGTCCCCGACGAGGACCTGCAGGGGTATGCCCGCCTCTTCGACATCCCGGCAGCGGCCGTGCCCGCCCTCTGCCCCCTCGCCCGGCACGTTCTTTCCAAGACGAACAGGGACGAGATCCTGAGCCTGCTCGCCCGGAGGCCCTGCACGATCCAGGACATCGCCGCCGGCCTGGGGATCCCGGCGGCGGAGGCGGAGAAGTACGTTGCCGACCTGGAGGCCCACGGCCGGCTCGTCCGCAAGCGCTCCAAAGGCACAATCTACTACGCGGCGGAACCGGTCTGATTCGGTTGCGCCGCGACCCAGCGCAGCATTTCCCTTCTCGGCCACACGAGGCCGTAATCGGTCGGCCTGTATTTCCCCTCTTCGTACAGTCGCTTGCGGTGCGGCGAGAAGGCGGTGGCAAGCCGGACGCCCGCTTCCGTCGCGCCGAAGCGAAACAATCTCGCTCCGTTCCTTTCCGGCACTTCCCTCAGGTAGCCCAATTCGGGGCTGATTTCCGCCAGCTTCGGATCATAGAGCCATCCGAGAACGTACAGTCCTTTGATCTGCCTGTTTTGTCTCATCAGTTCCGCGATCCGAAGGTAACACCTTGTTCTCTCCTCCGAGGTGAACCCGCCGGCGTGTCTCTTCAGGGTGTGGATTCGATACACAGGTCCCCGTCCTCCCAGATGGAAGAGGATGAAGAAGAGAAACGAAAAAAACTGCCGGGCTCCTCCGCCCACGAGATGTCGTTTCCATACGTTCGTCACTTCGGTCATCCAGGCGCCGCCGATCGGAAGGGTCCCCAGGCTGCACCAGCGCACGTCATCCACAAACCCCGCGTTCCGGTGATTGCATTCCTTCCCCTCCTTCCCCGAAAGCGCCGCAAGGATTCCTCGGAACCGATCCAGGCAAAATTCCCGCACCTCGCCCGGGAACCCTTCCGTTCGGATTATTTCCAGTGACCCGCCCATCAGCATCAGAAGGGCGAGCCTCTGATAGCCGCTGTGGGTGCGTTCCCCGTAGGTTCGTTCGATCGCTTCGCCTCGTTCTTGAAGCAGAGAGCATACACCGTCGTAGTTCGGGCAACGTCTGATCGAATCGAGATAAGGCTGCATAGGGAACTGCTGCAGGACTTGCGGCGCCCGGCCTTCCAGATCCTTTCGGACTTCCTTTGTGAGTTTCTCAATTTGCGTTTCGTCAGTCATGAACGGTTCTCTGAAGGGTGATTCGGTTGGACCCTATTCATGTCTGCGCGCGGACGCCCGCGAGGCGGCCCTCGATCTTCACCTGCACATAGTCCGGAAACTCCTGTACCTTTTCCAGATCATTCTCAAGGAGGATCCGTCCTTCTCTCTCTCCCATTTCCCTGAAGTGGGTGAATTTCAAGGCCATGTACATCATGCGGTTGCGCTCGTTGGGGATCATCTCCGCCCGCAGTCGCACGTTGCATTTTCTCGCTTCATTCCGGATATGGTTGATCAGGATCGTCCCCACTCCCCGTGACATCACACGACAAGAGATCAGCAGCAGCTTGATTGTCCACACATCCGGGTCCATCGCAACCAGGGCCAGCCCGATCTTGCCGTAAGGGCCGAACCGGTCTTCGAGCGCGGCCAGCAGCAGCCTGTGCCGGTCCGAGCGTCGGAAACGGTCGAGGTCCTCGTAGGAATAGGCAGTCCCCGTCGTGTTCAATTGGTGCGTCCGGACCGTCAGTTCTTCCGCTCGCCTCAGGTCTTCCTCGCTCGCTTCCCCGATGGCCATCACCATGCCGAGGGTGGACAGGAAGTCTTCTCTGGCCCCTGCGAATTCCTCTTCCGCCCGTTTTCGTTCCTGTTCCTGCAGGTAGAGGAACCTGCGTTTTCTCGATTCCTCCGTGATGAACCGAGGATTCATCTCCGGCAGTGCCGGAACGCGGGAGAGATCGGCGGCATCCAGACACAGCACCTCCGGGCAGGTGAACGTGACTTCCCCGCGCTCGACGGGGTCGTCATCGATGAACGCGATCGTGTCCATACCGATGTTGAGCCGTTCCGCAATTCTTTTCAGGGAGGAGGATTTGGCGTTCCAGTGGATCTGCGGATGAAGGAAATAGTCTCCCAGGCCGAAGGCCCGCACCTGCTCCATGGCCGATGCGTATTCGTTCCTGCTCGCGATCGAATGGAGTATGCCGCGGCGGTCCAGCGTCTCCAGGACGTCGCAGGCCCCGCTTCGGAGTTGTACGGAGTCCCCCTCGAGGAGGACGCCGTCCCACAGGGTGTTGTCCAGGTCCCAGACGAGGCACTTGATCTTCCGCTCGTGCACGGCCGTCTCCTTCAGGCACCCACGGTCCGGTAGGCGTAGTTCGCGATCAGAATCTGCTGTATTTGCGAAGTGCCTTCGATGATTTCCATGATCTTCGCATCCCGCAGATATCTCTGCACCGGAGAGTGGGGGCTGCACCCGATGGCGCCGTGGATCTGGACTGCATCGGCCGCGGCCTTGTAGGCCGCCTTGGAGGCGAAGTATTTGGCGACACACGTTTCCGGGACCGATTCGGGGCTGCCTGCATTCTTGAGGCGGCCGGCTCGATGGCAGAGCATTCTCGCGGCCGCTGTTGCGGTGAACATGTCGGCGATCATGCCCTGTATCAGCTGATGCTCCCGCAAGGCGCACCCTCCCTGCTCCCGCTGCAAGGTGTGGGCGATACACGAATCCAGGCAGGCCTGTGCAAGACCGACACAACCCCACGCCACCGCGTACCTCCCGGCATCGAGCGCGGTTCCCGCAACGTGGGAGAGTCCGAAACCGATTCTGCCCAGGAGACGGTTCGCCGGGACGCTGCACCGGTTCATGCGCAAGGCCGCCAGCATGGCGGATCGAAACCCGAGCATCCCTTGAACGGGGTGAATGGAGAGGCCTTCCCGGTCCCGCTCGACGAGGAAGGCCGAGGGCCTTCCTTCGCATTGGGCAATGACCAGGAAGAGGGCGGCGACCTGTCCCCAGGAGATCCATTGCTTCTCACCGTTGAGGACATAATCGCCGCCGCGAAGGTCTGCGGCCGCCTTCACGGCCTTTGCGTCGCTGCCTGCGGTGGGCTCTGTCAGGGCAAACCCGGAGATCGCATCGCCGGCCGACAATGCCGGGAGCCACCGTTTTCTTTGTTCCGCACTGCCCCACTTGAGAATGGCCCGGGCAACCATGTTCTGAACGGTGAGCAGGCTGAGCAACGACGCGCTGCCTCTTCCCATCTCCTCGCACAGGAGGCCGAAGGTGAGCATGTCCATGCCTTTGCCGCCCTGCTCTTTCGGTACGGTCGGTGCCAGAAAACCCGCCGTTGCGATCTTTTGTAGGATTTGCGGTCGCGTCCTTTCCTCCCGGTCCTGCTGGTCCGCATAAGGCACCACCTGTTCGTCGACAAAGGCCCGGAACCGCCTTCTCGCCGCTTCCTGTTGCTTCGTCAGCTCTGGCGCCATCTTTTTCCCACCTTCCAACGGGGCATCCCCGGGGGTTACGGGCGGTCAGGGGCAGGATCCGGGCGTCTGCCGTTTTCGTTCGATGAAGCTCGCGATCGCATCGATCGAGCGGAAATTGTTGATATCGAGATCCTCATTCTCGACGATCATCCGAAACCGCTCTTCCACGAACAGGACGAGTTCCATGGCGAACAGGGAATTCAGCCGTCCCGAGCCGAAGAGGTCCGTGTCGTCCTCGAAACCATTGTCTCGAAGATACCTGGAGAGGAAAGAACGAATCACTTGCTTGGTTTCACTCCGGGTCATGGGTCGGTTTCCCGAAGGGATCGAATTCCACCGGCTTCCGCATACAGGAAAAACCCCTCCCCGCTTTTCTGCCCGCAACGGCCTGCATCCACCATCTCGCGCAGGAGCGGAGCCGGTTTGTACTTGGGGTCATGGAAGCTTTCGTACAGGACCTCCAGCGAGAGAAGGACCGTGTCCAGGCCGATCAGATCGGCGGTTTCGAGGGGACCCATTGCGTGGCCGATGCAGGACGTGAAGACGCGGTCGACGTCCTCCGCGCTGGCGACCTGATCCTGCAGCACAAAGATCGCCTCGTTGATGGTCAGCATGAGAACGCGGTTCGATACGAATCCGGGGGAATCGTGTACGACGATGCACTCTTTGTTCATGCTTTTGAGCAACGCCTTGGTTCTATCGATCGTCTCGGGGGAGGTGAGGGCTCCGGGAATCACTTCGACCGTGTTCTTCAGGGGAACCGGGTTCATGAAGTGAACCCCGATGACCCTTGCGGGACGACGTGTCGCCGTGGCGATACGCGAAATGGGTATCGCCGAGGTGTTGCTGGCGAAAATGCACCCTGCCGGACAAAGGGAATCCAACAGGGTGAAGACTTCCTTCTTCACCTCCCACTTCTCGACAACGTTCTCGAACAGGTACTCCGCCTCCTGGAGGCATCCGGGGTCGGTTGTGAAGCGGATCCGCTCGAGGGCCGCCTCGGGATCGAGGCCGGCACCCTCCCGCCCGAGCATTCGTTGAAGACGGAGATTGCGACGGATCCGGGCCCTGGCACGGGCGAGGATCTCTTCGGCCAGATCCACCAGGTGGACTCGGTGGCCGGTCTGTGCGAGGCTCTGTGCCACCCCGCTGCCCATAACGCCCGCGCCGATTACGCCCACAGGCTCAGTCCGCATGACCTTTCCCTGGCCTCACGTCAGGTTCCGGGAGCCTCCCGGGTTCCCTGGGAACTGGGAAAAACGGGTTTCTCCGATGCGCCTCGCATTCGCAGAATCCGATCCCGCAAAGCCTTTCCCCGGTCTTTCAACCGCAGGCCGAGCAGGTAGCTGCGTGACTTCATGGCACTCGATGAAACAAGCAGAGTGGCGGTCCGGCGGGCGGTGGTCGTGAACTTGGCCTTGAACGCCTCGTCGCCCCGGAGAAACTCGAAGTAGCGGGAGCCCTCCGAGATCGCGTCCGCGATGGCCTCGCCGAAGAGCACCAGGTTGGGGCTCAACCTGGCCTCGGGCGAGGCCGGGTCCCATCCGCTCTGGTAGTAGATGGTTGTCTCGCCCCATCGAAAGAAGAGGATCGCCGCCACCGGATTGCCGCTCGCACGGATCATATACAGGTCCGTTTGCGTTTGCGGATGCGCCTCTGCAATGAAGGCCCGAAGGAGATCGCGGAATCCGGCATGGGTGAAAACCCCTTCCTGCCCGACGCTGCGCCAGCGGGCGGCGTGAAGCCGGAAGAGGTGGTGGAGCTGGGGCAACACTTCCGAGGGCCCGCGAAGCCGTTTCATCTCACAGCCACGCTCGGTCAGAAGCTGTCGCGCCCTGCGTCGGAGGTTGGCCCTCGTGTTCCTCGAGAGCGATCGCCGGTATTCTTCGAATGAGGATGGCAACTCGATGTAAGGGGCAAATCGGTCTTCCTGCCACCTGGCGTGCAATCGGTTGCGCCGGACCCACTCGTCCAGTCGCGTTGCAGTGTGGGAGCCTCGCAGGCACTCTCCGATTACAACCAACTCGACCTGAGCGAGCGTACGATCGAGATAGTCGAGCGTGCTGGACAGGACCCGGTCCTCGCAGCCCGGCGCGGCAAGAACGTCGAGAAAGTCCCCGCAGGCGACTTCCCGGCCGGTGAAGCCGAGTGATCTGAGCCGAAGTAGATGACGCTTATACGTTTGCCGGCAGAAGGGGACGATTCCCACTACCTCCCCGGTCCCGGTCCGCATC
This sequence comes from uncultured Thermodesulfobacteriota bacterium, assembly GCA_964384945.1. Classification (GTDB taxonomy): domain Bacteria; phylum Desulfobacterota; class DSWW01; order DSWW01; family DSWW01; genus S015-6. The sequence continues at coordinate 243,176 of CAYLMK010000006.1, read as the reverse complement.
TTCAGGACCTGCGGGATCGCCCTCGGAGCGATGTGCTTGAGCCACAGGGTGTTCCAGTGAAATCCGCGGAACATCCCGTCGCGGCGCTGGGCAGAGGCCAGACGGTCCCAGTCGGTCCTCAGTTCGACGAGTTCGTCCGCGCTCTTCAGGACGGTAAGCGCAAGGGGTTCCGACATGGGTGCCGACGGGTCATCGGTGCTCATCGCGAAAAGATCCCCGCAGGGGTTCCACCAGTGTTTTCTGTGTCTGCAAAGCGAACGCAACCTCAAGGACGCGCAAAACTCTGCGAGAAGCTCCCTCGCCCTGTTGAGGCTCTCTTCCGCTGAGCTCCTCGTTTCATTCTCATCTGCGTCCCGCGAGGTGTCAAGCAGAGGTGTTCGCCGACTCGGCCGTTTGCGGGAAGAGGCGTCCGCGGACGAAGCCGCACCGTTTGACATCCGCTCGGCAGGATGTGACATTCACGGCGATGGGCGAGCGAAACAAAAAACCGACGCGGGAAGGGGGCGTCTCTACTGCCCGGCCGGTTCGCTTCCGGGTCGATCCATCCGAGGCAGGGCTCCGACTGTCTCGTTGCGTGGCGGCTCATGTGGCCGGTCTGAGTGTCCGAGCCGCGAAGGAATTGATCGACAGAGGCCGGATCTTCGTAAACGACAGGCGTGTTACGATGGCCTCGACCCCGGTGCCGGCAGACCAGTGGATCGAGGTATATCCGGATGACCGAGGCAATCGGGTCCGGCTCCGGGAAGAGGACATCCTGTGGGAGGGGGCGGCCCTGGTTGCGGTGAACAAGCCCCCGGGCCTGCTCGTTTACGGCAGCAAAGGGGTGAGCGAGGACACCGTCCTTCCGCAACTCGAGGGGGTGCTCAAGGGAGCGGGTCGGTGGGAGCCAAGGAAGGACAAACTCGTGCTCGTGCACAGGCTGGACAGGGACACGAGCGGCCTGTTGCTCGTGGCGAGAAACCAGAAGAGTGCGCATGCCTTGGAAAGGCAGTTCCGACAGAGGAGCGTCGAGAAGAGGTATCTCGCCCTGGCAAGCGGAAGATTTGCAAAGGCCCGGTTCCGCCAGGCCTCCGCAGTGGCTGCCAAGAGGCCTGCGCATGGGTCGAAGGGGTTTGCGGCAGGACTCCCTGAGCCGGCAACCCGAAAGGCCGGTCCGGCACCGGGAGGCGAGACCCGGTTTGAAGTGCTCGAAATCTTCTCTTCCTGTACGCTTCTCGAGGCCAGGCCTTTGACCGGACGCACGCATCAGATCCGGGTCCACCTCGCGCAACTGGGGCATCCAATTGTTGGGGATATTCTTTACGGGGCGCCCCATTGTCCGGATCCTTTCCACCGGGCGATTCCCCGGCAGATGCTTCATGCGTCGTTTCTGGGCTTCGAAGACCCGGACCGGGGGGGGCGAATCGAGATCGCCGCACCCCTGCCCGGAGACATGAGCCGAGTGCTGAGCCGGCTTCGGCAGGGAGGGAAGCCATCGTCATGCCCGTGAAAGAGGCTGTGTCGTATTCTGTCATCCAGGCCAAGGCTGCTTGAGCGGCCGCGAGCCAGCATCCGCAGGCTTCCCCGGAATGACGCGGCCCAGGCCTTGGACCGGGGGAATATTACAGCCTCGTTCGCCGACATGACGGGTCTCATGGCTTGGGCGCGGGGGGGTGCCGCGCCTTCGGCTCGCAATGTCCGCAAGACGGAGGAAACTGGGAGGGAGGCCGGGCGACCGAGGCGATTCCCGGCTACGCGCTCCCCCTGGGTCTGTTACCATCCTCGCCGGAGTATGGAGGAACCAATGCATGGACAATGAACTCTACCACATCGGCGAGGTGAAACTCGCCCTGAGCAGGATGAACCCGCATCTGGAGTTGAAGGAATACCGTAAGAACCCTTCCAACTTCAGCGTAGACTTCGTCCTGACCCTTGCCGGGCACCGGGCCAAGGTCGAGGTTCCGATGGACCTTTTCCGGGACTACGACCGGGGCGGCCGGGAAGAGGTCGAAGAGAGGCTCCGGAACGGATACGCGGGCCTTCTCCGCAAGCTTGAAGGGAGGAGCGCCCATGAACGCGGATGACCTGTGCTTCGAGCCCGCCCATCGGTTGCACGAGAGGATCGTGAGCAAGGAGATCTCGGCCCGGGAGGCTGTGGACGCCTTCCTGGAGCGCATCGATCGGGTCAACCCCAAGGTCAATGCCTACACTTACGTCGATGCGGAGGGAGCCCGGAGGCAGGCCGACGGGCTGGATCTCGCCCTCCGTCGGGGTGGGCCGGTAGGTCCGCTGCATGGGGTCCCGGTTTGCATCAAGGACCTGGACGCCGTGGCAGGCATGCCTCAGACGATGGGCTGCAAGCTCTTCGCCAATCTTGTCCCGACCGAAGACGCCGTCTACGTGAAACGGCTCCGTGAGGCCGGAGCCGTGATCCTCGGGAAGACAAACGCGCCGGAGTTCGGCTTCAAGGGCGTCACGGACAACCCGCTCTTCGGGGCCACGCGCAACCCCTGGCGGCTCGACCGAACGCCGGGCGGATCGAGCGGCGGAACGGCCGCTGCAGTGGCTGCCGGGCTGGCCCCGGTCGGCCACGGGAACGACGGCGGCGGATCGATCCGCATTCCGGCAAGTTGCACCGGCCTGTTCGGGATCAAGTGCTCCCTGGGCCGGATTCCGAACGACATGCCCTTTGACCGCTTCATGAGCACGGTGTTTCAGGGCCCGCTCGCCCGCTCCGTCCGGGATGCGGCCCGGATGGTGGACGTCATGAGCGGGCCGTCGGACAAGGACCCGTTCAGCCTGCCGCCGCCGTCCCTGCGTTACGAAGAGGGGCTCACGCAGGACGTGAAGGGCTCCCGGATGGCCTGGACCCCGGACTTCGGCCTCCTGCCCGTGGACCCCGAGATCCGGGCGATCACCACCGAGGCGGCCAGGGCCTTCGAGGGCCTCGGCGCACGCGTGGAGGAGACCCCCATCAAGCTTCCGGCGGACGCCAGGGCCTTCGGGCACGCCTGGTACCTGAACTATGCGGGGATGCGCAAGATCTTCCCGGATGAGGTCTGGAAGGAGAACCTCTCCCCGGAGTTCTTTCAATTGCTGTGCGGCGACCACAAGATCACTGTGGAGGACCTGCAGAGCATCGGCGTCGTGCGGACCAAACTCTACGAGGCCCTCCGCCTCCTCTTTTCCCGTTACGACTTCATCCTTTCGCCCACGATCACGGTGGAGCCGTTCCGGATAGGAATCGTCGGTCCCGAAGAGGTGGACGGAACCCCGATCGAGCCCTTCGGAGGATGGCTTCTGACCTGGTTTTTCAACTGGTCCGGGCACCCGGCCGCCTCGGTCCCCTGCGGGTTCACCCGGGCAGGCCTGCCCGTCGGGCTGCAGATCGCAGGGAGGACCCACAGGGAAGAGACGGTCTTCCGGGCGGCAAGCGCCTTCGAGCAGGCCCGCCCCTGGGCCCACCACCGTCCGTGGATCGATGCGGATCGGACTACGGAATGAATATCGGCCTTCCGGGTTTCCCGGGAGGAGAGGTCGAATCCGGGACCTCTGCCCTCACCTCGGTGGAGAATCCGCTTTCATTCCCGGAGAGATCGAAGGCGGTAAGGGCGAAGTAGTAGACACCGGCGGGCAAAGAAAGCTCCCAGGTGGTCGCATTTCTGTTGTTGATGGGGACTGTCTGTGTGTAAGCGGTCTGGTTCCTGGGGCTGTTTCCGTAATAGAGCCTGTAGCCGGCCAGATCCGGCTCCGTATTCGGGTCCCATCGGAAGGTGACCGTGCTCGCCTGCGCGAAGCGGGCCGCTGAAAAGGACAAGACGACTGCAAGAAGAAGCGAAAGTGCTCTCAACATGCCTGCTCTCTCCTATGTCAGCCCAAGATGCTTCCGGTTTGGAGGTAACTGCCGGCCGTCAAGAATGTAACGATTACCATCGGAATCCGTAATTGTGCATCCTGTCGCGGGGAGCCTCGAAGCGGCTCATAAGTATCTGAATTCTAAATCAATCGTTCCTCTCTTGCCGATTTCCCTTGCCGACCTTTCCTGTCTTTGCGGCCAGGCGTGAAGTTTTGAGACGCAAGCTGCATGCCAAACAGGATGCGCCCGAGGTCGGCGGGGGGCACATCGATTGATGGCACGGACGCTTCGCGCCGTGCCATCTGCCGCGGCTGGAGCAGCCGCCTGAGGCCGGCGCAGAGCGCCGTCCATCAGGCGGCTGACCCGACGGTCGTCACGGCGAGCAAGCTCGCCGCTACGCCCGCGGCTCAGCCGCGGCTGATCTACACCTCAGAGAGGGGATGGACGCGGCTATATCGCGCCCTGCCTGCCAATGTCTTCCACGACCAGAGAGACGGCCCCGAAGTCTTCTTCCACGCGGCCCCGCAGAAGGTAGGGCCGGTGGTAGCCCAGCATGCGGGAGAAGCGCTCGTAGGCCCGGGGGAAAAAGGTCGTTTCGTAAAGGGCGGTGGTGTCCTCGAAGCTCACGAACTCCATGGGTTCCTCCCGGCGGGTGAGAACCGTCTTTCCCGTGACGAACCAGCCCACTGTCGTTACCTTCTTCCCCACGTGCTCGGCGAGGTCGGAGGCCGGAACCGCCTTTACCCGCGACAGCCAGGGCGCGTAGATCTCCAGGGGATGGCGGGAGACGAGGAGGCCGAGCGTCTCCAGTTCGTGCCGCAGGAGGAGTTCGGGCCGGTAGGGCATCGTCTTGGGCGCCTGAAAGGCGCCGGAGAAGGGAAGGGGGAGATCCCCTTTCCCCACCCATCCTGGATTCCCGCCGGAGCCTGCCCCCGCAATCCTCAAGGGGGGGCGGAAATGACAGGTCTTTTCGCCTTTGCCCTTTGCCCTTTCGCCCTTACCCTCTCTTCTCGCCTCCCAGGCCAGCAGCCCCCAGAGTAGCTCGGGCCGGGAGCGGCCTTGGGCGATCGCGTCCAGGCAGCCCGCCTTGATGAGCACCCGGAGGTCGGAAGGATCCATGTCCACCCGCGCAAGAATCTCTTCCAGCGACCCGAAAGGCCCCCTTCGTGCACGGTCCTCGAGCAGGGCGGCGAGCGAGGCCTCCCCAACCCCTTTCAGTTGCATCAAACCCACCCGGAGGTTGCGTCCGTATCCTGCGTAGGGAAGGGCGCTCGCGTTCACGTCCGGCGGCAGGATCGTGAGCCCCATCCGGCGGGCCTCGGAGAGATAGGCCAGGGTCGTGTAGTAGCCGCCCCGGTTGGAGAGGACCGCGGCCATGAATTCGGCAGGGAAGTGGGCCCGCAGGTAGCAGGCCTTGAACGAGACCAGGGCATAGCTCGCCGAATGGGGCTTGCAGAACGAATAGCCCTGGAAGCTCAGGATCATCCTCCAGACCTCTTCGATCACCTCCCGCGCCACGCCCCGGGCCAGGGCGCCCCGGAAGAACCGTTCCCGGTAGTCCGGAAGCCGCGCCTGCTTGTGCTTCTTGGCGAGCACCTTGCGCAGTTCGTCCGCCTGGACCGCGTCAAAGCCGGCCAGGGCCATGGCCACGCGGGAGACATCCTCCTGGTAGCAGAGGATGCCGCGGGTCTCCTCGAGGATCTCGGCCAGCGCCGGGTGCAGGGGCTCGTACGCGCCCCCGCGGTCTCGGCGGACATACTCCCGGATCAGCTCGTTGGCCGCCGGACGGATGATGCTCGACTGGACCACCAGGTGCTCGAAGTCCCCCTTGCCGGTTTTTTTGAGGAGCTGCCGCATGGCCGGGCTCTCCACGTAAAAGACCCCCACCGTATCGCCCCGGGCCAGCATCTGGCGGGTCTTGGCGTCTTCCAGGGGATTGAGCTGCGGGTAGGAGATGTGGATTCCGTAGTTTGCCTGGATGGAGGCGAGCGTGTCCCGCACCACGGCCAGGGATCGGTTCCCCAGGAGGTCGATCTTCACGAGCCCTGCCGCCTCGGTGATGTCCTTCTCCCACTGGATGATCGGCACCCCCTTGGGCGCCTGCTCTACCGGGACCCGCTCCGGCAGCGCATCCGGCGTGATGACCACGCCCCCGCAATGGACCGAAAGGTGCCGGGGGGTCCCTGCGAGCCGCTCCGCCCACCGGAGGATCGCGGGCCACGGTTCGGCGAGGCGCCCTGCCCGGGAACCGTGCGCCCCTGCGGAAGGCGTCCCGGCACGGGGGTTGCGAAGAAGGTCCCTCAGGTGGCTCACGTCATCCGAGACTCTCTGAATCTCCTCCTCCGGGATCCCGTAGACCTTGGCGACCTCCCGGATCGCGCCCCGCATGCGGAAGCCCACGTGGTTGGCCACCATGGCGCAACGCTCCGGGCCGTACTTGTCCAGGACATAGCTCAGGACCGCATCCCGCTCGTCCCACGGGAAGTCCACGTCGATGTCCGGCGGCTCGCCGCGGCCCATGTTGAGGAACCGTTCGAAGAAGAGATTGTGCCGAAGCGGGTCCACATGGGTGATGCCCAGACAGTACGAAACCAGGCTCGCCGCGGCCGAGCCCCGGCCGCAGGTGATGGGAAACCGGCTCACGATGTCTTCGACCACGAGAAAGTACGAGGCAAACCCCTTGGCCCGGATGATCCCGAGCTCGTGGGCGAGCCGCTCCTCGATCGCCCGGCTCCACGCCCCGTAGCGGCGGACCGCCCCCCTTCGCGCCTTCTCCTCCAGCAGGGCGGAGGCCCGGTCTTCGCTGAGCCCCTCAAAGCCGGGAAAGACCCAGCCCCCCCACGGAGGCCTTGTCATCCGGCACTTCTCGGCGACCTTCCGCATGCCCTCCAGGGCCTCGGGGCAGTGGAGATAGCGCTCGATCCACTGTTCGGGGGACTGGAAAAAGGCCCAGGCAGGCGCAAGCTCCCCGGCCGGAACCCTGTCGAGCTTGGTGCACAGGGCGATCGCCCGGAGCAGCCTGTGCAGGCGGTGGTCGGGCCGGTCGAGGAAGTAGACGGGCGTGACCGCCGCCAGCGGGATGCCGGTCTCGCGGCTGAATCGGATTCGCTCCCGCTGGGGCCCGAAGGGGTAGAGGGCGATGTAGAGGTCCTGCGTGCCGGTCGCCCGCGCGAGCCTGTCCAGGAAGGAAAGGGAAGGGCTCAGCACAACGAGCCCCCGCCGGTCCTCCTTCAGGGCCTCGAGGAGGGAAAAGGCGTTGAACGCACCTGGATCCCGGCTCGCACGCGCTCCGCACACGGGCCGGGATGACAGAATATGACACGGCCGCCTGTGCGGGAATGACGAAGAGTGGGCCCGTAGGAATGACGGTGAAGAAGGCAATAGAAGCTGCATCTCTTCGTCATCCCCGTGAAAACGGGAATCCCGCAGCATCAGGTGCTTAGAGATCCCCGCTTCCGCGGGGATGACGGCCATGAGTCGCTTATCGACATCTTCTTCAGGGAGAGGGTCAGGGTGAGGGTGACTTATGCATCCCCTCATCCTGGCCTTCTCCCCTGAGGGGAGAAGGGATTTGACTCTCCCGGCGTGGTTCCCCTGCTGATGATACAGCGTCAGCACCCTCGCCAGCCGCCGGTAGCCCCGATGGTCGGCCGCGAGCAGGCAGGCCGGGGTGGGCGGGTCCGGCAGATGCGCCCCCAGAATCGGCCGGAGCCCGGCACTCCGGGCCGCCTCCCAGAACGGCAGGACGCCGTAGAGCCCGTTCCGGTCCGTGAGGGCCAGGCTGGAGACGCCGGCCTCCCGGGCCCGTTCGCAGAGCGCCTCCACCGGGGCCGTGCCCCAGAGCAGGCTGTAGAACGAATGGCAGGCAAGGGGGACAAAGCCGTGAGCGATAGCTTCACCTTTCCCGAGGCGAGAGCCTTTGGATTTCTTTCGCGGTCGGATCAGGGCCCCACCGGTCGGTGGCGACAGGGATGACCCCTTGATCCTCCAGGTAGCCGAGAATTCGAGCGACGCATTCTTCCAGGCCTTGTTTGTCGGTCTCTACGAGGATTTCCGGGTTCTCAGGTTCCTCGTAGGGGGCACTGACCCCCGTGAACTCCTTCACGTCCCCCTTCCGGGCCCGTCGGTACAGTCCCTTCGGGTCTCTCTGCTCACAGAGGGCGAGTGAGCACTTGCAATAGACCTCGTAGAACCTTCCCGGTTCGTTCAGCGCCCGTGCCTGGTCCCGATCCTCGCGGTAGGGAGAAATGAAAGCGGTGATGACAATGATCCCTGCATCGGCAAAGAGATTCGCCACCTCTCCGATCCGGCGGATATTCTCTTTACGGTCATCGGGGGAGAAGCTTAGATCCCTGTTGAGCCGGTGGCGGATATTGTCGCCGTCCAGAACATAGGCGTTGCAGCCCCTTTCAAAAAGGCTTCTCTCCACCTGATGTGCCAAGGTCGATTTTCCGGAACTGGGGAGGCCCGTGAACCAAAGAACGACGCCCCTGTAGCCGTTCCGTTCATCGCGATCCTCTTTCGTTACCAGCGGATTGTGCCATGTGATGTTGGTGCTTCTTGCGGTCGTCATCTTTTCCCCTTTCAAGGTGGGAACAGGCTTCCCTTCTTATCGTCTTCCCCTCCCTATTGCCTTAATCCCGAACCGCTCCCGGATCTCATCCAACGCGTGCTGCAGGGCCTGCTCTCTCCGGGAAAGGGAAAAGAGAACATCATCGGGAAAGAGCTTGGTCTGCTCGGGTTCCACGGCGATCTGCGTGCAGTGGATCGTGATCCTCCGGATCCTCACCCTGCGGCCGGCGGCAAGCTCCAGCAGGCGGCCGGCCGTCTCAAACAAGGGGTTGTCGAGGCAGGTCGGCGGCCGGAGCCGGGAGGCACGCCGGGCCGGCACCGCGTCCGCATACTCGATCTCGAGCTCCATGCGGCCGGCCGTTGCCTTCATCCGCCGGAGCCGCCGGCCCGCCTCCTCTGCAAGCCCCCGGAGCACGGCGAAGAGGAGCGCGTCTTCATTCGTTTCCTCCGGCAGGGTTTCTTCCTCCGTGATGCGGGGGGACCGGGATGGGGCTCTTACCGGAGAGGCATCCAGGCCCCGGGCCTGCCGGTAGATTGCCGGACCGTGCCGCCCGAAGGCCAGTTGGAGGGCGGGAAGCCGGATGGGCAGCAGATGCGATACCTTTTCGATGTTGAGCTCGCGGACCCTTTCGGTGCAGGCGGGGGCGTGAAGCGCCGGCAGGACCGTCACGTCCAGGGGCTCGAGAAAATGCCTCTCTCCGCCCGGGAAGACATCGCAGAGGCCGCTTTCCGGGATCACCCGCGTCGCGATGCGGCTCAAGAGCTTGTTGGCGGCCAGGCCGAGCCGGGGCTCCAGGCCGACGCGATCCCGTATTTCCTTTCGCACCTTCCACGCGAGGTCTCGTGCAGGGCCGAACAGACGGCGGGTGCCGGAAAGGTCCAGGAAGAGGGCCCCGGGCCGGGCCGGCTCGACCAGGGGCGTGTAAGCGGACAGAAGGCCCAGGAGGAGGTTTGTGATCCGAACGCAGCGTTCGGGGTTCGGAGGCAGGAGCCTCAAGCCCGGACAGGCTCGCAGGGCCTCCTGCCGGAGCATGCCCTTGAACAGGCCGTGACGGCGGGCTTCGGCAGAGACGGCCTGCAGGAGGGTGCGCCCAGGCCCGGTGGTGCAGATGGCTGCCGGTTTCCCCCGCAGGGAAGCGTCGCGCAGTTGTTCCACCGCAAGCGGGAAGGAGGGCACCTTCAGATAAAGAATTTCACGTTCCATGCTCAAGCCGGATACTTTCGGAGCAGTCCTACGACCACGCCCTGGACGGTTACCTTGCTCGCCTCCACGACCAGCGGTTTCATGCTCGAGTTGGCCGGATGAAGCTCCACGGAAGCCCCTTTCCGGTAGAACCGCTTGACCGTGGCCTCCCCGTCGATCAAGGCCACCACGGTCTGCCCGTTTTCCGCGTCTTCCTGTCTGCGCAAAAGGATGAGATCCCCGTCATGGATCCCGTCCCCGATCATGGAATCGCCCCGGACCCGCAGGGCGAAATGTTCTCCTGTGCCCAGGAAGCTCTCCGGCACTTCGATCGTGTCCCGGTCCTCCAGGGCCTCGATGGGCTCTCCGGCAGCCACCCGGCCGAGCAGGGGCAGGCGGCTCGTGGCTGTCGAGGCTCGCACCGGCTCCCTGAGCGAGAAGGCCCGCTTCCTGTTCTTCCAGCGGCCTGTCAGGTAGCCCCGCGCCTCCAGTTGCTTGAGATGCTTGAACACCGCGTTGTAAGACCGGAAGCCGAAGTGGCGGCGGATCTCCTCATAGGTCGGGGCCACCCCGTGGCGCTCGATATAGGACTTGAGAAACTCGTATACTTCCTTCTGTCTGTGGGTCAGCATGCTCCTTGGGCCTCCTCTGGCAGGACAAGGCGTCCACCACCATCCCGTAGCGTGAACCCGTCTCTTTTTTCGCACCCTTTCCAAAACGGGTCTCATCCATATATGAAACCTCGTAATAGGACATTGAACAAAAATAGACTTCCGTCCTGAGAAGGCAGGATAGGTGAAAAAAAGGTGAAAGTCAAGCGTCTTTGTGAATGTTTGGCTCGGGATCTTCTTTCCAGTCGCATACAAGGCGGGTAGGAAAAGTTTTTCTCTTTATAGATACTCGTTTTGCTTTTACCCCTGGAGCCATTTTGGGGATATCCACCGGAAGGCAGCCCTCTATTCGCAGGTTTGCCTAATGCTTTCAATGAGATGGATTTTGATAGGGAAGGGGATAAAGCAAGGGCTTTCTTGTTGGCACCTCCGTTGCAGTGAAGCTCTCCAAATAGGGTATTGGAGAGTAACATTTTTGAAACTATTTTTATAATTTCGATGAGTTACATATAAAGAAATCAAACAAAGCATTAAGAAACGGAACAGCGTCAAACCACAACTCGGTCGTTCAGGAAAACGCATATGAGACCCGGCAACTGGATTGAGAAAAGGAGCTATCCGATGAAAAAGATCCCGCTCATTCTTCTGGCGGCCTCCCTGGTCGCGGTGGGCTCGGCAGGGAATTCCGATGCTCTCACGATCATCGACAAATACATCGGCGCGGACCCAACCGACAGCGGCCTCTTCGGAGAGGATATCGTCGGCAGTTCTGCGATCTTTGAAGTCTACAGGATGGATGTGAATCTGGTGGACGACCAGTTCGTTGTGGATATCCGGTCCGAGTATTTCCGCAACGTCGGAAAGTCGAACACCGCCATGGGCGACCTGTTTATCAGCACGAACGGATGGAATCCCCGGATGCCCACGGAACTGGATAACTTCTACAATCCGGGCGAGACGTGGGAGTTTGTGGTTGCGCTCGACAGACACCGCGGTGCCAATGCCGGCAACGTCGGATTGTATGAGTTGGACCAGGCGAACTACGGTTCCGATATTCTGCTGTCCGAGGACTTTGCTTTCACAGGCGCCTATCGTGCGGGACAAGAAGTCCAGTACGCAATCCGGGGGCCATTTGGTGGGCTGGCACCCGGCATGATGACAACGGGCGACTGGTCCATCAACGACGATATGCTCAGGATCTCGATCGATGCGATGGGACTCGGGTGGGACTTCTCCGACGTCGATTCGTTGGGCTTCCACTGGACCATGACCTGTGCGAACGACGTGATCGAGGGGGGGGCGCCGGTTCCGGAGCCGGGTACCGTGTTTCTGTTCGGGGCCGGTTTGCTGGCGATGGCCTTTGCGGGAAGGAAGAGGTGGGCGGGGAGCAACTAAGCCGCCGGGACGCGGGGATTTACATCCGCCTTCCCGTTCGCTCCGAGGTATTGAGGATCCAAGCGCTTCTGGTCTGAAAGAAAAACCGCCCGGTGCACCGATTGGTTGCCGGGCGGTTCTTTTTTGTTCGTTCCTTCGAAGCCTTTACCCTTGTTCCGCAGGACCGATCTCGGCCAGCAGTTTTTCTGCAAGCGTTGCCTCCGGGAAACCGGGGTTCAGGCGTAGAGACTCCTGAAGGGAATCACGGGCCATGTCCTTTTCTCCCAGGGAGAAGTAGGTCACGCCGAGGTGGTATTGGATGGTCGGATTGTCCGGAAGGGCGGCCCGGCTCTCCTCGAGGAGAATTCGCGCCTTGTAGTGAAGCCCCTTCTTTTCATAGATCCAGCCCAGCGTATCCGCGACGAAAGGATTCTCGGGAAGTTTTTCTCTTGCCTTCTCCGCGAGCTGAAGGGCTCGGCCCAGATCGTTTCCCTTCTCGGCGTAATACCAGGCCAGGTTGTTCGCGGCAGGCCCGAAGTCCGGTTTCAGTTCCAGGGCCTTCTCATAGTATCCGGCAGCCAGCTTCCCTTTCCCCATGGTCTCGTACATCATCCCGATGAGCATGTGGACGGAGGGGGACTTGGGATTCCGCTCCAGGAGGGATTCGTAGAGCTTGACGGCATCTTCCCGCGCGTCCTGCCGCGTGTACACCGCTCCCAGATTCAGATAGCTGTCCAGCATGTCCGGGTTTTCGTCGATCGACTTGTGGAAATGGCCTTTTGCCTCCTCGAGATTGTTTTCCGCCACGCAGATCTTTCCCAGGAGGTTGTGAAGCAATGCCTTGTTCTCCACCCGGGGCAGGCTCTCCACGAGCCATTCCTTCGCCTTGTCCTTTTCGTTCTTTCCCATGAGGATGCCGGCCACCATCGCCGAGGCGTTGGCCGCCTTGGGGTTGAGGGCCGCCGCCTTCCGGAACTGAGCAAGGGCTTCATCCGGCTTTCCCCAGCCCTGCAGGATCCTGCCGAGTTGGTAATATCCCTCCGCGCTCTCAGGGTTTGCGCTTATGAATTGATCGATGGTCTGCTTCGCCTCCTCGAACCTGCCCTGCAGCCTCAGGGCCTGCGCCAGAAGCCAAAGGAGATGCGGGTCAAGACCCCGCTCTTTCACCGCTTCCCTCAGGATTGGCTCGGCGAGCTTCCCCTCCTGGCGGAGGACGTACAATTCGGCCAAGGCGATCTTCGCCGACGTCAGCCTGGGGTCAAGCTCACTTGCCTTTTGGAAGTCCTTTTCCGCAAGGCTGATCTGCCCTTTGGCAGCGTGGGCCTTTCCCAGGAAATGGTGGGGTGCGGCTGCGGAAGGATCCTTGCCGATTGCCGCCTGCAACGTCTCGATCGCCTGATCGTGTTCTCCCTTGAGGAGTTGGAGCCTCCCCTGGAGGGAGAGCACGGCGGCTTCCTCGGGCCTCTGTTTGCGGAGCTGATCTATCAGCGTCTCGGCCTCTTCCAGCGAGCCCTCGTTCAAGAGAAGATCCGCGAGCGTCATCCTTGCAATGGGGTTCTCCCCGGAGAGAGCGACGGCCTTTTCGAAGGCCGCCTTGGCGCCATCCCTGTCGCCCGTCTTCAAATAGATCCTGCCCAGTTGGATTCGCAGCATTCCGTTCTCGGAGTCTGCAGCCACGGCCTTCTCCAGAGCGGATACGGCTTGTGCAACCATGCCCAACTCGAGGTAAACCCCAGCCGCCGTCTCCAGCCGTTTCGGATCCGGGGGGCTCCGCTCCAGGCATTCGGAAGCCCATTTGAGGAGCTTGTCTTTCTGACCGGTCCTCCCGTAAAAGCCCAGCGTTTCCTGCTCTACCTGCAGGGAATCCGGGAATTTTCTTGCAAGATCGAGGTAGGCTCTTTCGGCAGCGGCGTTGTCTCCCTTGATCTGGTGGAGCTTGGCCATGAGCAAGTGGGGGAGCAGTTCCTCGGGGGCGGCTTCGATCGCCTTTTTCAGCGCCTTTTCCGCCTCCGTAAGCTCCTTGAGCAGGACCGAAGCGTTGGCGAGCAGGACCCAGCCCTTCCAGAGGGTCGGGTCTGTCTTCAGCGCTTTTTCAGCGCATTGCTTCGCATCCTCCGGTTTTCCCGACAGCAGGTAGAGGTTCCCCAGCTGGATCTGGGCGTTTGAAAACCCGGGGTCGACGTCCACGGATTTCTGGAATGCCGTGAATGCGTCTTGGCCTTTCCCCAATTTCAGGTAGGTGAGACCGAGCCGATAGTGCCCGATAGCGCTCCTCGGATCGAGTTGGACGACATTCTTGAATTGGATCATCGCTTCTGGGTACTTCTCCTGCTGGAAGTATTCCTCCCCGCTGGCAAGGAATCTCTCCTTATTCCTCTCCTTGCTGCCCTGGCAGCCAGACGATGCAAAGAGAATCGAAAGAAAGGTTAGGCAGGAAAGGAAAAGTCCAAACCTGACGATTCGTAACATGTTTGCACCTCCGGAGCCTCTCGTTCGCCTCGGGCGAGGCGTATGCCGGCCCGGCGCATCGCACCGGCCCTCTGGGCAAGACTAAAGAGGCCTGGGCGCCCCCGAATGGGCGGCCGTGAATCGGACCGTGACCCGGTTGTCCACGTATTCATCCACGCCGATGTCGGACAGCCTCTGCCTGTAATCGTATACGATGCCTCCGTTGAGCCAGGGCAGGAACGTGTAGTTCAAACCCACTCCGCCCATCCATGTGGTGTCCAGGCGCTCCTGGGGGGTCTCCTGGTAGTCGTCCCGGTAGTACGTTCCTGTGAGGAATGCGGAAAGCCTTTCTTGAAGCTGGTACGTGAAGCTCACCGAGGCCCTGCCGTAAAGGGACAGGCCGAGGTTTTCCGTCTCGAAGAACTGGCGTCTGTAACCGGCCGATCCGTCCAGGAAGACACTCGCTCTCTGCAGCGTATGGCTGAGCGAGAAGGAGCCGGCGAAACTCCCGTTCTGATCCCCGCGCTCAGGATCTATGATGAGATATCCGCCCGAAATGGATCCCTCCGTGGCACTGCTGAATTGGTGGTTCAGACCCAGGGTGAATGTGTGGACGACGTAGTCCGTCCGAGTGCCGTCGTAATCCAACTGGTCGTAACTGTAGTTCGCGTTTGCCTGTGTCCGCGGGGTGATCCGGCACAGGAGTGAGGGCGCTGCCAGGTGTTCTTCGTAATTGTTGGATACATCATAATCCGCGTTGGCGTAAGAATAGGCTATACTGGACCCATATCGCGTGCTGAACCAGTAGGTCAGGCCGGCCGATGGGCGGTATTCCTGCCTGTCTTCCGTTCCAGAGTCCTCGTTGATCATCAGACTGTGTTCGAACCCTGCATACGCGAAATCCTCCGGGCCGAAGAAAAAATTCAACCTGCCCCCGAGGTTGCTGCTGTAATAGCGCCCCGGGGCGGTCCGCGTGACATCCTGTTCGACATTTCCGATTTCAAACGGGTCCTCCGAGACGCGGAGCGATGCATCCAGGTCCAGGGTCAGGTGCTCCGCAACAGGAATCCCTTGAAACCCGCTGAGTGTCAAGCCGTGGCGAACCTCGCTCTGCTCGTCGTTGCCGGCATAGCCGACGAGGCTCAGGTCATAACTCAGGCTGGCCGTGGTCTCCTCGGTCAACAGAGACAGCGTCAAGCCCGGTGTGAGATAGGTGATCCAGTCCTGTTCCTTGTTGTCATCATCGAGGTAGATGTTGTCGTCGAACTGTTCCGCTGCGGAGAATCGTGCGCTCCACTGGAACCGGAAGTTCTCAGCGGACGCATCGCGTGCCGTCAGCGCCAGGATAGATGCAATGCCAAGGCAAAGCACGAACGGTCCCGAAGCCTGAGCGATCCTCTTCATCATTTCGATCCGACCGGGGCTACCCTTTGGGCTTTCTGTAATACCGATAGTAGTATTGATAGTCGCTCTGACGCTCGTGGCTCGCGTTGAAGACCACCCCGAAGATCTTGTCCCTCCCGATGTTTTCAAGGGTATTGTGAATCAGATCTTTCGATGTCTTTCCATACCTCACCACCAGAAGCGTTGCGTCCATCAAGCGGGCCAGAAAGGCCGTTTCCGCCATGAACTCCCCGGGAGGGGAGTCGAAGATGACAAACCGGTCCTGATACCTGGACTTCAGCTCATCGACCAGGACCTGCATCTTGCTCGAGCAGAGGAGCTCGGAGGGGTTTGTGGCCGGGCTGCCTCCAGGCAGCAGGGTGAGCTTCTGCTGGTAGGTTTTCACCAGGAACGGGTCCAAGGAAGTGCCGTCTTTCAGGTATTCCCGTATCCCAGCCGCGACGTTGAGGTTGAATATCTTGTGAATGCTCGGGGCGCGAAGATCGCAGTCGACCAGCAAGACGTGCTCATTCATGCCTTGCGCGATGCTGACAGCCAGGTTGGCGGCTACGAGGCTTTTCCCGTCCAGCGGTTCGGCGCTCGTTACGAGGATCGATTGCAAAGGTTTTTCTCTTGCCGCGACCAGCAGCTTCGTGCGCAACATCTTGAAGCATTCCGAGGCCGGGGATTCGGGGTCGAGCCAGGTGGCAAGCCGCGGATCGATGCCCGTTGCATCGGGTTGCCCTGGCGCGGGCTCCCCTCGGTCTCTCGGTTCGGTAGCGAGGTCCTTGGCCGTGTCGCCGGAGATTTTCACCACGTTCGCTGAGGCTTCAGGCGGCGGTTGCTCCCTCGAGGCCCCTGACCGCCTCAAAGCCTCGTAGAATTTGCCCATGCCTATTTTCCCCTTTCCGTTTCCGTTGGAGCCCCATTTCTTCCTTCAGGTGCCGGCAAAAGCGATCGCCATGGGATCCATCTTCCAGAGGAAATAGAGTGCGCACAGCAGGACGGCAGCCATGGAAACGAGGGCGGCCGCCGATACGGCCCTACGGACATAGGTGCGTCTGTAATCCCTCTCTGTCATGATGACGGGGATGGACACGAGCACCGGGAGTTTCAGCTCGTTTTCCAAATGTTTCCAGCCTCGGAAACTGGGGTCCAGGAACTCCATAAGGAAGGCCAGGCCGAATCCGCAGGACAAGGCAAGGAAGAATCCCATGCCGAGCAGCTTCCTCGTTTGGGGCTTGGACGGCTTGTCCGGAAGCTGAGCGAGATCCAGGATCCTGAACTGCTCCCCTTGCTGTGCGACCTCCAGGTTCTCGGCCAGCTTCGCCTTGAACTTTTTGTCCAGCAGTTCCCGGTAGTTATCCTGTGTCTCGCTGTAGCCCCGCATCAGATCCACCTCCATCTGCTCTATCCTGGGGCCGCTTTCTATGCGCTCGCGATACACCAGAAGCTCACGGCTGACCCTTTCCTGCTGATCGAGCAAGGATTTCATCTCATCGTTGACCTGCCTGACCTGTCCGTAAAGGTCCTCGATCTGCGCGGCAAAGAGGGACCTTTCTCCGTAAGCGGCATAGTCGGCGCCTTCTGAACCCGTATCTCCGGCGCCGCCTTCCGCCTGCTGCGCTTCAAGGTCCTTTTCCAGCTTTGCAATCGCGGCTTGTGTCTTGACTACGTCCGGGTGCTGGTCGCTGTACCGGCTTCTCAAATTTCTAAGATTATTGCGGAGTTCCGAGAGGGCGGGCGTGTCGATCCGGGTGCCGGCTGGCTCCTCAACGGCGTCCGACCCATCCGCGGCCGGTTCCGGTGCCGTCGAACCGCCCACCTCCGCTTCCATCCTGCGCAGGTTGCTCAATTGGGATTCAAGAAGGATCTTGCGGTCCTTGGTCTGCTGAAGCGTCGCATTGAGGGAGTCGAGCTGCTTTTGAAGCAGGTCCATCATGCGATAGTTTTGATCCATGTTTTTCGGCAGATAGCCAGTGTGCTGTTCCTTGAACTTCCGGATCTCTGCTTCCTTTTGCTCCAGAGACTGCTGCAGCTTCTCCAGTTCGCGATCCAGAAACATGGTCGTTCCCGCGGCCTGGCTCTCGCGCAGCTTCAGGTTGTCCTCGATGAAGAGGTTGGCGATGGTGTTTGTTACGTCCCTTACCTTCACAGGGTCTTGCCCGGAGAAGGAAACCTCGAAGGCGGAGTTGCCGCCCCGAACGGTCACCTCGATGTTGTCCTGGAACTCCTCTACGGCATCGGTCATCGTCTCCGATTCCCGGATGTCGGGGTAGAGATCGTAATCGTTGATGATCTTCTCGAGCCTCGTTCGGCTCTTGATTTGCTGCGTGATGGTGCGCAGCCGGCTCTGAAGATCGATCGTAACCGTGGAACTGACGTACTCGCCGGGAACCTTCTGGGGTTCCACCAGGATGAGGGTGTGGGCCTTGAAGACTCTTGGAACAAAGATGCAATAGAGTAAGAAGGCCAGGCAAATGAAGAAAAACGGCAGGGCTACATACCAGAAGCGACGCTGAAGCACCTCCCGGACATACGCAAGATCGATTCCCTCTTTCGGGATCATGGGGGTATCCTTGAAAATGGGTTCAGGTTCGCCCTTACGGAACGATGATTACGTCGTCCGGATAAAGCAGGATGTTCTGCTCGATGTCCTTTCCGGAAACGGCCCGTCCATAGTCTGCCTTGATGCGGACTTGCCCCTTCGGCCCCTTTCGAATGATCACGATGTCTCCGGTGCCGGCCCACTCGGCAAAGCCTCCGGCCAGGGCGATGGCGTGGAGCAAGGTCATGTCCCTTTTCAGCGGGTATTCGCCGGGTGAGTTTACCTTGCCGACGAGATAGATCCTCTTGCTGTTTTGTTCCTGCAAAATCACATAGACAGCCGGGGCATCGACAAAGCCGCTCAGGGCCTGCGTGATGCGCTCCTTGACTTCGAGAGGCTTACTGCCGGCTGCCGGTATGTCATCCACCAGCGGAAGAGAGATCTTTCCATCCATGCGAACCGTTACGGTACGGGAAAGATCCGGTTCCTTCCACACCAGGATCTCGAGCACATCTCCCGGTCCGATGACGTAGTCGGCCTCGGAGGCTTCCCGTGCAGCGCTGACGGGGGGCGGTTCCCCTGCGTGTCCCGGGGAGATCCCGAGCGGGTCGAGGCTTGGCCGAGAGATCAGGAGGAGGGAACAGGCTAGAAACCCGGCCAGGCAGAGTCTCCTGTGTGTCATTTGAAACCCCTAAGAATGGTTGATGTTTTCTATCGGTGAATCAAGGGACAAACTTTAACCCTTGCTGCAGCCCTTGTCGGGAGTGTCTAACAGGAACGCACACCGTTCATCGCTCGACTCGATTCGGCAAATGTTTGTTGATTTCTTACTTTATGATTACTATCATAAGTCATGGCAAAAATGAAATAAACTTTCTATCCGTCAGGGTTTGATGCACCGGACCATCGGGTGGGTTGCCGATTGTTCTGTTCAACGGAACCCGTGGGACCATCGGACGCGCTGCGAGGCCATGCGTTACGGGACGATTATAA
This sequence comes from uncultured Thermodesulfobacteriota bacterium, assembly GCA_964384945.1. GTDB lineage: Bacteria > Desulfobacterota > DSWW01 > DSWW01 > DSWW01 > S015-6. Next base: position 224,229 of record CAYLMK010000006.1, on the reverse strand, counting down.
AGCATTTTTGCATTTTGGGGAAAAATGGGAGGCTCCGCCTTTTCGCTATTCTTTGATATCCGATTATCGTTCTTCGATGCTTAAGAAAGCGTGTCCGGAAACCGATGTTTCCATAGAATCATCTGATTCGTAGCTCTCCCCCGACCGGGTTGCAGATGTCACGTCATGCCGAACGGCGGGCACGTTCTCTGGGGGTGCACAAAAATGAGTACGTTCCGGAGGACCCTGTCGCGATCCAGACAGCTCTTGTTCGTTCTGGAGACGTGCATCATCCTGGGGATCCTTTCCACGATCAACTACCTCACCTTCTGGTACCAGAAAGGGTCCGAGGCCGACTGGCTCTTCGACCCGTATCCCCAGGGGGCAAAGGCCTTTCTCGTGGTCCTGGTATGCCAAGTCTGCATGTACATGAACGAGCTTTACGATCCCAGGATCCTTCGCGGACGACGGGAGCTGGCCGTACGGCTTCTGCAAGCGCTCGGCGCGGCCTGTATCTTGCTGAGCGTAATCTATGCGTTTTGGAGAGAGGTCAGTATCAGACAGAGTACGTTCTTCCTGGCCATGCCGACAGTCATTGTCTTTCTCTTCTTCTGGCGGCAGTTCTACGAGAAGGCCCTCAAGTCCGGGGTATTCAAGGAACGGGTTGCGATCCTGGGCAACGATGATACGGTCCAGAAGCTCCTTGAGGAGGTCGCAGAGGGGAAGGGGGCCGGATTCGAGTTGGCGGCGCTGGCGATCGAAGACCCGTCGGAGACCGTGCCTTTGCAGGATGGGGTGTCCTTCGGGACGCTTCTTACCATGGAAGAATTCCCGGAGAAGGCGGAGGCCCTGGACGCGGATCGGATTGTCGTGGCCATCCGCGACCGAAGAGGGAAGATGCCCTTCCGGACGCTCCTGAACTGCCGATTCCGGGGCGTACTGGTCGAGGAGGCTGCCTCCTTTTACGAGACGTTGACCGGGAAGATCCTGCTCGACAGGCTCCGGCCGAGCTGGTTCATCTTCTCCGAAGGATTTCGCATCAGCAGGTTCACCTTGAGGGTCAAGAGGATCGTTGACCTTCTCATGTCGGTGGTTTTGCTTGTCCTCGCCTCGCCTGTGATGCTCCTCTCCGCCATCGCCATCAAGCTCGATTCCAAAGGCCCTGTGATTTACAGACAGGATCGCGTGGGGCAAGGCTGGAAGGACTACACCCTGCACAAGTTCCGATCGATGGTCAAAGACGCGGAAGCGATGGGGGCGAAGTGGGCGGAAAAGGACGACCCGAGAGTGACAAGGGTCGGGAGGGTGATTCGCAAATACCGAATCGACGAACTCCCGCAATTGTTTGACGTCCTGCGGGGGGATATGAGCTTCGTCGGTCCCCGCCCCGAGCGAAGGTTCTTCGTGGAGGACCTGGCACGCGAGATCCCGTACTACCCGTACAGGCTCTTTGTGAAGCCCGGGATCACAGGGTGGGCACAGATCAAGTACCATTACGGCGCATCGAAGAACGAGACCATGGAAAAACTTCAGTACGATCTTTACTACATCAAGCATCTTTCGTTGTTTCTCGACCTTTCCATCATATTCGATACCGTACGGGTGGTCTTGAGCGGCAAGGGAGCCAGGTGAATCGAGGCGGCGGGGGGATGGACCCGATCCGGGGGGCGGTCTCGAACGATGGGCTGCCATCCGGCCGCCTCAACGATCCCAAGGGGAGGGCAAGAAATCTCAGCAGAGCAGGCACGGCCCTTTCTCCTGACCTTCGACGTCGAGGACTGGTTCCAGGTAGAGAACTTCCGGCAGAGCATCCCCGTTTCCTCCTGGCCGGATTTTCAACTGCGCGTGGAGAGGAACACCCACAGCATCCTGGACCTCATCGACGCCACGGCCCACGATGCCCCCGCAGAATCCAGCGAGTCGGTCTCTCTCCGGGGAAGCCGAAACAGGGCGACCTTCTTCGTGCTCGGCTGGATCGCCGAACGCCTTCCTGGTCTGGTTCGGGAGATCCAGAAGCGAGGCCATGAAGTGGCCTCTCACGGGTACGGGCACAAGCTCTGCCGCCAGGAAGATGTGCGCTCTCTGGAGCAGGATCTGACGCACAGCAAGAAGCTCCTCGAGGACCTCACAGGCAGCCCCGTATGGGGTTATCGCGCTCCGAGCTTTTCCGTTGACCCGGAAGTTCTCAAGATCGTCGAGGGGTGCGGATACCGTTACGACTCCAGCTTCAACTCCTTTGCGCTTCACGGCCGATACGGCGACCTGGATCTCGGGGGGTATCCGAGATACGGAGTAGCTCTGAGGGTTTCACGGGAATTCTTCGAATTGCCGATCAGTAATCTGGAGACAGGCAGGCTTGTCCTTCCATGGGGTGGAGGGGGTTACTTTCGCTTGCTCCCCTTCCGTCTCTATGCGTGGGGCCTGCGGGTCATCCTGCGAAGAAGGGGGGGAATCGTCTTCTACCTCCACCCCTGGGAGGTGGACCCGGACCAACCCAGAGTGCACGATGTATCTCTGATGAATCGTTTTCGGCACTATGTCAACCTTCGCAGCAACCTCTCGAAGCTCCACAAGCTTTTGACAGCCTTTTCGCAGTGTCGTTTTCTCACTTGCGAAGAATACCTGAGAGATCTTCATGACGCTGCTGTTCATCATTGATGTTCTTGGAGAAACAGGTGGGGCGGAACGCAGCCTCTGCCAGTTGGCCCGAGGTCTGAAGGCCCGGGGTCATGAAGTGATCGTCCTGGCCATACGGGGCGGAAGGCTGAGCGGTAAGTTGCGGAACGAGGGTTTCACGGTTGAGGAAATGAACACCACAAGGGTTTATGGCCTGCGTGGTGTGCGCGCTCTGTTCAGGATGGCCGGCTTGACGAGGCAGAGAAAGGTCTCCGTTCTCGTATCCTTTCACGAAAGTTCCGACTTGTTGGGCATCCTGCTGTCGGCCCTGGCGAGAATCCCGATCCTTTCGAGCCGACGCGACATGGGATTCAAGCTGAAGCGCAGACACATATGGTTCTATAGGCTTTTCAATCGCTTTTTCGACCGGATCGCAACCGTATCCCAGGCGGTGAAGAATGAGGTCGTGAAGAGTCAGTGGGCTTCGCCGGAATCCCTGGTGGTCATCCCCAACGGTGTGGACGTGCCGCTTGAGACCGGTGAGCGTGCCTGTGAAAAAACCGCCGGGGCGGCGGGGGGCGGCCCTGTGGAGATTTTCTGTCTGGCGAACATCCGGCCGATCAAGGGGCAGAAAACGCTCGTGGAGGCCGCCGCCCTTGTCAGAAAGGACTTCCCGAATGTGCGCGTGTCCCTGATCGGCGAGAAGGATTTTGAGAAGGCTTATTTGGAAGAATTGCGGAAGCGCATCAGGGACCTTGGGCTCGACGGGACGGTGCGACTCACCGGAAAGATTCCTTTTTCAGAGTTGCAGCCTCTGCTGGGTGAGATGGATATCTGCGTCCTGCCCTCGTTGAGCGAAGGGATGTCGAACGCATTGCTTGAGTCCATGTCGATGGGGAAGCCGGTGGTTGCCACTGCGGTGGGAGGAAACCCTGAGGTCGTGGAAGAGGGGAAAACAGGGTATCTCGTCCCTCCCGAGGACCCGGAATCCCTGGCGGAGGCCCTGAAGAAGCTTGTCGCCTCTCCGGATCTCCGGCGTGCGATGGGAAAGGAGGGAAGGAAGCGGGTTGAGGCCGTGTTTGGCGTTTCGCGGATGGTCGACCGATACGAAGACCTTATGAAAGCCCTGGTCCTCCGACGCAACACAAGGCGAGGGCCAGGCGAACGCTTTCGGACTCGGCGCGTGAAGAGACACCTGGTGGGAACGTCGAAAGTCGCGATCGGCTCGCTCCTTCACTACAGCGGATTCGTGACCGCATTTCGATGGCTCAAGAAGGTATTTCGGCTTGGGAAGGTCCGGTTCCTCTGCTTCCACGACATCACGGAAACAGATTCTCTTCGCGCCGAATTCAGTCTTTTCGTCGATTCGTCTTCCTTTGCGTGGTTTGTGAAACGTCTGTCGGAGTGGTACCGGGTCGTGGGGGTCGAGGAAGGCGTCCGGCTTCTCGAGGAAGGAGAGCCCCTCAAGGAGGACGTGTTTGTGCTCACCTTTGACGACGGGTACAGGGGATGGGTGGATCACGTCGATCCGTTGTGCAAGAGCCTTGGGGTGGATTACACGCTCTTCGTAACCACCGGACCGCTCGATCTCGGGTTCCCATTGCTCTACAATTCGCTGCTCATTCTTGCCGAAAACACCTGGAGAAAGGTCGCCGATCTCTCACCCTGGGGCCTGGGCATTTTCCTTTTGGAGACGCGCAAAGAGATCCATACCTTTGTGGAGACCGTGGAGGGAAGCTACAGGTACAAGGCTGGAGAGGAGCGCACGAATCTCCTCCGGGAATTGGCCGAATACTTTGAGGTACCCTTGTTCTCCGAGGTCTTTCGTGTCCCTCTGCTTAGCTGGGATGATTTGCGCGACATGGACAGGAACGGAGCGACGATCGGCGTACACAGCGTCACCCACCCTTGCTATAGTGAACAGAACAGAGAGGCGTTTGCCCTCGAGATTCGCGAGAGCAAGAGCAGGCTGGAAGAGGAACTCGGCCACGCGGTGCACTACCTTGCGTATCCTTACGGCATCTGCGGTCCGGATTCGGAGGCCAATGGGAGGATCTTGTCGGCGATGGGCTTCCGGAACGCCTTCACCCTGGCTTCCCGATACCAGAATACCTGCAAGCCCTTCGAAATCAGCCGACGCGGCGTGAGCAGAGGCATGTTTGAAGGCTTAAGCGGCAGGCCGAACAAGGCGCTGCTGGCAGTCGAATTGAGCGGATTTGGCGACATCCTGTTCGGGCGTTTCTTCAGGAGCCGAGAGGCAGGCAAACGGGACAGATACTACTGATGTGAAAGACCGGCGCCCCGGGATGCAGTCCGTCTGAGGGATGGAAGAGAAAAGATGCGTGCGACAGACCTGAACTTCAAGATCGTCTGCACGGGGCTGCTGGCGGGCGTTGTGTTCCTGTACATGAATCTCCTGGAATCCCCCAAGGCCCGCACTGCATTCGAGAGGGATTTCCCATCCGAGATCGCCGGGTGGGTTGGCAGAGAGGTCGAGTACGACGAGCAGGTGCTGGGCGTGCTTGAAACGGATCGGATTGTCTACAAGGTGTATGGGCGGCAGGATGGGGAAGACATTACGCTCTTCGTCGGGTACTACGATACGCTGGAGGGAAGCGATTCTTCCCACTCTCCCATCGTGTGTTTCACCGGGCAGGGGTGGAAGATCGTGGAGTCCGGAAAGGCCCGGATCTTCCTAAAGTCTCCGGCAGGCCAAAGGGTTTCCGTGAACCGAATGCTCTTGACAAAGAACGGGCAGTACCTGCTCACCCTCTACTGGTACCAGAGCGGAAACCGGGTGTTTACGAATCGGGGCTTGCAGAAACTCTTTCTTTTTTCCAGGGCCTTGCTGGGCGGAGACGAGGAAAATGCGTTCGTCAGGATCACACTTCCTTTCACGGACATCGCGTTGAAGGACCGAAACACGGGTGAGATTTCCGCGTTTGCGGAAAAGGTCTATCCCGAGATCAACAGAGCCACGTTATGAACGCAGCCGCCGAGAACAGGAACGAGGCGTTGCAAGTCTTCGCCAAGGGGAGGTCTTTCCTCCTGGCTGGGGGATTGATCCTTCTGTTCGCTCCTGCCTTGGTTCGTCTGGCAAATGTCTGGAACAGCCAGGAGGACTACTCGCACGGTTTTTTCGTAATTCCCATCTCCCTGTTCCTGGCATGGAGGCAGAGGAACAGGATCCAGCGGACCCCGGTCAAACCAGCCTGGGCGGGAACCCCCGTTTTTTTCATGGGACTATTGGTCTACGTGGTTTCCTTCTCAGCCAAGTTTCACACGTTGGCCTATTATTCGATTCCACTGGTATTGTTCGGGTTGTTCCTGTCCCTCTGCGGGATGGGGATCGCCCGGCCGTTGCTGGTGCCCATCCTCTTCCTGTTTTTCATGTTTCCCATACCCAGCGCCTACTACGTTCAGATCACCCATCCCATGAAGCTGCTCGTGACAGAGGCGTCGGTCGAGGTGATTCGCCTGATAGGGCTGCCTGTATTCCGAGACGGAAACCTTCTGTTCCTTGCCAGAACGGAACTGGAGGTCACGGAGGCATGCAGCGGTATTCGGTCGCTCTATGCCTACGTGATGCTGGGTTGCCTCTTCGCATCTTTGAGTCGGGGTTGGATCAAGAAGGCGGCCATGGTGGCTCTCCCGGTGCCGATCGCTCTGGCCGTCAACGTGGTCAGGGTGACGGGCACCGCGATCCTGTCGAACGCCTTCGGGCCGGAAGCGGCGCAAGGTTTCTTCCACGAGTTCACCGGATTCGTTTTCTTCCTGGTCGGATTCGTGATTCTTTGCGCATTTCACTCTCTGATCCACAGAAGACGGGTATGAAGATCCTCCAGCTCATCAGCAGCAGCGGGTTCTTCGGTTCTGAGAATGTAATGATTCAATTGTCGAGAGAATTGAGGAGCCGGGGATTCGAGCCGGTTGTCGGGGTGTTCGACAACAGGCGCCAGAGCCACCTCGAGGCGGCGGAGGTGGCCAGAGGGAATCGTTTCCGGGTCGAGGTTTTTGCATGCCGGGGCAAAGTGGATCCGAGGACCTTGCTCCGGATTCGACGATTTTTGAGGGGAGAGCATGTAGAAATCCTTCATACACATGGATACAAGTCGAATCTGTACGGGCTGTGGGCTTCGGTCGGAATGGAGATCGGGAGGGTGGCGACGTGCCACAATTGGCTCGGCGAAGATCTGAAGATGAGAATGTATGCAAGACTGGACAAGATGTTCCTGCGTCGGTTCGATAGAGTCATTGCCGTTTCGGACAGCATTCGGGAACAGCTATCGAAGGTGAGAATGGCCCCTGGCAAGATGGTAATGATCCACAACGGGATCGACCTCAAGAGATTCGAGTGTTCGGCTGAAGCGCGGAAGGTCAGGGAGGAACTTGGGATCCCGGAGGGTTGTAAGGTGATCGGCAGTGTGGGAAGGCTTTCCGCCGAAAAGGGACATTGCTATTTGATCCAGGCGGCACAGGAGTTGCTGTCCCATGACCGGAATCTTTTCGTCCTGATCATAGGCGACGGACCGTTGCGCGGCGCTCTTGAGAAGGGTGTGGCCGAGAAGAGAGGCCTGGGCTCCAACATCCTGTTCACGGGTACCCGGAGGGACATCGAAAGAATCTATTCCGCCATGGACGTTTTTGTGCTCCCTTCCCTTACGGAGGGGCTTCCCATGGCCCTGCTGGAGGCCGCAGCTGCAGGAAAGGCGGTCGTTGCGACAAGGGTGGGAGGAATTCCGACCATTATCGAACACGGAAGGTCGGGCCTTCTGGTGAAGCCGGGCGATGCAAAAGGGTTGGCCAAGGCGATCCAGGAAATCCTCGCCGACCCGGACATGGGCCGCAGAATGGCCCGGAATGCCTATGAGGCGGTGAAGGGGTCCTTCTCGGCCGAGATGATGGCGGACAGATACGTGGAGGTGTACGAGGAAGTGGCGTCTCGAGATCGCCCGACGAGGAGTGGAAGCGCAGCGGACCGGACGCCGGTCGGGGGAAGGCATGGCTGAGATCGTATTCTGGCTGGCCCTACTTCTCATCGCATACGTGTATGTGGGATACCCGGCGCTGGTCTTCTTGATCTCGTTCTTTGTCGGGAACGAGGTCAAGAGGGCCGACATGGAGCCGTCTCTGACGCTTCTCATTACCGCGTACAACGAGGAGAAGAACATCCGAAAGAAGCTCGAAAACTCGCTCTTGCTGGACTACCCGACGGATCTGCTGGAGATCATTGTCGCTTCCGACGGATCGACGGACGGAACGGATCGGATCGTGGGCGAGTTCTCGGAGCAAGGCGTGGCTCTCTGCCGCGTAGAGGGAAGGGTCGGGAAAACAGAAACGCAAAACCAGGCCGTCCGGCGGGCCCGGGGCGAGGTGGTCGTTTTTTCGGATGCTACGACGAAATACAAGCGGGATGCCCTGCGAAAGATCGTGAGAAACTATGCCGACCCGGCGGTTGGTGCGGTGAGCGGAAGGTATGAATATGTGAATCCGACCGGGGGAGCGGTGGGTGCGGGAACGAAGCTGTTCTGGAGGTACGAAAACTCGATCAAGCGGAGGCAAACGAGAATCAAGACAATCACAGGTTGCTGCGGTTGCATCTACTCTGTGAGAAAAGACCTGTACGAGCCCTTGCCGAGAGACATCATCAGCGACCTTGTCGAGCCCCTGAAGATCCTCGAAAAGGGATACCGCGTCGTGTTCGAGCCCGACGCCGTGGCATACGAGGTGACGGAGGAGAAGGCGGAGGAGGAATTCTCGATGCGGGTGCGGGTAATCACCAGGGGCATGAACGGCCTGGCGCATGTGAGGGGCCTCCTGAATCCCTTCCGGCATTTGTTTGTTTCCTTCCAGCTTACGTCGCACAAGATCCTCAGATGGATGGTTCCGTTTTTTCTGATGATCGCCTTTGCCGCGAACCTCGCGCTGCTGGATCGCCCCTTCTATGCCGCAACCATGGGCATGCAATTGTCATTCTATGCGGCGGCCCTGGTCGGTTGGGTTCTGGACGTGGCGGGGAAACGGAATAAGATTCTGTTTCTTCCACTCTACTTTTGTATCGTGAATCTTGCCGCGGTTGTCGCCGCAGTCAAGTTCCTGGCCGGGAAACAGGTGGTTACATGGGAGACAGTCAGAAGGTGAACTGCAGGATCCTTTTCGTCACACAGGACGATCCCTTCTACGTCCGGATCTTCTTTGAGGAGTTCTTCGCCCGGTTCCGCCCTTTGCAGGGAATCAAGGGGGTGGTGATTACACGCCCCTTGAGCAAGAAAAGGATGACCGATCTCGCGCGGCAGATGTACGGGTTCTACGGATTCAGAGACTTTGCTCGTGTCGGGCTCCGGTACTGCGGGTACAGGACCTTGGCGAGGCTCCTGCCGCCGGCCGTGACCGGAAGCCGGAGCTACGGGCTGGTTCCGTTGTGCAGGCGATGGGGGATCGAAGTGACCCACGAGCACGATGTGAACGGAGAGGCGTTCCTGAGGAAGCTGAACGAGATGGACCTGGACCTGGTCATCTCGGTCGCGGCTTCGGCGATCTTCAAGAGGGATCTGCTGGAACTGCCCAGGCTGGGTTGTATCAATATCCACAGCGGCAAGCTTCCCAAATATCGAGGGATGATGCCGGTTTTCTGGCAACTGGTTCACGGCGAGAAAGAGGTCGGCATTACGATCCACGAGATGAATCTGGAACTGGACGACGGGCGGATCATCCTGCAGCGGGATATGGAAGTGGCCGCCCACGAGACGCTGCATGAGGTCATGACGCGGAGCAAGCGGGTGGGGGCGCACCTTATGATGGAGGCGATCGATCTCATCTGTTCCGGGCGAGCGACCTATCGGGCGAACCCCAAGGAAGAGGGCTCCTACTTCTCTTTCCCTCGGAGGGAGGATGTGAGGGAATTCAAGAGGAGCGGAAGAAGGATCATGTGACTTGTGAGACGCGGCAGGGATCCTCGAATGGCGCGACCAACGGATAGACTCCGGATGCCGATCCTCATGTATCATCGGGTTGTCGATGCGGGAACGAGCGCGGAGCAGGGTACGTCCACGAGCCGGGCCTATTGCATCTCTGCAAAGGGCTTTGCCCGTCAGATGCAATGGGCCCGGGAGAGGGCTTTCATAACGCTGTCCTTGCGAGAGTTGATCGACGACGGCGTAACAAAACCCGACAGAAGCCTGATCATCACCTTCGATGACGGATGGGAGGACAACTACCGAAACGCGTTTCCCGTGCTGGCGGGCTATTCGATGCAGGCCACCCTGTTCGTAAGCACCGGTTCTGTGGGCAGCAGGGAGTACCTGGACTGGAGTCAATTGATCGACATGGACAAGGGGGGGGTGTCGGTACAGTCGCATACCGTCAGCCATCGAGGGCTGGTCGATCTGCCTCAGGAAGAAGTCGTTTACGAGCTGGAGGCATCGAAAAAGACCATCGAGGACCGACTGGCGAAGACCGTCGAGTTTTTGAGCCTCCCCCACGGGGTCATGAACAAGCGCGTGATCGATCTGGCAGGCAAAGTGGGATACAGGGGAATCTGCACAAGCGAGCCCCGTTTCTCCCACAGGGGCGGCAATCCGGCGATACTCAACAGAATCAACATGTCCGAGGCGTACTCGATCGACACGTTCGGCCGGATCCTGGCCGGCAGGGAAATGCCGCTTCTGCCTGCCAGGGTGTCGAAGGCGATCAAGAATACGATCCGGAGGGCCATCGGATTCCGACGGTACCGGGGAATCTATGAGATTCGTTACAGACCGGGGCCCTCGAAATAGACTTCCGTTCTCTACAGGGTAGGATCAGATGCTTGGCATAGGGCTCAGTGATTACATACCGATCGCGATCTACGTCCTGGGAGGCGTCTTCTTCCTGATCTCGGTCTTCTGGAAGACCGAGTATTGCCTGCTCTTCCTCTGCCCTCTGCTTCCCCTGCAGGTCGTGGTGGACAAGGTGCACGAGCTCCCTTACGGAAAGGATTTCGTGGATATCCTCATGGGCGGAATGCTCCTTGGAATGATCATCCGGTCGGGGAGGGAGGGGTCGACGGTATTCAAGAAGACGGAATTCACCATCCCGATCATGGGACTTATCGTTGTCAGCTTTGCGGGCCTTCTCCAGGGCATGGGCACGCTTGGCGAGGAGTCAGGCGGTACCTTACTGAGGGACTGGAAGAATTTCGTGCTGATGTTGCTTCTCTACACGGTCACTGCGGACAGCGCCAAGGACACCAGGCTCATCAAGATCCTGTGCTGGGTGATGCTGCTGACGATGATTCCCATGGACTGGTACTTCTTCAAGACCTTCCGATGGGTGAAAAAGTGGCACTACCAAGATTCCGTGCGAACGGCCGGGACCTTTACTTTTCTGGGCCCCAATGAACTGGCGGCGTTCTATGCCCAGTACACGTTCGTGGCGATCGGTCTACTGGTCTTTGAGAAGCTCTGGAGCAGGCGCGCGGTGTTGGTGGGCATCATCGGGGGAAATGTGTACTGCATCCTCTATACCTATTCAAGGGCTGCGTATTTGTCCTTTGTGGTCGCCGCCGTCCTTCTCCTGCTCTTCGTGAAGAGGAAATTGCTCGTTGTGCTGATCGCGTTGGGCGCGCTCGGTTATACGATGATCCCTGTATCGGTGATCGAAAGGGTCCAGATGACCGAGGACGAGGAGGGGGAGCTTGACGGGTCTTCGGAGGGAAGATTGGAGTTGTGGGAGTTCGGGCTGAAATTGTGGCAAGAGAGCCCCATTTGGGGAACGGGCGCAGGAGTCTACAACGTCAAGGCGAGGGAGATGGACAGACGGGAAAGGACGAGGGATCCGCACAATATGTACATCAAGGTCCTGGTGCAATGGGGCCTCGTTGGATTGTTCTTCTTTCTTTGGATCTACCTTCGCGGGTTGAGGCTGTCCTGGCGACTCTACCGGAGATCAGGGGATGAGTGGATGAAGGGGCTCGGGCTCGGCTTCCTTCTTTGCATCGTGGCGAATATGGTCATGAATTTCTTTCACGATGCCTACTCATACGTGAATGTCATGGGGTTCTATTGGGTTTGGCTGGGGTTGATTGTCAGCGCCCTGCGAATCCAGCAAGAGGAGGCGGCCAAGTCGGAGGAAGAGGTTGCGGTTAGGCTGTTTTTTGAAGGCGTGGGCAACGGGAGGAAACTCTCATAATGTTTTGTAATATTGTATTTTTGACCATAGATTCATTGCGAGCGGATCACGTCGGGATCGTGCGCGGAGACGTCGGCCGTAACAGCCTCACTCCGCACATCGATGCATGGGGCAGCGAGGCGACGGTGTTCGGCTATGCCGTATCGCAGAGCACCCACACCTCCCCGTCGTTTCTCGCGTTGCTTTCCGGATTCTATCCCTGCAAGTACGGGGACTGGTTCTCGCGGGTTTCGAGCGAGCGGATCATGCTGGCTGAGGTCTTGAAACGGGCAGGGTTCAGCACCCGCGCGGTGAACTCGAACCCGTATATATCCCAGACCTTTTCGTTCGACAGAGGCTTCGATGTTTTCATCGATAATGTGAAGAGGGTTCGCTCGCACGGCTGGCGAAGGAGGCTCGACCTTGAGATCCTGCGGATCGGGACCCTGCTGAGGAGCCCGTACGAGGCGGCGGCCAAGATCAACGAGCAGGCTTTCGGATTGCTGGAGAAGGCCAGGGCGCCCTTTTTCCTTTGGGTGCATTACATGGATGTGCATGGCCCCTACATCCCCGAAAAAGGCTGGGCCCTGGCGAACCGGTTGCGTGCAGCGTCGCTCTGGCGTAAGGCGTTGTCCAAGCCAGAGAGAATCACCGAGACGGAAAGGCGGCTCCTGACGGAGGCGTACAGGGGTAAGGTCAAAGCGGTGGATTACCAGATCAAACGTCTTTTGGACACCATCGATCAGCAGAATACGATCATCGTCCTCGCGGCCGATCACGGAGAGTTGCTGGGCGAACACGGGTTATTCGGCCATCCTCTGCAGCTCCATGAAAAGCTCTTGCACGTCCCCCTTCTCATCAAGGTCCCGGGAGGAATCGGGCATACGCGCAGGAGGGTGGATGATCCTGTGGGCCTTTTGGATGTGGTTCCCACGGTATTGGATCTGGCGGGGCTCGGCGCCCCGGCTGAATCTGACGGTCTGAGCCTCGTACCGCTGATGAAGGAAAATGGGGACGGTCCCAGGAGGAGGCACCTGATCAGCGAGGTAAGCCGAAGGCGTTTGTGCGCGAGGAGAGGCTGGTGGAAGCTCATCGTGGACCTGAACCACGACAGACGATTTCTGCATGATCTGAGCAGAGACCCTGGTGAAGCGGAGGATGTGGCGGACCGGGAACCGGCGATGGCGGACGAACTGGAAAACGTGATTCAGGAGCACGTGGAGAGAAATCGAGAGGTCGGCGCGGGAGCCGCGAAGTTCGAGGCAGGGGATGAGGTGAAGGCGCAACTCAGGGCCCTGGGGTATTTTGATTGATGAACATTCTCTTCTTATCGACCCGAAGCCCGTTTCCGCTGGTGAGCGGCCACAGCCTGAGGACCTACCATATCCTCAGGGGTGCTGCCCGGAACCACGAGGTCACTCTGGTAACCTTCGTCCAGTTGGAGGATGAATGGAAAGACCGAAACCTTGAGCACCTGCGAGGCTTCTGCAAGTCCGTGCATCCGTACCGAATTCCGCTCGACGAATCGAGATGGAAGCTGGCCGGGGCTGCCTTGATGAATGTCTTCTCTGCCAGGCCCTTGGTAGCCTGGAAGTACGACGCACCGGCCATGCGCGCGAAGATCCGGGAGATCCTCCGCGCCGAAAAGATCGATCTCGTTCATGTGGACATGCTTCCTCTGGCGGTGTACATCGATGAATTCAGGGAGTTGCCGAAGCTTCTGGTGAACCATAACTGCGAATCCGTGAGGCTGTATCGATGGTTCCGGGCGGAGACGAATCCGGCCAGGAAGGCCTACCTTGGCCTGCAGTGGCTGAAGCTCAGGTCCTTCGAGCGGTGGGCGCTCAACGCTTTCGACTGCTCGGTCGTGGTCTCGGAGAAGGATGCAGAAATGGTCCGCGGTCTGGGCGCAGAGAAGAGGCTGTTTGTAGTGCCCAACGGTACCGACACGGATTACTTCAGGCCCGGCGGAGGTGGGGAGAGGCAGAGCGCGCTCGTTTGGATCGGGCACATGGATGTGCACACGAATCGGGATGCGGTGCTCTATTTCTGGAGAGACATTTATCCCGGGATTCGAAAAAGGCATCCGGATGTCAGCATTTCCTTCGTGGGGACCGCTCCGCCCGATGCGATTCAAAGGGCATCCCTGCATGACAAGCGGGTCCGTGTGACGGGGTTCGTGGAGGATATCAGGCCCTATTTGGATGCGGCTGCAGTCATGGTGGTCCCGGTGAGAATAGGGAGCGGGACAAGGCTGAAGATCCTCGACGGCATGTCGATGGGAAAGGCGATCGTATCGACCCCTGTCGGGTGCGAGGGGCTCAATGTGACTGACGGGACGAACATTGCGATTGCCGATGGTCCGGACGCTTTCGCTCAGAAAACGGTGGAACTGCTCAGGAACCCGGATGTGAGGCTGCGGATGGGAAGGGAAGCCCGCCGGGTCGCGGAGGGTTACGACTGGAGAAGAATAGTGGAGGAACAAGAGAGAGTGTATCAGCGGGTTCTCGGAGGGACTCTGTGATGAAAAAGGCTGTCTTCTTCTTGCTTGGGGTGGCCCTTCTGCTTGGTGTCTTGCCCGGAGGGTTGTTGCGGGACTGCGCCGCCCAGGGGCCTGAAAAGGATCGGTCGCGAGTGGATGGGGTGGACATCCCGAGGGCAAGCGCGAGCGAGGTATATTACAAGTTCAAACAGGGAAAGGCCATCCTGATCCACTCCGGCGGGCAGCCGTACGAGAATGTCCATATCATGGGGGCGATCAATCTGCCCCCTCAGACCCCGAACAAGAAACAGAGACCATTACCCCAACTCCCCAGGTCGAAGCAGGAGATATTCATTTACTGCTACTGAGCGAGGGAAACGGCATCCGTCAGGTTGGCGGACGAGTTCATAGGCCAAGGGTACAGGAACGTCAAGGTCGTCTCGGGCGGGGGGAGGGCCCTCGAGAAGTATTTCCCCGTATGGTCGGGCGGCGGGAATCGGAACCCCGGAGAGAAGAAGAGGCCCAAACGGTAGGCGCAAACAGACGTGGACCCTTTGGTCGGAAGGGGGGACGAAGGTTGGGGAAAGGGGAAATGCCTGCCGTCTTCGTACTGGGCATGGGTCTGACCGGCCTGGCCGTGGCTCGGAGCCTGGGCAGAAGAGGGATCCCCGTATGGGGATTCGATGATGATCCGAAGAGGATCGGATTCTCCTCTCGCTTCTGCAAAGGAATGGTGTGCCCTGCACCGGTCTCGGAAGAGGATGCTCTTGCGGAATTCCTGCTGTTGCGCGGCCGGGGAGCGGGTGGCCGGCCTATTCTGTTCCCGACAAGCGACGAGTTCCTGCTGGCGGTTTCCAGCCAGCGGGAGAGATTGAGCCCGGTCTATTCGTTACCCCTGGCGGACAGGGACGTGATTCTCGCCATGAACGACAAGCGGAGATTTCACGAGTTGACGAAACGGTTCGGCGTCCCCTCCCCCAGAACCTATTTTCCGAGAGACCTGCAAGACCTGGAAAGAATCGCGGAAGAGGTAAGCTATCCCTGTATCCTCAAGCCGATTTACAGCTTTTTGTATTCCGGTCGTTTTGTCAAGGTCGTAAGGGCGACAAGCAGGAAAGATCTTCTGGATCAATATGCGGAGATCTTCTCCTCACGAAACGATGCCATCGTTCAGGAGGTCATCGCGGGACCCGACGATCAGCAGTACGCCGTGGGGTCCTATCTGAACGGGAATTCGGAGGCCATCGCGGTCTTTATCTCTCGGAAGATCCGGCAGCGACCTGCGGGGTTCGGAATCGGCACGTTTTACGAGAGTTGTGACAATCCCGTCCTGCAGCAACGCTCCCTCTCGTTCCTGCAAGGAGTGGGATACCGGGGCTTGTCGGAGATCGAGTACAAGCGGGACTCCCGGGACGGAGAGTACAAGATCATCGAGGTGAATACCCGGCCCTGGATACAAGTTTCCCACGCATACCGGCTGGGCATCGATTTTCCCTACCTGGCCTATCGCGAACTGGCAGGCGAGGATGTGACGCCGGTCGAAGCCGAAAGGCGGTGTGTCAAATGGATCCATTTTGGGGAGGATCTATCTACCGTCCTCGGGCGGAACGGGTATTTGGCGAGCGGTGAGTGGAGGAGAGGGGATTGGCTACGATCTTTACGTGGAGACAAGACATACGCAGTTTTCGCTCGTGATGACATGAAGCCCTTTCTCAAATCTGTTTTCGAGCTTCTCTCGAGGATCGTAACGAGGATCGCGAGATCCTGTTTTGGCAGATCGACATGGCATTCATGACAGGCTTGGGTGAAGGGGGCTTCCCGTCCCTACGTCCCGGCTCATCCGTTCGATCGGTCCTCAGAAGGGCCGGGGTCGGTCTGGCGGGAAGCCTGGGATTGTTCCGGGCTGCGAAGAGGCTCACGCGGGGGAAAACGAGGATCTTGATGTACCACCGGTTTGGGGAAGGCTACACCGAAGCCGGAACATTCGAGAAACAAATACGATACCTCAAGAATCATTTCTTCCTCCTGGACTTGGAATCCTACGTCGAACGCATCACGAACGGGGATCCGCCGCCGCCGGCCTCCGTCCTGTTGTCCGTGGACGACGGCTACCGGGATTTCTACGAGGTTGCCTTTCCGATTCTGCGGAAGCACGGAGTGCCGGCCGCTGTTTTCCTGACCCTGGATTTTGTCGATAAAGGGGTATGGCTCTGGCACGATCGGATCAACTTCGGAATCGGGGAGAGTTCGCGGCCCGATATCGTGCTTGCAGGGGAGCGCTTTCATCTGGTCGACCCCCGCGAAAGGCGAAGGCTCAAGCATGCCCTGGACGAGATGGCGACAAGGGTGAACCCGCAGACGCGGGACGAACTGATCTCAGACGTTCTCAAGGAACTACGTGTGGAGGTGCCGGAGAGGCCTCCGGAGCGGTATGCTCCTCTGAATTGGGAGGAGATCCGTCATATGTCCAGGTATGGAATCAGCTTCGGCGGGCATACGTGTACGCATCCGGTCCTCTCTCGGATATCGAGGTCGGAATGCATCCGAGAGGTGGGGGAATCGAAAAAAGGCATCGAAGAAGCGCTGCAGCGTTCTGTGCTCGCCTTCTGTTACCCCAACGGGAAGGAGGGAGACTTCGACGAGGAAACCAAGGAAGTCGTCCGGGAGTCCGGTTATCTGTGCGCGATGTCGGCGATTTACGGAATGAACGATTCTCAATCGGACCGGTATGCGTTGCGAAGGATGAGTTCGGATGGGCCAAGCTTCGTTCAGTTTCAACACGATGTGTGCGGGGTCGGGGTTCTGCGCAGATTCGTTATGAGGGACTAGGAAAAGCGCCCGGAGTCAGAGAAGAAAATCACCGTTGCAGCGGCACAGACCGTGCATGGATGGGAGGGAGCAGGGTTTCCTTCCAGGCCGGGATAGGTCGGAAGAAATGTGCGGAATCGTGGGAAAGCATTGTTTTCGGGGTGCGCGCGTTGTCGATGAGGGACTGATACGCAAGATGTGCCGCCAGGTCGTCCACCGGGGGCCCGACGACGAGGGCATCTACGTGAAGGGGGGGCTGGGCCTCGGCATGAGGAGACTGAGCATCATCGATCTCGCGAGCCCCTGTCCCCCGGTGTTCAATGAAGACGGGACCGTTTGCATTGTTTACAACGGCGAGGCGTACAACTTCCAGGAACTCAGGAGAACATTGCGAAACCGGGGCCATGTTTTCCGGACGGACACGGACACGGAGGTTCTTGTACACGCCTACGAAGAGTATGGAGCGCAATTCGTCAAAAAGCTGCGCGGCATGTATGCGTTCGCCCTTTGGGACGAGCCGAAGAAACGGCTGGTGCTGGCCAGGGATCGACTCGGAAAGAAGCCGCTATACTACACGGTGATCGACGGAACCATCTGGTTCTGTTCCGAGATCAAGTCGATCCTCGTGGATCCCCAGGTGCCCAGGGAGGTCGATGTCGAATCCTTGGACCTCTATCTCACGTTCAATTACGTTCCCGCGCCGCGAACCATCTTTGAGGGGATCCGTGCGCTGCCGCCGGCGCACATGCTGATCTGTGAAAATGGATCGATCAAGGTCGAGCGGTATTGGAACCTGAATGCCGCCCCCCGGAAGCAGGTCGATGAGGAGGAGTGCCTGCAGGAGTTGTACGGTCGTCTGGAGGAATCCGTGCGCATGAGGCTTGTGAGCGACGTGCCTCTCGGCGCCTTTTTGAGCGGGGGGATCGACTCGAGCATCATTGTGGGACTGATGGCGAGCCTGTCCGACAGGCCGGTGAAGACCTTTTCGATCGGATTCGCCGAGGAGGAATACAGCGAACTGGCGTATGCCCGGCTCGTGGCCGAGCGCTTCGGCACGGACCATCGCGAATACATCGTCACGTCCGATGTCGAGGAGTTGATTCCGAAGCTGGTCTATCACTTCGATGAACCGGTGGGCGATTCCTCGGCGATCCCGACGTACTATGTTGCTAAGATGACGAGGGAATCCGTGACGGTGGCCCTTTCGGGGGATGGCGGGGACGAACTCTTCGCGGGCTATGGGAAGTACCCCATTCTCTGGAGAATTGCCGGTAAGGGGGCGGTGAACACCCTCGGCAGGGCGATCGTAAGCAGGGCCATGCTGGCCGCCGAGGCGGGTCGACTCGGAGCGGGTGAGGTGCTTTATCGGATTCAGAGGGGGTTGGGCTATCGATGCTCAACGGCCGCCTATCGCGACTACGTCTGGAGGTGCCGATTCGACGAGCATCTGAAGAATAAGGTATACGCCCCCGAGATGCGGAAGTGGCTCGGACAGCAGCGGGGCTGGAAATACTATGAATCCAAGGCGGACGAATGGGAGGGCGGGGATGCCATCTCCAAGATCCTTTACGTGGATCTTACGAGCTACCTGCCGGATGACCTTCTCGTGAAGACGGATATCACGAGCATGGCGAACTCACTCGAAGTGAGAACTCCTTTCCTTGACCACCCCTTCGTCGAGTTTGCCAGCCGCCTTCCGAACGCCATGAAACTGCGAAACGGGGGTACAAAGTACATTCTGAAGCGGGCCTTTGAGCGACTTCTGCCCAAAGAGATCTGCCGCAGGGGAAAGATGGGGTTTTCGATACCGATCGACAAGTGGTTTCGAGAGGATCTGCGGGAATATGCCGACAGGGTCCTGTTGCATGGGCACAAGGACCTGACGCGCTATTTCGACGAGGACGCACTGAAAGCCATGCTGGATGAGCACTGCAAGGGGACAAGGCAGTACGGGATCCAGTTGTGGCTGCTCTCGAACTTTGCTGTCTGGCATGAGATGTACATTCAGGGCTCTGCAGTGTGATTCAGGATCGTTTTCGGTTGGAGGGGCCCGCGAGGGAAGGGGACGGGGAGATGAGGGCAAGGGACGGATCTGAGAGAAGACGGATGGAAATGATTCTGGATCCAGGGGATTTTTGCGCATTGGGGGAAATCTGGGACCGGGCAGCGTTGAAGATGGCCACCTACGTACCGTTCCTGATGCATGACTGGTTCCTGCTCTGGAACAAACACTTCCTCCAAAAGAACAAGCTCCGGACGGTTGTGTTGTTCGAGGGCAACGAGGCGGCGTTGATCGCGCCGTTGATGGAGAGAAGAGACAGGGTTTCGGGCCTCCGCGTCCGAAAGCTGGAATTGATCGGAAATGAGGGTTATTCACCGATCCGGAACGTGATCGGCGGGGGGCAGGAAGGGGGAAGGAGAGAAGGGAACCTCCTGGACATACTCCGCCATGTCAGGAAAGAGGCGGGTGCTTGGGATGTTCTGGACCTTTACCCGCTTCCGGACGAGGACGGCAGCTTCGAAGCCGTTCTGGGTGCTGTCGGGCGGTGTGGTCTGAAGCATTTGGCGTATCCGTGCTTCACGAACTGGTACGTGGACGGAATCGATTACTCCGGGGAGGAGTTCACCAGGCGGCGACCCGCCTCCGTCAGGAAGAGCCTGAGGTGGAATATGAACCGGTTGAAGCGAGACGGCAATCTGGAGTTCCGGGTCGCCGTGGATTCCACAACGGGCACGAACCCGGAAGAGGTGGACACGTTCATGAGTGGTTTCCTGGATATATACGGCAAGAGTTGGAAGGGAGAGGAACCCAACGCCGCGTTTCTTACCGAATTCGCCCACATGACGGTGAGAAAGGGCTGGTTCAGGGGGGCGAAGCTCACGATCAACGGCACCCCCGTGGCTGGGGGATATGTCCTCGTGCACGATCGGTGCGTTTACTGTACGAAGATGGCTTATGACCTGGACTACCGCAAGTACGGGGTGGGCGTTATCTGGATGTCTGAATTCAAGAAACACCTGATCGATGTGGACCGGGTGGAGCGGATCGACTTCCTGAGAGGCGATGAGGCGTACAAAGCGCAATGGGCGACGAAGAAGCGGATCCGAAAAGGAGTTCTGGTTTTCAATCGCACATCAAGGGGAGCCATCTTGTGGCTCGCCCTCTGCAAAGTCGCTCCGCTCGTCAAAAAATCTCCGTATCTGACTCGACTGTACAGGAATCTGCGAAGAAGGCGATCGAGAACGGAAACGGAGACTTCATGAAGACCTACGTCGGTGGAAGGCCGGGTATTTCAATACGTGATCTTCGGGGTCGTTCGGGGGGGGCGCGCGACGTCTTTCCTCTGAATCAGCCGAGGTGTCATTACTTTTACAGCGGGAGGTATGCACTCATCGCCGGAGTGCGTGCCCTGGGTATTGGAAAAGGGGATGCGGTTCTGGTTCCGGCATACAATTGCGGGGTTGAGGTTGACTCCATGCGGTTTCTCGGGATTCGCCCCGTGTTTTACAAAGTGAAAGCCGACCTACAGGTGGACCTCGAGGATTTGGAGCGGAGGTTGAACGGAGAAGGCAGGGGTGTTCTCCTAACGCACTTTTTCGGTTTCCCGCAATTTCTCGGCCCGATCAGGGAAATGTGCGAGAGGAAGAAGGTGTTTCTCATCGAAGACTGTGCACACGCGTTTCTGAGCAAAAGTGGGGTCGAGGATCTGGGCAGCACCGGAGACGTGGGTATCTTCAGCCTTCTGAAATCATTGCCCGTTCCGAACGGTGGTGCGCTTGTGATGAACACGGGCGCGGAACCCGGGTCTTTTTCAGAGGAGAGCCCCAGCCTCTTCGCTTCGGTCTTCTGGACGACGGAACTGATCCAGGGGAGAAGCCGCGGGGAGAAACCGGCCCTCGAAGACAGGTTATCGAGGGGGACGGCCCGGGCGCTGAATCGAACCATGAAGGTCGTGAGGTTCTTGCTCGCAGGCGGTGCCAGGATCACGGGGACGAGAGCCCGGTTTCTGGCGAGGCCGGACACACAAGAGACAAGACCGGAAATTCTGAATTGGAAAATGTCTCGGATTTCATGGATCATCTTAGGCAAGCTGGATCTGGGGGAGGTCGTTCGGAAACGAAGGGAGAACTTCCGGTTTCTTCTCGATTACTTTCTGAAAAGGTGGGAAGAGTGCCTCATCCGTAAGGACTTGCCGGCTGGCGTGTGTCCACTCTTGTTCCCGATCCTTGTGCGCGACAGGGAGGAGAGAAGCAGGATCTACTCGATGCTGCAAGAGGCCGGGGTTTGCAGCCATCCATGGTGGGCATGGTTTCATGAAGGGGTGCCTTGGCGCGATTTCCCTGAAGCTGTCTTACTCAAGGAGCGAATCCTTGGGCTTCCGGTTCATCAGGACCTCGATGAGTGGCATCTTCGATTCATGGTAGATCAGATAGAGAGGGTGTTGGCCCACAATTTGAGAAAATAGGGTGTAAACAGCACGACTGGGAAAAGCGATGGCTAGGAGAATACTGGTGATCGGTTACGATGGCGGTACATTGGAGATCCTCCGGCCGTTGGTGGCGGCCGGTGTCCTGCCGACGTTCGCCCGGCTGATGGAGGAAGGATGTCATGGAAGGTTGAGATCCGTCTATCCTCCTGTGTCTTCCACGGCATGGGCGAGCTTCATGACGGGCAAGAATCCCGGCAAGCACGGTGTCTTCAATTTCAACGTCAAAACGCATGGAACCTACTACACCGAGCCGACGGTCTCGACCTCAGTGGACAGCGTCACGCTTTGGGAAATCCTCAGTGCCGAGGGGAAGAAAGTGGCGGTTCTCAACGTACCACAGACCTATCCCCCCGCACGCGTGAACGGGATCATGATGTCCGGGCTGGGGACGCCCGATACGACGTACGACTTCACATATCCGGTCGGCCTTGCGGGTGAACTGAAGCGAGAAATCCCTGACTACAAGATCGACGTTCCGTGGACGCGGTATGATGATGAGGAGGTGGGTGCCTTCCTGAACGATCTGACCGATCTAACCCGGAAGACATTTGAGGCGGCGAAGTATTGCATGAAGAAGGAGGCCTGGGATTTCTTCATGGTCGTCTTCACAGGGCCGGATCGCATCCAGCACAGGCTCTGGCACTCGATCGCCGCCGCTGCCAGGCATGTCGCGAAAGGCGCGGAAGGCCTCGACGAGCCTGGGAGGGGCATCGTCGCCTATTTTTCCTTTCTCGACGGACTCATCGGGAGACTGATCGAGGACTTCGGCGAGGATGCGACGGTTTTTGTTCTTTCCGACCACGGGTTCGGGCCCTTCCATTGTGATATAGACTTGAACAATTGGCTCGCCGCTGAAGGATACCTTCGATATGCTTCGAAGGAAGCGGGGCTTGCAACCCGCGCATTGAGGGTCTTGAAAAAGACCGCGAAGCGCCTCGGGGTAACGCGGGACTTGGTGTTGGAACGGGTCGGACAAAAGGGACCTGTTTACAAACTGCTCGAGCAGTCCAGCAGGGTTATCCAATCCATTGACTGGGGAAGGACGAAGGCCTTTTGTTATTCCTCGCACGGCATCTACCTCAATGTGAAAGGTCGCGAGAGACTGGGCATAGTCGAACCAGGAGCGGAGTACGAGGCGCTTCGGGATGAAATCATCGGAAGGCTGTGCGCTTTGAAAGAGCCGAGCACCGGCGTAACCGTGATCAGGAAGGTGGACAGACGGGAAGATATCTACCAGGGACGGAATTTGGAGAAGGCGCCCGATTTGATGATAACCGAATACGGCGACGCCGGATACATAGGCCTGGAGCGACTCTCTCACCGTGAAGAGGATGGGCGAGTATTCGTCAAGACCGCCGAAGTACAGCAAGGGGTGCACCGATTGGACGGTTTTTTCATGGCCCACGGGAAGGAAATCGAAAAGGGCACCTGTTTGGAAGATGCGAGCCTTATGGATTTCTTGCCGACGATTCTCTGCCTTCTGGGGATCAGGATCCCCGAAGATGTCGACGGGAAGATGCTCGGTGCAGTGAAGGGATCAGCCGCTGCCGCCTTGTTCACAGGGAAGGAATATGCCTTTGAGAGGGATCATGACGTCACGAAGGCAGAAAAAGAGAAGATGCTAAAGAGGTTGAAGGATCTGGGCTATCTATGACATCGCCTCTCGAAGGGCCTTCCGGGATGATGCACGGAACGCTGCGAGTTGCCTCCGCCCGTCTTTGGGCCATCCTCGTTGCCGCCATCTGCCTGGTCTCGAAGGAGGGGAACGTCGCGGAGATCACCACGTGCATTTCTTCGGCAGGAGCGAATGCAAGTGTATCCATTGCCGGCGGCGCATCGGCGGTGCCGCGTGATCTTCCCCTGGAGATCGAGGAGAAACTGGATGCGATCCTGCGGTCTTCGGTCGCGAGTATCCCCCTCGCAGGGCTTACCGTGGGAGTCGAAAGGGCTGGCAAAACCCTCTTCATTCGGGCATACGGCCATTCGGATGTGGCAGCCGGCGTTGCGGCCAAGGAAGACACGGTTTACCGAATCGGTTCCATAACAAAGGAGTTTACGGCAGCGGCCACGATGCAACTCGTCGAAAGGGGCAAAATAGGACTCGACGACCCGGTCGCTGATTACTTGCAACGATGGCCCGGGGCATGGGGGGCCAAGATACGGGTGAGGCATCTCTTGAATCACACATCAGGTCTTCCGGACTACATCCGCTTACCGATGAATCGTTTCCGAGAATACAGTACCGAAGAACTCGTTTCCATTTGTGTCTCGCGACGGTTGCTGTTTTCGCCTGGTGCGAGGATGGCTTACAGCAACTCAAACTATGCTCTACTGGGCGCGATCATCGAGAAGGTCTCAGCAGTGAGCTTTGACGATTACTTGCAAGAATACGTGTGCGAGCCAATCGGACTCAGATACACGTCCTTGAAGCCTCTCGCGAATAAGGTGCCGGCGACGGGCCATGCATATGAGAGTGGCCGATTCGTTCCAACAGGTTCGATCCCATCGAGCTTTGCCTTCGCAGCGGGGGGCTTGTTCAGCTCCGTGCCGGATCTCCTTCTGTGGCAGCGCGCGCTCGTCCAGGGTGCCGTTGTCAGTCGGAAGGCTTACGAACAGATGACCGCCCCCGAGACTCTTTCCAGTGGTGAGACTTTGCCTTACGGTTACGGGTTTTGGATAGGTCGGCCGCACATGAGCGAGGTTGCGGTGGCGCATGGCGGTTCGATTCGCGGGTTCTCCGGGTTCTTGGTCTACTATCCCAAGGAAGACATGGCGCTTGCCCTACTTTCAAACACGAAAGGCGCCGCAAGCAACCTTTCGCGACTCAGCGACGCGGTTGCATCGGCCCTTTTGGCGCAGAGCCAATGAGGGAAGAGGGAAGCTCGGCAAGACGGGGTCCGCTGTCATAAAATCCTTTCTCTAACAAAAAAGTATAGGTCTCTCACTCGTCTTGAAAGCAACCAGAAAACTCCTCCGGCATTCCGTAGGATACTCCTTCGGGAGCGTGCTGCTGTTGATCGCTCATTTCGTCTCCTTCCCGATTCTCACGAGAATCCTTACCATTAACGATTATGGTGTGCTCGCGTATACGAATTCACTGATGGTTTTCATGGCGGCGCTGTCCAAAATGGGGCTTCAACACGCTGTGGTCCGGTTTTATCCGGAAGCCAAAGCCAACGCGATTCCGCACGACGTGCCGACCATCTATTCCACCCTCTTCCTCTGGCCTTTTTTCGTTGCCTCCCTGATTTCTTTCGTGTTGACGTTTTCCCTGTATGCCTTCCCTGCGGTTTTCGATCAAACCATAAAGGGGTTCCTCCTTCTGACGTTCATCGGATTGCCCCTGGGGGCCGCGGGCGGTACGTTTATCCAGTTCCTCAGGGCTGAGCAGAAGATCACGAGCTACAATCTGGTTTCCGTCGTCGAGCGGTACGGCACCCTGTGCTTGAACATCGGGCTTATCGTACTGGTTACGAAGAACCTCTGGGGATACTATTACGGATCATTGATATCCCATGGGGTCTTTTGTATATGCATATGCACGTACCTGTTTACGAAGAAGGGACTCTCGCCGAAGTCGTTTTCCCCCGCTTTTCTCAAGACCGCCCTCGCCTACGGGATCCCCATGCTCGGTTACGAGTTCTGTGCCCAGTTTGTGGAATACGGGGACAGGCTGCTCGTCAAGCGGTTCATGGAACTGGAGGACCTGGCGGTGTATTCCGTGGGTTACAACGTGCCCATGTACGTTGCCGGCCTCATTGGAACCCCCCTCCGGCTGGCCATCGTTCCGATCTATATGGAACTCTGGGCCAGGAGCGGCGTGGAGGAGACGAAGGCCTTTCTCTCCAATGCACTGTCCTATTTCTCCTTGGTCGCCGTGCCCGTTGTTTTCGGCACCTGCGCCGTCAAGCAGGAGTTGATTACCCTTCTGGCTTCCGAAAAGTACCAATCTTCGTATGTCGTCGTCCCCTATGTCATTCTTGGGACCATGTTGTATGCGGGAAACGCGATTGTTTCCGCAGGGGTGATCATTGCAAAAAAGACTTACATTCTCCTGGTTTCGCTTCTTGTGGGTTGCGCGATCAATTTGTCGCTGAACGCGTGGCTGATACCCCGCATGGGGATTGAGGGCGCTGCGGTGGCGACGTTGGTTACCTATGTTTTTGTGTTCATGGTTAACATGTACTATTCCTTTAAGGTGCTATCCTTTCCGATCGAGTGGAAGAGGATGGGTCTCGCCCTTCTCGGCTCGATCGCCATGTACCTTGTTGTGGCGCAGATCAGGATGCCGATGGCGGTCGGGATGCTGTCGATAAAGGTTGTGGTTGGAGTTGCGGTCTATGCCGGGATCGTTCTGTCCTGCGACGGCAGGTTGAGATCGGAGTTCTTTTTCCGTCTGCGCAGGCGGTCTCTTGGGTCCGGGAAATGAAGGTGGTCGAAACAGCCCTTGTCCCCGGAAGGTTGATTACAAGATTGTAGCGGATCGATCGCTCCTTTAGGTGGGCTTCCAGACTTCGGAGAGTCAAGGAGTTGGGGGCGGCAAGAAGGGTTTGTTTCGCGGAATCGAAAAATCGTATTAAGAACAGCTAGATGTAACAGTTGGAGGTTTGTCTGTGAATAAAGTGAAAAGGCGATAGGCAGACGCAAACTATTGGCACGAAAATGGCATTGGGATGCCTGCATTGCACGACCGGGATGGACCCCACGATGCACAGACCAAGGGATCAAGAAAGAGGCAAGATCCGCCCTTCCTGCTCGACTCGGGTCGATGCAATGAGCCGGGGCAGGAGGCGTGGTTCCTTCCCGAGTTCCGAAGCCCGGTACTTCGAACGGAGGTCAATCATCATGGACTCTCGGTCCCGCGTTTCTCGAGCATTTGGTTTTTGCCTGGGCCTCACAGCTCTTCTGCTGGTTCTGAGTTCAACGCCGACGCGTCCTGTTGAGGCAGGACAGTATGTTACTTTTTCTCCGTCGGAAAAGGTTGGGAGCTGTGTCGCCATGGATATGCAGCCCCAGGCCTACCCACCCAAATGGGGGGTATATGGAGACAAGGTATTTAATACACAAATCCGAAGGTTTACCGACCACTTGAAGGATTACGGAAGTCACAGCACGAGTTCTCCCGCAATCCAGTACACGACCTTCACCTGTTCCAACAGCGACAACACCAAGGTAGTTTTCAAGATCGGGGATCGAAACGGGGTCTTTTATAGAGTGAGCGATGGGGCCTTTCTCCGGTACAAGAATTTCGGCCCTCCCGAGGGCGGTGACATGGAACTGCGGTGGGCGCAATCCAGTCCAGACCTCTTATTTTACAGACAGGGTGGACGTTTCTACCAGTACAACTATGCCACCGATACTCCAACCCTTCTGCATGACTTTTCCAAATGGTACCCGGGGTTGAGTCGTATAGACAACAATGACAAGGGGGAACAATCGTGGGGGAACGATCAATACTGGGCCTTTCGTGTCCGGTTGAGCGTAGATGATGGGAATGAGAACTGGGCCAGCTACCTCGTGTGCTATGATCGGCTGAGCGATAGCAAGTGGGATGTAGATCTCTCCAAGTATTACAGCAGCCGTGGTTGGGGGGATACACGGCCTGCCCCGCGCTACGTTGCGATGTGTCCCAGCGGCCGATACCTCATTGCCATGTTCGTGAATGGGGGATCACGGGGTTATGGACACACAGCGCTTTTTGCCCGCAACAACACTACCGGGAAGCTTGACTGGGTAAGAGACATTGTCGACGGTCAGTCCGGACACCCCGCCTGGGGATACGATCTTCAGGGGAACGAGGTTTTCTACTATTTCAATGCCCCTTACTTCTACATGGTGGATATCGATACCGCGCAGCGCTATACGCTTCTTTCTGCTGTTCATGACTGCCCGGCTTGTGAGAACAAGGACTATTATGCCGGCGGCCCTAATTATCACATCTCCACGTGCTACAAGGTTCCCGGTTGGGCCTTTTTCACGTCCTACAGGGGTTCCACGGACCTTTCTTGCCTAAGCTGGCTGGACAGGGTTGTCTTTGCCGTGAGGGCATCGAGAAACCCTTCGCAGGTCCTTGTGTGGCGGATCGCGCATACCCGCACCCACACCACGGACTACAACAATCAAGCCAGGGCACAGATAAGCCAGGATGGGCAACATGTCTACTTCGACAGCAATTTCCTGGGAACACAGGACAGAGAAATATTCCGAGCGGAGCTTCCCACCGAATGGTGGAAAGAAATGAAGGTGGTCGGGGACACGACCCCGCCGGCTCATCCGCAAGGCTTTGCGGCCATCACACCTTAGTTGGGCCCTGTCCGCACAAGACAAGATTCCCTGTCCCCGAAGAGACGAACCCCCAGCCCCCGCTCTACCCGCCAACGACCGTGTCGTGTCGGCCGAACGAGGATTGTGAAAAGTCCTGCCTCGCACTTTCCGGCCGGGTTGCCCGATTCAGCAGGTTGGTTTCCCCGGAGTGAGCTCTGGCGGGTCCCTTTCCAAGAGAGTATGATAGACTCCGGGAGCCGTATCGAGCACATGGGAAGCGAACAATGAGATGGTTCAGGCCGGGGATGCCCGCTTGGTTCATAGGGATGATCTCTATGGGCTTGCTATATGCTTCCGAGGATGGCCTGCCCAGGGGAAGGAATGCTGGCCTCGCGAAGCACGCGCACTCGGTTCTCGCCGCCCTGGGAACGGAGCAGGAGAACCAGGTTCTCAGATCCTTTCTGAACCATTACGACGTGCTCCGGAAGGAGATCGAAGAGTCGGTGAGGTTGCGTGGCGCAGCCCTGGGAAAGCTCATGCCTGAAATGAAGGAGCGGATCGACCGTGAAACGGAGGGCTTCCCTGCGGTTGACCTCCGAGAGGCGGTCATTGCGCTGTACGGCGAAACGACGATCGATGAGGTGCTCAATTCGTGGCGGAATCAGATGAGAGTGAACCTGGAGCAGGTTCTGATTCTCTTGAAAGGCAATCCGGAGGAGATTAGACAGCATCAGTGGGTGTGGTATGAAGACCTCAAGATTCCGAAAAGGGAGTTCTTCTGCTCAGTCCAGCTTCGTGACTGCATGAAAGAGGCCCGTAAGGTTGCGGCACTCCTGACAGCGCCCCAGCAGGTCATCCAAGTGGAAAGAGGGGGAATTCTGTTCCAGGAGCGATTTGACAGCGATCTGTCGAACTGGGAACTCTTTGGGGAGGCGGATGCGGGGGTCCGAGACGGGCGCCTCCGGGTCTCCGGTGCTCCCTTCACGATGTGGACAAGGGGCGGGGACGACGCGGGAGACCGCCTCGTGGGGCTGGATCTCACACCGGGCGAAGAAAGGGGCGGGGTCATTCTGGCCTTTCCCGGCAGCCCGAAGGGAGACCTCGACTATTCGGTTTCGGCAGGCCGTGGCGCCCCCACGCGGCATCTTCCGCCGGGCCACAAGGACCCCATGGAGCCCTACAATTGGGGTATCCATACTTACCACGTGTCCGTGCATCGGGGCCGCACCCACCTGCGGCGAACCGGGGAGGGCCTGAAGATGCTGAACATCGGGTATGCCGACCCTTGTTCCGAAAAGCATAGGAGATACCGGGTCGAAATCCTGCAGGTTCTCGACTCCATTCAGGTCATCGTCGATGGAAGGCTCGTTCATCATTACGTAGACGCCGGTGTATATGGGCCACCCTTAACGCATGGGCGGTTTGGGATCAAGCAGTTTGGAAGGATAACGGCATGGTACGATAACATCGAGGTTTGCTCTCTCTCGAGAAGCAAGGAATGAATCTTTTTCTGCGAAGGAGATGGAAGACTGCGTAATCGAGGAGTGGCTCGACCTGGGGGGAGGTAGGGATTCGGAGAGAGGAGTGAATCATGAAGCGCACAACGATTCGTGAGAATTACTCCATCCGGGAGGCGGGGGAAGACGATTGGCCTCGGATTGCTCTCCTGTTGAGAAAGCGTTACCCGGAAGGAGTGACTGAAGGGTTTCTGCGGAAGAAATACTCGGAGAATCCGGAAGGAGCCGGGAGGATCTTCGTTCTGGAAGACCTGAATCGGGAAATCAAGGGGACTGTGGGTTTCTTGCCGCACGTGATCTGCAGTCGCAGAAAATCTCGGGCGCTCGTCATGGAGTCCGTCGATCTCTTCCTCGCGCCCGAGATAAGGGGCAAGAAGTTCTATCCGGAGTTTATGGGACAAGCCATGGAGTGGGTTGGAGGATCCTTGATCGCCTTCCCGAACGAGCGGTCTGAGGATGTCACGGTGAGGCTGGGTTGGGAGCGCTTTGCGCCGATAGAGGACTGGGTGATTCCGGTTGGTCCAGTATTTGAACGACAAACCGCAGGGGGGAGGCGCAGCCATGCCTTGGCGGTTTGGATCTTACGGGCCTGCCAGTTTCTTTTCCTTGTGGGCAGAAACGAAAGGATTGAACTGAAGCCGGTAGCCAGGTTCGACCACTCTTTCGATCGACTGGATCATCCCTCGCGGGTCGGCCGAACGTCCGCGTACCTGAACTGGAGGTACGTGGAAAACCCGCTGCGGGCATTCGAGTTGTTCGAGTTCCATTCCGAAAGCGGCGCGCTCGGGTACTGTGCGGCCAGCACGGAGGAAAACGCCGCGGTCCTGTATGACTTCTTTTCCGCTGCTGACGAACGGGGCTGCATCCGGCTGCTTGCGAGACATTTCGGCACCAAGGATCGGGAATGGCTGGTCTTCCGGGGCGTGAATCTGAGGCTATGGAAGCTCGGTTTTTTCAGGCTGCGCTCCGGAAGGAACCTGATCGCCTACAACCTGCCGCACGAATCGTGGGTCCTCACGCTGGGTGACAGCGATTGGTAGACGGGTGGGGTGGACTTGCTCGAGACGAAGCTGGCTCGCTTGCGGAAGGAAAGGAGCATCACTGCGGGTCTACCGGCGAAGTTCCACCGTCTTGCCGGCGCAATCGATTCCGAAAAGGATCGTCTCCCCTCAAGGCCCCGATGGTGGAGCCTTTCTGTTGGGGGATCCGGCCGTGTTATGTGCCGGCTTATCGGTGTCGCCCCTCACTGCTCTAGACCGGTGACGGTCGGCAGTCTCGGAACATCAAGTATGGCTGCCCTTGTTCCGAAAATACATGGGAGATGCCGGATCGAAAAACAGGAATGCAAACTTCTTCCCTTGCGGTTGATGTGATAACATAGGTGTTTGGATCAGAACATTTGCCGTGAAGCTCTGGAGAGCGGTCATCCCCCGGCAGGCAAAGAGGTGGCGACGTCGAGACGGCAGAGCAGTCCGACTCCCTGAAGTGAAAGGGTGTGATCCGGTGGGGGTAGCTATGGCAGGATGCCGCGTCTCTGTCGTCGTTCCTGTATACAACGAAGAGGACAACGCGGGGATCCTGTATGACCAGATTCGAAGTTCCCTGGATCCTTTGGGTGCGCCCTACGAGATTCTCTTTGTTGATGACGGCAGTTCGGATGGGACTCTAACCCGCCTGAAGAACATCCACAGGCGGGAACGCAATGAGGAGGGCCTGAGAGTCACAACGCGCATTCTTCGTCTGGCCCGCAACTTCGGGCAGACCGCGGCGACGCAGGCGGGGTTCGACCACGCAAGAGGGGACGTCGTGGTCTCCATGGACGGGGATCTGCAAAACGATCCAGAGGACATCCCCTTGCTCTTGGCGAAACTGGAGGAAGGATATGATGTCGTCTGCGGATGGCGCAAGCAGAGGCATGACAAGGCCCTGACTCGTGTGTTGCCCTCCAAGGTGGCCAATTGGCTGATCGGGAGGATCACGGGAGTACGGATCCATGACAGCGGGTGTTCGCTGAAGGCTTACAGGAGTTCGGTGATTCGGTCGATCCGGCTGTATTCGGACATGCACCGGTTCATCCCTCCCATGTGCAGTATGGTCGGGGCGAGGATTGCCGAGGTGGTCGTCCATCACAGGCCAAGGGAGCACGGCCGGACCAAATACGGCATGGCTCGAATATGGAAGGTGCTCTTCGACATCGTAACCGTCAAGATGCTCATCCATTTTCATCACCGGCCGATCTCTTTCTTCTCGATCCCCGCATTTTTCTCGTTCTTGGCGGGCGGTTTGCTGGGGGCGGCGGCGATCGTGCTTTCCCTTTTGGGGGGGCAGACGATTGTCTTCTCGGGCGGGTGCTTTCTGATGTTCTTCCTGGCCGCGAGCCTGATCTCGTGGGGCCTCATCGCGGAGTTTTTTGTGATGGTTGAAGAACGGAAGCGACAAGGGCCGCGGGGCCCGCGCGAGAGGGCCGGATTCTCGTCCGGGGCCGGGGATCCGGAAGATGGATGCGATGCAGCAAGGCTTGCGGAGGCTCACCGTGGATAGGGGTGAAGCGACGGCCAGACCCGAAGTGAGTGTCGTCGTTACGCTCGCCGAGCGTCACGACGACATGAGGCTATTATACACCCTCTATGCGTCGGAGCTGGAAAGGTTGGGAAAGTCCTTCGAGTTTCTCTTTGTCGTGGCCGGCGACTTCGATCGCGCGACGACCGACATCGGCGAACTGAAAAGCGAGGACGATCGGGTAAGGCTCATCAGACTGCCGGGAAGGCTTGGAGAGGCGGGTGCGTTGATGGAGGGTTTGCGGTCGGCGCGAGGCGATACGGTTTTGACCCTTGCATCGTATTTTCAGGTCGAGCCCCGGGATCTGGAGAAGGTTTTTGCAGCGTATGAAAGGGGAAACGACCTTGTCGTCACGAGACGGTATCCGCGTAAAGACCACTTCGCAAATCGACTGCAATCCGTTGTCTACCACTTTCTGATCAGAGTGTTCACCGGTGCTCGGTTTCGTGATATCACCTGTGGCCTGAGATTGATCAACAGGAAGATTGCCCCCCGGCTGGTCCTTTATGGAGACCTTCATCGGTTCATTCCTGTTTTTGCCCTTGCCAGGGGAATCAAGGTGGAGGAGGTCAGGGTTGCGCAGAGGGATGAGGATACGCGGGTGAGACTCGTGACACCCGGCGTCTACCTCCGCAGGATGCTGGACATCATGACGGTCTTCTTTCTCGTGAAGTTCACCCGGAAGCCATTGAGGTTCTTTGGGCTGCTGGGAGCCTCTCTCTTCCTGCCGGGGTTCTTCATCACGGCCTATCTGGGGGTGATGAGGCTGATGGGGTCCACAGGGCTGGCCGACAGGCCGCTCCTGTTGCTTGGAATCCTCCTGATGGTATTTGGGGTTCAGGTCTTTTCGATGGGACTGGTCGGAGAGTTGATCATCTTCAGCCACGTCAAGGACATGGAAGACTATGCAGTCGAGGAGCGGATCGAATAGTGGAGGGTTCCCGGGTGCGGACGGACGGCGGTGCGATGCAGCGAACCATGATTCGTGAGGATTACAGCATCCGAGAGGCCGACGAGGACGATTGGCCGCGGATTACCGAGTTTCTGGGCGGGCGCGACGGCTTCGAAATGAGCGAGGCATTCCTGCGAAGGAAATACCTGGAGAACCCGGTAGGACGGGGGAGAATCTTCCTCCTGGAGAATCGGAAGGAGGAAATCAAGGGGACGGTTGGGTACCTGCCCCACGTGATTTACAGCCGCGGGAAACGCACGGCAAACGTGATGGAGTCGGTTGATCTCCTCCTTGCGCCGGAGGTGAGGGGGAAGAAGATCTTCCCGGAGCTGCAGGGGCGAGCGATGAGGTGGGTCGGTGGGGCCCTGATCGCCTTCCCGAATGAGCGATCTGAGGATGTCACGGTGAGGTTGGGCTGGGAGCGTTTTGCGCCGATAGAGGACTGGGTGATTCCCCTTGGCCCCGCATTCGCCCGACGGGCGGGATCTGGAAGATACGTTCAGGCACTGGGGAGAGGCCTCTTGAAGGCTTACGGGTCTCTCTTCTGTGTGCGCAGGAAGCGGGCGATTGCGTTGAAGCCCATAAGGAGATTTGAGCACTCCTTCGATGGACTGTTTCATCCTTCGCGGGTCGGTCGGACTTCGGCGTACCTGAACTGGAGATTCGTTGGGAACCCGGCGCGGGCATTTGAACTGTTCGAGTTCCATTCGGAACAGGGGCCGGTCGGATACTGTGCGGTCAGCGGGGAGCAAAACGCCGCGGTCCTTTATGACTTCTTTTCCGCTGATGACGAGCGGGAATGCATCCGGGTGCTTGCCTTGCATTTGAGTGCGACGGACCGGGAATGGCTGGTCTTTCGAGGTGTGAATCTGAGGCTCTGGGGGCTCGGTTTCTGCAGGATGCGCTCCGGAAGGAATCTGATTGCCTACAACCTGCCGCATGAGCCTTGGGTCCTGACGCTCGGGGACAGCGATTGGTAGGCGGACCGGAAGGATGCATCCGAGTCGGGCGGGGTCGGTTTACAGAGGGGAAGCAGTGTCTCCGAAGCTCATTTTGTAAATCTGCACCGTCTTCCCTGCATATTTCATTTCGAAAAGGGGTGTCTCCGCCGTCACTCCCGGGTAGAGGGTTCGGACCTCTCTGACATATTCGTCGTTCACGCCCGGTACGAAAGACATGAATCCCGGCCTGAGATTCCGCAAGTTCAGAACATTGTAATACCTTTTCTTTCCCCCTCTGCCCACTCCGAAGTAGTCCGAGTACAGGGCCCTGGCCCTGGTATCGATACACATCTGAGGCGCCCACTGTCCCACCACCACTGCATCCGGCCCCAAATCCCTGATCTTTTCGAAGATGGCCGCCAGCTCGTACCTGGGATTTCCGGCCCAGCGATAGATCGGTTGCGCATGCGAGAGGAGTATGAGCAAGAAACATAGGATGGCGATGGTTCCT
Source organism: uncultured Thermodesulfobacteriota bacterium (assembly GCA_964384945.1). Taxonomy (GTDB): domain Bacteria; phylum Desulfobacterota; class DSWW01; order DSWW01; family DSWW01; genus S015-6. Next base: position 189,963 of record CAYLMK010000006.1, on the reverse strand, counting down.
GTGAGAGAGGGAGAAACGCGGGCGAGGGGCTCCCTGAGGCGGTTCAGGATCAGAAAGAGGATGGTGCACAGCAGGACTCCCGCAACGGCGAGCAGCGGCATCTGTGATCGAATATGCTCCCGCAGGGAGTCCATTCCACCTGTATGGGAGAGGATGAACCACCCTGAGAAGACGGTCAGAAACAGGCAGCAGATGACGAAAACGGATGCCTTGATGAGTCTGTTCCGTCCATTGAACAGAACCCCAAGAATTGTGGAAAAGGAGAATAGCGAACGAGCGGACAGGGCCGCCAGGGGCACCAGGTACGGCCAGTAATAACGCAAGGGCCGATACTCAAACAGGGAATGCGCAACCAGACCGCCAAGCAACCAGACCGCAAAGAGGACGTCGGCATTTCGGTAAGGTTGGCGATCCGCGATCAGGCCGATGATGGTGCCGATGTACAGGAATGCGAAAAAGCCGAGAAGGGGGAGCTTCTTGAAGAGGATCGGGGTCGGGAGGGTGAGAAGGGCCTGGATCGGCCTTCGAAAGCCCCTTCCCCAGATGGCGGTCTCGGGGTGATAGGAGAGATACGCCTCGGCAGCGCCGACGACAATCAGGCCCCCCAGCAGGAGGAGTGCGAGACCCTTGGGGCTCAAGAGGTTCCGGATCAGGAAACCGTGCCCGGCGGTCAAAATGTAATAAAGGCACAAGGAAATGATGAAGACGGCGGCGGTCGGCTTGCAGTAATAGCTCGCTGCGCAGAATGCGGGGACAAGGGGAGAAAAGAGTGGATTCCCCTTGGCCCGTTTCATGAAGTACACCGCGCCGACCATGAAAAAGAGCATCTTGTCTTCGAAGAGAGCAAGGCGGCTGTGAAAGAAGAAGATGTGGTTTGAGGCGAGAAGAATCAGACATACGAGAGCGGTCTTACGGTCGTAGACGGAGCTCAGGAACAGGTAGAGGAGGAGGAGCGTGCCCAGGGAATAGAGCAGGCTGCAATGCCTCGCTGCGGCGAGTGAAACACCAAACAGTCTGAACATCAGGAAGTTGCTTGCCACTGTCACCGGGCTGTTTCTTCCCCACCCGGGATAATCGTCGTGTTCGGACCAGTGGGTCTTGCCGTATAGGATCAGGTTCTTTGCATCCAGGGTCTTGAATCCCTCGTCGATGAAGATACCTATGTCTTGGGAGAGAGAAGTCGGGCTGTCGGCGTGGATGTAAACGGATTGAACCGCGTAGAAGGCGACGAGGACGAGGACGGCGAGGGGAAGGGAAGGGATCCTCGCGGGCAAAAAGCCTATCGAGGGATGCTCGATGTGCTCCTCTTCAGCAAAGGGAGGCTTCATACTCTCCTCTCGATCCCCGGGAGGCTGGCCTTGTCACGGTAGGTCTGTTTGGGGATCCGACAACCGGTACCTGCCTGCGTTCTGTTTCAGATGCTGAAAGACCGCCTCTGCGATGACTTGGTACCCTTCCGCATTCGGATGCCCGTCGACTTCGTGAAACAACCTTTGACCTGCTCTTGCCCTCTCCCGGAGCGGGGATGTCAGGTCAAGGATCTCAATTCCTTTCTCCTGAAGCGCTTCTGCAAAGGGCTTGATCGGTTCGGGCGCTGAGTCCCCCAAGATGGGCAGGTAAACCTCCTCCTTCGAGGGAAAGAGAAGCACGAGCAGGTGCGTTCCCTGCTCTTCCGTGAGCCCCCTGGTGTCTTCGACGGCCTCGAGGACAAGGTGAAAATCGGGATGCCCCGAGCGCGCGGAACGCGTGGCCCTTGCCAGGATGTTCGGGGCGAAGCAGATGCGTCCCCCGTCGGGAAAGTCGAGGGTCTTCCCCCGGAACCCACCGCCGAGGCGGACTGTCTTCAAGGTTTCCTTCACGTAGGTGACCAGATAACTGTGCCTTGCCAGGGAGCGAAGCCCCTTCCATGAATCAGGCGTGTCCCCCTGGAAAAAGCGCCAGACATCGTAGTTGCCCGGCCTTCCCGCAGCGAGCCATCGATCAAACTGGACTGCATCGAGAAGGTCGTTGGCCGGAAACAGGCCGAAAAGAAGCACGCGAGGAGCCAGGGGCACCCCAAAGCGCCTGTAGATCCTGAAATACTGCTGCGGCGCCGCCCCGATGAGGCCGAGGTTGACGAGACGGTTGGGAGAAAGTCTTCGTGCCAGGAGGGCGGTCCAGGCTTGGCTGTCGTCGACGCCGTAACCGAAGGTCAGGGAATCGCCGACAGCCACGATCTCGGCGCTCGAAGGCCAGCGGGAGGAATTCCGGAATCCTTTCTCATCTGTCCTGTAGGTAAAGTCAAAGTCTCCACGGCGCATTTCACCCGCAAAATGCGGTGGGTAGAGGAAGCCGACATCCGTGTCAGGCAGCGAGGCGGTTCCCCGCTGGCCCGTTTCCCGCCAGTGAATCTTCAGTTGTGCCTCCTCGGACAAGAAACCGGGAAAGAGACGGAGGAACGCCTCCACAAGGGCGAAGGCGATGAGCGTGCTCGTTCCTGTCAGGACCAGCGCTTGGAGAGTCTTGCGTATGGCTGCATTCACTTCGGTACCGCCTTGTCCTGGGAGTCAGACACCGATACAGTGCGTCCGCTTCTCTTGTGAGGATCGTCCGTTTGCGAATCACTTCCGATTCGTCCCCGTTTCGGTATGATGAGTTCCACATCTTCTCTCCTGAACTCGCCGAGCAGGCCGAGGACGAAAATGTAGACAGCCAGAAGCCCTGCGCATTCAAGTACGAGAAGCAGCCCGCCAAATGAGAACCGGGATGCGGCCGCTGCCATCACGAAAGTCGCGATTCCGATCCGCAGCAGAGTCATCCCCGTGATCATCGGACCAAAGGATCTTTGTACCATATATCCCGTGATGAGAACCCCGGCGCCCATGGCCAGGGTTGCGGAAACCGCGGCCCCCGCAGCTCCATGCCGCAGAATCAGGATGACGCTCATGATCCAGCCGAGAGGAACCATCCCCAGTGTAGCTGCAGCGGAGGCCTTCGGTGATCCCTCCGCGATCAGGATGGCGCAGAAGGTCGTGAGGATAGTGTAGAGGAACCCCAGGCCGAAGATCAGGATGCTGCAGGAGAGCGCTCCGTTTGTATACCTGCTGGAGTAAAGGAGTTCCATGATCGGTCCGGCCTTCATGGCGATCAGGAGGCAAGCGGGCAACAGGATCGCCACAAGGAAGCGGACGGCTCCATGCACGTAACGCTGCGCAAGCTTGGTGTCTCCCCCCCCGAGGGCGTGAGAGATGGAAGGAATCAAGACGGCCATCAACGCAAAGGAGGCGATATTCGGCAGCCTCGCCACACTGATCGCAGCCACATAGACGCCGATTGTCTCTTCCGGGAGGGTCCTTCCGACCACCTTGAGGCACCAGAGGTGCAGGTTGAAGAGGAGCTGGGTTCCGAGGATAAAGAGCCCCACCGGAACGGCCCACCGAAACACGAGCCCCGCGAATCGAAGGGTTGGGCGGAACGATGCACGCGGAATGGGAACGGCCACGACGATGAGCGCGATGACAGAGGAGACGATGTTTACGACCAGTGCCCCTTGGACCGAAAGCCCCAGGTAGAGCAGAACCAGGATGCCGACGGCCTTGGCCAAGCCGTAAAGGGAGATCCCTAAACTCTCGAGGCCAAAGCGTCTCCGCCCGTTGAGGATGTGGGAACAGATGAAGTACATTCCAAAGAAAGGGATGTCGATGGAGGCGATTCGGAAGAGACTCGTACCGCCCGCAATCTGAAAAAGCTCGGCCATGAGCGGAGCCGCCGCCCAAAAGAGCAGGAAAATACCGGTGAAAACCAGGAAGGTCAGGGTGAGCCCTGTGCCTTCCAGTTGCGATGTCTGGTCTTGTCTCTCGGCGATGAGTTTGCTCAGGGCCTGCGGAATACCGAGCCGCCCGATCAGTTCGACGCTGAGCAGGACCGACAGGACGATGCCGTAGATGCCGTACTCGCTGGGCCCGAGCCCTCGAGCGAGAACGACCACGACGATGTACCCACAGACCGTCAGACATGCGTGTGCGCCTGTGAACAGAAGCATTCCGCGGGCGGCCGTTCGGCCTGGGGTGGTCATGGCGCCTCGTTCGTCACGAGCCTCTGGGTTCGAGTCTTGACATGCTCTCGTTCACCTCGTCCAGGGAGTGTCCGAGGATGAACAGGCGTCCCCAAATCTCGAGAGTAAGCAGGTTGAAGAATGCGAAAATGTTTTGATCCCACGAACCAAGAAGGTCCCGGATCCCAAACGACCGCATCCCGAGGACCTGTGCACAGAACCCGTTATTGAAAAGGTCGGGGCGGGCGAGGGGCTTCAAGTAGTCGTCGAGGGGGAGAGGAAATCCCACCTTCTCTCGGTTCGCAATCCTTCCGGGGAGATACCGACGGGCAATCTGCTTGAGCACCCATTTGTCCGACCGTTTCCCGGAGCGATAGTCGAGGGGCAGATTGACAGCCATCCGGACCATTCTGTGGTCCAGGAAGGGCACACGGACCTCAATCGATCTGCTCATGCTTGTGCGATCGAGCCGGCGCAGGAGGGGCGTCAGAAAATCGCTCAAATCACCGAGGAGAGTTCCCAGCACAGACCTGTCGTCGAGGTCTGGGATAAACCGGTACGCGTCTTCGCACTGCCTGCGCCACTCGCTCCGCGACCAGTTGTCAATCATGGACACGGTTACCGGCAGAAGACTGTCGAAGTGAAGAGAAGTGGCAGGCATCCCGGCGGAGGCGTAGCCGACCATCTGAACGCCTCTTCGCACCTGTCGCGGAAACAGGCGAAGAAGGCGGATCACTCGGAGAAGGGTACGGTGCCTACGGTACCGCCACCGATACCCCCCGAAGAGTTCGTCCGCCCCCTCTCCGGATAGGAGGACGATGACGCCGTTGTCCCGTGCCACCTGGCAGATGAGAGCGTATGCAACCGAATTGGGATGACTGAGCGGGAGATCGCAGGCGTAGATGACCCCAGGGAGTTCACGGCGGAAAACCTCGCCCCGCATGGCGTACGAAACGAGGGGGATGTCCAGGGCCCTGCATGCCTCCTCTGCGTAGATCTTCTCGTCGAGAGAAGGATAGCCTTCGATGGAAACGTTGAATGCGGTGACTTCTCTGGAATCCCTTGCTGCCAGGGCCGTGATGAGACTGGAGTCAAGCCCCCCGCTGCACAGCGTGCCCAGGGGCACGTCGCTTACGAGTCGATCCCGCGTGCTTGCAGTCAGCAGGCCTTCGATCTGTTCGACAACTGCGTCGGGACGTTCCGTTGCGAATCTCCCGTAGAGGCTTTCGTCGACCTGGGCGGGAGGGAAATAGTAGGTTTGGTGCGAGACCTTGCCTTCCTCAATGACAACCCTCTGGCCGGGCAGCACGCTGTATACATCCTCGAAGAGGGTTTCCGGGGAGAGGACTTCCACATTCCGATAGAGGGACCACTCGAGCAAACCCTGTCTGTTCAGCCGGATCCCGGGGTTGACTTTCGTGAGGGCCTTGATTTCCGAGGAAAAGAAGAGGTGGTTTTCCAGCCTCATGTAATAAAGGGGCTTGATGCCGAATCGATCCCGTACGAGAGTGAGTCGGTTGGAACGACGGTCGCACACCGCAAAGGCAAACATGCCCACGAATCGATCGAGGGACGCCTCCCCCCACTCTTTGTATGCGTGCAGCACGACTTCCGTGTCTGTCTGCGAACGGAAGGCATGCCCGAGGTCGATCAGTTCCCGACGAAGTTCCTTGAAGTTGTAGACTTCGCCGTTGTACGAAATCCACCAGTCACCCTGTTCGTCGGCCATGGGCATGCGGCCTGCGTCGGTGAGGTCCAGGATACTGAGCCGGACCGCACCCAGACACACCTTTCCGAGCGGTACGACTCCCTCGTCGTCGGGTCCCCTGTGACGTTGAAGGGAACACATTTGCCGGACCAGCGCGGCATGATCCTCCCGGCCGCAGGCGTCCCCCAGACAAACGAGTCCAGCGATTCCACACATGGTGTATGATTCTTTCCAGCACGCGTGCTATCGAATCAGGTCGTCCAAAACCCGGCCGTCCATGTGGGCCGGTGGGTCAACCCCGAGCATCGTCATCATCGTCGGGGCGAGGTCGACAATGTGTCCGCCGTCCAAGCGGACGCCCTCGGCGATTCGCGGGCCTCGTGCGATCAGAAATGCATTGGGCCGGTGATTCCCCGTGTAATAAGGGGCGATGCGATATCCGGCCTCTTTTCTGACCTTTCCGCACCGGTCCGAACCCAATTCCTCCAACACCCGGGCGTCCGGGTCCCAGGTCACGGAAAGATCGGGAAGGTTGGGCCTCTTGACGCCGGGGAAGAGCTCGTCGATGCGAAATACCCGGCTGACTGCGGGCCGGCCGTTCTGAGGGTTGACGAGCTCTTTGAGCGATGCCTGGAGTTCTTCGATGAGTTTCCTGTAACCTGGCCCGTCGTCCACGATGCCTTGCGGCTCTCTTCCCTTCAGGTTGACCCGTACGTAGCCCTCGTTAGCGTTCGGGATGGTAAACGCCTTCGAGCGGGTCCAGTCGTGGCCCGTGTTTACCCATTTCATGCTCATTTTGTAATGGACGCTGCGGGGGAGAAGGCGTGTCACGGACCGACGGGCGCTCAACGGGATGATCTCTCGGAGAGCGGAGGCTGCGCCCTTCTTGGGGTGCTCGGCCTTTTCACCCACTGTGTCCGGTGTCTCAGGTCTTCCCACGCCTGCGCCGTAATAGAGGCCCAATCGATTGAGGATCTCGGGCATCATATGGCAACCGGCGTAATTCGGCCCGATCCCGTCCCCGGAGGTAACGATCACCGTCACGCTGTCATCCAGTTCCGCCAGTATCTCACCGATGGCCGAGTCCACCGCCACATAGACATCCCGCAGCGGATTCTCGAGTCCCGCCGCCTTCTCAGGCGGGTGCGCCGGGTGAGAGGAGTCGGACAGGTGCCAAAGGTAGTGCCCTGCGGGATGCGTTTCCGCGAAGGTGACGTAAAACATCTCCCAGGGCCTCTCGCGCATGAGCCAGCGGACGACCCTGGCCTTCGTGGCCGCTGCCGTGGTCAGCAGATCCCTGAATTCCCTCGGCTCGGGAACCGTCAAGACCTTGGTGTGTTCCGGTGAGGGATAGGGCCCGAATTTCCGCTTCAATTCCTTCCCGATCCGTTTGGGTGTCGACATCGGATCCGCAAACCAGGTCCAGGTGCCGTACTCGAGGATCTGTGTCCCCCGAAATTCCTCTAAAGGATGATTGAAGAAGGCGTCCATAACGACGCAGGACAGGCCGGCGGCATCCAGGAACTTCCAGAAGGGGGGTTGGGCACACTCCCTGGCAAGGGAACGGTGGATGTCCTGTTCCCCGGCATTGATCTGGTAGGCGTGGTAGATTCCGTGTTTTCCGGGGAGGGTGCCGGTGTGAATCGTAGGCCATGAGGAGACGTGCATGACCTCCGCGGTCGTTTCCAGCCTCCCCCAGATGCCCTGCTCTCGGAGAGACTTGAGGGTCGGCAAGTGGCCTTGCTCACACCAGCGGTCGATGAGTTCTGCGTCCGCTATGTCCATGCCGATCAACAGCACACGGCGGGCATCCCCCTTGCCCTTCGGAGAGCGATGAGCCTCCTTCGGAAGCCGTGCATCCGGGTCCACCTTTGCCTCCTCTTCGTGCCTCCTTGCCGCCTTCCTGCTATCCTACCACATCCCCGACCATCTCCTCGATGGATACGACTCGTCTCTCCCGGTCCGAAATCTTTGCGGCCTCGACCATGGCCAGGGTCCAGATGTTGTCCTCTCCCCTCGTCTCAGCAGGTTTTCCCGTGAGCACGGCGTCTCGAAGGCTGTTGAGAAGTGCGGTCGTTCCCCCTCGCGGGTACTTGGCGCCGTCGCCCTTCGGGACCTTCACGAGCCGCACCGGCCTGAAGAACCCTTTTCCCCGTTCGCGCAGGAAAACGAATCTTCGGTTCGTCCAGAGGACGCCTTTTTCCCCCTCGATCCGTATGGAGGTCGACCAGTTCTGCGAGGTCAGGGAGCCGTAATACAGAACGTGCACCCCGCCTTCCATCTCGATCAACGCCTCGGTGCAGGCCCCGCCCTTGTAATCGCTCCGGGGGGTGTTCCACGCGCGTGCGAAGATCGTCAGCGGCCTTCGATGCAGGAATCCTCGGAGGCTGTCGAAGTGGTGGATCGCGATCTCCTGGAGTTGAGGGTAATCCAGGGAGGCCATCCAGGGTCCTTCCGTATGACTCGGCTGATTGCGGCAGTCGGTAAAGGTGACGCTCACGATGTTTCCCAGGGAGCCCTCCTGGATCATCTTCCTGACCGTTCGCTCCGAAGGCCAGTAGCGGTAGTTCTCGGCCACCAAAACGGGTTTGCCGGCCTCCTCGGCCCGCTTGAGGACCGCCCGGGCCTGCTCCATGTCGGGGGCGAAGGGCTTTTCCGTCATGACCGCCAAGCCCTTCTCCAGCGCCATCAAGGCGTGTGCCGCGTGGTTCACGCTCGGGCTCGCGATGAGCGCTGCGTCCGCCTCCGTGGTTCGGAGTGCTTCTTCCAGATCCTTGAAGTAAGCACAATGGCCCTCTCCGAATCGCGCCTTGACTTGATCGAGGGCGGCCGGTTGGGGGTCCACGCAGGCAACGGATCGGGTGTCCGGGTGATTGTTCACAAACTCCATCCAGTGACGTCCTCTGATTCCCGTCCCGATGTGGATGATCCTGACAGTCATGAATCTCCTCTCGTAATGCGTTAACCTTCGAGCAGTTCTCCCCAGGCCTTCCCGTCCATTTGGCTTGGCGGAGAAACATGCAGAAGCTCAAGCACGGTGGGCGCGATATCTACGATCCGTCCTCCCGCCAGGGTTCCTCCGCGAGGGATCGAAGGCCCTCGGGCAATTACGAAACCCGGCGGCGAATGGGTTCCGGTACGTGCATCCGGGGACTTTCCGGTTACGGTTCCGATGTCTTCCGAGTGGAGCCCCGTGATCTCTGCCTCGCCCGACCAGAGGACGATCAGGTCCGGCAGATAGGGCAATCGTTCGCCCTGGTAGATTTCATCCGTCCGGATGACTTGACGGACGGCGCGACGCCCGGTTCCGGGGTTGGTCAGGCGCTCGAGGGCTTCTGCTATTTCCCTGCAGACCCGCTCATATTCATCCCCTGGGGAAACGATTCCCCGGGGCTCACGCCCCTTCAGGTTGACCCGTATGCACCCCTCCAGGTCGGTAGGCAGGCAATAGGCTCGCGTTGCCGACCAGTCGATTCCGGCGGCATCCATTCTTCGGTTGATCGCGTCGCGCAACGCATTGGGCAGCCGTCGCGCGATCTCCTTGCGAAAGTCTGCAGGCAGAAGGGCTTTCGCCCTTTTCAGGAGCCCTCCGCCCTCCTTTGGGTGCTTCTCGGGGTCTTGCCCTTGCTCCGGCTGCCTGGCCTCGTCGGCTTCTTGTGGTCCGGGAACAGCCAGGAAGCCGAGCCTCCGAAGTGTCTCCGGAAGGAGATGCCATCCGGCGTGGTTCGGGCCCACCCCGTCCCCGGAGACGACGAACACGGTCACATCGTCGCCTGCCTGCTGCAGGATCTTGCCGATCCCCTGATCGATCTGCTGATACACCTTGCGGATCAGGTCCGGCGGGACGGCATCCGCACGCGGGTTTCCCGTATTTCCGACAGGGGACCAGCAATAGTGGGCCGCCGGATGGGTTTCGCAGTACACGGTGACGAAGAGATCCCAGGGGGCCTGTTCCATCAGCCACAGGATGGCGTCTGTCTTGGCCTGGGCCGCCCGGATCAGCCGCTCGTGCAGGTCCGCCGCATCGAGAGCGGCCAGCCCGATCTGATTCGCCTCCAGCCCAAGGGGGTACTCGCCCAGCGCCTTCTTCATGCGTTTGCGGATGCCGGGGGGGGTTGACATGGGCCTCCAGTACCAGGCCCATGTGCCCCACTCGAAAACCTGGATGCCTTCGAAGCCCTTCTCCGGATGCGTGTAGGTGGCATCCAGTACGGTGCACTTCTTCCCAGCACCGCTCAGGACCCGCCAGAAGGTCGGCTGGCCGTACTGGTCCGATCCGAATCGCCGGTGTCCCTGCAAGCCGGGAGCAGGCTGGAAGGTGTAGTAGACTCCGTGCTTGCCCGGCAGGGTGCCGGTGTAGATGGACGGCCAGCCGGAGACATGGAGGCACGCTGCGGGGGTCTCCAGCCATCCCCACGTGCCCTCAGCGATGAGCGAGCCCATGACGGGAAGAAGACCCTGTCGGCTCCATTCCTGAACCAGTCTTCCGCAGCCGGTATCCAAGCCGATGACCAGCACCCTCGGTGACGGGCTCCTCACGCCCATGGCGACCTCACACGCAGCACGGAAAGAGCGATGATCACGAGCGCAAAGAACATGTTCAGGTAGATGAGCCGCGGCGCGGGTTTGTGTCCGACAAACCACTGATAGAGCGCCATACAACCCACAAGAAACATCTTGACGGCCATGACCCGGCCCATCGGATCGAACAGAAACTCTCCTGAAAGGACATGGTGCAGCGTAATCTTGCTATGGATGATGATGACGATCCCCGTCACGAGGAGGACGAAGAGGGCGGGCCAACCCAGGCCGCCCATGCGGAGGCTTGCCCGGCGGACAAAGTTCCCTGTCTCGGGGGGCTCGATGCTCTTGGTGACGACACCAGCTACGAGAGACCAGAAGAACATGTGTCCGAGCCAGAAGAGGGCGGCGGCTACGTGCAGGAAAACGGCCACCAGGTAGATGTCCATCGTCTTCCACCGTGCCAGGACGATGGAAAGGGCAACGACAGAGACCCCAGCCGCCATGTTCAGATAGAAGAGTCTCGGCGTGGGAGCATGGTGCAAGAGCAGCTGAAGGAGGACCATGCCCGCAAAAAGAAGGAGCTTGACGGCCAGCAGCATTCCGAAAGTCTCCTGAAAGAGCTGCCCGGAGAGAATCCGCTGCAGCGTTGCCCCCTTGCCATGGGCGGTGAGCAGCCCGGTGACCAGGAAGACGACCAGAAGGGCCCAGCCTACCCCGGAGAACCGAAGCCGGACGGGTACGGGAATCTGCGGGGGGGGCCAGGGCGTATCGCTCAATCGTCGAAACAATCGAGTCGATTCGGAGGGGCCGAGGTCCTGTGCCAGAGGCTTTGCGATAATGGCCCAGAAGAGAAGGTAGCCGATCCAGAGAACGGCTGCCATGATGTGCACGTAGATCAGGAGGAGGTCCCCTATCATGGAGTCAACCCCTTGTTTTCGAACCGGTCTTTCCCTTTGCCGAACCCTCATTTCTCCCGCGGAGCCCATGATCCCTGCCGGAGATCGAATTTCTGTCTTTCCTCGTTCTTGATACCTCCCCTTCGCAAAGAGAGAGGTATCCGAGAGCCATATCTTCCCAGCTTCGGAAGGCCGTCGTGCGGAGAGCCGCTTCCCCCATTTCCTTCAGACGACCTCGTGAAGGGACATTCTCCAGGAAGTCCCGCCAGTCTTGAACCGTGTTGGGGAAAAGGAACCCCGAAACACCAGGTTTTACGACCTCAAGGATGTGCCCGCTGGGAACGCTCACCACAGGTCGAGCCCCTGCGAGGTACTCGGGGATCTTGAGCATGGAGTAGGCCACTTCTCCATCCGGGAACATGGCCAGATCGTACGGAGCAAGACACAGATCTGCGGCGGCGATGTACCACGGCATGGCCTCGTACGGCACTCGTCCATGAAAGCAGATCCTGCCCCGGCATTTGCTGCCCTTTTCCTCATAAGCATCCCTGAGCATTCCGTCCCCGACAACGTGCAGCTCGAGAGAGGGGTTCTGTTGCGTTCCGAAGGCGTCGATGAGCGGTGCCAGATCGTGGGTTCGATCGAGCACACCTGCGTAAAGAAGAACCGTCGCATCCCGCGAGATCGGAATCCTCGCCCGTGCCTCTTCCTGGGGTAAGGGGCGGAAATGCCCGCGGTCGACTCCGAGGCCGACGACCTCGACCCGGGAGGGCGGGATCTTCCAGCGTTTTACGAGGGCCCGTTTGAGCTGCTCGGTTTCGGCAATGACCAGAGGCGTTCTGCGGATGTAATGGCCGGCCAGGAGGTGGGCCACCCTGAGACGAACATATTTCGCAAGGCCTGCGGCATCCCACCTGATTCCTGTGAGCATGGGGACGATGTTCTCCACGAGCGCGGCGGGTATTCCCTTCCTGTGGCAGTGCGCGGAAACGTATCCCGAGAGAAGCCAGCTCTTTTCCAGGACCATGTCATACGGGGTCAGATCATGCATCAGGAACCGTCGGATGGACCGCAGATAGGAGAAGAAGTCGCAATACCCTATCCCACGCACGGCGGCATCGTCAACGTACGCAGCTGGCCTTGCTCTCCCAGGTTCGATCTCTATGACCTTGAAGGAGCGGGGTCCGACCGGTTCGAGGATTCTTCGAAAGGCCAGTGTGACGTCTGCCCACCGGCTCAGGGCCTCTGCTACCGCCAGGACGTTGCGGGTGGGTCCGGCAGAGGCCAGGAGATGGTGGCCCGGCACCATGTAGCATATCGAAAGGCGTTTTCGTGAACTCAAACCGCAACCTCCCATGACGGACGTTTGCAAGGCCCTAGCGCCTCAGGGCGCCAGACCGTGGCATCGACGTTCCCCGTTCAGGCGCGAGTCCCCCTGGCCAGAAGCCTTCTGTAGACCGCCTCTGTCTCTCTGGCCTTCTTGTCCCATGTATGGTTGAGCAGTGCTTCCTGGCGCGCATTTTCCCCGAGCGTGCTCGCAAGCTCGCGATCGTCGAGGAGCCGGAGAACCGCCCCGGCGAACGCCGAGATGTCCCCGTTCTTCACGATCCAGCCTGTCCTTCCGTGCTCGAGGCAGGATGCGGACCCTTCGTACGAGACGACCGGCTTCCCGACTGCCATGTAGTTCAGGAGCTTGAGCGGAATCCCGTCACATTCGGTACGGGGGTTCAGGGCGATCTCGGCTCCTGCGAGGTGGCCCGGTAGGTCTTCGAACCGGGAATGCACGATATCGAGAAGCCCGCGGATTCCCAACTGCCGGGCCAGGGGTTCGTATGCTTCAAAGGAAGAATCCGTGACCATGAGAAGGCGCACGTTGTCTTTCTTCATGGCCACTTCACGAAAGGCCTTGAGAAGCAGGTCGATCCGCTGATATGCGGCAAGGTTGCCCGCAAAAACCAGGTGTCGCGGGCCTTCGGTGCGAGGAGATCGCCCCGGGCGATCGTCCGCGAAGAAGACCTCCCGCTCCACCCCGTCAGAGATCACCGTCACCTTCTCTTCGGGGAGGCCTATGTCGTGTACAAGCTTGTTACGGATCCGCTCCGTGACGGCAATCACATGGTCGGGCCATTTCGGGAGACGCTTGTCCAAATGTCTGCCGATGGTTCTCTTCAACCGTGCGGAGAGGCCGAGCCCGTAATACGCAAGTTCAGATTCCAGAAGTGTGTGTGCATCAAAGATGAGAGGATGTTTCGTCCATCTCCGCACAAAGGCCGAAACGATGAGCCCTTCGTAGTGATGGGCGTGGATGAGATCGATCTTGTTGTTTCGCAGGACTTCCAATAGCTTCTTGGCCAGGAGCGGGTCGAGGAAAAGCAGTTTCTGATAGCTCGGTCCGGGGGAGAGTTTCTTGTAGGTGCCTACTGGTCTGATCCGGTGGACGGGGATTTGGACCTCGATCTCGCGGTCTCCCAGATGATAGGTGACAACGTGGATTTCGTGTCCCATCCGTTCGAGGGCTTCCGCGAGTCGCAGGATCCTGGTAGGCGTCCCCCTGGGGTATGGGAAAGGGCAAGCCGCGACCGTGGCAATCCGGAGACGTCCGCCCATTCCGCTCCGTCTTTCTGCTGTGGATTCGTCGCGCATGATCCCCTAGACCATCCTTCGAATCAACTTCCAGTAAGAAGCGCAGAGGCCGCTTAGCACACTTCGTGCCAGGCGCTCGAAGCGACTTTTCGTAAGTTCTTCCCGGAGGGGAATCGGCCCTCCCATCAGCAGTTCCCTGTCAGGTGTGTGTCTTTTGTTCTGAAGATTCCGTCGCTTTCTGAGCATGCTCGCCCAGTTCCTCACGGTCCAGACAAATGCCCTGGCCCACGGACGAATCCATCCCTTCTTGATGACGACTGCAATCTGACAGAGCTCATACACAGCGAGAATCGGGGAGAGGAGGAGAATGGAACGGAGGGAGTAGTTCTTCAGGATGACGAGCCACCGGTTTCGGATCAGGCAAAAGACCCGAAAATCCGTGTAGCGTCCACTTCCCCGCAGGGAGAGACCTTTTGTTCCTTCCCGGTGGTAAACGCGAGCTCGGGGTACGGACAGAATCTCGTGCCCGAGTGCCCTGCCCCTCAAGGCGAAATCATGATCTTCGAGATAGATGAAAAAGGTCTCGTCAAAAGGCTTGTCCTTCCCCCACCTGGCTCGGTCGAGCAGAAAACAGGCCGTCACGATGGAGCCGATTCTTCGGGTCCCCGTCGGCAATGAAGACAAGGGCCGGTCTTCATTCTGAAGAGACATGAGTCCGAGAAAGTGTGCCTCCGCACCATCATACTGAACGATTTCTTCGGAGTTCGCATACAGGACGCAAGGCATGGCCATGACCGCACGGGGGCTTTCTCTCAGGGATTCCAGCATGAGATCGGCACAGTCGGAAGAGATTCGGACATCGTTGTCCAAGAAAAGGATCCAGTTGCTGGATGCTGACTCGAATGCCACATTTCTGGCAACAGCAGGGCCGCGATTTTCAGCAAGGCGAATCACCTTGACGAACGGGAATTGCTTCTTGACGATTTCGAGGCTTCTATCCTTCGAGGCATTGTCCACCAGCAGGACTTCACGGAAGCGCTCCTTTTGCGCAGAAACGGCTCCCAGCGTTTCCTCAAGGTAGTTTTCGCCGTTGAAGTTTACAATGCAAAGGGAAGGTTTGGGTGGGTGAGCTGTCTCTTCTGTCATCGGTTCCTGACATCTGTCAACGGTGATTCGTCATCCTGAAACGTCTCTTTGCTCTTTTCCGCTCAACAGGTTCATCAGCCAGGGGCCTTTACCCGAGACGGTCTTCCTCCATGACAGTTCGCACCCCAAGAACATGCTGACGCGCGCAGAACCATCCACTGTCTGGGAATATGCATACTTCGACCGCCCGTCTCTATCCTAGTCGGCTGTGTTCAGGATTTCATCCCTCTTGGGGAAACCACTTTTCCTATCCTCCTCTTTTCGGCTAACTTACGGATATCTTTAGGTTTCCGTCGACAATCCCTCAGGTAGATTCATGCAGATGCTAGCAGATTATGGGTGCAGTTCCCAATACCTCCCCCTGTTCGCTCCTGGGCGGTCGGCGCAATTTTGTCTACCCGGGGTAATCCCAGTATTGCAAAAGAGTCTGCGCCGGGAGACTCGTTGTCGTTGACGAGTGAAGAGGAACGAAGTAGAATCGATTAGCGAATGCAGAACGATATTTCATTTGCTATTTGAACTGCAATTTCCCTTGTTCTTCACTCTTTGCCTTGCGAGAAGGGGGACGGGTAAACGATGGAAAGAATGATCGGAAACGGAATCTCTCTCGAATTGGCAGTCGCTCTGCAGCTGACAGAATCAAGAAGGGCTTCCCTCACAGAAGGAGTTGAGGTTGAGCATTCTTGACGCGAGAGAGATGGACCGTGCGGCGGTCATTGACAGCGATATCTGCATTGTTGGCGCGGGTGCGGCCGGAACGACAATCGCCGCCGAACTCGAGGGATCTTCTCTGGGCGCCTGCCTGATTGAGAGCGGAGGGTTCAGCCCGGACGAAGAGACGCAATCCCTTTATGATTTGGAGAACACGGGGTATCCGATTCGTGAAAATTTCATGTCCCGTGCCAGGTACTTTGGAGGTTCATGCAACCTGTGGGCGGGAAGAAGCATGATCCTGGACGAAATCGACATGGGGCACCGCAGTTGGGTCCCACACAGCGGATGGCCTATCAGCTTTTCCGAGTTGAACCGTTATTACCAGAGGGGTGCAGAGATCCTCGGGCTCCCATCCCTTGAGAGGTTCAACGTGAACGCCTATCGTAGCGAATTAACCCGGGATGAGCAGTGTTTGTATGAGCGCGCCCTGCTTGAGCCCAAGATCTCTCTCTGGGCGAAGAAGCCCAAGCGATTTGGCAAATCGAACAAGGCAAGGCTGCGCAAGTCGAGGAATGTCAAACTCATCCTGAACGCGAGTGTGACGGGGATTCACTTGCATCGGGACGGGTCGGCCGTGGAGTCAATAAGCGCATCCACTCTGAATCACAGTGGCTTGACTGTTCGGGCGAAGGCATTTGTGCTGGCGTGCGGCGGACTTGAAAATGCGCGCCTACTTCTCGTATCCCGCGACGTACATCCAGAAGGAGTAGGAAATCAATGGGATGTCGTTGGAAGATATTACATGGACCATCCGCGGGCGGTATTCGGTGCTGTTCGGCTTCGGGAGAACAGTCGCCTTCCGTTGCTCAGCGGATTTCCACTGCGGGATGGCAAGGTTCAATTCGGTATTGGTTTCTCGGAGGAAACGCAGAGGAGGGAGGAGCTTCTGAATCACTACGTAACGTTCGAGTCCCAGTTCTCGGATTATGTTGAGGAGACGTACCAGTCCTTTGTGCAGTCCATGAAGGTTCTGTTTCGGAAGGGTTATGCCGGCAGCAGGTGGCGCATTGGGCATGCCGGCCTGAGTCCGATCCCTGGGATGATCTATCTGATTACGCCCAAGGAACTGGTGCCTCACTGGCTCTACCGATGGTATGTGACGGTACGTAACGTGGTAAAGCCGCATGCGGGCGGCAACAAGCGGGTGATCGTCTATTTCTGCGAACAGCCGCCGGATCCGGAAAGCCGGGTGACGCTGAGTACAGCGCGTGACCGGCTTGGCATAAACCGACTGGCTTTGCACTGGAGAATCGGGCCGGAAATAGAGAGAAGCGTTTTCCGTTTGCAGGAATTGCTCAATGAATGGTTGGGCAAGAAGGGGATGGGAGAGGTCGAGAATTCAGCCTCTGAATTGAGATTCACGGACGCGTCGCACCACATGGGGACTACACGGATGAGTCAGGATCCGAAGAAAGGGGTCGTCGACAAGGACTGCAAGGTTCATGGTTTGAGCAATTTGTTTGTCGCGGGAAGTTCGGTATTTCCGACCGCTGGTCACACGAGTCCCACTCTCGGGATCGTGGCACTTTCGGTGAGACTCGCCGAGAAACTTAAGAACTTTGCGACTCGGATCGGAACCACCGAACTTCTGTTCTAGAACAGGGCGTAGATGAAGGGTGCCACCGCGCTTCCCTCGGTGAAAACGATCAACGCACCCATGAGAAGGAGCACAATCACGATGGGCGCCAGCCAGTATCGCTTTCTCACCTTGAGGAACTCCCAGAACTCGGAAAACACCGATTGATTCGACACGTCATTCTCCTCAGAATCGTTTCAAGAATCGGTCTCTCGGTTGGGCAGGTTCCTGTCGCGCGACCCAGTAGGTGGCGGCCTTCTTGTCCGGCCTCAGCGGAAGAGGCCTGCCCCCGAAAAGGCGCTTGAGAAAGGCCGCGGGGGTGATGACGAGAAAGTAGACCGCGGTGAGCATGATCGCAGTGAGAGCCCGCCCGATGAAATGCGCAACCTTCAGCCAGCCTGCATAGATCGGTCTGGTTCGTCCGGGGAATAGGAGGAAGCAAGTTCCCAAGAGCCAAAGGAACCCGAACAGGTAGGTGGGAAGCGGCCTTGCTTTCCAGACGGCGAGAGCGCACAGGGATCCGAAGAACAGGAACGCTACCAGCCCGAACCTTCGTACTTGCTTCTTGTCAGTCAAGGGCGAATTCATTCCGCCAGTCTTTCTTTTCATGCCAGGCCGGCTGCTCCGCCTTGTGCAAGAGGCAGTCTTCCATGACGAGCACGTCCATCTCCGTCCGCATGAAGCAGCGGTAGGCGTCCTCGGGCGAACACACGATCGGTTCCCCCCGAACGTTGAAACTCGTGTTTACGATGACGGCGCATCCCGTCCGTTTCTCGAATTCCGAGATCACTTCGTGATAATCCGGCTTCTGTTCCCGGCTCACGCTCTGGAGACGGGCGGAATAGTCCAGGTGCGTGATCGCCGGAAGGTCGCTTCGTTTCACCTTCAGACGCTCCAGGAGCGTGAGGCCGTCGCCGGCCGGTTGGGGAAGTCGCCTGTCTTCCCGCACGTGAGCGACGAGGAGCATGTAAGGGCTGGGTCTGTCGAGTTCGAAATAGTCGGAGATCCTCTCCTCGAGAACCGAGGGGGCAAAGGGCCGGAAGGATTCGCGGTACTTGATTTTCAGGTTCATCACGCTCTGCGTGTCCTCGCGCCGGGGATCCCCTAGGATGCTTCGGGCTCCCAGCGCCCGCGGACCGAACTCCATTCGCCCCGCCATGTACCCGACAATCTTTCCCTCGGCGATCTGCTCGGCAATGATGCGGGCCCTGTTGCTGCGCTCCAGGGCATGGTAAGGATAACCGTTCTTCCGCAGGAAGGCTTTCACTTCCTCGTCGGAGAATGCGGGTCCCAGAAAGGAGCCTCTCTGTCTGTCCTTCCCATCCCGCTTCCCTCTCTGCTTGCCGAGATACCGGTGCCAAACCGACAGGGCCGCCCCCAGCGCGCCTCCGGCGTCCCCTGCCGCGGGCTGGATCCAGATGTTCTCGAAGGGGCCCTCCCGCAGGATTCTGCCGTTGGCCACGCAGTTGAGCGTCACACCGCCGGCCAGGCACAGGTTCTTCTGACCCGTTTCGCGGTGGACGTGGTTGGCCATCCTCATCATCGCTTCTTCGGTCACGGCCTGAATGCTTGCCGCAATGTCCATCTCGCGCTGGGTGATCGGGGTTTCCGGTTTGCGGGGAGGTCCCTGGAACAGCCTTTCGAACCGCCGGTTGGTCATCCGGAGGCCGCCCAGAAAATCGAAGAAGGAGAGGTTCAACCGGAGCGAACCGTCTTGTTTGAGGTCCACAATCTCGGACAGGATCAGATCCTTGTACCGGGGCACGCCATAGGGTGCGAGGCCCATGAGCTTGTATTCGCCCGAGTTGACCTTGAACCCGGTGAAATAGGTGAAGGCGGAATAGAGCAGCCCAAGAGAGTCGGGGAAATGAAGCTCCTTCCGGAGGGTGATCTCGCTTCCCCTTCCCGAACCGTAGCTCGCGGTGGCCCATTCCCCGACGCCGTCCACGGTCAGGATGGCCGCTTCGTCGAAGGGCGACGGATAGAACGCGGAGGCCGCATGCGCCTCGTGGTGTTCGGTGAACAGAACCGGCCCTTCGTAGCCCGTTTCGTTCTTCACGACCTTGGGGAGGTGCAGCTTCTGGCCAAGCCACAGGGGCATCGCCTCCAGCCAGGACCGAAGTCCCCGCGGGGCAACGGTCAGGTAGCTCAAGAGAAGGCGTTCAAAGGTAAGGAACGGCTTGTCGTAGAAGGCAACGAAGTCCAAGTCGGTTGCCTGGATTCCGGCCTCTTCCACGCAATACCGTATCGCGTTTCTCGGGAATCGCGGGTCGTGCTTGTTCCGGCTGAACCTCTCCTCCTGGGCCGCGGCGACGATCTCGCCGTCCTTTACGAGGCAGGCGGCACTGTCGTGATAGAAGCAGGAAATGCCGAGAATGTGCACGAAATGTCAATCCTTCAATCGGTGTTTCCAAGGCCAGGGTTTCCAGAGATCCGGCCCCCAGGTACGGCAGGCTTTACCGCCACCTCCGTTTCATCGGCACAATGTGCACTCACACTTAGATGCTTCGATTCGCGGGAACGGGCCATGAGTACTCATATCCTACCGGAAATCGCAGTCAAGTATAAACTCAATTTAGACAAAGCGGCCCAAGGGCGCAACCGGGGAGGCGCAGTTCGAAGACGCGGCCGAGCCGTTTCTATTCCTTCCTGTCGTATCGAGCCGGAGACCGGTCGGGCTGCTCCATCGCCTATCCTCGCTTCGAGGGCATCGGCCGCGATGGTCGCCATCTGGCAGCCTGGCAAGTGAGGCGCATGCGACCGCTGCAGGATGCAACTCCCAAGGCACCCTTTCAATTCGGGTTTTCGGACCTCAAGATCCTGAGCGCTTTGGGTGCAGCGGGAGCAACAGCAGGAGGCGGCCCGTCGAAATATGGGTCCGAGGGCCATGTGACGGGCCAGGCTTTCGGATCCCACACCCCGTCCCCGTAATTCCCGTAACTGCCGTCCGGGAAGAACCGGAGGTCGAGATACATCCAGCTAATACCGTTCGTTTCTGCGAAATCCCAAATTGTGAGCGGGTACGTGTTCTTATCTGGCAGGTTTGCGAATTCGGTGATGATCACGGGATAGCTTGCCCGAAGGGCATTCAGTGCGTTCAACCCATTCGTGGTTGTGTGCCTGTAAGGATGGATGCCCACCGAGGCGTTGCTGTAATCGATCGCAGGGGCCTGGTCGATCTTCGCCTTCATATCGCTGGTGGATTTCGAGAAGGACCACAGGATGATGTGAGTTTTCGGCGCCCGCGCACGGATGAATTGGTACATGTCGGCTTGAAACTGAATGTCATCCGCCGTGTAGTCCTTGGGGTACCATGCAACCGGCTCATTCTGCATCTCGAAGATCACATGCGTGCGGTCTTTGTATCGCGGCGCCGCCTTTTCCCAGAATGCCTCCACAAGGGTCCTGTTGTAGTTTCCGCAGCAGGATGTGTGATTGTCGACAATGATGTACATGCCTGCCTCCGCGGCCTTGTTTACCGCCACATCAACGTCGGCAAAGATCTTGTTCAGATCCAGCATGTCGGATACCCGGTCCGAGTCAGGGGGCCAGGTGATGCGGGTATCCAAACGCACCGTGTTCAATTTGTACTTGTCACGCAGATTGGTCCACCACGAAAGCTGTTTGTAAACCGTGTTCGAATAGTTCCCATGGGCCCCGCGCAACAGGCTTCCATTGTCTGCCACCACCACACCATCCACGATTCGAACACGCCCTCGCTCGGCATAGCTGAGATCCGAGGCGAAGACATCGAAGAAGACAAGTAGCCCCACCAACCAACAAATACGGGGAAGTCGGCCTGCCTTGCTGGGATGCGTTTCCATGGTTCACCCGCTCCTTTCGGTCCGGTCAGTGTCTCTGTGCGAAATTATCAAAAACTATTATTCTCAGTGGATGCGGTTTCTCGGATTCCAAGGAGTCTTGCCGGGTTTATGCAAGAAGAACGCCATCTTTCCGAACCCGGGGCGGGAAAGTGAGAAGCGAAGCGCTTCCTTTGCTGGCGATATAAAAATATGCTTTAAGTATAATAGGTTATCCATAAGGAAAGGCACTTCCTTGGGGGGGTCCAAGACAAAGACAGTGCTCTTCAAGATCCATCCCCCGTACCGCGAAGGGTTGAAATTCGGTTCGCTCGGTTACCTATTTTACCCCACCGTGCTTTCGAATGAGTTGGGCGACATTCTCGCCGTGTGTCCTCATGCATGTCGGAACCCTTACCTGACGTTCTGCGGGGTTCCGGGGCGCTGGAATTGGTCCAGGGCCTTTCCCTGCGCGCCAGGAGGCCCCGCAAGGCCGAGGAGAGCATAGATTGTCGGGGCTAGGTCCACAACGTGTGCCCTTTTCAGGTCGTCTCCGTGCGGAATTCCGGGCCCGACGGCCAAGAGAAAACCCTCGGGTCGGTGGTTGCCGCTGCGCCCGGAGGGGTGGCGCCCGGGGGTCGGCCAGGGAATGGAGGCGTAGCAGCTTGATTCGATCCTTCGGTGCGCCGAGGCAGGGCTCTCGGCCCAGCGCACGAGCAGGTCCGGCAGCAATGCGGTTCTGGGCCCATGACCATAAAGAGCCGCGGGCCCGGCGATTTCATCGACGACGGGCCTCCCGGAATCGGCGTCAACAAAGGTTCGGAGTCCCTCGGAAAGAAGCTCGCAAATCGCGTGGTATTCGTGGTTCGGATCGACGATTCCATGGCGTTCTCGACCCTTGAGGTTGATGCGGATGTAGCCGAGGTTATCTGCTACGAGATTCATGGCGCGGGTGGCCGTCCAATCGACCCTGCCGAATCGCCAATAGGCCGAAAGCCCGTCCTGCACCGCAACCGGCAAGCGGCGCTTGAGCGCATGGCGCCACTCCACGGGAATCCGGTCCCGCAGCCTGCGCAGCATACCCGCTGCTCGTGTCTTCTGGGGAAGCCTTCCATCTTGGTTTCCAAGGATCCTCTCCAGCATCTCGTCCATGACCTCGACCCGGGACGTGTTGGGGCCCATTCCATGGAGAGACATGACGAGTATTGTGGTGCCGGGTCCGGCAGCCCGCACCAGACGGCCCAGCGCGTCGTCACACGCACGATAGACCTCTCGGAGCGAGCGAGCCAACTCCTGCGCCTTGGAGGGGGAGACCTCGCCCCTAACGCCCGTTCCATCCCAGAGCTTGTGGCCTGCCCGGTGGGTTCCGGTGAAGCCGACCATGAAGAGGCTCCAATCCTCTCGACTCATCAGGGCCTGGCCCACAGCGGCCACTTTCCGAGTCGAATCGAGGATTTGGTCCCGCAGCGAAAGGAGCGAGTCCGCCGATTGAAGGCCATACACCTCCTGCTGCATGTGCGAAGGCCCGAACGTGGTTTTCACCCAGGGCAGGGCATCCCGCGGATACGAGCCAGGTCTGTCCAGGTGGTCGTGGGTAGCGTATCCGGAAATCTCGATGCCCTCGAAGGGCTGAGGCCTGTACGCCATGGGGAGATCCAGGATCAGTGTTCGTCTACCTTGTCCTGCGAGGTTGCGCCAGAACGGTTCGAAAGGCAACCATTCCGGACTGGGCCTTTCAATGGCCATCCGTTCAGGCCGCCACTGGAGGAAGCTGTAGATGCCATGCTGGCTGGGAAGGGTGCCCGTGTGGAATGTGGGCCAGGGGGAACCGGAGAGCCAGCCGGCGGTGGACTCCAGGCGGCCGTAGATACCTTGAGAACGAAACTCGCGGAGGTTCGGCAGGGTTCCATCCTGAATCCATCGCTCTATCAGGCTGCATTCAGCGGCATCGAGGGCGACGACCATCACCCTTCCGGGGGAATCATTCTTCATGGTCTGGTTTGAAGGCGGAAAGCGTTTGTGCAGTATCCGCAAGGGCCGTCGGAGCCTGCGTCGGTTGAGGGCCTCTCTGGTCAGACGGTGCAAGGCGTTGTCCAGATCGAGTATAGGTGGCGCGGGAATTCCCTGTCAAACGAAGCCCTGTCCCGAAGCGCTTTCCTGAATCGCGCATGGGGGCCCGATGTGTTCGCCTGGATCGCCCCTCCGATTCCGGATCAACGTGGGATCGACCGAACGTTTGCTCAAGCGAAAGGATTTCCTATTTTGGAGAAAAGGATTCTCATTCCAGTTCCTCGGGCGATGCGTTTGATCCTCGAAAGCAACCATTCTCAAGGGAAATGCATCTGGAAGGTATTGGCATCCAACGTGTAAAGCTCGATGAGGATTCTCGGAGTGCGGGGCTGTCATTCGATTCCCATGGGATTGCTTTTTGGGGGTTCCGACTTGAACCAGCCGAATCGGCCCGAGTCCTTGGAAAGTATCTCCTGCCTCCTCAATCCGTGATGTCGAGGAAGGCGGGGAGGAAGTTCCTTTGACATGAGCCGAAAGGTGAGAAACACAACCGAAGGAGGAAACCATCATGGCAAACGCATCGATGAGAACCGTGTGGGTTGCACTCGTTGTCCTTGTATCCCTCGGCCTGGCGCCGGGCGATGTCCTGGCCGACGGGTCGGAGACGCTGGGTGCTCCGAGCATCGCCGTCGCCGAGGGTTCGGGAATCGTGGCGGCCGGGGTTGGGCTGATCCAAGGTCAGCCCGCTACGATCAATATTACTATTCCGCCGGGGGCGACCGTCAAGCAGGTCTTGCTGTACTGGGAAGGCCAGATGGTTGGTAACCTGGCCGGGGATGACACAATCGAGGTGACGGGCCCCGTGGAGGTGACAGGCGCTTTGATTGGAGGTCCCACCTTCTTTTTCAACGCAGCGGGGGGGGTGGGTGCCATTTACAGTTCAGCTTTTCGGGCCGACATCACTGGCCTGGGCCTGATCAGCGACGGCCCTAACAGCCTTGATGTGGGTGGATTGAACTTCACCTTCGCCAACAACGGCGCCGGGATTCTCGTTATCTTTGAAGAGGCATCCGCCGCATCCGACATTTCGGTCCGCGACGGCCTCGACCTCGCGTATTTTCAGTCCCCACCCCCAATTGACCGAACGGCGGCCCAGACTTTCCTTTTTGGTTCAGCCACTTTCGATCGAACCGCCACACTTTCCATGTTTTTCTCAAGCGTGGAGGGTGAGACCTCCACGGGGGGAACATTCCGGCCCAACTCCATCGAGGTCACGGTCGACGGGGTGACAACCGTGTTTTCCGACCTCCTCGGCAGCAACGATGGCGAGGAGTGGGACACGCAGAACCTTGACATCACCATCCCTGCTGGCGCGACGAGCCTCACGGTCCAGGCCTTCTCCAGGGACGACAACAGACCTTTCCCTTGGCTCGATCCGCAGGCCGCTTCGCTTTCCTGGGTCGCTGCGGGCTTGTCGGTCCCCCTGCCCGAGCCTTGCATCGACATCGAAAAGCTGGTGAGCGTGGACGGCGGGGCGAGTTTCGATGATGCCGACGAGTGTGCAAATGCACCCGCTACGGCCCGGAGCGCGGAGTACAAGCTCGTCGTAACCAACTGTGGGCCCGAGGACCTGGAAAACGTGGTGGTCAATGACGCCGCCCTCGGGATTACCAACTTTGCTGTGGGGAATCTTGCCGTCGGAGAGAGCGTTGAACTGCTCCGGGGTGACATCGAGGAACTCTTCTTCGAGAACGTTTGTGCCGAGTACGATCTGTTCGAGAACCTGGCAGGGGTTACAGGTACGGGAGTCGTCTCCGGACAGGAGGTCACCGACGAGGACCCGGCGTGCGTCGTGTGCGAGGAATTCGGAAATGAGGGCTGTACGCCTGGTTACTGGAAGCAGAAACAGCACTTCGGATCTTGGGTTCCGACAGGATACGCTCCGGATGACCTCTTCTCCGATGTGTTCGGGATCTTCATAACCATCAAGTGGAGCCAGAGAGGCCGGCCGCGAGACCTTTACAACCCCACCCTCCTGCAAGCCTTGGGGGCGAATGGGGGCGGCATCAACGAACTGGCCCGGCATGGAGTCGCGGGGTTGCTGAGCGCTGCCCACCCGGATGTGGACTACCCATACTCCGTGGCCGATGTAATCGCGGCTGTACTGGCCGGAGACGCGGCGACGTTGGTGGAGGCAAACGAACTGGGATGCCCGCTGAACGGCGGTCTGGCCGACGGGATCGACCCGGATCGGCTTCGTACGCCAGTTAGGAAGTAGGGACCCTGTAATCCAACTCTAATTCTTCCATGCGGGGACAGCCATTCTTCCAAGAGTGGCTGTCCCCCTATTGAGGCCAGGATTGCCGTAAACCGGGGAGCGAAAGGGGCGCGTTTTGTCCCCTTTCGGAAGGATCCAGAGGGTGGGCTCGGCAAGGCCTCTAGGGTGGTAGGCCCGGCAGTAAGGGTTGGATGGTTTCCTGCAAGGCTTCTGCCAATCGGAGGTTGGCCTTTGCCGTGAGATGAACGAACGAAGCCAGGGTTTCACGATCCCGGTCCACGATCGCGATGTTGTCCACGAGCGGGATGTCGTTGGAGTCGGCGATTCCCTGCAATTCCTCCATCAGACGGTGATGCTGGAGGAGAATGAGGTCCAGGCGAGACATGTTCTCTCCTTTTCGGAATTTTTCTTCTGCCCGCGCGACCTCCTCCTCATAGGATAGACCGTTGTATCGAGGGTCGCCGGCCCTGGCTGACATGGGCTGCTTGATCAATACCACGCGTATATCGTTTTCCTTCGCGATCCTGAGAATGCGACCCAGATTGCTCCTGTATCTCGCTGCCTTCTCCTCCATCTCCTTCAGAATGTCGCCCCTGCTGTAGTTGGACCCGTCACGACCCTCACGTTCATTCTTCCTTCTCAATTCTTTTACGATCTTCAGATAGACCTTGACGTCGTCGAGTCTCTTTGTCAGCACCTTGTCCTTCAGGAGCGTGTAGGCGATCGAGTGCTGCTGAATCCATGATACGGCCCAGAACAAAGGGGTGATTTGGAGAGGCCACTCGGTGTCGTTGTATCCTGTGTACAGGGTGATCATGTCAGGGGAGTACCGCAGAAGCTCATTCTCGAGCAAGGATACGATGCTTCCCGTGTTGTAGTAAGGGAAACCGGCATTGATCACCTCGACGTTCATGCCGCGGGCGGCCGCATTGAGGCGGCTCTGCAGGTAATGAGGATAGGTTTCGTCGTCCCCGTTGTGGAAGCCAAACGTCGATGATCCCCCGAGGCAGAAGATTCGAAAGGTGTCCCGAGGCTTCGAGGGTAGAAAATCCGGCCCCCGAAAGCCGAGGGAATTTGTTGTCGCTGTTTCAGTTCCCTGGCCGGCAGCCCCGTGCAGCAGGTAGTTCGATGGAAACTTGTAATAGCGTCCATCCCAAGTATGCCAAGGGCTGATTTCAACCTTTCCGACGAACCGATGAAGACCGAAAAAGAGATAGTACTTGCTGTGATCGTACCAGAAGTATGCGACGACGCGGAGGATGATTTCGATGGCCATGATCCACAAGACGGTGGCTAGGAACACCCCGGAGACGATGGACGCCAAGGACCGTGCGCATTTTCTTGATTTCGCCCACATCTCGCCTTGGGGTGCTGCCATAGGCTTAGGCCCTTTCCTATCGGGGCATGAAGGAATCAGCGTAT
The DNA here is from genome assembly GCA_964384945.1 of uncultured Thermodesulfobacteriota bacterium. Classification (GTDB taxonomy): domain Bacteria; phylum Desulfobacterota; class DSWW01; order DSWW01; family DSWW01; genus S015-6. Next base: position 163,273 of record CAYLMK010000006.1, on the reverse strand, counting down.
GAAGCCCGAGGCGCTGAGGGCGACCCGATAGAGACTTGTTTGTGCAGTAATATACAAGGTGTTTCCGTCTTCCCCCCAGGCGACACTGGAGGGATTCTCGGCCAGTTGAAACCTCCCAAGGGGCCTTCCAGCCGCTGACAGGATCCATACGCCCCCGGGGCCGGCGGCGTAAACATTCCCGCGACGGTCAGTGGTCAGGCCATCGGGCAATCCTCTTTTCGGGCTCTCCGGAAAAGCGAAGAAAATACGCGGGTTGCGCAATCCGCCATCGGGCAGAGCTTCATAGGCCATCACCACCTGGTTGGCCGGGTCCGAGTTGGACACATAGAGCACCGTTTCGTCGGCCGAAAACGCGATCCCGTTTGGGCGGGACTGCGCTTTGCTGATTGCCCGCAGGCTGCCTTCGGGACTCAGTCGAAAGACGCCGTTGAAATCCAGTTCCTTCGCGGGGTCGAGGTCTCCTTTACGGAGGCCGTGGGGTGGATCGGTGAAATACAGGGAGCCGTCAGACTTGTAAACAGCATCATTCGGGCTGTTGAGCCTTTTCCCCTGATAGCGATCTACCAGGACCACACGTCGACCGTCCTTCTCGAGGCGCGTGACCTGTCGATTTCCGTGCTCGCAGACCACCAAGCGGCCGAGTGGATCGATAGTCAATCCCGTGGGTCCGGTCCTGCCAGGGAAGGCCGGGCTCCGAAAAACCATAATCTTGCCGTCAGGGAGCCATCTGTAAATCGCATTTCGACGCACCTCCGTGAACAAGAGGGAAGGTGGATTTGCCTCGACCCATGCGGGCCCTTCAATGAATACAAAGCCGGTCGCCAGTTTTTGGATATCGGATCCGGGAGGGACAATCGTCCCCAGAGCGGAATCCAGCTCAACGACCTTTCCGGAATTGCGAACCGGCGGGAGACAGGCAGCGGGTGCGAAGACCGGTTCCCTCCCCTGACAAGCCCCTGTCAGGAAGAGGAACAGCGGCAAAGCGATCCAGCGCAACCGTTCATGGGATAGTTTGAAACCTCTGCGGAGGATCACTCTCAACCGGCTTCTCCAAGAGGTACAGTCGTTATGGATCGGGGAATGAACGAGCGCAAGATAGAATACAAACGGATTGCTCTGCAAGTGACATCGCTTGACGCTTGGGTTTTTCGAAAAAGGTACAAGCAAGGGCGGAGATGCGTTTCCGGTTCCGCTCAAATCGAATCGCTCCTCTCTCTCCGGGGTCGATCGGCGTCTTGGAGAAGGACGTTCGTCCTGCATACGGACGCGTAGAAGGTGGCGCAGGGGCGCGCAGTTCTTTCCTGCGTCTGAAAATCGACCGCTGCCAGCCCGAACCGGGCTTGCGTTCCGAGGGCCCACTCAAAATTGTCCATCAGGGACCAGTAAAAGTATCCGATAACGTTTGCCCCAGCTTCCAAGGCCTCGGTCAGGACCAGGAGGTGTTGCCGCAAGAAGGCCTCCCGCAACGATTCATCCTCCGTGGCGACGCCGTTCTCGGTGATGAATATGGGCAGCCCAAAGGAAGAGAAGTTCTCGAGCACCCCCTTGAGGCCCGGCGGGTGGATTTCCCATCCGATGTCGCTGAAGCTCCTGGGCGAGCCGTGATGGTTCTCACGGCATTCCTCACCGACGAGCAGCCCAAACCCCCTGGCCGACCTTCGTACGATGGTCCTGCTGTAGTAGTTGATGCCCAGGAAATCAAGATTCCTCGACCGGGACCGTCCCGCGGATGGGAAGCCTCCGGTCGAACAGAAGAGCAAACGATTCAGGATAAAGTTGCGGACCCCTGCGGCGATGCGGTCGAATCGATTGGCCGGATCACACGGCACGATGAAAGGCGCGCTGTGGGCAATGCCCACCCGAGCATCCCGTCTGTACTGATGCAGTATCCTGTATGCCGAATTGTGTGCCTGGGCCAGGTTGAGCCATGCCAGGACGGCCTTGACCACAGACCCCCTAAGACAGGGGGGCCAACCGCCGGTGACGTAGCCGTACTTGACGTATACCGTCGGTTCGTTGACCGTGATCCAGTAACGTACGTCACTCCCAAGGCGCTGGACAACGTATTCCGCATACGCTGCAAACAATCGGGCGCTGTCCCTTCGGACCCAGCCGCCTCTCCTCAAGAACCAGGCCGGATTGGTGAAGTGATGGAGGGTAACCACGGGTTCGAGCCCGCGTCTTCGCAGTGCCCGGACCACATCGCGATAGTGTTCGATGGCGTCCGGATTCCATCGGTTCTCTTCTGGCTGAATGCGGCTCCACTCGATCGAGAACCGGTGTGCGTTATGGCCCCACGAAGCGGCCATGTCGAAATCCTTTTCGTAGAGGTCGTAGTGGCGGCACGCCTGTCCGGACAGGAAAGGCATCCGCCCGGTCTGCTCGTATTCCCACCAGTCGCTCCAGCGATTGTCCCCTTCGACTTGGTGGCTCGATGTGGCAGCGCCCCAAAGAAAGCCGCTCGGAAAGCGGTACACTTTTCCTGATTCAACCATGGGCCGGGCCTGTTCGGACGGGTTTCCCCCGATTGTGCCCATTATGTTCCGGGCCGTGGACCTTCTCAAGGGCTCTTTGGGGAAAAGGACACCCTGTCCGGTTGACTTGGCAGGGACGGCTCGCATACACTTCGCCCCATCCCACTCCAGGTTTTTCAGCCGCCGAACGAGGTGGCCGGGATCAGGTCTTTCCGGATGGCAAAGGCTCGGAAGAAGAAGGGATCTCGAGGAAGGCTGGCCTCGCTGGCCGTCTTCCTCATCGCGGCCGGCGTGGTTCTCTACGGACGGAGCGACCTGCTCTGGGGGATCCGAGGATACGCTCTGGACAGGATCGATTTCGTCCGGATCGAGAGGGAGTCCGACCTGCCGTCCGGGTGGGGGGACCGCGGGCGCCCTGCAGAGGTCGAGGGCATACCGGACTACAAGAACGCCCTTCGATTCTCGCACGCGGGGAAGAGCCTGGCCTGCTTTCGCATGGTGGATTTCGGCAACCGCCTGGTTGTCTGTTCGGACGAGGGCCTGAAGCCTCCCCAGGCTATCGACGAGATCATCAGGGAGCGGCGGGTTCGGGGCAGGCTGGAAAGGCTCGGCAGAAGCCCGCTCGACGACCGCTTGCGGAAGATGTTCCTCCAACAAGGGAACATCCGGCTCCGGGAGGACGCGTTCCTGTTGTCTGAAGACGAAAAGCCTCTGCCTTCCCCTGTCAGGGTCGGGGTTCTTGTCTTTTGCCTGATGGTTTGCTGCTTTTCTGCCTACAGGCTCATCCAAATATGATCGACGGAGTGCTCCGTGCCCGGAGATAGCCGCGTCGCTTGCCTTCCCAGCGATTTCCGGCGTTGACGTAGGTGGAGCCACTTCGCGTTCACGGGCAATGGACCGCGGGTGGAAAGATTCATAGGAATCCGGTAGAATAGTATCATCAACAACGTAGTCACTCGGAGGAAAGAGTACATGAGAGAGCAAGTAGAGAGATCGCTTCAGAAGATTCGGCCCATGTTGCAGGCGGACGGCGGTGACGTGCAGTTGGTGGACGTCGTGGACGGAATCGTAAAGCTCCGGCTGCAGGGGGCCTGTGCGGGATGCCCCGGGGCGCAGATGACGCTCAAGATGGGCGTGGAGAGGCAGCTCAAGAAGGACGTTCCGGAGGTCAAGGCGGTGGAGGCGGTGTAGGGGGAGTCTAGCCTTGCTGATTCAGTCCTCCGGATGTCGGCCTTTGCGGGCATGACGAAGAACCAACCCCTGGCATTGGCCGAAGAAAAGACCCTCGGTGACCCCTAAGTAGGGGAAATTCGAGGGTTTTTTCTTGTCTGGACCCTGGGATCTTCTTCGTTGACACCTACTATATGTTGTAGTTAAATAGAATTTGGGTACTACGCATAGGGCCGGAACGAGGGACTCCAGGAGGGAACACTTGGGCACGGTGAGTCGGCTGGACAAGAGCCGGGAAGACAACCTTGAGGGCGACCCGGGGTCGGGAGCATCGGAAGGCCCAGCCCTTCCCGGCGTCGATGCCCTGCCTGTTCCACTGAGCGGGAATGCCCTCCGAGTCCTGGAAAGGAGATATCTCAAGAAGGATGACCAGGGTCGGCCCATCGAGACTCCGGAAGAGATGTTGCGGCGCGTGGCCCATGCGGTGGCGCAGGCCGACCTGCTTTACGCCGATGAGGCCGAAGCCCGCGAGACCGAAGAACTCTTCTATCGCCTCATGGCCGGCCTGGAGATGATGCCCAATTCGCCCACCCTCATGAATGCCGGCCGGGAACTGGGGCAGCTCTCCGCCTGTTTCGTTCTCCCTGTGGGGGATTCCATGGAGAGCATCTTCGGGGCCATCAAGGAGACGGCCCTGATCCACAAGAGCGGGGGCGGGACCGGTTTCTCGTTCTCTCGCGTTCGACCCAAGAACGACCAGGTTCAGTCCACCAAGGGTGTTTCCAGCGGCCCGATTTCATTCATGACTGTCTTCGATGCGGCCACCGAGACGATCAAACAGGGCGGGATGCGCAGGGGGGCCAACATGGGCGTCCTGGCCGTGGACCACCCGGACATTCTGGAGTTCATCACCTGCAAGCAGGACAGCCGCAAGCTGAACAACTTCAATATCTCCGTGGCACTCACGGAGTCCTTCATGGAGGCCGTCGAGGCGGATGGGAGCTACGATCTGGTCAACCCCAGGACGGGCGAGGTGACGGATCGGGTGAGGGCCGCAGAGGTTTTTGAAAGGATCGTGGAGTCGGCCTGGAGGAACGGCGAGCCTGGCATCCTCTTCATGGACCGCATCAACCGGGACAATCCGACGCCGCGCCTCGGCAGGATCGAGAGCACCAACCCTTGCGGGGAGCAGCCCCTGCTGCCCTTCGAATCCTGCAACCTGGGGTCCGTGAATCTGGCCCGGGTGGCCGGGGACGACGGAGGCATCGACTGGGAGAGGCTCGGGGAGAACGTGCGCCTGACCGTGCATTTCCTGGACAATGTGATTGACGTCAACCGATATCCTCTGGAGCAGATCGAGCGCATGTCCCGGACCAACCGGAAGATCGGTCTGGGCGTTATGGGGTTTGCGGACCTCCTGATCCGGCTCGGAATCCCCTACGACTCCCAGGAGGCGATCGATCTGGCCGAGAAGCTCATGGAGTTTATTGCGCGCCAGGCGGTGAATGCCTCGGAAGAACTTGCCCGGAAGCGCGGTCCCTTTCCGGCTTTCGAGCAGAGCGTGTTCGCGGAAAAAGGGCTGCCGCCCCGTAGGAACGCAACCGTGACCACCATTGCGCCCACGGGTACGATCAGCCTGATTGCGGGGTGTTCCAGCGGCATCGAGCCCCTTTTCGCGGTGGCCTTTGTCCGGAATGTCCTGGACAACGAGCGGCTGGTGGAGATCCACCCGATGTTCGAGGAGGTCGCCCGCAGGGAAGGCTTCCATTCCGAGGAACTCGTCGAGAAGATCCTCCAGACCGGGAGCGTCCAGGGCCTGGAGGAGGTGCCGGAACGATGGAGAAGGGTGTTCGTGACCTCTCACGACATATCGCCTGAATGGCACATTCGTATGCAGGCGGCCTTTCAGACGCACACCGATAATTCCGTGTCCAAGACCGTGAATTTCCCGGCCGATGCCTCTCCGGAGGATGTACGCAAGGCCTTTTGGCTGGCCTACAAGCTGGGGTGCAAGGGGGTCACGATCTACCGCGACCAGAGCCGGGAACATCAGGTGCTCCAGAAGGGGGTCGACCATGCCGCCTCCAGGCCTTCGCATGAAGAGGAGCCCGGGGCCGTTGCGCGGCTTACGCCCCGTCCGAGGCCCGAACTCATGCAAGGGATCACGAAGCGCATGGATACGAGTTGCGGATCCCTCTACGTAACGATCAACTGGGATGAGACCGGCCGACCCTTCGAGGTGTTTACCTCCATGGGAAAGGCGGGCGGATGCGCCGCCAGTCAGTCCGAGGCCATCGGCAGGCTCGCTTCCCTGGCACTTCGTTCCGGGGTCGACCCGGCGCAAGTGGCCCGCCAACTGCGGGGCATCAGCTGCCACCTGCCCAAGGGAATCGGGAAGAAGAGGATCTCTTCCTGTGCGGATGCCGTGGCCCAGGCCCTGCAGTCCTTCTTGAACAGGGACTTCCATGCCTCAGGGGGCTTCTCCGGGGTGCCCGGTTCCGAGGCCGGGCCCGTGGAAGGAGCGGAAGGGGACATCGTGGAGAAGGATCTGGGCAGGCTTTTCCTCCGGGGCGCATGTCCGGAATGCAAGGGCCCCCTGGAAAGAGAAGGGGGATGCTCGGTCTGCCGGAACTGCGGGTACTCGGATTGCGTGTGAAGTTGGCCATAATTACTGAACTTTTGTCGCAAAAAGGGGCCGACCATTTCCGACGCAGACACGGTAGGCCGAGGCCCTTTTCGTGGGATGTTCGTTACCTTCGAGGGCATCGAGGGCTCGGGAAAGACCACGCAGATGGGCCTTGCGGCAGAAAAGCTCGCGGCCCGTGGGTACCCGGTCGTCCGGACCCGGGAACCCGGCGGCACGCGGATCGGGGAACAGGTCCGGTCGGTGCTGCTCTCGCGCGAGCACGCGAACATGAGTCCGCTGGCGGAGCTGTTCCTTTACGAGGCATGCAGGGCTCAGCTCATCTCCGAGGTCGTGCTGCCGGAGCTGAAGAAAGGCAGTCTGCTCCTCTGCGACCGCTTTTTTGACGCGACCACGGCCTACCAGGGATTCGGCCGGGGCCTCGACCTGGAGTTCATCGAACGGCTGAACCATGCTGCGGGCTGCGGGATCGAGCCGGACCTGACCCTCCTCCTGGACCTGCCGGTGAACAAGGGCTTTGCGAGGGTCCGCACCCGGTACAGGCGTCAGGAAGGGCGGGTCGGCCCGCGCGATGCGGACCGCCTGGAGACAGAGGACCCTGCATTTCACGAGAAGATCCGGCAGGGCTACCTTCGGCTGGCGGAGAAACACGGCCGCAGGATCCGCGTGGTGGATGCCGCCGGGGAGGTGGAGGAAGTCCACGCCCGGGTTATGACCTGTCTTCTTGAGGCGTTGAAATAACGGGAGCAGGCATGCCTTTTGTAGATATACTCGGGCAGGAGCGGGCCAAGCGAGTCCTCAAACGGGCGCTGCTGGACAACAGGCTGCCGCATGCGTACTTGTTCTACGGCCCGGAAGGCCTGGGCCGATTCAAGACCGCCCTGACCCTTGCGCAGGCGTTGATGTGCAGGGAAAAGGAAGGGGATTGCTGCGGCCTCTGTTCGGCCTGTGCCAGGGTGGCCAGGGAGGGCCATCCGGACGTGACCGTTGTCCGGCCGGAGGTCCGGGATGAAAACAGGGAGTGGGTGGTGGACCCCGATCTCGGCACGATCCGGATCGAGCAGATCCGGGAGTTCCAGCGCTGGATCTCGGTGAGAAGCTTCGAGGGCGGCTGGAAGGTGGGGATTTTCGAAGGGGCGGACAAGATGAATGCGCCCGCCTCGAATGCGTTTCTCAAGACCCTGGAGGAACCTCCGCCGGCAAGCCTTCTCGTTCTGATCAGCCCTACCCGGAGCCGGCTTCTTCCGACGATCGTCTCCCGGTGTCAGCCCCTCTATTTCTCTCCCCTTGTCCGGGAGGACCTGGAAAGGTTGCTTGCAGAGCGGGAAGCGTTTTCCGGGCCGGCGCTCTCCCTGGGTTCGGCCCTTGCAGGAGGAAGCCCGGGGAAGGCGCTGCGAATGGATCCGAAGTGGGTAAGCGAGGGGAGGAGGAAGTGGATTGACCGCCTTCGCGGCTTCCTGGCATCAGGGCCGCAGAAGGACTTGGTGAGCTTTGCGGAAGACCTGAACCGGTCCGACGATCTTCTGGAAGTGTTCGATCTTTACGAGGCGTGGTTCCGGGATCTCCTGGTTTGCCGGATCGGCCTCCCGGAGCGCATGATCAACAGCGACTACGCAAAGGAAATCACCGAGGCCTCGGAAGGGGAGGACCCGGAAGAGACGATTTTCAGAATCGAGGCGGTCCGGCAGGCAAGGCGGGATCTTCTCGGGCCGTTCAACCTGAACAAGCGATTGGTGATGGAGGCGTTGCTCCTCAAGCTGTGCGGCTATGCGGCATGAGCTGCCAGGGACGCTGTGACGGGGGCCTGCCATGCTTCGCCAGCAGTCTTCCGTTTCTTCACCGCTCCTCTCGCAATCTCCAAGCCCAAGGGGCCTGGCCTTGGATATAGAACAGGAAAGGACATGCGATGAACAACGCGGAAGAGCCGAATGTCCGAAGCCCGTCGGCTTACGAGATCGTAAACGTTCGGTTTGCGGATTTGCCCAACACCTACCCGTACAACCGCAACCACCTCAATCTGAAGAACGGGGACCTTGTGGTGGCAGAGACGGACCGGGGGGACGGCGTGGGGACGGTCGTGATCGAGGCTGTCGAGACCGGCTGCAGGACCTGCGCGGACTCCTTGAAGAAGGTCTTGCGCAAGGCCACCCCGAAGGACCTCGAGCGGGAGAAGGAGCGAAGGGAGCTGGAGAAGAAGGCCCATCAGCTCTGCGTGGAAAAGGCGGGTGAGTTCAGGCTCGACATGAACCTGGTCACGGTGCAGTACTTCTTCGACCGGAGCAAGGCGGTTTTCTATTTCACCGCGGACGGCAGGATCGATTTCAGGGAGCTGGTCAAGAACCTTGCCCGTTCGCTCAACACACGCATCGAGATGCGGCAGATCGGGGTGCGGGACAAGGCGCGGCTCGTGGGCGGTATCGGTTGTTGCGGCCGGGAGCTCTGCTGCCAGAGCTTCCTGAAGGATTTCGAGCCCGTATCGGTGCGAATGGCCAAGGATCAGAACCTGCCGCTGAACCCTTCGAAGATCTCCGGCGTGTGCGGCCGCCTGATGTGCTGCCTGACCTTCGAGCATGCCATCTACAAGAAGATGAGCAGGGCCCTTCCCAAGTGCGGCAAGAAGGTCCTGGTCGGCTCGGAGAGAGGGAAGGTAACCCGTCAGAACCCCCTGGAGGGGACGGTCGTTGTCGAACTGGAAGGCGGCAAGGAGGTGGAGGTGGGTCCGCACGAGATCAAGAGCGAACCGACCGACCCGGCCGGCGTGTCCTGAATCCCTTTCGCAGGGTGTGCTCCGGGCTTTCAAAGCAAGATGACCATACCGCGTCCTCTTCTCATCGATTCGCATGCTCACCTGGATGGGAAGGCCTTCGACGGCGACCGGCGCCAGGTGATCGAGCGGGCCTGGGCTGCAGGCCTGGGCGCTGTAATCACTGTGGGCGTGGGCGAATCGGTCGACGAGATCCGGAAGGCCCCGGGCCTGGCTGAACAGTACGAACGGGTCTTTGCAACGGTGGGGGTTCATCCGCACGATGCCGAGCGGATCGAGCCTGCCTGGTACGGCGAGATACGGATTTTGGCGCGTCACCCGAAGGTGGTCGCGATCGGGGAGACCGGCCTTGACTACCATTACATGCACTCGCCGAGGGATGTGCAGAGGGAGACCTTCCGGAAGTTCCTGGCAATGGCGCGTGAAACCGGCCTTCCCGTGGTCATCCACACCCGCGAGGCGGACGGGGATACGGTCGCCATCCTGCGTGAGGCCCTCGCAGAAGCCGGGGGAGAGCCTCTGCGTGGGGTTGTCCATTGCTTCTCCGGCGATGAAGCCCTGGCAAGGCAGGTGCTGGACCTGGGCCTGCACATTTCCTTCACCGGTGTCATCACCTTCCCCAAGGCGGGGTCCCTTCGCGAGGTGCTGAGGAAGATCCCGATCGAGAGGGTGTTTGTGGAAACCGACTGCCCCTACCTCGCCCCGGTTCCGTTTCGCGGCAAGAGGAACGAACCGGCCCATGTGGTTCATGTGGCCGAGGCTGTGGCGGAGGTATACGGTCGGCCGGTTGAAGAGGTGGCGAGGATCACGACCGAGAACGTGATCCGCCTGTTCCGGTTGCCCAAAGGAATCGTGCATGGCGCCAAAGTCTAGCGGGGGGCCGACGCCTCGCAAGCGAGCGAGGCGGGCGACCTGCATTTCAAGCCGGAACCGGACCCGGAAAAGAGCGATGGCTTGACCGGCAGATCGCCGCACCGCCGCCGGGCTTCCCGCAATGTCCGCAAGGAGGGGGTCATCCATGGAGGGGATCGCAGGCATCATCAGCCTGGAGGACGGTCGCGCGCCCATGCAAGCGGGCCTGCTGGAGGATATGGCCGCGTTTTTGGGCGATGGGGGACAGAAGGGTCGACCCGTTCTGCATGCGGAAGCCTCCTTCGGATTCGCGATCCACAGATACTGCCACAATCCCAGGGTTCAGAAATGCCGGATCGGCGTCAACGATCGAGGGTCTGTCTACGCCGTGCTTCACGGCGAGATCTACAACTGTGATGACTTGAAGGAGAGGTTGGGCGAAAGGCCCGGTGCGCGGGAGGTCGGCGACATCGACCTGTTGGTCCGGCTTTATGAGAGGGACGGCGAGGCCCTGGCAGAGGGTTTGAACGGCCTCTTCTCGATTGCGCTCTGGGACAAGGAGAAGGAGAAACTGCTGCTCCTGAACGACCGGTTCGGCCTGGCGCATCCGGTCTACTGGATGCGGCGGGGCTCTTGTCTTGCCTTCGCCACCCACCTCCGCTCGTTGATGGCCCTTCCCGACTTCGCCAGAGAGGTCCAATACGAGTCGCTCAATCTCTTCCTGAAGTACTCCTACATCCCGTCGCCCCGAACGATCTTCAAGGGTGTCCAGAAACTCTCTCCGGGTGAGATGATCGTATTCTCGAGGGCAGGAGTCAGGCAAAGGAGACACGCGTTCTTCGACATACCGGCGGACAAGGTGAAAGACGAGCGACAGGCAACCAGGACCTACCTGGACCTGATGGAAAAGTCGATTGCGGCAAGGATGGAGTCCGACAGGGACGTGGGGGTCTTCCTGAGTGGAGGCCTGGACACGAGCACGAACGTCGCCCTGGCGGCCCGTGTCGCGGGCAGAAGCATCAAGACCTTCACGATCGGGTTCGATGATCCTGCATTCGACGAACGGCCTGCCGCTCGAATCGTCGCCAGACACTTCGACACCGAGCATTTCGAGTATGTGATCACGGGCCGGGAGATCGATGCGTTGCCGGAGCTGATCTGGGGTCTGGAAGAACCCTACTTCGAGCTTGGCCTTTTCCTCACGTATCTTGGCTTGCGGTCCGCCAAGGAAAAGGTGGATGTGGTCATCGGCGGCGAAGGGGCGGATCAGCTCTTCGGAACCGGGGGATTTGTCAAAACCCTGCCCACCACCTTGAGGTATCTTCTCGACAGAACGCACTTGCGCGGCCTTTCTCACGCGATCACCGGCGCGATGCGGGGCGACCTCTTCTACAATCGGGACAATCTTCTTTTCAAAACGAGACTGCTCCTCTGCAGGGTCAATGACCTGAACGACTGGTATTTCTACGGGTACGATGCGCGAGAGCTTTCCTGCCTTTACGCGGACAGGGCAAGGGGACGGATTCCGCAGATCATCGACAATCGTCTTCGTTTGCCGAGCCGGAGCTACGAAGATCTGTACAATTTCGTTCTGGTGCATCAGGATCTACTTCACTACGCGAACGAAAACGTGATGGTGAAGTCGGGACGGATGGCGAACTTCCTCGGCATGACCATCCGGGAGAGCTTTCTCGACAAGGAGGTCGTCGATTTTCTCCTTTCCCTGGATCGACAATTGAAAAGGAAAGGGTCGATGCTCGATCTCTTGCGGGGAACATCCCAGGCCAAGTACCTGCAGCGCCTGGCCGTTGCGAGCCTGCTGCCGGAGGAAATCATGAAAAAACCCAAGCAAGGGGGATTCGTGCCGCTCCGCCTGTTCATGGGAGACCCCATCCTGCGCAAGCGAATCTACGATCACCTGCTGCATTCCCGGCTGATGAAGTCCCTTTTCAGAAGGGACTATTTGAAATCCTTGTTCGACACGTACGAGCAGGCCGAAACCCGTCCTACGTATTGGTACAATTACTACAGCTCAAAGGTGAACCGAATCATGTTCCTGCTTGTCTTCGATGTGTGGCACAAGCAGTTCGTTGAGAACAGTTCCCTCTTGGCCCCCCCTGCCCGCCTGCAGGATTACCTCTAGGGGCCTTCCTGTGAAAGCGACAGAACGCATCCTCGCCGTTTCAACAGCGGACCCTCGGCCGTGTCAAGGATCGGCAAGTACGATTTGGTAAGCGTGGCACATCCTTTTCCCTAAAACTCCAATCCAGGCAAGGGATCGCGATTCGGTTCGGCAGGCACCCTCCCTTTTTTTCTTTTGAATGCCGATGGTTGGAGTGTATTATGGGCTTGGCAACCGGGGATGGCGTGGGCCTGGCATATTGTTTGCTAAACAGCTGTAATTGTTGCAAAGTATCCCGGTCTGAGAGATCCTCGTGTCTGCCGGGACCTCGGAAGGATCCGTTGATTTCGTTTGGAACCGTGTTCGCCTGTAAGGAGAAGGAGGCGAGTCGATGACACAATTCCGTTTTCTGCCGGCCCGAGAAAGACCCGGAAACGGACGATCTTCCCGATCGATGGGGGGGGGAATCCTGGCCGTTGTGCTCTTCCTGCTCTTGCCGGCAGAGGCCTTCCCGGTCGACATCACGCTTGCGTGGGACCCGAACAGTGAGCCGGACCTGGCCGGCTACCGGCTCTTTGCTCGTGCGCAGGGACAGTCCTACAACTACGCTCGACCGGATTGGCAGGGAACATCCACCACGTGCACGATCCGAGGGCTTCCCGATAATACAAGTCTCTATTTCGTGGCCAGGGCCTTTGATAGCTCGGGGAACGAAAGCGGCGATTCGAACGAGGTCCTGTATGAGGCCGTGCAAAACGTAGCGCCCACGGCGGATGCGGGCCCGGATCGGACGGCGAGCGAGAGCCAGAGGGTCACGCTCGACGGATCCAATTCTTCGGACGCCGACGGGACGATTGTTTCCTACGCGTGGCGCCAGACCGCCGGTGCGAGTGTGAGCCTCTCGAACCCGGGGTCCGCAACGCCCTGGTTCACGACCCCGCTGGTGGGCCCGAGCGGCGCGGCGCTTGTTTTTGAGCTGACCGTGCGGGACAACGGCGGGCTCACGGACACGGATACCGTCATCGTAAACGTCTCGAACGTGAATCAGGCCCCGACGGCAGATGCGGGTCCTGATCAGACGGTGGGGGAAGGGGAATCGGTCACGCTGAATGGCTCGAACTCTTCGGATCCGGACGGGACCATTGCCTCCTATTCCTGGACCCAGACAGGCGGGGTCGCGGTATCGCTCTCCAGTCGTCTTACCGCACGCCCGACCTTCAAGGCCCCGAATGTCGGCCCGGGCGGCGTCTCGCTCAGCTTCCAACTGACCGTGACCGACAACGAGGGGCTCCAGGCCACCGATTCCTGCATCGTGAACGTCTCCTGGGTGAACCTGGCACCCACGGCCAATGCCGGGCCCGACCGCACGGTCGGAGAGGGCACCCCGGTTGTTCTGAACGGCTCGGGCTCAAGCGACCCGGACGATGGGATTGCTTCGTACCTGTGGACCCAGACCGCGGGTACGCCGGTACCCCTCTCCAGCCCCACCTCGCCTACGCCTCAGTTCACCGCGCCCTCCGCGGGCCCCGCCGGCGTGGCATTGACGTTTCGGCTCACCGTGACCGACCGCGGCGGGCTCTCTGGCACGGACTCGGTGATCATCAATGTCTCGGACCTGAATCAGGCGCCTATTGCGGATGCGGGTGCGGACCAGACCGTGACCGAGGGGGACGTGGTGGTGCTGTCCGGGGCCGGTTCCGATGACCCGGACGGTACGGTCCTCTCCTATTCCTGGACACAGACAGGCGGGGCTTCGGTCTCGCTCTCCGATCCTTCGGCCGCGGCGCCTTCGTTCACGGCGCCGAACGTCGGGCCGGCCGGGGCGCTGCTGACCTTCCAGTTGACCGTTACGGACAATGAAGGTCTCCAGTCTTCGGATGCGTGTACGGTCGCCGTCTCCTGGAGGGACGACGTCCCGCCTGCCATTCCGAGAGGATTTCAGGTAATGCCTGTCCGTTGACTTCTCGGTGGGCGGGCGGTTTCACAACCGGACGAAAAAGAAGAAGGCGGCTCCTGGGTCGGAGCCGCCTTCTGTGCACGGGCCGGGATGACGAGATATGACACAGCGTCCTGCGCGGGGATGACGGCGGTTCAGCTGTAATGCTTCATGATTTCCATGGACTGATCCATGACATTCGAGAGCTGCTTGAGGTCTTTCATCTCCATGATCTTGGCCCAGCGCTCGGCCACGGCCTCGGGCGTGGAGGGATCCGGGCCCAGAAACACGCCGTTGTTGACGAAGATCCCCGCAGCCTGCACCAGCCCCGCCCCGGCGCACAGGATCTTCCCGGAGTCCTGGCAAGCCTCGGAGCAAAGATACAGCACCACGGGGGTGACATATTCGGGGTTGAGCTTCTTGAAGACTTCCGGAGGCATGATGTCTTCCGTCATGCGGGTGCCGGCCACCGGCGCGATCGTGTTGCATTTGATGTTGTACTTCTCGCCCTCGATCCTGAGCGAGTTCTGCAGGCCGACCAGGCCCAGTTTCGCCGCGCCGTAATTGGTCTGCCCGAAGTTGCCGAACAGGCCTGTTCCGGAGGTCGTCATCACGATCCGGCCGTAGCCGTTTTCCCGCATGTTGAGGAAGGCCGGCTGGGTGACGTTGTATGCGCCTTTGAGATGAACGGCGATGACCGGGTCCCAGAGGTCTTCTTCCATCTTGGTGAAGCTCTTGTCCCTCAGGATCCCGGCGTTGTTCACGACGATATCCACCTTCCCGAACGCCTCGATCGCCTGCTTGACGAGGTTCAGGCCGCCCTGACGGGTGTGGACGCCGTCGTAGTTGGCAACCGCCTCTCCCCCTGCGGCCTTGATCTCCTTGACGACGTTGTCTGCCATCGTGCTTCCGCCGCCGGTCCCGTCCCGGGAGCCCCCGAAGTCATTGACCACCACCTTGGCACCCCGCTTGGCCAGTTCCAGGGCATAGGTCCTTCCCAGGCCTCCGCCGGCCCCGGTAACAATCGCAACACGTCCCTTGAAATCGATCTTTGCCATGATCTCCCTCCGTTCTTCGATCGGTTCGCTGTTCAGAAGGCCTTGCAGAGGTCTTCCGGTGAGGACTTCTACTGATAGACGGATGTTCGAGCGATGTCAAGTTGAGCTTCCGGAAAGGGGGCTCTCCCCTACTGTGAATAATATGTTGAAGACTCATGGGTAGTTGGAAGAACATCTTGACAAGCTAGTTTATTTTCGTCATATAAGTTATTGGAATTCATTTGAAAAATTCTATTCACCAAAACCAGGGGGTAGAATCCCCGCAAACGAAGTCTGCCTGTGAATAACAACCATGTACGAATCTTTCTTCGGCCTCCATGAAAGGCCCTTCGGCCTGACACCGGATCCCAGGTATTTTTATCTCTCCGAAAGCCATCGGGAGGCCCTGGCGGCGCTTGTCTATGGTGTGCGCACGAGCGCCGGCCTGATGACCCTCACGGGTCCGGTGGGTGTCGGCAAAACCATGATCCTCGCCTCCTTCATCGATCAGATCCGGGAGCACGCAGAGACTGTCTCGTTTTCCGGCTCGGTTTCGGAAAGCAGGATCGCTTTCCTGAAAGATGTGTGCAGGGCCTTGGGAATTCCTCCGGGGCAGGATTCCCTCGTCGGGGTCTCGCGGGCGATTCGTGATTTTGCCGCCCGGAATGCGGCCCAGGGTAAAAGTACGGTGGTTCTTCTGGACGAAGCCCAGGACCTCGGCCCGGAAGAACTGGAGCATTTCCACCATTTGAGCAACCTGGAAACCCCCCAGGCCAAGCTCCTGCAGATCGTGCTGGCGGGAACGGAGAAGCTGGACGAGAAACTCAAGGAGATCCGCCTCGAGGCCTTGTGGCAAAGGGTCGCCATTCGTTGTGCGATCCAGCCCATGGCCCCTGAGGAAACGATTGCGTACATCCTGCATCGGCTGCGGGTTGCCGGTGGGGCCGCTTCGGGCGTTTTCTCGGAGGATGCCCTGTGGCGAATCGCCAATTTCGCCCGAGGGGTGCCGAGGTTGATCAACCTGGTCTGCAACCAGGCTATGATCGCGGCCTACTCCTCCGGAAGGCTTCCTGTCGACGAGGCTGTGGTGCTCGAGGCTCTCGAGGAGCTGGACAGAGGCCGTGACGGTCTCGGGGCAGAGGAGTTCGTAAAGCGTGAGGAGATCGGTGGAATGCTCCGAGCCCACTATCTTGAACCGCCGGAAAGCACAGCAGGTCCGCAGCCTGGGGAGAGAGATGCTGCAAGCGAGCGCGAGGAAAGTCAGGGGGGGATGGAAGCCTCTGTGACACCTGCGGCTTCCGTTGCAAGAAGACGTTGCAAAGGAATCCTTTCTACGCTCTTTTGGGGCCACAAGCTGGCCTTCGGGCTGGTCATGGTCATTTCGCTTTCGATGATCGGTGTGTTCATGGGGATGGGACTCCTGAAGGCGAGAAAGGATGCGGATGCGTTCCTAGAGACGGATTTGCCTCAGGAGCCGGGTGCCGAAGGCGGCATTGCAGAGGAGCAATCGCCTCGGCATGAGATTCCGACGGAAGGCCCGGGGCGGTCCGGCGCCGGCCGTGCGGAAGACGATGCTGGGTCCGGAGGCCCGGCCTCGGGTGCGTCTGAACCTGAAGCCGGAAGCGCGGGGGCCGAGATGGGGCCGGGGGCGCCGACGCTTGACGGACGAGAAATGGAAGGGATTTCCGAAGACGTGAAGCGGCCGGCCGAAACAGGAGGGCAGGGTTCTCGGGTCGTACCGGATCCCATGGACAGCACTTCGGCAATTGGTCCGGAGAACTCGGCCGGCGGCAAGGATGTCGCCCGGATTGCCTTGGAACATTACGGCAGGCTCGATGTCGATCTTCTCAAGGTTCTGCGGGAGCAGAACCCTCAGGTACGTGACTGGAACAATATAGTCTCCGATGTGCAGCTCGTGCTTCCCCACGTGCCGGAACCCACGAACGGCGGTACGGATTTCTACGCGGTACAGGTCGGGGCGTTCCGCAGAGAGGAAGGTGCCCAGCAGAGGGCCTCTGAATTGGCGGCGAGAGGAGCCCAGAACCTTCTGCTTCTGAAGGGGGGAAAGGACGAACAGCTTACGTTGGTGTGTGTGGGGGTTTATGAGTCCGAACGGCAGTCCTTGCGAGATGTGGAGAGGATCAAGGAATGGGGTTATGAGGATGCGTTTCCCGTCCGGATCAAGGGAAAGGGCCCGTTGGATCTTCGTCGACCGCAGGCGATTCCTTGCGCCGCAGGTGACCCACGGGAAGGGCGGCAGGCAGATGCTTTGGGACCCGACCCCGGCTGCGGGCGCAGCCATTGATTTCCGAAATCGGGCCGTCGTCGGGGGCACCCTCCGTCGCGTTCACCCCGAGGCTATCGCCCGGTGTAAAGCCGAAATCCTCTGCGTCCAACGCAACGAATACCTTCCTGCCGACGACCGCTTCCTTTCACCCTCCTGATCGGTCCGGCGGTTCCGGCATGAGACCTCGCAGGCCTTCGCGGGCGGTCTGGCATTCGGGGTCGATCTGCAGGGCGTTTTGGTACGCCTGGTAGGCGCCGTTGTTGTCGCCCCTCTTCATGTAGATTTCTCCCAACTCGCAGTAGGCGGCCATCCGGTCACCCCTCGGCAGCCGGTCCGGCATCTCTTCCAGCACCCACCGATAGAGGTCCTGCGCCATCGGGTAATCCCTCAGGGTGTTGAAGGCCCTGCTCAGGGCCAACAGGGCCTCGGCCTGCTCCACGCTGTTTCCGAGGGCTTGTTCGAGCGAGGAGAGGGCTCGCCGAATCCTCCAGAACGCCACCTGTCCAGGGGCGTTCTCCTTCAGGAATTCAAAGGACGCGCTCGCCTCTCGGTATTCCCCTTGCCGGATGTGCGCCTTCCCCAGAAGGTATCGGGCCACCCGGAAGCCGGGCTGCCTCCGGGTCAGTTCCGCCAGGATGCGGATTGCCTGCTGATCGTCATAGTAGGCCCGCTCGTGGAGTACCGCCTCGACAAGTTTGATCCACGGGTCGTCAGGCGCCATGCCGAGGGCCTGGTCGAGGTAGGACCGCGACCTTTGGATGAGCCCCTTGCGCAGGTAGTATGAGGCCAGGAAGGCATGGCCCTGCGCGCAGAGTGCCTCCTGCCGCAGGGAGTCGGCGGCGATCGAAAAGGCCGGCTCCAGATCGCAAACGGGGGAGGGCGCGGTTTCCAGGGTCAAGTACTCGATCCAGTGAGGAAAGATGCTGCAGGAGACTTCGCCTTGGATTTGATTGCGTTCTGACTGCAGGCGAACAAGGAGATCACAGGGGGCCTCCGGACCGGAAGCGGCGGACCAGAAGGCCTCTGCCATCGGGCTATTCGAAGGCAAGCCCAGGGGGGCGGTCCCGTCCCCCGGTTCTTGGCGCGCGGGTTCCGGACGCCGAGCACCCTCCGGACGGGAGGATACCGAGGAGGAAAGAGCGGCCTTGTTGCCTCCATCGAGCCGTGCGGCGTTCCATTCGGGGGCGAGGTTGCCCGGCCACGGCAGGGAAAGGAAGATCCCGGTGAGCGCAAGAAGCAGGCAGAAGGCGGGCACCAGCGTCCAGAAAAGCAGAAACCTCGGCCTCCCCGCCCTGAAACGAAGCCTGGGTGCCTCCTCGTTCCGGAGCACCTGGGAATCCCCCGGCGAATCCATGCCGCAACCAGTCGCGACGTCATTGCCGCGAGCGCGCAAGTCTCCCGAAGAAGCTAGGCCTTCCGCAGGCTGCAAGAAAGGGCCAAGGCTGAGCACGAACACGCCCTTGCATGCCGGGCACCGGATCGTGGCCCGTTCGGCAGCGAGGGTTTCGGTGCGGAGGTTGAATTTCTTTCTGCAGTGCGGGCAGGGAAGGAGCATTCTTGTCCTGCGTGACTATACCTTGTGTTCTGTGTTGGGTAGATTCTCCTCTCCACGCCGCTTCCGGATCGCCGCGTTCGCAAGGATGACGGATTCCCACGGCCGGGAAGCATGCGAGGTGCTTTCGCCTTGCCCCTTTCGCCCTTCGCCTCGCAGCGCAAGCCGCCTCACGCGTTGGCTTCGCGGGCGTACTCGACCTGCATTTGAACCTTGCCGAGGCTCAGGACATCGCCGTCTTTGAGTTCCGCCCTGTCTGTCCTGATTCCGTTGACCAGACAGCTTCCCGGTTCTTCCACGGTTTCGATAAAGTGCCTGCCGTTTCTGTAAACGATCCTGGCGTGCAACCTCGCGATTCCGGAGTCCGCGAGGCGGATATCGATGTCCGGCGAGCTGCCGACGGTCATCTCGGCGCTGACGAGAGGGAATCGCTCGCCCTGCCGACTGCCGTCCAGGGCAACCAGGTACCCGAATACGGTGTCGCGGACGGAGGAGCCCCCTTGGATCCCGGCCGGGCAGAGCACAACGGGGGTATCGGCATCTCCCTGGGGCGAGCCGTCTTCCAAAATGAGGAAGTCCCCCACATCCGGGGATGCCTCTTGGCTGTCTCCATCCCCTGCCTCTGCGGCAGGTCCGGCCGCCTGCGGTAACAGGCCTACCTGCTCGAACCTGCTGACGACCTCCTGCGCATCCGCCAGGGCCATCGTGATCTCAAGCAGTCTCTCTTTGAATCCCCTTCGGGTTTCCTGAACCTCCTCTTCCGGGAACTCTCCCACCCGCACCCGAAAGTCCAGCTCTTCGAGCCGGTCCGACTCCTGCCGGCAGCGTTCGTTCAGGAGTTTCCTCTTCTCCAGAGTCCTGTCCAGCTCGGTTCGAAGCGCCGCCCTCTGCTCCTTCCGCTCCTGATCGAGGGTTTCCCTGCGCTCGGTGTACTCTCTCCTGACCCGCGCGTAGATGTGGGGTCGCACGGTGTGGCGGTTCTGTTCCGCGTTTCTCTCCAAAAGGGCGTAACGATTGCATTCCGATACCAGGGACCCATAGGCTTCCAGGCGCTTCAGGAGATCCACGGTCTGTTTGTCTCGACCCTCCTGGGGATGCTGATCAGACAAGTCCATTACGTTTCCTCTTCGAAAGTGGGACGTTTTCTTGCATGTTGCCCCAGTATAGAAACACAATCGGTAGAGGTCAAGAGAAAAAAGGCACTACATGTTGTTGTATGCAGGGCAATCAAGAGTTTTCGGGCCCGGAATCCGGCCTGCGGCCGGCCTCAACGGCCGCGAGGGGGTTTCCGTCCAGGTCGATGTCCCGGTCGACGGCCCAGAGGGATTTGCCGGTAACGACTCCGGCGGCGACCCTTCGGACCAGGCCCAGGGAGCATTGCAGGAGCTGGGACAGGACGAGCCCCATCACTTCGCCCGGCACGCCGTAATAGAGGAAGTTGATGGGCATGAGATTCCCCAGAAAGCAGATCTCCTTCCGGACTTCCGTTCCCTCTGCCGCGCTGAGGCAGAAGCGGTAGGTCTGCCCAAGGAGCTTGCCCGTCTGTGGGTCGTGGAGCTCATCACCCTCGATCCTGCAGGGGATGCCGCGGACGGCAGGGTTTCGAACCCTGAGCAAGGCTTCCAGCCGCCGGGATACGTTTTCGAACTCGACCGTCTTGGTAGAACCGCTGACCAGGTAGAAGGAGGGCGCCCTTCCTTCGGCAAGCAGCATCTCCATGTCTTCCCAGAGGAAGGCGGGCTGGCCTGTCACCCCGATCACGAGGTCCACCTCGAGGGATAACGCGCGGGGAAGATCCCGGAATCGCCGGGCAAACGCGCGCGCATGCCCGCAGGCGGTCCGTCCGTCCGTCCGGATGTCCACCTCCAGGCACGGGCAGGAATCCGAGGAACCACATCGTGCCCCGAGTTGAGAGACCAGGTGCGCTCCGATCGCTCCCCGCGCGCCGATGACCGCCGGCCTTCTCATGCTGAGGACCTTGCCCTGTGCATGGAGGACCGACTCGATGGCCGAGAGGATGGAGGCCGCAACCTCGCGGGCCTCCTCGGTCACCTTCAGGCTCGACACGGCGATGCTGAAGCAGGGGCGGGCGAGTCGACCCTGCTCGTCGAGGACTTCCTGCAGCCTGTCCAGTCCGTTCTTGGTGTGTTCGACCGTGCCGACGACCCAGCGGTCGAGGGCCTCGGCGAGCCCAAGGCGGCCGTACGATTCCTCCCAGTCCTTGGACACCGGGATTCCGGCATCCTCCAGCAGGTCCTTCAGCGAGGCGCCGGCAAAGGCCCTGCGGCTGAGTAGGGGCGTCAGGTATCCGCCGTCCTCGATGATGAGGCACTTCTCGTCGTTGCGGGCGGTCTTCAGGAGGAGATCGAGAAACAGGCGGGTCGCGGTCTCCACCATGGCCTGCAGGTAACCGGGCCGCATCCTATGAAATCTCGCGTCAAGGTCCTGCATTTCCTCGAGCCCGGAAAACCTGGGGCTCAGCGTGAAATACCCCTCCACGGAGAGCGGGTCTTCGACGTTGTTCAGGGAGTGGCATCGGAAGAGGTCCTGATCGAGGTTGAGCAGCGCCTCCAGGAAGTCGGAGGGCACGGTCTCGCCGTAGTGGACGAAGAGGGTGAAGACGTTACGGGCACCGAGCCTTCGAAGGGCCGCAATGAATCCCAGGATCTCCGCGGTGACGTGATGAATGAGCAGGACGTTTATGCCCTCCAGCGGGCGGTCGCCGGCCTTCTCGGCCACAAGCGCCTCGACGGGCGGCATGCGGCGCAGGTACTCGTCGATGTCGAGGCTCCGTCTCCGGTGTCCGAAGGAGATCCAGAAGGAGCGGCCGAGCTGGGAAAGGTCGAGGTGGCAGTGCGTGTCCCCGAAGTCCGCGCGGACCGTCTCGGCGTCCGCGAGGAGATTCCGTACGGTGTGATCCTCCATGAGAAGCAGAATCTTCTTGAAGATCGCGTTCAGTGGGTCCGGCTCCATGGCCCGGAAGCGCTCCACGTAGTTCTCGGTCCAGGAGAGCTGGATTGCATCGAGCCGGCCGAACCCGGCATCCGCCAGGCGGCCGAAGATGAAGCTGTCGGCTGTCCGCAGCTCGGAATAGGTCCGCTTGCCGAGCTTGGCCTGCCACCGCACCTGTTCGGAGAGCATGCTCGATATGCGGGTGGCGCCGGCGATGAAGCTCCTTCCTTCCGGGTTCCTGACCACAACATGGGGGAACGAGGAAAGATCGAGGTGCTTGCGGTCGAGGCCTTCGTAGATCGCTCGCAGAAAATACTTGTCCGGCTTCTTGGAGGATCTGAGCCTTTCGAGGATGACGCGGTAAGGAGAATCCCCCTGTTTGCGCCGTCCCCGGTGCAAAAACACGAGGGCCTTGGATTCGGCGTTCGGATCCTCCGGGTAGATGTGCTTTCGCCAGCGCCTCATCTGGAGGGAGCCGAACACGGTCGTCACCTCCTCGATGAAGGCATCCTTCTCGGCCAGGATGGGGTCGAAGATCTCGTAGTCGCCTGTGATCTTGATGTACTCGATCTGGAGGGCGGCCAGTTCTGGCGTCTCTTCGCGCTTGACCCGCTTCTCCACCTCGATGTCGATACGGTCGAGGTGATAGCGGTTGATGATCTTCTCGGCGATGTCCCGGGAGAGGATGGAAAGACCGAAGAAAATCGGCAGGTCGGCAAGGTCGATCCGGAGGGTGTCGCCTTCCCTGACGAGGGGCAATTCCAGGGATGTGGGGATCAGCAGCCGGCTTCCCTCTTCCCTCTTGTCTCCCGCAAGCCGTGTCATCTTTCCGAAGGCCGTTTCCCTCGCCCGAACGGGTCATCTCTTCCTTTGAAAGTCGAGATACCAATCCACGAAGCGCTTCACCCCCACCCGGATCGGCACGGCCGGCGCGTATCCGAAGTCCCTGGCCAGATCGTCCACGTCCGCCCAGGTGGCCGGCACATCGCCGGGCTGCATGGGCAGAAAGTTCTTCTTCGCCTTGCGGCCGAGGGCCTCCTCGATGGCCTCGATGAAATCCGTAAGGGCGACCGGGGAATTGTTTCCAATATTATACACTTTGTAAGGCGCGCGGGAGCTTGACGGGTCCGGGCGCTCGCCGGTCCATTGCGGGTTGCCTCGCGGGGGCTTGTCCAGCACCCGGATCGTTCCGGCGACGATATCGTCGATGTACGTGAAGTCTCTCTTCATCCTGCCGTGGTTGAATACGTCGATGGGCCTGTCCTCCAGGATCGCCCGGGTGAAAAGGAACAGGGCCATGTCCGGCCTTCCCCAAGGCCCGTAGACGGTGAAATAGCGCAGACCGGTTGTGGGTATGCCGTAGAGGTGGCTGTAGGCGTGGGCCACGAGCTCGTTCGATTTCTTCGTGGCGGCGTAAAGGGATATGGGATGGTCCACATTGTCGCTCGTGGAGAAGGGATATCTTTCGTTCAGCCCGTAGACCGAGCTGGAGGATGCGTACACCAGATGTCCCACGCCGCTGCGTCTGCAGGACTCCAGGATGTTCTGGAACCCTACGATGTTCGACTCGATGTAGGCATGCGGATTCAGGAGGGAGTAGCGTACCCCGGCCTGGGCCGCCAGGTGGCAGACCGCGTCGAATCCCTCGCCCTGAAACAATCGCTCGACACCTTGCCTGTTCTCGAGGCGCATCCTCAAGAAGCGGTAGTTCGGGTAGCGGGCGCTGCGGACAAGGCCTTCGGACTCCGCGGCCCGGCGCCCGATGCCGTCCTTTTCCAGGCGGCCGAACTTCAGGTCGACGTCGTAGTAGTCGTTGATGCTGTCCAGGCCGACGACCTCGTCGCCTCGCTCGGCAAGGCGCACGGCAATAAAGGACCCGATGAAGCCGGCCGATCCCGTTACCAGGACTTTCATGGGCTGGTCATCTCCCGAGTGCCTCTCGAGTCGTAAGTACTATCGACCGGTTCCCTGTTTTTTATGAATTCCGGCAGGTTACATTCATGAAGGGATCCCCTCCAGAACCAGGGCCGCGGCCCCCAAGATGCCCACGTCTTCTTCGAGTTTGGCCTTGACCACCGGGGTCTTGGAGGCAAAGGGATTGATCGTGCGCCGGGGTAGCTCGCTGCGGATCGCCTCGAACAGGGGTTCGCCCACCCGCGAGACGCCCCCCCCGATGACGACAATGTCCGGGTCGAGCAGGCTCACGACGCTGCCCAGCCAGATTCCCAGTCGGGTGCCTGCTTCTTCAATCACCTGCCTCGAAAACGCGTCTCCCCGGCGGGCGGCGAGCGCAAGGTGCCTTGTCGTCAGGGATTCCCAGCGGCCCCCGGTCTCCCTTTCGAGCAGAGGGGGCTTTTCCCTCAGCCCCTCAAGCCGTTTCCTGGCCCTCTTGGCGATCGACGTCCCGGAGGCATATGCCTCGATGCAGCCAATGTTGCCGCAGTTGCACCGGGCGCTCGTATCTTCAGACTGAATGGTGACATGTCCTCCCTCTCCGGCCATCCCGTTCCTGCCGTGCAGGATGCGACCGTGCTGGATGATGCCGGTGCCGATTCCTGTGCTGACAGTCGCATAGAACACGTGATCATATCCTTGCCCGGCCCCCCACAGGACCTCCGCGAGCCCGGCGGCGTTGGCGTCGTTGTCCATGTAAGTCTTTATTCCAAAAAGATTTTCTAGAATATCCCGCAGGTGCAGGTTCTGCCATCCCTCCAGGTTCGGCGGGTTATGGAGGATACCTCTTTTCACATCCATGGGACCCGGGGCGCAAACCCCGATCCCCTTGATCCCTGCGCCGCTCTCCTTGGCCTGCTTCAGGAGCCTCTCGACAACCCGGTTCATCTGACCGCTCGAATGGGCGAACCCCTTTGCCTGTTCGGTGGGCAGTTCCTCCCGGGCGATCCGCTTCCCGTCGTGCGTGAGCAGTCCGCCTGCGATCTTCGTTCCGCCGATGTCCAGGCCCAGTATCAAGGGTTCCATGGATTGCCGTCCTTTTTGACCCCATTGTATTCCATTTTCCTGTGGGAGGAAAACCCGGTTCCGCCAAGGCTTCGCTCACCGCGAAAGCGACAAGAACAAAAATTTGTTGTTTATTTTCGATCCGAGGTTGGGCTTCCTGGCTTGCAACAGAACCTTTATCCCCGGGAATGACGGGATTGCCCCCCCAAAAGGGTGTCCGCGGAATCGCTCCGGCCCAAGTTTTTTCTTGACACAAACTCGGGCCTTTTGTACTGTTTAGCCTGACGGTTCTCCACCACGAGAGCGGGCCCTGCCCGGTACAGACGCGCTTTACGGAAACAGACCCTGGAAGGCGAGGAGAATGTCCTCGGATCAACTCTATTTCCGGCGGGGGGACCTTTGCAGAATCATCGACCTCACCCCGAGGCAGGTGCAGTACTGGGAGAAAACGGGCTTGCTCGGCCCGACCTACCGGACCAAGGGCGGGCACGGAAGGTATAGTTTTCAGGATCTCGTTGCCTACAAGACGGCCAAGCGCCTGCTCGACGCCGGTGTACCCCTGCAGCGCATCCGAAAGAGCATCGCTTCTCTTCAGAAGCTCCTGCCGTCCGTCAAGAGGCCTCTGGTGGAACTCACCCTCGTCGCCACCGGAGATCTCGTCCTCGTCTTCTACCAGGATACCGCTTTTGAGGCGGTTTCGGGCCAGCAGTGGATCATCCATGTGGCCGAGTTGGAGAGCGAGGCCGTCCGATGGATGCAGCAGGCAAAGAAGATCAGCCGTTACCGAAGGGTGACCGTGCCAAGGCAGTCAGGGAGGGACCTCCTCAAAACCGTTTGAATGACCCCTGAAAGGGATGCAGCCAGAGACCTCGTGGGCAGGCGGGACCAGTCTTCCTTGGTGGGGGGACAAAGAGGGTGCGGGCCATGAGAGTCCTCAGCGTCATCAACCAGAAGGGAGGCTGCGGGAAGACGACAACGGCCATCAATCTCTCCGCATGCCTGGCGCAGAAGGGCAAGAAGGTGCTCCTGGTCGACATGGATCCCCAGGGGCATGCTGCCGCCGGCCTGAACGCCACCGACCTTGCCGTACACCGTGACCTCCGCAGCGCACTGCTGAACCTTTACGACGAGCCGATTCGGCTCCCCGAGGTCGCCACGCCCGTCGATACACGACTGGACCTTGTTCCCTCCATGCTCTCGCTGGTGGCGTTGGAGCAGGAACTCGGCGGCGTCACCGATCGAGAGAGGAGGCTGAAGGACCTTCTGGATTGCGGGGGCGCCGTCTATGACTTCGTCCTGATCGACTCTCCCCCCAACCTGGGAGTGCTCACGATCAACGCCCTTGCCGCGAGCCACGAGGTCCTGATTCCGGTGGACACGGGGACGTTCTCTCTGCACGGGATGCGGCGGATCTTCCAGGTGGTGGACCTGATCGAGGAGCGCATGGGCAGGCCGCCGCGCGTAAGCATCCTGATGACGTTCTACGATCGGAGGATCCGGCTCGCAAGGATGATCGAGGCGCAATTGGAGGAGCATTTTTCGGCGCAGGTTCTCAAGACGAAGATTCGAACGAACATTCACTTGAAAGAAGCGGCGAGTTACGGACTCCCCATCGTGCGTTACAAACCCAACAGCCTGGGGGCATGGGACTACCAGGACCTTGCCGAAGAGGTCCTGGCCGCCGAGAGCCGGGCCGGGGTCGAGGAACCGGATCGGGCTGCCGCGGAACCCCCGCCCCGCGAGCAGTCTCGAGGGACCGGCCGCGCAGAAGGTCCCCGCGATGTCTTCTTCTGCATGAGCGCGCCCGGCGCGAAGAAGGTCTATGTCGCCGGGGAGTTCAACGACTGGCGTCTGGATGCCGCAGCGAGCCTGGAGCGTGACGAGGAAGGGATCTGGAGACGCAGGGTATCTCTGTTGCCCGGAAGGTACCAATACAAGTACTATGTGGACGGCCAGTGGATCGTGGATCCGGAAAACCCGCTCCGGATCGTCAACGAGAACGGCATCGTCAACTCCCTGATCAAGGTGAAGTGAACCCCGCGGAGTTTCCGGCCCCGGAATCGGGTCCTTTGCGTTGCGGATGGAAAAGCTCTCTGCGTTTCCGAAACAGGACTACGAAAAGAAGCAGCTTGCCGAGATTGCTCACCTCTATTTTTCCAGTCCGGCAGCCGCTTCACCGACGCCCGGAAGGGGGGGGCGGCGCGTCCGGACGTTTTCTCCTTTTCCGCGGACGCTGTTCGTGCGGTGCGTCGCAGCGCAGCCGGACGAGGGAATCGCCGCCTGGGCCCTGTTCAACCTCGCCGTGATGCTGAAGATCCTGGACGGCCCGGTACTGCTGATCGGTTCCGAGCGGCTTTACGAAAGGCGGTACCTCTTCGGCTTCCGGCCCGACCGGGAGAGGTTGCTGACCTTTGAGGAGCCGCGTCTCCCCTCGGGCAGTTTTGGACCCATGGGCGTCTGCCTGCTGGACGGCCGGCTGCTCTGGAAGGCGACCGGCGCAGAAGAAGGCGGGCATTCGGCGGACGCCCTGGGGGGCAGGAAGGTTTCGTTCCGGTACATCCTCTCCGACGAGGGCCCGCCCGTCGTTCCGGCCAGGGCCTTGCCGGGCTTCACGGTTTTCCTGGTCACGCCGTCCACGACGACCCCGACCCTGCTTGGGCGAGTGTCCGGGGCTGATGAAGAAGCCTTCGCAGAGCCGGTCCATGCAGGCATCGTGACCGCGGGAGCGAAAAGCACTGAAGAGGCCGGCGCGCTCTACGTCTACTGGCGGAACAAACTCGTGGAAAGATGCGAGGCCGACCTGAATGTGGTGGACCTCGGCGCGCTGCCCCGGGAAGCCCTTGCCTCATCCCCGGCTTCAGCGCCGTGCCGGGCCGAAGGGCTCGTCGGGGCTCACAAGGCCCCCTTCTACGGTCCTCTCGGGGAGCCCGAACCGGCCGGCATAAGTGTATTCGAGCACCCGCTCAGCCCCGTGACGGCTTTCCTGCGTTCGGTCGCAACGTCGGTCCGGACGAAGCGGTCCGAACTCCTGCGCGACGGCGCCTGAAGCGACCGCGGCTCTGTCCGCTCCTGCGATTTTCCTTCTGCTTTGTATGTGATACTATCCGAGTCCGTAAGGCCATGGAGGCTCGCCCGGGGTCCGTGCTTCGGATCGGAGGCGGGCCCTTCCCGCTGCGGTGCGGCAAAGGAGTCCGGCTATTATGAAGAACCTCCGAAAGCTCGTTGACTACGTGAGGGAAGGGCGACTGCCCCCCCTCGGCAGCCTGCCCGAACCCTTGCTGGACACCGTAGCCGCCTTTTCGAGTTTGCGTGGCCGTTGGACCGAGTTGAGTTCGATCGAGAGGGTCGTTACGGCCTTTCGGCACAAGGAGCCGGACCGGGTGCCGGTCACCCCGATTCTGTGCGCCGGGGCGCGCCAGATCAAGGGAATCTCCTTTCCCGACTTCGCTACGAACGCCGAGAAGGCGGCGGACGTCTACTGCTCCGGCTTCGAATTCGTCGGCGGCGACCTGATCATTCTCCTGTGGGACCTGTCGGTCGAGGCTGCGGACTTCGGCCAGAAGGTTGTCTATCCGGAGAATTCAACCGCGAGGCCCGACTACGAGGATCCGGTGATCAAGGACGTGGAGGATTACGCAAAGGTCAGGCCCATCGATTTCTCCCGGGCCGAGCGCATGCAGGAGTTTGTGCGGCTCTGCCGGATCATGGTCAATCGCATGGGGCTGAGGGCCGTGATCGGCGGGTTCGTTTTCGGCCCCCTGGGTGTCCTGAGTATGATGCGTGGGGCGGAGAGGATGTACCGGGATTGCGTGCTTCATCCCAAGGCGGTCCGGAAAGCCTGTGAGGCGATCACCCAGACGCTCATCGAGTTCACGGAGGCCCAGATCGAGACGGGCGTTTCTGCGGTCGCCATCGACACGCTCTATGCCTCTGCGAACGGGCTCTCCAAGAAGCTCTGGGAGGAGATCGAGGCCCCCTTTGCCCGCCAGATCAGCCAAGCGATCAAGAAGAGAGGGCTCTCCGTGGCTGTCCACAACTGCGGTCACGATGTGTACTTCGATGCGCAGATTCGGGCCATGGAGCCGGACGCGATCAGCTTTGCCCACCTGCCGGACGACTGCAAGACACCGAAGGAACTCAAAGACCGGTATGGGGATCAGGTGACCCTGATCGGGTATATTCCGACGCCGCTGCTCGTGGAGGGAACCCCGGAGGAGGTCATGAGCGCCTGCCGGGAACAGATCGATGTACTGGCCAGAGACGGGGGGTACATCCTCGCGCCGGGATGCGAGTACCCGCCGAACATTCCACTGACCAATGCGTTTTCGCTTATCAGGGCAGCCGAGAGGTATGGCTCATGCAGGCAGCGGCCCCGGGCGGAGAAGGCCTGACCGGCGCGGACCGGTCCGACGGGCGGGGTCTTCCCCGGAGGAGGGAGCAAAGGTGCCGAAGTCCAAGATCTTGAACGAAGTCGAAGCGATGATCCTGTCTCGCGATCCGGCTCAGGTGGACCGTTTTTTTTCGAAGCTCGATTCGACCTCGGTTTCGCCCGATGAGATTCTTTCCGCCATGACGGCCGGGATGGACAAGGCCCGCAGAAGGCTCAAGGACGGGAAGTGTTCGATCCCGGAGTTCCTGCTTTGCATCGACGCCTTCCGGCAGGGGATCGCGTGTCTGAAGAAGGGCAGCGCCGCCTTGCCCGGCAAGGAGGAGGCGGTGGTGATCGGGGTGGTGGAGGGGGACGTTCACGATATGGGCAAGAACATCGTGGCCGGCGTTCTGGAGGCCGCGGGCTATCGCGTGATCGACCTGGGAAAGGATGTGCCGAGGGACCGGTTCCTGGGGTCCCTGAAGGAGACCAAGGCCTCCCTGCTGGCCCTCTCTACGATGATGTCCACCCCGCTCGAGAACATGCGTGACGTGATCGAGTGGGTCCGAAGGCTTCATCCCGAGGTGAAGATCCTGGTGGGGGGTGCGCCGCTCGACGCGAGGCTCGCCGCGTCGATGGGTGCGGACGGATACGCCGAGGGCGCGGCCGACGTGCCCGCCGAAGCAGAGCGGGTGCTCGCGAAGAGGGCCCGTCCTCTAGCGATTCCGGTTGCGGCCAAGTAGACGATGACATGAAGCCTGAACAATTCGATCCCTCGCTCACGTCTGCCGGCGACATCCTGCAGGATGTGATCCGCCAGGTCGGCTACCCTTCGCCCGCGGATTTGGGTGACGACATCCGCAAGGAGTTGGAGCGGGCGACGGATCGTTGCCTCGAGTTGGTCCGGCCCGCCTGTCGTTACGACATTACGCCCATCCTAAGGTTGGAGAAAGGCCTGCTTGTGGCCCGGGACGTCGGGATTCGAAGCACGCGCTGGGTCCGCCTGACGAAACGTCTGCGCGAACCCGAGGTGATCTGCTGTTTCGTGGTCACCACCGGCCAGGAGCTGGAGCGGGCGATCCATGAGGGTCAGAGGGACTCCTTGTTTCATGCCTACCTTCTGGACTCGGCGGGCTCCGTCATCACCGAGCGGCTGGCCGATCAGGTCGAGCGGCACATCGCGGACCGGCTCGCTGCGGAGGGCTATCAGGCCACCGCGCGGTTCAGCCCGGGCTACTGCGACTGGGATCTGCGTGAGGGGCAGGAGGCGCTTTTTCGCTTCCTGAAACCCGAGTCCATCGGCGTGAGGCGGACCTCCGGAGGCATGATGGTTCCCCGGAAGACGATTTCCGCGGCCCTGGTCGGGGCGAGACAGGTCGGTTTGAGAAGCCCGTGCCCCTTCTGCCCGAAGGGCGACTGTCCGTACCGGCGGGCCGATGCGGAACCGTACGAAGGGGGAGCCGGTCCTTCCCGGGAAGCTTGTCCACGCGAAAGCGGGGGGGAGTCCTGATCCCCGAGCGCCTCGATCGGAGGGGAGTGTTATGGTTGAAGAGAAGACCACCTACTGCCGGATCTGTGAGCCCATGTGCGGGCTCAAGGTGCGGGTGGAAGGCAGCCGCGTGCTGTCGGTTCGCGGCGATCCCGATCATCCGCTTTCCAAGGGATATGTTTGCAGGCGGGGGGTTGCCTTCGGGGAGATCCACAACGACCCGGACCGCCTCCGGAGGCCTCTTCGGAGGTCAGGCAACGGATTCGAAGAAATCTCCTGGGAGACCGCGCTTGACGAGACGGCTCGGAGGCTCGGGCACATCCGGGATCTGCATGGTCCCCAATCCGTGGCCGTTTACAACGGGAACCCGATGGCTTTCTGCACTTACGGTACGATCAGCGTGCCCATGTTCGTATCCGCCCTCGGAACCCGCCAGTTCTTCACCGCAGGCTCCCAGGACTGCAACAACAAGTTCGCGGCCTCGGAGCGGGTCTTCGGCTCCCCGCTGCTGCAGCCGATTCCGGACCTGGACCACGTGCACTACCTGTTGATCGTCGGGGCCAACCCCGCGGTATCGGGCATGAGCGTCATCCAGGTGCCCCGACCTCTGGAGGCCCTGCAAAACATACGCAAGCGGGGGGGCGAGCTCGTGGTGGTGGATCCGCGGCGGACCGAGACGGCGAAGCTCGCGTCGGAACATCTGTTCATCCGGCCGGACACGGACTGCTTCTTTCTGCTTTCCCTGCTTTGGGTCCTGATCGAGAAGGGGAGGGTGGATATCCGATGGGTCGAGGCGGACCCGGAAGGGTTCGCCCGGCTCAAGGAAGTGGTGGCGCAATGGCCGCCGGAACGGACCGAGCCGCTCACCGGAATTTCCAAAGAAAAGGTTGAGGAAATCGCCCTGCGCCTCGGGGGGCCGCGTCCGGCCGCCGTGTACGGAAGCATCGGGATCAACCTGGGCCGCTCGGGCACGCTCAACTACTGGCTCCTTCTTGCAATCAATCTGCTGGCGGGACACTTTGACCGGAAGGGCGGCTGCCTTCTGAGTCGAGGGCTGGTGAATGTGGATAAGCTCTACCGCAGGGCCCTCAGAGGGCACCGGGAGCGTTCCAGGATCGGAGATTTCGAACCTGTCCTCGGCACCTATCCGGCCGCCGTGATGGCGCCGGAGATCCTCACCGAGCGGCGGACAGGGATTCGCGCGCTCGTGGTCGTGGCCGGCAACCCCCTGCTGAGCGTGCCGAACGAGGGGCACCTGAAGGCGGCTCTGAAGAAACTTGATCTGCTTGTCTGCCTCGACCTTTACCGGAACGAAACCGGCGCCTTTGCCCATTACCTGCTGCCCTGCACCGATTTCTTCGAGCGGGAGGATCTCAATCTCTCTCACGCCACCCTCCAGTTGCGGCCCTATGCCGCCCTGACACGGCCCGTGGTCGAGCCGGACGGTGAGCAGAGGCCGGAGTGGCGGATCCTTGAGGATCTGGCGGAGCGAATGGGGCTCAAGATGTGGGGCGGCCCGGTGGGACATGCGATCCGCCTCGCCAACCGCCTGCCGGGATGGAAGGGCCTGCTGGAGACGAGCCGGGACGGCGACCGGGTGATCATGGCCAAGGCCATGCTCAGGGTTCTTCTCCGCCTCATGGGGCAAGTCGACCTCAAGGCGCTGGAGTCGGCCGATGCGGGAATCGTGCTCAGGCCGAACGTCTTTGGCAGGCTTCGCCCCGGCAAGAGAAGATGGGGGAGAGGATTCGAGGTCAGGCTGGCGCCGCCCGACCTGCTTCGGGAGGCATGGAAGCTGGATGCTGCTCTGGAATTGCGGCAAGCGGGGAAGGGCGAGCTTCTCCTGATCGGGAAGAGGGAAAGGATCACGCACAACACCTGGCTGCACAATGCGGATGGCCTGATCGGGGGCGAGACGACGAACTACCTTTACATGCATCCGCAGGATGCTGCCGCAAAGGGAATCGAAGAGGGCGATGCCGTGCGCGTTCGGAGCCTCGAGGGGGAACATCTGGAGGTGCCTTGCCGGATCACGTCCGACATGATGCCCGGGGTCGTGGCCCTGCCGCACGGATGGGGGCACCGGTACGCTGCCGGGTGGAGCCGGGCCAACGCGAGGCCCGGCGTCAATGTGAACCGGCTTGCCACGGATTCGGTCTGGAAGATCGAGCCGATAGCGGGGATGTCGTGGCTGACCGGGATCCCGGTGCAGGTAAGCAGGCTGAAGCCCGACAAGGCGAGGAACGCGAAAGGCGAAAGGGCAAAGGGGAAAGGATAGAAGAGGGGGGTCAGGTCCGGCCTCTGCCCTACCCGTGGAGATCCCCACGGCGCCCCGGCCTGGGCCTCCCAGAATCCGTAATGTAGAGGGGCTCGCGGGTGCTGTCACCCTCGGTGGCGGCGCACGGGCGGCGCAAGATGCGACAACGGAGGGAAAGGAATGAGCCTGCTGGTGGATCAGAGAGATGTGGGGTTCGTGCTGTTTGATCAGCTGAGGATCGGCGAACTGACAAAGACGGAAACGTTTCGGGACCATTCGGATGAGGTCTTCCGGATGGTCCTGGCCGAGGCCCGTCGTTTTGCCGAGAACCTGCTGGCCCCGACGAATACGGACGGCGACAGGATCGGGGCCCGGTTCCAGGACGGGAAGGTGACCCTGCCGGAATCGTTCCATGCCTGCTACCAGGCTGCTTGTGAGGGGGGGTGGATCTGTCCGTCGGACGACATGGAGGTCGGGGGACAGGGGCTTCCTACGTCTCTGTGCATAGCCGCTTACGAGATGTTCCTCGCCGCCAACTGCGCCTTTACCCTGTATCTCACCCTGAACCACGGGGCAGGAAAGCTGATCGAAAGGCATGGCACCGAAAAACAGAAGGCCCTCTACCTGGAGAAACTCTATACGGGCCAATGGGCCGGCACCATGTGCCTGACCGAGCCGGGCGCCGGCAGCGACCTGGGCATGCTCAAGACCAAAGCCGTCCGGAACCCGGACGGCACGTTCCGGATCCAGGGAACCAAGCAGTTCATCACAGGCGGAGAACACGATCTGGCGCAAAACATCATTCACCCGGTCCTCGCCCGCATCGAGGGGGACCCGATGGGCAGCAAGGGGATTTCGCTCTTTCTGGTGCCCAAATACCGGGTCCATGCCGACGGCTCCCTCGGCGAGTTGAACGACGTGGTCTGCGGCGGGATCGAGCACAAGATGGGTATCAAGGGCTCCGCGACCTGCACGCTCTATTTCGGAGAGAACGGGCAGTGCATGGGAGAGCTCCTGGGCAGCGAACGTCAGGGTCTGCCGATCATGTTCATCATGATGAACGAGGAGAGGCTCAACGTGGGCCTGCAGGGCCAGGGGATCGCGTCGACTGCTTACCTGCATGCGGTCAAGTTCGCCAAGGAGCGGCTGCAGGGGCAGGCCCTGGCCGGCGGAAAGGGGAGCGCCGAGCAGGTTCCCATCATTGCGCACCCGGACGTGAGGCGTATGCTCATCTGGATGAAGGCTTATGTGGAGGGCATCCGCGCGCTCATGTACTACACGGGGTACTGTATCGACCGCGAGCGGGCCGCGGAGGACGAGGAGGAGAAGCGGCGCTGGACCGTGCTGGCCGAACTCCTGACCCCGATCTGCAAGGCCTATGGCAGTGACATGGCCTACGACGTTTGTGAACAGGCGATCCAGGTGCACGGGGGGTATGGGTTCTGCTCGGAGTATCCTGTGGAGCAATTCGCCCGGGACTGCAAGATCGCCTCGATCTACGAGGGGACGAACGGCATCCAGGCCATGGACCTTCTCAGTCGAAAGATCCTTCGCGACAAGGGGGCGGGCGTGAAGGCCCTGCTGGCAGAGATGAGGCCGGTTGTGGAAAGCACGAGGGCCCACCCGGTGCTCGGCCCCTATGCGGCAAGGGTTGAGCGGAGTTACGGCTGGCTGCAGGATGCGCTCGCGCACGTTACTTCCGTTGTGGCCGGCGGGGAGGTCCCGGCGGGTTTTCTCGAGTCCGTGCCCCTTCTGGAAATCTTTGGAGATGTTCTTCTGGGGTGGCTTCACCTCTGGCAGGCGGAAATCGCCCTCGGGAAGGCGGAGAAGATCTACCGGGAGGCCGGAGCCGGGACAAAAGAATCTCAGAGAGGGCTTGCCGAGAAGAACCCGGACGCGGCCTATTTGGAAGGGAAGATCGCATCGGCGAAATACTACATCGGACGGTTGCTGCCCATCGTGGCGGGCAAGGTGGAAGCGCTCAAGAACAAGGAGACCTCGCCTCTGGAGATCCCGGAGGTTTCGTTCTGAGAAAGCGGGTGAGCCCCGGGATGCCCGGAGATGGCCGCGTCGCTTCGTTCCGCAGCACAGGGAACGAGACCAAAACAAAAGGGAGTCCGCGGGGACTCCCTTTCCTGCGCTGTGGTCGGGCACGCTCGGCGGTCAGTGGATCTCGATCTCCTTGACCGTTTTGGCCTTCTTCGGATCCTTCGGAAGAGTGATCCGAAGGACGCCGTCTTTCATCTGGGCCTTGACCTTGTCCTCCATGACGTCCTCGGGAAGGACAAACGATCGGGTGTAGCTGCCCATGCGCGTCTCGATGCTGCGCCAGCCCTCGTCTTCGTTCTGATCCCACTTCTCGTCCTTGTGCTCCGCATGCAACTTGAGCACGCCGTCGACGATTTCCGCCTTGATCTCGTCCTTGCCGTAGCCGGGAAACTCACCGCGAACAAGGTAGTTCTTCTCGTTCTCTTCAACCTCCAGTTTGGGCTCTTTCATCTTGAGGTTGGGGAAGGTCGAAAAAAAGTCGCCGAAGAAGTCATGGTCCCAGAGGCTCGGGAAGAAGTCGTCCCTTCGCCGCAATGCCCGGAAAGGTCTGTATCGAGTCAACATGGCCGATCCCTCCTTTTCTATTTTATCAATCCAAGTTTACCCTTGCGGTTCCGTGGCGCCACTTGTACCGTTTTTCCTTACGCCCAAAGAGTAAACACGGATCGGGAGCAGTCAACCCCTTTCGGGTTCGAACCACCTGTCCAGCCACTCGGCGGGCCGGAGGTGCTTTTTCATTTCCTCGGTGAGATCCGGCATGGCCAGCCACTGCCCGCTGGCCCGCATGATCGGGGAAAGACCCCCTTCGCCCATCGGAAAAATCCCGCCCTCCGAGAACCAGAACATCCGGCCAGCACGTTTTCCGCGCGTGCCGGAACAGACTCCGTAACAGAGCATCTTCTCGCCCTCTTCCACGGGCCGGAGGAAATCGATGTCGAGCTTCACGGTCATGCCTCCTTGTCGGGCCTTGACGAAGCCGCCCCACCCCATGGTCTCGTCCAGGATCGCCGCCAGCACCCCTGGATGGATCCGGGCGTCATCCAGATGGAATTGAGAAAACCTGCTTCGGTCGTCCGGGTCCAGGCCGATCGAGGTGAATACGACCTGAGCGCCCTGCTGGTCCAGGCAGTAGAACTTCCGCTGCAGGCCCGGATGCTCGCGTTCCGACCCGCACACGAAACAATCGGTCGCGTACGGGAGGGGGAGTACGTTGTCCTTCGTTTCCCTGCCGATCGCCTCCATCGTCTCTGCGAGTCGATCGAGGTGGTCGCCCTCGATTTCCTTCACCGAGGAAGCGGGACGAAGGAGCCCGGAGAAAGAGGCCGTTCCCTCTGCCTTCGTGGCCATTACGACCCGAATTCCCTCTCCCTCCCGCATCGCAGCGATCTCCACGCTTCTTCCGAGAGGGAGGGCGGGCCCCCCCCACCGGAAGGAAGCTCGCACGGGAAATCCCTGATGAGCGAACAGACTGCGACTGATTCCCTGGTGCGCGAGTTCCAAGGCCAGCGAAATCAGGATTCCGCCGTGGGGTACGCCCAGCCATCCTTGGTGGCGTTCATCCAGTGTCAAGGTGGTGCGGGCCTGGTCCCCCGTGTACTCGATGGGCGTGGTGAGAAAACGTGTTCGATCCGTGCCGGGGGGAGTCACCTCCCCTTCTTCCTGTTCTTCTTGCATAGCTTCCTTTCCTCTTCCGGAGAGTCTTCCGGCCCGCTTGCAGGGGTGCCGGGGTTCATGGTTTTGCTTTTTCCGGACGATTCATTAGACTTACCGACGCATTGACAGGAGCGAGCGCAGCGAATGACCGACAGGGGAGCGGATCCAATGGAAAGGGCCGTGTCCGTCAGTCCGCAGGGAGAACGGTTTTCCCTGCCCGACGAGCAAGATTATTCCAAGGAATTCGAGAGGCTGCAAGCTCTCGCGGCAAGGCAGCGTGAACAGGGCAGGGAGATTGTCGTTGTCTTGGGCATCGGGTTCGTGGGTGCCGTGATGGCCGCAGTGGTCGCGGACGCCGAGGACGAAACGGGCAGGCCCACGAAGTTTGTCATCGGAATGCAGCGTCCGAGCGTGAGGAGCTTTTGGAAGATCCCGTTGATGAACCGCGGCGTCTCTCCGGTTACCTCGGAAGACCCGCAGGTGGAGGTCCTGATCCGTCGCTGTGTGCTGGAGAAGAAGACGCTCACGGCGACCTACACGTATGACGCCCTTCGGCTGGCCGATGTGGTGGTCGTGGACGTTCAGTGCGACTATATCAAGGAGTCTTTGGGGGACGTGCAGGCCGGGAACGCGGACATGGCGGAGTTGGAGAAGGCGTTTGAGGTGATCGGGGAGAAGATCCCTGCCGAGGCACTCGTTCTGATCGAAACCACCGTTGCGCCGGGGACGACGGAACAGGTCGCCTATCCGATCCTTCACAAGGCCTTCCGGCGCAGGGGCGTCTCGGAGGAGCCGATCCTGGCGCACAGCTATGAGCGGGTGATGCCGGGTCGCCACTATGTCGACAGCGTGAGGAACTTCTGGCGGGTGTGCGCAGGCGTCAACGAGGTGTCCAGGAAGAGGGTCGAGAAGTTCCTCAAGGACGTGATCAACACCAAGGACTATCCGCTGGTCGTTCTCGATCGGCCCGTGGAAAGCGAGACCGCGAAGATCGTGGAGAACTGCTTCCGGGCGACGATGCTCGCCTTCATGGATGAATGGTCGACCTTCGCGGAGCGAAACGGGGTGGACCTCATCAAGGTGATCGAAGCGATCAAGGTGAGGCCCACGCACAGCAACATCCTGTTTCCCGGGCCTGGAATCGGCGGATACTGTCTGCCCAAGGACGGAGGCCTGGGCATCTGGGCCTACAAGAGCATCTTCGGTTTCGAAGACTCTCTCTTCAAGATTACGCCCCTGGCCATCGACGTGAACGACACGCGGGCCCTCCACGTCGCCCAGCTTGTGCGGGACGCGCTCCGCAACATGAACCGCCCCCTGGCCGCCGCGGACGTGCTCGTGCTGGGGGCCTCCTACCGGGAGGACGTAGGAGACACGCGCTACAGCGGCTCCGAGCTTGTTGTGCGAAAGCTCTCGGAGATGGGTGCCGAGCCGAGGGTGCACGATCCGTACGTGACGCACTGGTGGGAGTTCGAAAAACAGGACGTGTATCCCCGGCCGGGTTACAGCTGGGCCCGTTTCTTTCGGAACCAGGAGAAGCTCGCGGAACTGCGCGTCCTGCAGGACCTGGCCGGGGCCATGAAGGACGTGGACGCCGTGGTCTTTGCCGTTCGGCACAGGCACTACCTTGAGCTCGATCCGGACCGCGTCGTCGAGTGGGCGGGCGGGCCGGTCGCAGTCATCGACTGCTTCGGGATCCTGAACGACGAGAAGATCAGGCGCTACTTCGAGTTGGGCTGCGAGGTGAAAGGCCTGGGAAGGGGACACATCAACCGGATCAAGGACAGCGTCCGGGCCGAGAGGTGGAGACGCCTACAAGTTCAATCCGGTAACAGGCCGGGTGGGCAATAGGGCAGTTTTGTACTTCCGGACCAAGCGCCGGACGAGCAGTCTGTAACCCCTCGATGATTTCAGGGTGTCGCGGAAATAAGAGTTTTCATTTAATATCAAACCGTTACAGGAAACGAAGGCCCTGCTGCCCGCCTTCCCGTTCGATCCCTTGCCGGAAGCTTTCCGCGTGGTCCCATTCTTGCTTTTTCCTTCCCTTACAAACAACCCCCTGTTCGTATTTTCCCGGTAACGTAGGACGGCCAACCTGCCGTGGGAGGTGCCCTGTCGTGAGAGCGACTCTTTTCGCGAGACCGTCGACCGGAATCCCCTGGATTTCGCTGCTCCTGGCCCTTGCTCTCGGGCCGGCGGCCTGCCAGGACATGGTGTGGCTCCTGCCGGAAGACGGATCGGTTCAGAGAGGCCCCTTCAGCGTGCAGGTATACTGGTCGCCGGACATGGTGCCTTCGACGCTCAGGGTGGCGATGAACGATCAGGACATAACCGGCAGCATGTCCCCCGCCAGTATGGCTCCCTCCTCGGATTTCGATGTCGCGGGGGTGCTCGCCGTGCTGATGAATCCGTTTCCCGGCAGGAAGTTGCTTACTGCACAAATGAACGACACGTACGGACTGCCCTATGGGGCCACGTCCATCTTCACGGTCACCTCCATAGCGGCCCGCGGGGCATTCTCGGGAGGGAGCATGGTCTTCGAGTGCATGAGCGGCTTCCTGAATTCCCCGATCCAGATTCCCGGGCTCGACCTTGATTTCGGTGTTTCCGAGGTCCTCTGCAAGGCGCTGCCGATCAGCGGGGTGTTCCCCCCCGGGGACTCCTCGTTCCCTGTCGGCTCGGGCGACCTGCCGATCCTCTTCGGTCTCTTCCCGAAGGAGGTGACCTTCGGTGTGGACCGGGCGGTTCCCAACGGCATTTCCCTTTCGGCCGTCGAGCTGGGACTGTCCTTCGATTTCAATCCCAAGGATCCCGCTCACGAAGGGCGGCTCTGTCGGGCCTCCTTCGTCATGCAGGGGACGGTGCTGCCGGTGCAGGCAGCGATTGCCGACCAGTACCACGCGGCCATGTTCCAGAGCCTGCGGAAGGTCTCCCTGGGCGTCGTTTCCGGCGGGGAGTGCGAGTCCCGGTTCACCTCCCCGGCAGACATGGACATCATGACCTTCAACTACCTGGCCAGGAAGTAGCGGGAAGAGAGCGGTTGGCGGCCGGCTGGTAGTCCTCGGGCCGGCCCATGTGCCCATGGGCTTTCCCTCACGTTTTCTTGTAATTTTCCCCTCCCTCCGCCTATGATGGGCCTTGCCGTGCAGGCCGGCACGGAACCTTCTCGTTTCTCACACGGTCCCGCGGAGGCCCCGTATGCGCGCCGTAGCCATGGCGCTCGCCATGGTCGTGATGGGAGTCATTTTCCTCGTTTCCCAGGTCCTGATCCTCAGGGAATTTCTCCTGGCCTTTCAGGGGAATGAATTCGTCATCGGAATCGTTCTCGGAAGCTGGCTCCTGCTCGAGGCCCTGGGCAGCTGGCTGTGCGGGCCGAGGGCGGACCGATCCCGGGATCCTCTCGGTTCCTTTGCCTCCCTTCAGGCAATGCTCTCCATCCTCTTGCCGCTCACCCTTCTCGCGATTCGAACGAATCGCTTCTACCTGGGGATCTCTCCGTGGGAGATCGTCAGCTACCTGCGGATAGGGGTCGTTTCGCTTGTTCTTCTCGGACCGCTGGGGCTGCTCAACGGGGCCGCATTTGCTTACGGCTGCAGGCTGATGGGGGCCGGGAACCCGGTCCGGCCGCATGCGGCAGGAAAGGTCTACGCCCTGGAGTCCCTCGGCGCCTTCCTCGGGGGGCTGGCCTTCACCCTGCTACTCGTGGGCCGCCTCCGGTCGATCGAAATCGCTTTTTCGCTCGGCGCGGTGAGCATGGGCTGCGTATTGCTGCTCTTGCGTTTCGCAGGGGACCAGGCGGGGCTTGGGCAGGGGGTCGGTTTTTCCGCCGCAGGGCGTCCGGCGGGTCGAGCGGTTTGCATGTTGCTGCTTGGGCTCTTTGCTTTCGGGGTCGCCGGGCCCACGAGCGGACGGATCCACCGATGGAGCATGGAGCTGAGGTGGCGGCCCTTGCACCTGGAGGAGAGCCGGGAGTCGATCTATGGGGACATCGCCGTGCTCAGGCTCGACGAGCAATGGATGGTCTACCAGAACGGAATTCCTTCGATCACGCTGCCGTATCCGGACCAGGCCGCCCTGGAGCTTCTCGTCCACATGCCGCTTCTCGCCCATCCCAACCCCGGGGAGGTCCTGATTATGGGCGGCGGGGTGGGCGGCGCCATCTCCGAGGCACGGAAGCACCCGCTCCGGGCCCTGTATTACACGGAGTTGGATCCCTTGCTGATTCGCATGGCCGAAAGGGCCGCCGTCCCATCGGTTGGCGAGGAACTGGGCGATCCTCGCACGAGGGTCGTTTTCGAAGACGGAAGGTCCTACCTCCGCAAGATCCCGCGGAAAGTCGACGCCATAATTATCAACATGCCGGACCCGGTGACCCTGCAGTTGAACCGATTCTATACGGTCGAGTTTTTTCGCTCCGTCCGCAGGGCTCTCAGGCCCGAGGGTGTTCTCGCATTGACCATGCCCGGCTCCTCCGCCTACCTCAGCGAGGAGGCCCTCCGAATCAATCGCTGCGTTCGGGATACCCTGGAAACGGTATTCCCTCATGTCAGGGCCTTGCCGGCCCAGAGGATCCTGTTCCTTGCGTCGAGGGAACTGCCGGTCGAGCTTCTCCTGCCCGAGGTTCTGGGCGACAGGCTAACGAAGAGGGGCGTGGAGACCTTCGTGGTTCAGCCTTCCTATCTGGGCCAGCTCATGGATCCGTGGCAAGGAAGGTGGCTGAACGAAGCCCTAAACGCCGCTCCGCCGGCCCGCACGAACCGGGACCTGACGCCTGCCCTGCTCTTTTATGCGATTGCGCACAAAAGCGCCGAGGTCCAGCCGGGGTTTCGTCGGGTTTTTCCGTGGCTTGAAAACATGCGGTTCGGGGTGATTCTAATTGTCTTTCTGGCAATGACCTTCCCCTTTG
Organism: uncultured Thermodesulfobacteriota bacterium; assembly: GCA_964384945.1. GTDB lineage: Bacteria > Desulfobacterota > DSWW01 > DSWW01 > DSWW01 > S015-6. The sequence goes on along the minus strand of CAYLMK010000006.1, from coordinate 121,802 downwards.
CCTTCTGGCTGCGCAGAAACAGGGGTGGGCGGATTCCGGCCCTGTCTTTTGCGCTTCTGAGCACAGGGTTCTGCGGAATGACCGTGGAGATGATCGTGATCCTGTCCTTTCAGGCGGTCTTCGGCTACCTTTACCAGTGGATCGGGCTCCTCATCGCGGCCTTTATGGTCGGGCTTGCATGCGGGGCCTTTGTTTTCACGGGGAGGATGCAAACGACCCGCCACGGATACGGGATCCTCTGCGGGCTCGAGGGACTGCAGATCGGATTCCTGCTCGCAGCGGCATGGGGGATCGTTTCTCTGCACGGCTCGTCTCTCGGGACGGCCGTCATGGCGGATGCGCCGAAGTGGGTTCTGCTGTTCGCCAACGGGGTTGCGGGCCTTCTGGTGGGGAGCGAGTTTCCTTTGGCGAACCGCGAGGCCCACGCTCGTGGCGGGCAAAGGGAGGCGATCGTTGGCGCCAGGTTCTATGCCCTGGATCTGGCCGGTGCGTGGCTCGGGACCGTCATCGTGTGCGTTTTGTGGGTGCCCTTGTTCGGTCTCGGAAGCACGCTGCTTTTCGCCGCGGCCCTGAAGGGCTGCAGCCTCTTTTTCTTGTACCGTTCTTACTGAACGTCGAGCGATGCAGGCAGTGGGCATCAACGGCCATTGCTCCGAACGCAGGAGTCCGGAAAGGCGAGAAGACCGGATGGCCGGTCAAGCTCGGAATAGCAAGAAACGTCGATGGATTCAGGAAACATTCCAGGAGGAGTGAGTGCGCGCGCGCCTGCTGCCCTGTGGGTGTCCGGGGCCTGGCCCCTGATCCCTCATCCCCGAACCCTGATCCCTCGGGGATGTCAGGTGGGAACCTTGGCCCAGGCGACCTGAAGCACATACTGGCCGGGCACGATCGAGATGGACTCCGTCTCCATGGAGGGATCCCTCCGCGCCAGGAACCCCAACGCCGCCTCCCACGTGGGAAGGCTCAAGACCGACAGTTCTTCTCCGTCTGCCGTGGTGTAGTGCATGCGGGCGTTTTCCGGGTAGCGCTCGGAGGGCAACTCGGACCGTTCCCAGCAGGCCAGTCCCAGGGTGGCCCCCGGTGCGAGGACACGACAGAGCGCCTGGATCCAGGCCTCCGGTTTTTCGATATGGTCGATCAGGAGCCCGCACCAGACAAAGTCAAAACACCGGTCCCGAAAGGGAAGCCGACGGGCATCGAGGCACACGGTCGGACACGGACGGACCGCCCGCGTCCGCAGGAGCATCTCGAAGACCAGATCCGCTCGCACGATGATGGGAGCGGATTCGGGGCGGATGACCGGCGCCGGCCCGCAGCCGAGATCCAGCACCCTGCGGGGGCTTGCCTGCCGGATTCTCCGGTCAACGATGTCTGCCTGCACCGACAGGGCACGGGCCGTGATCGGATGGGACGCCGGATCGGCGTACTCCCGCCACACCTTGTTATAAAAATCCAATACGGAAAGATCCTTCGCTTTCATGACCCCCAGCATAGACGTCCCATTTTCCAAAGGGAAGAGGGGCTGTCCGTCCGAGCACCCGGAATCGCGATTTCGCCAGTTGAAAGGCCGGCGAATCAAGGGGGCGGAAGTGAATCTGCTGTTTCGGGCAGGACGCAGAGAGTTGACACTCTTCCGATAGGAATTCTTAAACACTACATAAGTAATATGAATTTAAGGGTTTTTTTGACATGCGTGTTCTAAAATGCTATGCTTGCGTTTCTGCGCATCGGCGGATTTCCATCCCCTCTGGGGGAAATGAATGGGCAGGCCCGCGAACTACCGCTAAACCAGACACGCGAGGGTCATGAAATGGGCGATCAGCGGAATTGGGATTGGCAAGTCGGTGAGAGGCTCGTGACCGACTTGGATGAATGGAGGAAGAGCTACCCGAACGTCTACGACGAGGTTGTCAGCCCGGATGGGGAGAAGATGGCCGCCGTCGTCAAGGACGAGGAGGGAGGCCTGACCTGCTGTGTGAACGGAATCCCGTGGGAGCGGTCTTTTGAAAAGCTCTATTCCGTGAGGTTTTCCCCGGACGGCCGCCTGGTGGCGATCGGTATGACGGATGACGAGTGGAGCGTTGTGGTCGACGGGGTTGCCTGGGAGAAGACTTTCGAGTATGTCTGGAACCTCAAGTTCGCTGCAGAGACGAACGTGATCGCCGCCCAGGTCAGGGGCGATGAAGGGTATGGAATCTGCCTGAACGGTGACGCATGGGAAGCCGGCTTTCTCCAGATTCGGGATTATGTGCTGAGCCCGGACGGAAGCCGCGCCGCCGGGTCGGCCCAGGTCAAGGAACTCGCAGAGGGCGACATCTTCACCTTTCAGGAGGGAGTCTGGACCGTTGCGGTGAACGGTCAGGCCTGGGACCGGAACTTCGTGAACGTCTGGGGGCTGGCCTTTGGCAGGGACGGCAACCGGGTGGCGGCGGAAGTCAGGCTGGGAAGCGCGGTTTACACCGTTGCGGTGGATGGCAAGCCCTGGCAGAGTACCTACGGATGCGTCTGGGAGCCCTGTTTTCATCCGAAAAGCGGAAGCGTCCTCGCCCCGGCGAAAACCGGCGCGGGCTGGATCCTGGCCTGCGACGGTAAGGATGTCTGGGGAAAGGCCTTTGGTCAGTTGTGGAAGCCTGTCTTCAGCGCCGACGGCGGCCGAATCGCTGCGGTGGTCTCCCCAAAATTCGGGAAATGGACCCTGGCGGTGGACGGACAAGCCTGGAGGAGGACGTTCGGGGATGCCGTGACCGATCCCGTCTTCAGCCCGGACGGCAGGCGCGTGGCAGCGATCGTAAAGGAAAAGAACCGATGGACCATCGGCGTGGACGGGGTCCCCTGGAGCGAGACCTTCGACATGGTGTGGAAGCCCATGTTCACGCCCGACGGAAGGAGGGTGGCGGCCAAGGTGGAGCGAAACGGGAAGTTTGCGTTGGCCGTGGACGGGAAGGTCGTGGGGAAGGAATACGACGGGATGTACGATCCTGCGGTGAGCCCCGAGGGAGACCGGGTGCTGGTGAAGGCACGGGAAGGCGGAAGGTACCACCGACGTGTGGTACCGGTCGGAAAACCGTAACGGCCTGGGGAAGAGGCGTCTAGCGCACGAGGAAGGATCCTAACGAGAGGGAGGAGCGATGGACCTGTACGAAATCGTCCGGGGCCCTTTGGCATGGGTGGCCCTGCTGGTTTTCTTTGCGGGAAGCATCTATCGGGTCGTTGCCATGCTGATCGAGGCCAGGAGGGACAAGGTCGTCTATCCCTACATGAGCCTCAAGTACGGGCTCCGGTCTTTGATGCACTGGCTGATTCCCTTCGGGAGCCGGAACATGCGGCTGCGGCCCGTGATGACCGTCGTGACGTTCGTCTTCCACATCAGCCTTCTGGCGGCGCCGATCTTCCTGCTCGCACACATCATCCTTGTCTACGAGTCCTGGAAGCTCCAGTGGTGGAGCCTTCCGGAGTCGGTGACGGACGTGATGACCGTGCTGGTGCTCCTCGGGTGCGTCTTTTTCCTGGTGCGCAGGATCGTGGCCCCCGAGGTGCAGAACGTGACCTTCCTGTCCGACTATGTCCTGCTTGCCCTGGTCGCGCTGCCCTTCCTTACGGCGTTTCTGGCGTACCACCAGTGGGGGCCCTACCGCCCCATGCTGATCGCCCACATCCTGGCGGGCGAGGTCCTGCTCGTGGCCATCCCGTTCACCCGGTTGAGCCACATGTTCTTTTTCTTCTTTACTCGAGCCTACATGGGGTGCGAATTCGGCAACGTACGAAAGGCCCGTGACTGGTAGCCCACGAGAAGGAGGCACTATGGCAACGTTTCCCGAAAGAGAGCCGGTGGAAGACATCGGCCTGGATGAAACCATAAAGAAGCTCACGCCCGAAAAGATCGAGAAGACGATCCTCAAGGTACTCAACGAGGAGTCGGCGGCCCGGCTCAAGGTCTATGTGAATACCTGCGTGCACTGCGGGCTCTGCTCGAACGCATGCCACTTCTACAATTCCCATGACGGCGATCCGAAGTATGCGCCCGTGAGTAAGGTCAAGGACACCCTCTGGGAGATGATCAAGAAGAAGGGGAAGGTGGATGCGGAGTTCATCCGAAGGGCGGCCCGCATCGCGTTCACGGAGTGCAACGTCTGCCGACGCTGCAGCATGTACTGCCCTTTCGGAATCGACATGGCGTATCTGCTGCTCACCGTCCGGAGAATCTGCCATCTCCTGGGCGTAGTGCCTCAGTACCTCCAGGACACGGTCAACAGCCATGCGGCCACGCTGAACCAGATGTGGGTCAAGCCGGACGAGTGGATCGATACGCTCCAGTGGCAGGAAGAGGAACAGCTGGACGAGGTGGTCGGCGCGCGGATACCGCTTGACCGGGAGGGGGCGGACATCATGTACTCGGTGATCGGCCCGGAACCCAAGTTTCTGCCTCAGTTGATCGGACAGATGGATCAAATCATGACCGTGGCCGGCCTGAGCTGGACCATGCCCTCTCTGGACGGGTGGGACAACAGCAACATGGCCATGTACTCGGGAGATTTCGAAACCATGGCCCGGGTCGAACGCAGGCACTACGACAAGGCCCTGGAGTTGAAGGTCAAGAAGATTGTCATGGGCGAGTGCGGCCATGCATTCCGCGGGGCCGCCTACGACGGCCCGAAGTGGCTGGGGTGGAAACATCCGCCCGTGCCCCTGATCCACGCCGTGGAGTTCTACCACGATCTGATCCAGTCCGGTAAGATCAAGATCGCAAGGAAGTTCGAGGAACCGATCACGGTTCAGGATCCTTGCAACATCGTCCGGGGGAGGGGACTGGGCGAAAAGCTTCGCGACCTGATGAAGGCCACCTGTTCCGATTTTCGTGATTTGGAGCCGCGCTTCGAGCACAACTACTGTTGCTGCGCGGGAGGCGGGGTGATCAACTGCGGGCCGCCGTGGAAAATGAACCGGGTGAAGGGAAACAAGGTCAAGGCGGAGCAATTGAAAGCCACGGGGGCCAAGATCGTTGTGACGCCCTGCCACAACTGCCACAGCGGCATCGAGGACATCATCTCCGGCTACAAACTCGGCATGCACGTGAAGTTCTTTTCCGAGATCCTGGTGGAGTGCATGGAGATCCCCGATTCCCTAAAAGCCTGAAGCGAACGACAGCGAGGTGCCCGATGAACAGGAAGTGTTGGATCGTCTCCGTGGCGGCAATCGGATCGATGTTTCTCCTGGCGCAGGCAGGGGATTGGGCCCTGGCGCAGGAGGACACCTACGAACTCTCCCATGATGAGGTCTTCGGAGAATTGCAGCGTCCTGCCGTGACCTTTCACCACGATGTCCATATGAACGCACTGGAATGCGGCGCCTGCCACCACATTTACGACGAGGAGGAAGGCTCGCTGGTGCCCGTGGAGGACCCGGACTCCGGTTGCGCGGAGTGTCACGGTGCGAAAAAGGAAGGCAACCAGCCGGCCCTCCGCGAGGCCTTTCACGGGCAGTGCACCGTTTGCCATAGAGGCCTGATCCGGAAGGGGGAAGATTCGGGTCCGACGACGTGCGGGGAGTGTCACAAGAGGTAGCGCGGATCCGGTCATCGGCAACTCGGTTTGTCCTTTTCGCGAAGGGGAGAACCCGAGGCACATCTCGCGCTGCAAAGGAGGGTATTCGCATGGCTCACAAGATCCTTGTTGTGGATGATGAACCGGATGTGGTCAAGTACCTCGAGACACTTCTCAAGACCGGCGGCTACGAGGTAGTCACCGCTTCGGACGGGGATGAGGCCCTGAAGATCGTCGAAAAGGACCCGCCCGACCTCATCAGCCTGGACATCATGATGCCCAAAGAGACAGGGGTCCGCTTCTACCGGAAGATCAAGAAAAAGGATGCGCTCAAGGACATCCCGATCATCGTGGTCAGCGGCATGGCCGGCCGGCACCTGGCCGTCCCGGAACCGAACGCGATCTTCGAGAAGCCCGTTGACAGGGAACAGTACCTGAAGACCATCAAATCGCTTCTCGGATAGGCCGTCGGGACGTCGTTTGGGGTGTGCCCCCTTCGGGGAAAAAGGGGGTTGCGTTCGCTCCGGCTTTACCGAACGATTCTCCCCCCTCGGCTTTTTGCCGTCGGCCCGCTGCCCGTGTGCTTTCCTGCGAAAAACCGGCGCCAACGGCCCCCGTGCAAGGGCCCGAGGGGAAGGCCAGGCATCAAATCTCCCCCTGGATGTGCATTTTTTCCAAGGCCTTCCGGGATGTTCCCCGTTTTTCCCCTCCTTCGCCTCCCCTTGAACATGTGTATCTTCGCGAGGGTCTTGATAAAATGAGGCTGGTCCGCGGCTGGCCCCCCGTTCGCCTGAAACAGGCTTGGGAGTCCTTTCCATGACACTCCTCCTGGATGTTCCGGAATTCCTTGCCGTCGGACACGTGACGCACGATCATGCAGAGGGCGGTGCGGTGCGGCCGGGCGGGGCCGCGCTTTACTCCGCGGTCACGGCCCGACGGCTGGGCAAGAGGTCGGCGATCCTGACCTCATTCGGGGAGGACTTTCTCGGGTGGGAGGCTCTCCACGGCATCGACGTGAAGAGGGTCGGCGCGGCCCGGACCTCCCGCTTCCGGAACATCTACGAGGGGAGCGGCCGGATTCAATATGTCTACGAGCAGGCAGGCAGGCTTGGGTCCGGCGATCTGCCTCCGCAGTGGGCAAAGGCCGGAATCGTTTACCTCTGTCCCGTGGTGCACGAGATATCCGAATGCCTGGGCGAAAGCTTTCCGGACTCCGTCATCGGCGTTGCGCCGCAGGGATGGATGCGGGCATGGGACGAGACGGGCAGGATCCGGGGCCGCAGATGGGAAGGCTTCGAAAGCCTGCTTGCCAGGGCGACGATGGTGATCGTGAGTGAAGAGGACACGGCCGGGGAACCGGCTCTGGTGGAGGCGTTCCGGAAGCTCACGCCGATCGTGATCGTTACCTGCGCCGGGCAGGGCGCCCGGGTCTTTGCGCGGGGCGGGGTCCTTACGGTAGGGAGCTACCCTGCAGTTGAGCGCGATCCCACAGGCGCGGGAGACTGCTTCGGGGCGGCCTTCCTCGTCCGCCTCGTCGAGTCCGGGGACGTCGAGCAGGCGGGCCGGTTCGCGGCCTGCGTCGGCGCCTGTGTCGTAGAGCATGAGGGAGTCAGCGGCATTCCCTGCCGCGAAGTGGTCGAGAGTCGGATGCGCAGGCAGGCAGTTCGCTGCGAGTGGCAGACCGGTTGACGCGGGCGATTCGGCGGGAGCAAACCCTCAGGGAAGGAGCCCGTCCTTTCCGCTGTTTGCGGCGGGTGAGGCTTCGGGTTGGCGGACCGGAAGAGAGACCCGAAAGGTGGTTCCCTGATCCGGTTCGGAGGTGAAGGTGATCTCCCCGTGGTGCTCCTGGACGACCTTTCGGGCCACGAGCAGACCCAACCCGGTTCCTTTGTCCCCCTTGGTGGAAAAGAAGTTGTCGAAGACCTTGTTGCTCCACTCGGCGGGTATCCCCTTGCCGTTGTCGGAAACCTCGTATGCAATGTGTCCCGGCGCCTGGGCGGAGGCCCGGAGGCAGATCCAGTGCACCCTCTTCGAGAAGTCGAATTTGCACGCGTCGATCGCGTTCGAGATGAGGTTGCTCAGCAGGTTGTGGATTGCATCCGGGTCGAGCTCGGCTGCAGGCAGCGCACCCTCTATGTCGAGCCTGAGTTCGATTTCGTCGGCCCGGGCCTTCCCTTCGAAGAGCTCGAATACCTCCCGGGCAACGGCTCCGGGGTCGACCCACTTGAATCGATGTTCGCGCTCCTTGGCGCAATACAGAAGGTCTTTGACCATGTGGGATACCTTGGCCACGTTTCTGTGAACCATGTCCCACCCTTCCATGAGAAGGCCGTCGTCCTTCTGTTCCAGTGCGGTGCTCACGACGAAGATGCCCCCTTCCAGCCCCATCAGCAGGTTCTTGATCGTGTGGGCCATGTTGGCCACGGTCTGGCCCATCAAGACCAGCTCCTGCTGCAGCTTCTTGACCTCGGTGATGTTCGTGGACATTTCCATGACGGCATAGATGTCGCCCGCCTCGTCCCGAATCGGCGATGTGTAGACGATGACGTTGGCCTGCTCGCCGTCCTTGGTGACGACGACCTCTTCGCTGGAGTGCACCCGCCCGTCCCGGAAGGTCTTCTGGACGGGACAGTCATGACAGACCTGAGCGGAGCCCTTGTAGACGAGATGGCACTTCTCACCTTCCCGGTCCCCGAAATCCCGTTTGAACATCTCGTTTGCCTGGAGGATGTTGAAGTTCCTGTCGTGGATCGAGATGTAGCAGGGCACCATTTCAAAAAGCTGCTCATACTTTTTTCTCTGGGCTTCGAGTTCCTGCTGCAGCTTCTTGACCTCGGTGATGTTCGTGGACATTTCCATGACGGCATAGATGTCGCCCGCCTCGTCCCGAATCGGCGATGTGTAGACGATGACGTTGGCCTGCTCGCCGTCCTTGGTGACCACGACCTCCTCGCTCGAGTGCACCCGCCCGTCCCGGAAGGTCTTCTGGACGGGACAGTCATGGCAGACCTGGCCGGAGCCCTTGTAGACGAGATGGCACTTCTCACCTTCCCGGTTGCCGAAATTGCGCTTGAACATTTGGTTCGTCTGGAGAATGTTCAAGTCGCCGTCCTGTACCGAAATGTAACAGGGGACGGCGTCGAAGAGCTGGGCGTGCTTCTGCCTCTCTGTCTCGAGTTCGCCCTGGAGACGCTTGACTTCGGAGATGTCGGTGGACATCTCCATGACCGCGACGATGTCGCCCCGGTCGTCGACAATCGGTGCGGAGTAGACAATCAGAGATACCTTCTTGCCGTCCCGGGTGATGACCTCCTCCTCGTTGGAGTGGACCTGCCCGTCCACGAAGGACTTGGCCACCGAGCAATTGGGGCACGGTGAGCCCAGTTCTTTGTACACCTCGTAGCAGTGCTTCCGATGGTTTTCCCCGAAGGCCTGCTTGAAGAGTCGATTGCTGCGTATGATGTGGAAAGTACGGTCCTGGACGGAGATATAGCAGGGGACGAGGTCGAAGAGCCTTTCGAGTTCCTTGCGGTTTCGGTCCGCTCGTTCAAGCCTGCGGCGTGTCGCCTCCTCCATCTCATGAAAGGATTCGCAGAGTTCCTCGATGAGACCTCCCTTCTCGCGGGTGATCTCTGCCGCCTCCCGTCCCATGGAGAACTCTTTGGCCCGCCGGATGAGGCTCCGCAGAGGGTCCAGGCAATCCCTGTCCAGGCGCAGGGCCAGGCAGAGACCCAGGCCGGAGGAAAGAGAGAGGCTCAGGAGCAGATAGGACAAGAAAGCGAGCTTGCCGAGCTTTGGCGGGATGGAAGGGAACAGCAGGGCGACGAGGAGGGCGGACAGAACGGAAACGAGGAAGACGGAAACGGCGAGATAACAGGCCGTGCGGAGGACCGACCTCGGGATCTTTGCGCTCGCGGTCATATGCGGCAAGAACCTCTTCTTCTCGATTCTGAGAAGAACCGCACGTGGAGCCCGATGCCGTTTGCCGGTTCCGGGCGTGATTCAGTCGGTCTACGCCTCCGCTTCGCCGATCAGGTCCTGGATGATCTTCAAAAGCTCCTCCTGCTGGATCGGCTTCTCGACGAAGGCGGCCGGCAGTTCGTCCTCGGGGAAGTCCTGCTGGTAGAACTGCTGGTACTGGGTCAGGCCCGTGAGCACCACAACAGGCACATCCTTGAGTCCTTCGTCTTCCTTGAGCTTGCTGTACAGGCGGATTCCGGACTGCTTGGGCATGAGGATGTCCAGGGTGATCAGGTCCGGCCGAAACGCCACCGCCTTGGGATACCCCTCGTCCCCGTCCTGGGCCGCTTCGGTCTCGTAACCGTTCTTCTCGAACAGGGTCTTCAGGTACAGCCGAACATCCTTCTCGTCGTCGATGATCATGATCCGTTTCGCCATCGTTTCCTCCCCCGTACGTTTGTGGGCCGGGCGCCGGTGAGATCAGGCGCTCGCGCTGCTCGTTCGGATCCGGTTCGCCGCCTCACGCACGCTTGCATCCGCGTCCTTGAGGGCGTGATCCAGGACGGACTGGAGCCTGCCCTTCGCGAGGGCACGGGCCAACTCCTCCAGGGCGCACACACGGATGTGCGGATTGGAATGCTCCAGGGCCTTCTCCAGGAAATGGACGGCCCGGTCGCTGCCCTCGATTCCCTTCGCGGCGACGAGCCCCAGGGATCGGATCGCCTTTTCGCTTCCCCGGAACTTGCCGATGGCCTCGACGATGCGCTCCGCACCGTATTGATCGAGAATCGCCTCGATGTGGCCGCGATCCGGGGTCTCGTCCTTCGGTTCCTCGGGGGGTGCCGAGGCCGGAACGACACCGACCTCCTCGGTCAGGCGCTTCAGGGCCGCCTCCCTCACGCCGGGGGTGGTCACGTTTCGCGCCACCTCTTCGAGGAAGGATTGATCTGCGAAGTTATCGATGGCGATTCGCCGGGTGGCGATGTTGTATCGGTCGTCCTCCGCGATCTTCTTCAATACGTCAGGGTCGGTGAGATTCTCGAAGGCGGCCTCCATGATCGCGTTGTTCTTGCGCTCGAGCAGAATCTGCGCAAGGAGCCCCTGATCTTGGATGCGGCCCACGGCCTCCACGCGGGCCTCCAGGCCCTCGCCTTCCCTCGCGACCCTTGCAAGATGGATCGGGTCCTTGAGCCTGCGGACCGCCTCGAGACGGACGGCAGGGGAAGCGTCCCGGCAAGCGAGCTCAACGAGCTTGTCCGGTTCCGCAAGCTTCTGCAGAGCCTCCAGGCGGACCTTCTCGTCCGGGTGTTTCAGCTTGGAACGAAAGAACCATGCCATAGGGAATCCCTCTCTTCAGGTTTCAGAGATCATGGGTCAGGCCCGCCCTTCGACCGCCGTCAGTGGAAATCCCACTCGATGAAAGGCTCCTTCACGTCCACCATCGCATTTACGATCAGCTCCACGAGGCCCCCGTACAGGATCCTGCAACGCTCCCAGGCATCGAAGTGGCCGAGCAGGTCGCGGAACTGCCCCTTGCAGTTCGAGCAGGGAGCGCAGACGTACTTGTTCGTCTCCGGGCCGATACAGTCCTGGAAGGCATCGAGGATCTGCTTGAATTTTCTCCGGCCGGAGATCTTGTTCCTCCAGTCGGGGAAATTGCTTCCCTGCATGATGGCGAATCCGCTGCCCCCGCCGCAGCAATAGTTGTTCACCCCGTGGGGCGTCATTTCCCGGAACTGCGGGCAGATCTTTCGGAGAATCCGCCTCTGGGGCTCCACGATCCCCATGCTGCGCGTGATGTTGCACGGGTCGTGCAGGGTGACCGCGAAGTTGTTTCGCGACGGGTCGACCATGATCTTCTCGTTGCACACGAGGTCCTCGAGGAGGGGAAAGCAGCTCTCCCGGGGAACGTTGAGCTCGGCCGGGAACACCCGGTCTGCAATGGGCATGAACGCCTTGTGGGCGTGTCCGCACTCGCCCTGCAGGACCGACTTGACTTTGAGGTCCTTGGCGATCTGCGCGTGCCGCAGGGCGATACGGGCCAGCATGACGTCATCGTAGAAGAGGCCGTAGTTGACCGAATCGTAACCGACCTGTTCGCTGGACAGAGTCCAGTTCACGCCGGCGATCTCGAAGATGATGGCAAACGCCTGGAGGTTCTCCGGCCAGGAGAGGAACTCGCCCGCGTTGTGCATGACGAGGTAATCCGCGCCTTTCTTGTCGATGGGGATCTTGATTCGCAGGCCGGTCCGCTCCAGGATGTCCTCTTCCGCGAATTCGATGATATCCATCAGCGCGGTCGGGTTCATGCCCGTGGAGGATCCGACGGCGAGCTGTTTGACCGTTCCGGAGCCGTGGAGTTCCTCGACCTGGATGCCGAGCTGCTGGCTGAAGAGTTTTCGGATTTCCCGCGTCATCAGCCCGTTGTCCACGCCGATGGGGCAGACCTGGGCGCATCGCCGGCACAGCGTGCAGCGGTAGGACAGCTCGGCAAGGCGCGCGAGGGTGTCCCAGGTCAGCTCGATGTCGTTGCCCCGGAACTTGGGAAGGATCTTGCCGCCGGGCTTGAGGTACTTGTTGATGATCCTTCGGAGCGCCTCGGCGCGGAAGGTGGGGCGGTAGATCTCCGCGTGGCCGCTGGAGGTGTAGATCGGGCAGGCATCGTTGCACGTCTGGCACTTCACGCAGTTCTCCATGGAGAGCAGGAGCGGCTGCAGGAAGGACCAGTTGTCCTCTTTGCTCAGGAGCTTCTTCAGGCCTTCGAGAAAGCCGGCGACCATCTTGTCGGCTTCCTCCTGGCTGGCGGGCTTGCGGATGCCGATGGCGGTCACGCCGTCAAGCGAATGCTCGATTCTGCGCTTCTGGTCGTCGGTGAGAGACTGCATCTCCCCGTCATCCCAGTCCTCGTACGGGGGCGGAAGCTTGAGAAATTCGCTCGGATCCAGCTCGGTAATCTGCACGTCCGGTTTGCCGAGATCGCTTATCTTGACTTCTTGCCGGGATTTCATGGCTTCTCCTTCTGAGGCATTTCGGTGGCGACTTCCGCCCAGGTCTTTCCTTTCTGGATGTGCGGAGCATCCCAACTGACGCCGAAGTTCAACACCTCCTTGATCTTCGCCTCCCACGGGCCTCCGGGCAGGTTGGGCGAGTCCTCCCAGCGGACCTTGTGGTAGGTGAAGTATTTTGCAAAGAAGTGGGTCATCCGGGTAAAGGGCATGTAAAGGAGGAAGATCGAGAACAGGATCAGCTCCAGGCTGACAATGGCCGAGGTCTCGGGCAGGGCTTGAAAGGTCAGAATCGAGCCTGCGACCCGGCGGGCCACGGCGAAGGTCGGATCCGCAAAGAGCCATGCGGCCCCCGCAGCGAGCAGAAGCGTCAGGATGTAGGCCAGATTCGCGTAGTCGGCCTGGGAGGTCATGGTCTTCAGAACCGGATCCTTGAGCCTCTTGGCAAGCAGGCCGATGCATCCGACCAGGGCAAGGGTCAGCCCCGCATAGCCGGCGAGCATGGTCAGGCAGTACAGGACCACGCCGACCAACGAGGAAGAGCCGAAGGACACCGGGATCGCGGCCATCTCCGCCAGGGCTCCCAGCACGAGGAGGCCGATGAGTCCCACCAGGATGTAGAGGCCCAGATGAAATGGATAGGAGGCGACCCAGAGGCCGCGGTTGTTTTCATACACGCCCTTGAGAAAAAGGATCTCCTCCCCCATCGCGAGCAGCTCGTGAAACAGGCTCTTTTTCGGGAGATTCTTCCACCACCCCATCTCCTCGTAATAGGATCCGCCGTATTTCTTCTCCCGGTCGGCGGTCACCGGATAGAGCTCCCATCGCAGGTGAACGGGAGCGCTTGCGTACTTCCAAATCCTTGCCGCCGTGGCCGCGACGAAGACCAGGACGGCAAGATAGACCAGCAGTTGTAGCCAGAGCATCTTCCTTCTCCTCCTTTTCTCTCGCAACGAAGGGTTTGCAGGCAGCCGCCTCTTCTATTATTCCGGTATTACTCCGGCGCTGCCGATTGAATCCCCAGCCGTTTCATCTTTCGCCAGAGCGTGGTTCGGTCCATCCCGAGTTCCCGGGCAGCCCGCTTTCGGCTCCATTGATTCCGAATGAGAGCGTCCAGGATGGTCTCTCTCTCCTGTCCTTGCCCGGTTCGCACGGCCCTCTGCTCCGAAGGGGATGCCTCGATTTCGGCCCGACGATCCTTTGCAACTAGAAAAGGCCGCAGGTCCGCAGCCGTCAGAATCGCCTGACGCGTGGATCGGCAGGCCCCCTCGAGCACGGCCTTGAGTTCGCCCAGATTCTCCGGGAAGGGATGATTCTGCAGGAGCCGGACGGCTTCCTCGTCGATTCCCCGCACCTCTTTCCCCTCCTCCAGGCTCAGATGCCAGATGATGTCGCTGGCGAGCAGGGGGATGTCGTCCCTTCTTTCCCGCAGGGGCGGCACATGAATCTTGAACACGTTCAGGCAGTAGAATAGATTCTCCCGAAAGGTTCCTTCCTTGACCTTCTTCTCCAGATCGCGCTCCGTCGAGGCGATCAGCCGTATGTCCGAATCGAGCGGCGTCGCTGCGCCGACGGGCATGTACACGCCCTCCTCCATGGCCCGGAAGATGCTTACTTGCAGAGAGTAGGGAAGCGATTCGATGCCATCGAGGAACAGCGTGCCCCTGTGCGCCTTCTCCAGGATTCCCTTCTCCTCGGGCGGTCGATCCCCTTCCGTGTGGAAGGTCGCGCCCAGGATTTCCTCGCTCAACGCCTCCCCTGACTTCTCCCTGCAGGAGACGTAGAAGAACGGGCCGGAGTTCCTGTTGCTGAGCCTGTGGATGGCCCCTGCCAGCAGCTTCTTGCCCGTTCCGGGCTCCCCCTGAAGCAGAACCGGGGCTCCGCTCCGGGCCAGGTCGGGCAAAATGTCGAAGATCCGGGCGAGCCGCCGGTCCTTGCCCATCTTCTTTCTCAGTTCGAAGAGAACCAGCTCCTTTCGTATGTCTTCATCGGGCCGGTCGATCACGTGAAAGGTCTGCAACCCCCCGACGATCGCCCCTGCATCGTCTCGGAGAGGGGAGGTCTGGATGCGGATCGAAAGGGGCCTGTTGAACCGGTTCAGGACGTTGACCTGCTGATCGAAGGACTCCTTTCCCGTGGTCATGGACTGCTTTATGGCGCACGTTGACCGGCAGATTTCCGGCCGGAAAATTTCGTGACACGTCTTCCCGAAGGCCTGCTCCCTGCTGTAGCCCGTGATCTCCTCCGCCCTCTGGTTGAAATAGGTGATGCGACACTCCCGGTTTATGGCGAACACGCCTTCAGGGATGTTCTCGAGGATCCGGAGAGGATTCATGGGTTTATGCATCCGGCAGCACCGCCCGTCCGTTCTGGTTCAAGGCCCGTGGCTTGAGCAAATCGGATACCATCGGTGTGAGTCGGCTGTTTTTGTTTTGAAACAGACCGGTTATCGCCAACCAAAGCGAACCACGGCCCTCCGGTTTCCCCGCCAGGACATGAAACAATATGAAACATTTTGATGATTACCAGGGCCTACGAGCGATGGTTTCTCTCGATGAAACAAAACGAAACGCTTGAAACATAATGTTTCTCTCCTCCACATGAAACCGTCAGGTGGCGACCTGAAACCGTCGGATCTTTCTCCAAAGGGTGGTGCGGCTGACACCCAAGGCGGCGGCGGCTGCCTGGCGGTTCCAGCGATGGGCCCTGAGAGCCTCCAGAAGCTCCTCCTTCTCCCTGTCTGCGATGCCCGGGGTGTTGCCAGGCGTCTCGCTCACAGGATGGGCCTTCTCTTCGGCCCGCAGAAGATAGGGCGGAAGGTGACGGGCCTCGATCTGATAGCTCTTGCAAACGATCGTGGCGTACTCGAGAATGTTCTCCAATTCCCGGATGTTGCCCGGGTAGCGGTGTTCGAGGAGGATGCGCTCCGCTGCCGGCGAGAGCCCGCCGATCGTCTTGTCCCGCTTCCGGTTCAGCTTCTCCAGGAAGTGCTTGATGAGCAGGGGGATGTCCTCCCTCCTTTGCCGCAGGGGAGGTATATCGATCTGGACGACGTTGATGCGGTAAAAGAGGTCCTCCCGGAAACGCCCGGTCTTGATCTGATCGGAAAGAACCTTGTTCGTGGCCGTGATGATCCTGACGTCCGCCCGGAGGGTCTGCGAGCTTCCCAGCGGCTGATATTCTCCGCCCTCCAGGACCCGGAGGAGCTTCACCTGGGTTTCCGGCGGGAGGTCACCGATCTCGTCCAGAAAAAGCGAGCCGCCCTCCGCCAGGGCGAATCGTCCGGGCTTGTCCTGCTTGGCGTCCGTGAAGGCGCCCTTTCGGTAGCCGAACAGCTCGGACTCGATCAGGGCATCCGGAATCGCCCCGCAGTTGATCGCTATGTAAGGGCCGCGCTTTCTGAGGCTCAGATCGTGAATGGCCCGAGCGAGCAGCTCCTTGCCGGTACCGCTTTCTCCGCTCAAGAGGACCGGGGAGTCGCTAAGGGCGAGGTCCTTGAGATGATGGAGGATGGAGAGCATGCGCGTGTTTTTCGTCACAATGCTCTTGAGGGAAGACCGCTCACCGGCCTCGATCTGGTAAGCCTTGATGACCGAGATGTCCCGGAAGGTCTCGACGGCGCCCAGGACCCTCCCCTCCGCGTCCTTCAGGGGTGCCGCGGTCACCGACAGGGGGACCTGCCTTCCCCACTTGTTCCTGATTACAACCTCGAGCGGTCCTGCGTTTCGGTCGCTGCGGAGGGTCTGCTGGAGGGGGCACGCATCGGTCCCGCACAGATCGGTCCGGAGAACCGTCCCGCAGGGCCTTCCGAGAACCTCTTCCTTGCTGAATCCGGTGATCTGCTCGGCGGCCCGGTTGAACCAGGCAATGGACCCCTCCTTGTCGACGGTGACGATGCCGTCCGCAACATTGTCCAGGATCATCCTGCAGGGTGCGGGGCAGTCTTTTTCCATGCAGGAGAGCGCATTCTCGAAGCAGTCTCGGTTGGCTATCATTTGCCTTCTCCCCCCGGTTGTTTCCCGCACGGATCCTTGTCACCTATCGATGATACATTATGAACCAAAATGTTGCAAGCGCCGCGCGGGATGGTCCTCGGCGCCGCTTGCGAAAGCACCGTTGCACGGATCGCTCCAGAAGGCCAAATTTCAAAGCGGCTGCAGTCTTGCCTCGTGCGGAGAGAAGCTGGAGGGGGGCGGATAAGCCAAGCCGACGAAGCCTGCCTGCGATATCTCCAGGGGCCCGGCCACGCCTTGCCCGGCGAAAGCCGGAAACGGAAGACGAGCGCAACGCAGCGGGATGGGGCTTATTCGGCGGCTTGCCTGTGCCCTGCATGGATGGCCTGCGTGGCCTCGGCTGCGGCATCTGCCACGTTCGGGTCCGCGTCGCTGCAGAGCCTATTCAGGGCGGGCAGGGCCCTCGCATCGCCGATCTTGCCGAGGAGGTCGGCGATGTCCCCGCGGATCGAGGCGTCGGCCGTTTCGAGGTAGGGGAGAAGGGGGGCCACCAGGCGATCCAGACACCGGGGGTCGGCCTCGAGGGCCTGCTCCAAGGCAAGCAGCAGGGCGAGCCTTTCTGCGAAGGTTGATTTTCCCAAGTCGGAAGCCAGAAAGCTCGGGTCGCCGCCCTGGGCAATCCATGCGGCCGCCTCGAGCGCTTTGCCTTCCAGGATCTGATTTCGGATCCTCTCCTGCAGCAGAGACGCAGGGTCTGCCGACCGAAGAACCGAGACGAGCTTGTTCCTGTCCAGGTTCCCGACATAGCGCAGGTCTTGACCGACCAGAAGCGTCGGGACGGATTGGACGCCGTTGTCTTCCGCGAGGTTCGCGTGCAACATGGCCTCGAACAGACGCACCGACAGGTCCGGGAGTTCTCCCGCAATGGCCAGGACCGTCCTGACTGCCTGAGGGCAGTTGGGACAATGGGTGGAGACGAACAGGAGCATCTCCCGAGTCGGGGAGGGGGAGGGCAGGTCGCTGTGCTCCGCTCTTTCCGAATCCTCCTGCGATGCAGCATGCCACAGGAATTCCCGGAAGACAGGGACCTCCGGCCCTTCCGGGACAAAGTGGTAGTGAACAACCGAAGCCGAACGAGTCGTGAGGGACAGGGAGGATGGAAAGGGCTGATCCTTCGCTTTGATCCGGTTGCAGACGATCCGCCCCTTCGCCTCCTCGGCAAGCGCCCTCGCCCAGGCCTCCAGGGGACGGCCTGCCTGCTCGTCTGCGCCGGCGCAGTAGTTCAGCGTGATCCGCCTCGGGAGGGACGACAGGGGCCGGCCCCCTGCCCGGCCTTTTGCATCGAGTGGGTCCGGGGCTCCCATTCTTTTCCTTTCGGGACAGATCCCTGCGGACCCTCGCCCGGTCCTCTGCTGGTTCCGCTCAGAAATCCGCGGTCACGCGGCCCGCGAGGCCGCGCAAGTGACACGTGTCGTTTACGAGGCGGCAGATCCACTTCCCTTCCCGGTAGGCGAATTCGTTCAGGGCGGCCGTGTCCTGGCCGATCTCCCAAAAGTGGGAGTCATCGAGCCCCAGGAGGGCGGCGATCAGCACCTTGTTGACGACCCGGTGGCCGGCCAGGAGCACCGTCTTCTCGGGGTGCCTGGCGACCACCTCTTCGACCGCCGCCAGCGACCGCTTGCGGACTGCGGCCAACCCCTCGCCTCCGGGAAAGACAACCGTGTGGGGCGCCTCCCGCCACTGTCGGTGGAGATCCGGGTACATCTTCCTGACTTCCTCGTCGGTCTTGCCCTGCCAATCGCCATAGTTCAGATCGGCGAGACCGTCGAGCTTCCGGACGGCAACGCCGTGCGGCGCCAAGATGATCTCCGCCGTCTCCACGGCACGGCCCAACGGACTGCTGTAGGCCGCGTGGAAGACGGTCTCCCTGAGCCAGTCCCTTGCACAGGCTGCTTCCTTCCTCCCCTGGTCGTCCAGGGGGATGTCCACCGTTCCTCGAAAGATCTGGTCCTTGTTCCATTCGGTCCTGCCATGCCGTACAAGCACGATTCGTGTCATGGCGATGTCCGTTCCCGGAGGTCCTGCTCCGATTCGCGTGGGGATCCTTTTTGCATGATCCGTCATGCCTTCCCTACGGTAACGCGGCGCGGTCCGGTTTTCAAGTATTGTCTACCCCTTTGACATGTTTTGACGGCGTTTGCTACGGTGAAAATCTCTTGCGGAAAATGAAACGTTGAAGTCTGCGTTGTCCGGAACATCGCCGAGGGCGCTGGCGGTTCGACGGTGGCCCGACAGGACAGGAAAGGGAATCCATGGCCGTGCCGAGCACAGAGGAACTCAGGAGGCGGATCAAGGAGTCGGCGGAACGCGGAAATCTCTGCAGCCAGATTGTCATCGACGTGGGCCTCGGGCACCTCGGAATGGCGAAGCCCGACGTGGTGCAGGCCGCCGGCGGACTGGTGGGTGCACAGGGTTTTCTCGGTGTCACCTGCGGAGCGCTGACCGCGGCAGGGGTCCTGATTGCCACCGCGGCCGCAGGACGCCTGGACCGGGACCTGATGTACATGCTCATCCAGGAATTGGAGGACCGTTTCAACGAGGAGATCGCCGAGTCGTATCCCGGGAACCGGTGTGACGACTTCCTGGAGGCTGATCCGGAAAAAGTGCCGACCGAAGTCTGCCCGCCGATCATCGCAGGGGCCGTTCGTATCGCCCTGGAGCTTCTCGAAGAACAGGGGGTGGAAGGCGCAGACGGCTGAGCCTTGGGCGAAGGGCCAAAGTTGGAAGCGGGGGCGGGGACAGGGACCGGGGGGGCAAGCCCAGGCCCGGGCGCAAGGCCATGGGCGGATGGCTGACACCCGACGCCCGGGCGCCTGCAGACGCCCGATGCCTGTGCGGCGGGCGAAACCGTCCACATGGAAGCAGTGGATTCTCGGAGGCTGGAGGACGTGGATAGCAGAAGGCCGGTACTCGTGATCGGTGCGGGTGTTGCCGGGCTCACCGCGGCGGAAGAGCTTGCCAGGAATGATGTGAACGTCCTTCTCCTGGAAAAGCAGGACAAGGTGGGGGGACATGCGGCCCGCTGGGCCTGCATGGCCACGGACCGCTGCCAGAAGTGCTCGGCCTGCATCGTTTCGGACTTGAAGAGGCGTGTTCTGGAGGACCCGCGCGTCCAGGTGTACACGGGCGGAAGGTTGGAGGGCCTTTCTTTCAAGGAGGGGTGCATCCGGGCGGGGGCGGTCCCCGTCCGGGGGCCGGGCGAGCCCGGCCCGGGGGCGGGCCTTCGGGCCGAAGGTCGCCCGCTTCGGGAACGCGTAGGCTGGGAAGTGGACGCCGTCTTCGTTGCCACGGGCTTCGAGGTCTTTCCCGCCGACCAGAAGCCTCTGCTTCACTACGGGGAACTGGATGCCGTGATCACGACAGCGGATCTGGATCGAGCCCTTCGCGAGGATCGGATCGAGTCGCTCCCCGGGGCCGCAAGTCCGCAGCCAAGGGCTGCCTTCCTTCAATGTGTGGGCTCCCGCGACCGGGAGGCGGGCAGGGACTATTGCTCGCAGGTCTGCTGCAAGACCTCCCTGCGTCTGGCCGCTCGCATGCTTCATGAAAGGCCGGAGTGGGCGATCACGGTCTTCTACATCGACCTGCAGGTTTTCGGCAAGGGGTTCCGGCAGTTCTTTCGATCGCTGCAGGGCAGGGTCGGTATCGTGCAGGGCGTTCCCAGCGAGGTACTCCCCGCAGAGGGCAACCGGGTGTCGCTGGTCTTCGAGGATGCGGCCTCCGGCGCGCTGCGGACAGAGGCGTTCGATCTGGTCGTTCTGGCCGTGGGAATGCTCCCCTCGAAGGATTCGGCGGAACTGTCCGGCAGGTTGCATATTCCGCTCGAGTCCAGGGGTTTCTTCCGGCAGACAAATGGAGCCCGCGGATCGCGTGTGTACGCTGTCGGTGCCTGCACGGCGCCCACGGATATTCCGGGTGCGAGAAGGCAGGCCATGGAGGCTGTTGCGCGCTACCTGGCAAGTCGAAAGGATGCTTGCGTATGAGTTCTGATGCGAGCGTGCCGGTCGATGGCAAGAGATGGCCCTTCACGAAACGGGCCTTTGTCTGGGGGATCGGTCCTTCCGGGGCACGCGTTGCCGAGGTCCTGGCCGGTCTTTCGATCCCCGTGACGCTCTTTCAGCCCGGCACGGAGGGGGGAGACCCCGCTGCGGCGGAGGCGCAAGGGCTCGTACGCAGGATCCGGGGAGAGGGGATCCTCGGCCTAGATGGGCATTTCGGGCAATTTCGCATCCGGGTTCGGCGAGACAAGGGTGCCGTGACCGTATGCGAGGCAGGCTTGGTAATCATCTGTCAGGAGAATGGGCCTGCGGCGCAGCGTGCCGTCCGCCTCTCCCTTCCTGAGGCATACACCCTCTCGATCGAAGAACTGGAGACGCTGGCCTGCTCCGGGAAGGGCGAGGAAGAGCCGAACGCGATCGGGGTCTGGCTCGACCCGGTCGAGGGGTGGCCCGACCGGGCGCTTGCCGAGCGGGCCCTGCGGGCATTGCTGCAACGGAACAGCGAAGAAGGGCCCGCGTGCTGCGTTCTCTTTCGCCATGTTCCCCTCTGGGGCCTCGGCGGGCAGTCCCTCTACGACGCGCTGCGAGGCAAGGGCGTGCGGTTCCTGCGCCTGGGTGCGCAATCACCGGACCTCAGGGCCGATGCGGGAAAGATCGATATCGAGTTGCGCGACCCGACACTGGCTGACCGCCCGCTCAGCCTGCAACTGGACCGTCTCCTTGTCGTGGGACAGCCTTCGGCTCCGGCCGAGGCTTCCCGCATCGCGCAATGCGTCGGAGACCCGTTGGACCCCGAGGGGTTCCTGCAGAAGGACAACGTCCACCTTTATCCGTCCCGCTCGTTCCGCAAAGGCGTTTACTACGTCGGATCCTGCAAGGGAGAGCAGGCGCCGGAAGAACTCGCCGAAGAAGTGGCCGCCCTGCTTCCGGAGTTCTTCCTGCCGGTCGCGACCGGCGAGTTGCGGGCTCCGGAACGGATTCGCATCGACCGGGGCCGCTGCGTTTCCTGCCTGACATGCTATCGCGTATGCCCCCATCGCGCCCTGGACATTTCCCAGGGGCCGGTTCCGGTCCCCCTGGACCCTGCCTGTTACGGCTGCGGCCTCTGTGCCGCCCTGTGTCCGGGGAACGCGATCGAACTCCTCGAGAGGCCTCGCGGCGAGATCCTCGCCGAGCTGGACCCTGTGCGCTCCGGCCAGAGCGGTTTGCCACAGACCGTCCTCTTCTGTTGCCGACGCCTGGGTATCGGCCCGTCGGGCGATGGGGCAGGCTTGTCCGGTGCGCTGCATGCCCGCACGGTCGAGGTCCCCTGCGCCTGCTCGATCAGCGAGGAGATGCTCCTGGCAGCCTTCCTGAGGGGCGCGGAAAGGGTTCTGGTTTTCGGCTGCCATCCCGATAATTGCTTATCGCAGAAGGGCTCGACGGCAGGCGAGAGGCGCGTGCAAAGGGTCGCCCGTTACCTCGAGGCCTCGGGACAGGGGCCGGGAGACCGGGTCCGGTTCATCGCGGCGGCTCCGAACGAAGCCCAGCATCGGTCGATTCTGCTGCGTCGTGTCGGTCCGAAAGGAGAAGTCGCATGAGCCGGTCCCTGGCGCTGAAGCGCGGTTCTCGAGCCATGGAGTTGCTCGGCAGGGAGGCGACGGGCGAGAAGGTCCTCCTGTGCCACACCTGCGGTTCCTGCCTCTCCCGGTGTTTCTTGAAGGACGCGGTGCCCGAGGCCAACCCGAGGAAGTTCGTGCGGATGTTGTGCAACGGCTGGGAGGACCTCGCGCTCGAGAGTCGATTTCTTTGGACCTGTACCTTGTGCAACCGTTGCACCTTCGATTGTCCGATGGGGCTTCGGATGGACGAAGTCGTGCGGGCCTTCCGTGGGGTGCAGGCGGAGCGGGGGCAGACGCCCGCCGTGCTCAAGGACGGTGTCGAGTCCGCCCTGGAGACCGGCAACGTCTCGATGATCCCGAAGGAAGAGTTCGTGGAGACCGTCGAATGGCTCGAGGAGGAGATGCGGGAGGACCTGGAAGACGAATCCTTCTCGTTTCCGATCGACCGAAAAGGGGCCAAATATGTCTTTCTGCCGAATCCGAGGGAGATCAATATTATCCCGATGCACTTCATGGGCAACGCCAAGATCCTGCACGCCCTTGGGGAAGCCTGGACGGTCGGCAGCGAACTGTCCGACGTAACCAACTGGGGCTACTTCGTCGGGGATCCGGCCGCGACAAGAAAGATCGCCCTTCGTGTGGCGGAGGCGGTGGAGGCCCTGGAGTCGCAGACGCTTGTGCTGACGGAATGTGGGCACGGCTTCAAGGTCTACGCCCGGGATCTCGAACGCTGGATCGGGAGAAAGCCCCGCTTTCAGGTGGTTTCCATTCTGGAGTTGATCGCAGCCGGTATCCGGAACGGCAGGCTGCGCATGGATCCAGAGAGAAACCCCGAGCGAACCACGTATCACGATCCCTGCAATCTGGGCCGCAAGGGCGGGGTGTTCGAGGAGCCCCGAGATATTCTGCGTGCCGTCGTAAGGGAATTCGTGGAAATGTGGCCCAACCGGATCGCCGGCCTCTGCTGCGGCGGTGGAGGAGGCGTGGACCGCGTGCCGGAAATGGCCGGGATTCGTTTCGAAGCCGGGAGGGCAAAGGCCGGTCAGATTTCCGCCACGCGAGCAAAAATCGTCGCAACAGGGTGCTTGAGCTGCATGAGCACCCTGCACGAGCTGAAGAAGCACTACAAGCTGGACGTGGAAATCACCACAGTCGCCGCCCTGGCTTCCAAGGCCTTGGTCCTTCCGTAGCGGGCCGTGTAGGGCAAACCCGAAGCGCTTCTGACCAGGGGGACGGTTCGTCCGTTCCCGCCCCACTGCCCGGCCCCCTGTTGCGTCCTCTGTCGGCTCTCCGGTACTGTATATACTCTAGGCGCCTGGTAGGTTTCGCGCGACGCCTGCCGACCAGGTTGTCTCCTTTACGGATTCGGAGGGACGCATATGAAGAAGGAATCGGGTGCGGCTGTGCGGGCTGAAGGGGAGCCTGGACGGGGAGCGGGCCAGGAGCGCCCGACGCCGCTCTCCCAGGAGCAGATCCGCAGGATGCGGGAGGTGCTGGACAAATACCCGGACGCCAGGCACGCCCTCTTCATGAAGAACGCCTGTGTTCGCTGCGGATGGTGCGCGGAGTCGTGCCACTACTTCCTCTCGACCGGGGATCCCGATCTGACGCCTGCCGCCAAGTCGGAGCGGCTCCTGCGGGTCCTGCGGTCGAGTCTGCGTCCCGGCAGAAGCACGGTGCCGGCCCTTCGAAGGCGCAAGATCGCCGGCGGCGAGGAGCGAAGCGAACTGTACAAGGCCGCCTTCGAGAACTGCAGCTTGTGCGGACGCTGCAGCCTGAGCTGTCCGATCGGGCTGAACCCGAGAAGGACGCTCTACACGGCCCGCTCGCTGTTTGCCAGCATCGGCGAGCTGCCCTCCGGTCTGAGCGGCACGGTGGACAAGGCGCTCGAGCTCGGCAACTACATCGAGATGTCCACCGAGGATTTCGTCGAGAATATCGAGTGGATCGCCGAGGAGGTGGGAGACGAGCTCGGGGCAGAGGATTTCGCCTGCCCGATCGACCGGGAGAATGCGGAATGGCTTTTCGTCCCTCATCCGCTCGAGGTTCGGGACTTCCCGATGTTGCTGATGGCGGCCGTCAAGATCCTTCATGCGGCGCAAGAGGACTACACGTTCTCCACGTATGCCTTCGACACGGCCAACTACGCCTTCTATCAGGGCAGCCGGGAGAACACCCTGCGGATCGCCAGGCGGGTGCTTGGGGGAAGGGAAAGGATTGGTGCGAAAAACATTGTTCTGTCGCCCTGCGGCCACGGGTACCGGGTTTTGCGCTGGGAGGCGGAGGAACTGCTGGGGGGGCGCTTTGAGTTCCAGGTGGCGACTCTGGTCGAGCTGCTCTACCGATACATCCGGGAGGGCAGAATTCAGGTTGAAAGGGACGCGGTGAAGGGGCCCTTCACGTTTCACGACCCCTGCAATATCGGCCGACTCGGCGGGGTGGTCGAGGAGCCTCGCCATGTCCTCCATGCCGTGACGTCCGATTTCGTCGAGATGGAGCCGCACGGGGTGTGGAATCTCTGTTGTGGAGGAGGGGGAGGATTGTCCGCAACTCCGGACTACGGGCAAACACGGGTTCAGGCGGGCAAGGCGAAGGCCGATCAGATCCGGCGTACCGGGGCCAAGGTGGTGGTGACCAACTGCTACAACTGCATGACGCAGATCCGGGAGCTCAACAAGGCGTACCAACTGGGCGTCGAGGTGAAAAGCATCGTCGAGTTGGTTGCCGACTCATTGAAGGGGAGTTAGCGGGAGATCTGTTGCTCTCGTGGGGAAGACAAGAGGCCTTTTCCTGTTCGGAAAAGGCCTCTTGTGGGTCATGCCAGGAGACGATTCCGTGGGTTTGGGGCCGGGGGCTACTTCTTCTTCACTTCGCCGGTTGCCGCCCCGTGGAGTTTGACCTCCACCTTCTCTTTTTCGTCCAGTTCCTGATAATACTTCTGCAGTATGGCCAGAACCTCGGGCCGCGAGAACTGCTTCGGCAGCTCTCCGCCTTCGGAGAGGGTCTTGCGGACCAGGGTCCCGCTGAGAAGCAGCCGGTCGTCTTTCCCGTGCGGGCATGTGCGCATGGAGGCCAT
This sequence comes from uncultured Thermodesulfobacteriota bacterium, assembly GCA_964384945.1. Classification (GTDB taxonomy): domain Bacteria; phylum Desulfobacterota; class DSWW01; order DSWW01; family DSWW01; genus S015-6. The sequence goes on along the minus strand of CAYLMK010000006.1, from coordinate 96,612 downwards.
GCCGTCGCACTTGAAGCAGTAGAAGGTCCAGTCGATGGGCAGGGGCTGCAGCTCCAGAGCGTCCTTCGGTATCTCGTGGAAGATCTTCTGCGCATCAAAGGGGCCGTAATAATCGCCCACGCCCGCGTGGTCCCTTCCCACGATGAGGTGGCTGCATCCGTAATTCTGACGGAAAACGGCGTGCAGCAGGGCCTCCCGCGGCCCGGCATACCGCATCTCCATCGGGTAGCCTCCCATGATGACGGTATTCTTTGCGAAGTAGCCCTCCACGAGCGCATCGATCGCCTTGACGCGGACGTCCGCGGGGATGTCCCCGGCCTTGAGCTTTCCGAGGAGCTGGTGGATGTAGACGCCGTCGCAGATCTCGATCGCGATCTTGGCGAGGTACTCGTGAGACCGGTGCATGGGGTTCCGGAGCTGGAGCGCGGCGACGGTGCGCCAGTTCTTCTCCTCGAACATCTTCCGGGACTCGGCCGGCCTCTGGTACAGGCCTTTGAATTGAACCGGGAAGTAGCTTTCGCTCAGGACCTTGATCGGACCCGCAAGGTTGAACTCCTTCTGCTCCATCACCTTGGCTACGCCGGGATGTCCCTTCATGTCCTCGGTCCGGAAGACCTTCTTGGCCTCGTGGACCTTGTCGATGGTGTACTTCTCGGTCACCTTCATGGTGGCTAGGATCTCGTTGTTTTCGACGTCGAAGAGCGCGACCTCTTTGCCGACCGCGGAATCCGCGTCCGCCTTGTCTGCGGAGAGCGTGATCGGGATGGGCCAGAACGTGCCGTCCGCCATCTTGTATTCGTCGCAGACGCCCTTCCAGTCGTCCCTGCCCATGAAACCGGTAAGGGGCGTGAAGGCTCCGATGCCCAGCATGAGCACATCGCCGGCCTCCCGGCTCGTCATCGGGATCTTCTTCAGGGTTGCGGCCTTCTTCTTCTCCTCGGCCAACTCCTTTCCTTCGAGCAGCAGAGGTTTGAGCTTCTTCTCTTTCCCGTGCGGGTTTACCAGTGCCATAGCATTTTTCTCCCTTCTTTGTGGTTTCGGAGGTTGACCGGGATGACAGAACGAGGAGATGGGGAAGAAATCTGTTGCAATATGCAGCTTCTTCCCTTCGTTTCGTACCTGTTCCGGGCGCGAACCTTACCAGGAACGAGTAGGGATGTCAAGGATACCGGTTTTTTCAGGATCGAGGGGGTTCTGGAAGTTTGATCAAATAAACGATCTTATATAATTCGACAGAAGATTGGTTGCCCGGCGGCGCGGCCTGGCCGGTTCTGCCCCGGCCGAAGATTCTCCAAGGGTTACTCTTGACTCCCATTGCGGATGGTGGTACAAGAGATGCAAAATGATGAATGAATGATCATTCAGCGTGAGAACCCCTTCTTCTCGGGGCTTCTGTCCGGCGATGCCGGTTTCCTGAAGTGAGGACCATGCTCCCCGCTGAATAATCAAGATCGTCGTAAGCGTCCGACGGAAACGGGGCGAAGACGAAGACCGACGCAGCGCGGACTGCTCTCGTTCAGGGGTGGATACCGGACCCGTGGGAATCGGTCAGAAGGGAAGCGCAAGCTCGGACCAAGCAGGTTGTTGACGCGTTTGATTCGATCGCGTATTATGCTAACTCTTCGCCTCGTCCGTACCCCATGCACCTAGATGCCCATACGAATGATCCGCCTGAAAAGGGTGAAAGAGATCCCAGACGTGTATCGGTGCCGCCTTGTTGAAGCCCAATCCAGGAAGAATCTTCAGCCGTGTTTCGGTCTCTGTGTCGTTTCTTGCGCAGATCAGCAATCCCCCTAACGAACGCTCAAATTCCAGGGAAAGGAGGTGCAAAGACATTCGCTGCGACGGCAGGATCTCTTGCGATGAGCGTCTGAAGAATAGCCGTATAGGTTGGGGTGCCGCCCTTGTCGAGCGGTTGCCCCGTGATCGCAAAGGCAAAGTAGAAGGAGGAGAAACGGTATGCCGAGTTTCGTAATCATGGAAAAGTGCGACGGATGCAAGGGGCAGGACAAGACCGCATGCATGCACATCTGCCCGAACGACCTCATGGTCCTGGATGTGGAAACGGATCCGGAGAAGCCCAAGGCCTACAATCGGGATCCCGACTACTGCTGGGAGTGCTACAACTGCGTGAAGATCTGCCCCCAGCAGGCCATCGACGTGAAGAGCTACGCGGATTTCGTCCCCATGGGGGCCAGCGTGGTGCCGTTGCGGGGTTCCGAGGACATCATGTGGACGGTCAAATTCCGTAACGGGACCCTGAAGCGGTTCAAATTCCCGATCCGGACGACCCCGGAAGGCAAGGCAGAGCCCCTGGCCGGATGCAAGACCGCTTCCGACGACCTGAAGAGCCCGCTTCTCTGCACGGAGCCGGACTCGCTTCGGTATCAACTGCCCACACTGAAAAAGTAAACCTGGCTGAGAGGAGGAGATCGTATGGATTCTTCTGTTTTCGAAACCGTAGAAGTCAATACCGACCTGCTGATTTGCGGCGGAGGAATGGCGGCTTGCGGCGCGGCCTTCGAGGCGGCCTACTGGGCCAAGAAGAACGGCCTGAAGGTGACCGTGGTGGACAAGGCCGCCATGGATCGTAGCGGCGCCGTGGCCATGGGCCTCTCGGCCATCAACGAGTACATCGGCATCGAGGAAGGCGAGCACACCGTCAACGATTACGTGAAGTACGTGCGTCAGGACCTCTTGGGGGTCTCCCGTGAAGACCTGGTCTATGACATCGCCCGGCACGTGGACGGCACCGTTCACCTCTTCGAGAAGTGGGGACTTCCCCTCTGGAAGGACGAGAACGGCAAGTATGTGCGCGAAGGTCCGTGGCAGGTCATGATCAACGGCGAGTCCTACAAGGTCGTCGTGGCAGAGGCCGCCAAGAACGCGATGGCCACCCTGGGCGCGGACGGGCAAATCTTCGAGCGCGTCTTCATCGTCGAGCCCTTGATGGACGGCGACAAGTGCGTGGGTGCGGTCGGCTTCAGCACGCGGGAAAAGAAGTTTTATGTCTTCAAGGCCAAGGCCGTTCTGGCCGCCATGGGCGGTGCGGTCCATGTCTTCAAGCCGAGGTCGACCGGTGAGGGGCTCGGCCGGTCCTGGTATCCCCCGTTCAACTCAGGTGCCACCGCGTATTTCACGATCCGCGCCGGTGCGGAGATGACCTGCCAGGAAGTTCGGTTCATTCCGGTCCGCTTCAAAGACGCCTACGGCCCGGTGGGTGCATGGTTCCTTCTCTTCAAGTCGCGCGCGACCAGCGCCCTGGGCGGCGAGTACATGGTGGAGAGGAAGGCAGAGCTTCAGAACTGGGCCCCCTACGGCCTGGGCAAGCCGATCCCGGCCTGTCTGCGGAACCACCTCGGGATGAGGGACGTTTACGAAGGCAAAGGCCCGATCTACATGCAGACCGCCGAGGCGATCCAGAAGCTTGCCGAAGGCTACAAGGACGATCCCAAGGGCTTCAAGAAGAAGATGAAGGAGCTCGAGAGCGAGGCCTGGGAGGACTTCCTCGACATGACGATCAGCCAGGCCATTCTGTGGGCCGGCCACAACATTCAGCCGGAAGAGAAGCCCTCCGAGATCATGGCATGCGAGCCTTACTTCATCGGGTCCCACTCCGGTGCCTCCGGCGCGTGGGTCTGCGGGCCCGAAGACATCGCGCCGCCCGAGTACTTCTGGGGCTACAACCGGATGACCACGGTCAAGGGCCTGTTTACGGCGGGTGACGGCGCAGGCGCCTCCAGCCACAAGTTCTCCTCCGGCTCCCACGCAGAGGGCAGGATCGCGGCGAAAGGCGCGATCGCTTACATCATGGACCACAATCAGGCGCCGAAGGTGGATGCCGCAAAGGTCGCAGAGCTCAAGAAGAAGATCCTTCAGCCTGTCGATCTGTTCGCAAAGCATTCCAAGGAGACCAGCGACCGGAACATCAACCCGAATTACAGCGTTCCGAGGCAGCTCATGTTCCGGCTCCAGAAGATCATGGACGAGTACGCCGGCGGTGTGTCCTCCTGTTTCGCTACGAACAAGGCGCTGCTCGAAAGAGGCCTTGAGCTCCTTGCCATGCTGAAGGAGGATTCCCAGAAGCTGGCCGCCGAGACCCTGAACGAGCTGACCCGGTGCTGGGAGAACATTCACAGGATGTGGATCGCCGAAAGCCACATGCGGCACCTGCTCTTCCGCGAGGAGACCAGGTGGCCGGGCTATTACTACCGTTCCGATTTCCCGAAGATGGACGAAGCCAACTGGCACTGCTTCGTCAACTCCGTGTGGAATCCGCAGACCGGCGAGTGGACCATGAAGAAGGTGCCGATCATCAACCTGCCCGTGTAAGCGGAAGTGAAGCCTTTTTTCCCCTTCAGGCACTCCCCCCGGGGGAGTGCCTGAAGGATTCCCTTCCGCTTCCTGCTGACCCAGCAACAACGACGGAAGCCTCGGCGCCCGCGGTCTTCACGAACCGGCGCCGGGTTTCTAACGGGGGCAGGAAGGTAGAACCCGCAGACCCCATAGCGTAGGAGCCAATCAGGATGGGAGACGAGAAGATCCCGGCCGCGGGAACAGAGTGTATCTTGGTCGTCGGCGGTGGTATCACCGGTATCACGACAGCCCTGGAGGCGGCGGAGGTTGGGAAAGAGGTCATCCTCGTGGAGAAGAACCCGTACCTCGGCGGCCGTGTCGCTCGAAATTACCAGTATTATCCGAAGCTTTGTCCCCCCACCTGCGGACTCGAGATCAATTTCCGCAGGATCAAGGACAATCCGAGGATTCACGTGCTCACTCTGTCGGAAGTCGAGGCCGTCACCGGGGAGCCGGGGGCCTACGAGGTGACGATCCGGCAGAACCCTCGATACGTGAATGAGAAGTGCACGGCCTGCGGCGATTGCGCCGAGGCCTGCTCGCTCATGATTTCGAATGAATTCAACCTCGGCATGAATCAGAGGAAGGCGGCCTACCTGCCTTTATCCATGGCCTTCCCGATGCGGTTTGTGCTGGATCCGCAGATTCTGGGCACCGAGGATGCAGATAAATGCAAGGCCGCCTGCAAGTACGGAGCGGTCGACTTGGGCATGCAACCCAAGACCCTGACAGCCAAGGTGGGAGCGATCGTCGTGGCCACCGGATGGAGGCCGTACGATGCGAAAAAGCTCGACACCCTCGGCTTCGGCCGGCTTCCCAACGTGATTACCAACGTGATGATGGAAAGGCTCGCCTCTCCCAACGGCCCGACGGGGGGCAAGATCCTTCGCCCCTCCGACAAGAAGCCCGTGGAGAGCGTCATCTTCGCGCAGTGCGCCGGCTCCCGGGACGAGAACCATCTCGCCTATTGCTCCGGCGTATGCTGCCTGGCCTCGATGAAGGAGGCCCTGTTTGTACTGGAGCAGAACCCGGATGCGAAAATCAAGATTTTCTACATCGACATTCGCGCGATGGGCAAGCTCGAGGATTTCTACAACAGGGTGAAGGACAGGGTCGATTTCGTAAAGGGAAAGGTGGCGAAGATCGAGGAAGACGCGGCCACGCAGGATCCCATCGTGGAGGTGGAAGACACGCTGTCCGGGGCGAAGATCCGGGCCCAGGCCGACATGGTCGTGCTGGCCACCGGCATGGAGCCGTCCACGGCTGCGGAAAGGCTCCCCATGGACGTTGCCTACGACGAATTCGGCTTCGTGATTTCCGACGGGTCCCAGAAAGGAATCTACGCCGCTGGATGTGCCAAGCGACCAGTTGATGTGGCGTGCTCGCTCCAGGATGCAACCGGTGCCGCACTGAAGGCGATTCAGTGTCTGAGGAGGTAAACCTTATGGAGAAGAAGGTCGGGGTATACATCTGCAGCGGATGCGGGATCGGCGATGCGATCGACGTGGAGCAGTTGGCCAAGGTTGCCACTTCGGAAAAGAAGGTGCCGGTGTGCAAGGTTCACCCACATCTGTGCGGGCCGGAGGGGGCGGGACTCATTGGCCAGGACCTGGCCCAGGAGGGTGTGAACACCGTCGTGATCGCAGCCTGCTCCCGCAGGGTGAAGACGGACGTGTTTTCCTATGATCCGACGCAGGTCGTTCTGGACAGGGTGAACATCCGGGAGCACGTGGCCTGGTGCCAGCCGCCGAAGGCAGAAGACACGCAGATGATGGCCGAGGACTACCTTCGGATGAGCCTCGCGAAGGCGGCGAAGATGGAGGTTCCGGAGCCTTTCCAGGCCGAGATCAACAAGACCATCCTTGTGGTCGGCGGCGGAATCACGGGGCTGACCGCCGCAAAGGAGGCCGCCGGCGCGGGTTACGATGTGGTCCTTGTGGAGAAAGAGCCCGAACTGGGCGGGTACATGAACCGGATTTACAAGACCCTCCCGAAGAAGCCCCCCTACCTGGAAATGGAGGATCCGAACATCGGCGCCCTCGTCCGGGAGGTGGAAGGAAATGCGAAGATCAAGGTCTTCAAGGGGGCACAGATCCAGAGCACGGCGGGCGCCCCGGGTATGTTCGACGTGACGATCCGGTCCAACGGCTCCTCGGAGACGGTTCGCGCCGGTGCCATCGTCGAGGCCGCCGGCTTCAAACGGTACGACGCGACCAAGCTCGGTCATCTCGGTTACGGCAGCGCAAACGTGGTGACCCACCTCGAGGTGGAAGAGATGGCCAAGGCCGGGAAGATCGTCCGGCCTTCGGACAGGAACGCTCCCCGGAGCGTGGCCTTTATCCAGTGCGCCGGCTCCCGCGATCCGAATCATCTCCCTTATTGCTCCGCCGTCTGCTGCATGACCTCCCTCAAGCAGGCCAAATACATTCGGGAGGCCGATCGCGAGGCCAAGGTGTATATCATCTACAGGGACATGCGGACCCCCGGTCAGAACGAGAATTATTACAAGCAAGTCCAACAGGACGAAGGCATCTTCCTGACCAAGGGCGAGGTCGCCTCCGTTCAGGAGGATGGGGACAAGGGGCTCCGTATCGAAGTAAACAACTCGCTGTTGGGCGAGAAGATCGAGATCAAGGCCGACCTCGTTGTGCTGGCGACCGGGATGGTTCCGGTCACCGCCATCGGCGAGGAAATCAAGACCAAGATCGAAGAGGAAGGGGCGAAGAAGTCCGGTGACGAACCGGAACCGCCCGCGGACAGGATCATCAAGTCCAATGTGCTCAACCTGACCTACCGGCAGGGGCCCGAATTGCCGGCCCTCCGGTACGGTTTCCCGGATTCCCATTACGTCTGCTTCCCATACGAAAGTCGCCGGACGGGCATCTACCCCGCCGGAAGCGTCCGCCAGCCCATGGACGGCATGATGGCGGTCGACGATGCAACGGGCGCCGCCCTGAAGGCGATTCAGTGCGTTGAAATGGTGTCTCGGGGGGAGGCGGTTCATCCCCGTGCGGGCGACAAGACCTATCCGGATCTTTTCCTCCAGCGTTGCACGCAGTGCAAGCGCTGCACCGAGGAGTGCCCCTTCGGAACCTACGACGAAGACGAGAAGGGCACGCCCAAGCCGAATCCGACGCGCTGCCGTCGATGCGGCATCTGCATGGGCTCCTGCCCCGAGCGGATCATCAGCTTCAAGGATTTTTCCATCGACATTATCGGCTCCATGGTGAAGGCGATCGAGGTGCCGGAAGAAGACGAAGAGAAGCCGCGGGTGGTGTGCTTCATCTGCGAGAACGATGCCTACCCCGCCATTGATCTTGCCGGTATCCATCACCTGCAGTATTCCCCTTACGTGCGCTTCATTCCGCTCCGCTGCTTGGGGGACATCAACCTCGTGTGGATCGCCGACTCCCTCTCCAAGGGGATCGACGGCATTTTCCTGATCGGCTGCAAGTACGGGGACGACTATCAGTGTCACTTCATGAAGGGCTCCGAGTTGGCGAATTACCGCATGGGCAAGATCCAGGAGACGCTGGACCGCCTCGTTCTCGAATCGGATCGCATTCGGGTCCACCAGCTTGCCATCAACGAATACGGCCAGATCCCGGCCCTGATCGGCGACTTCATGGAGAAACTGCAAGAGGTGGGTCCGAATCCTTACAAGGGCTGGTAGGAGGATCACTCGATGACACAGCCGTACCGAATCGAACCGGATCTCGACTTTGTGCGCGAGGTGATCGGGTCCGGAGGGGACACGCTCAAAAAGTGTTTCCAGTGTGCCACCTGCTCCGTGGTCTGCCCTCTGTCGCCTTCGGACGAGCCTTTCCCCCGAAAGGAAATGATCCAGGCCCAGTGGGGACTCAAGGACAAGCTTGTCAAGGATCCGGACATCTGGCTCTGCCATAACTGCAACGACTGTTCAACATACTGCCCGCGGGGCGCAAGGCCGGGAGACGTCCTGAATGCGCTGAGAAAGAAGTCGATCGAGCACTATGCCTTTCCGAAGGCGATCGCCAAGAGGGTAAGCGACCCCAAATCCCTGCCCCTGCTGATCGCCATCCCGGCAATCCTCCTTGCGGTCATCATCGCTCTGACCAACTTGTGGTGGCACGGCGAAGGCCCGACCCGGATCGTTCACGGCGAGGAGATCGTGCTCGCCGACGTCACCCGATCGTGGGAAATGATTCCGCTGTGGGCCGTGGACGTTCTGTTCATTCTCACCGCCCTGTTTGCCGTTGGTGTTTTCGCCAAGGGCCTCTTGCAGTTCTGGCGGGACCTGGATGCCCAGCGCACGCGCAGGATCGGGATCGTGCAGGCGGCCATCGAGGTCGTCAAAGAGATCGCCACCCACAGCAATTTCAAGGAGTGCAGCACCAATCAGGATCGGTATCTCGGCCATCTGGGCGTATTGTACGGGTTTGTGGCCCTCTTCGTCGTGACGTCCTGCATCTTCGCAGGAATCTATTTCCTGAACCTGATCGTGCACATACCGCTCACGCCGTGGCCTTTGTGGAATCCGATCAAGCTTCTCGGCAATCTGGGAGGCATCGCTCTGCTGGCGGGCTGTTTCCTGCTCATACGAAGCCGTCTGAACCAGGAAGAGGATACGAGCAAGAGCAGCTATTACGACTGGTTCCTGCTCGTTCTGGTCACGGTCGTGGGAGCGTCCGGTCTTCTGGCCGAGTGGGTCCGCTGGATGGGTATCGGGTTTCTTTATTACCTCCTGTACTACATCCACCTCGTGTCCATATGGGCCCTGTTCGCATACACGCCCTATTCGAAGCTTGCGCATCTGGTCTACCGGACCGCTGCCCTCATCCACAACCGGGCGTGCGGGAGAGAATTACTCGCAAAGGCGCCTGCCGTCTTGGTTGCGGACGGCAAGAGGGTACAACAGGCGGGCGGCTAGCGGGCGAGATTCCACCGGGGTGAATGAGGCGCGTTTCGTATCGCCTCGGACCGCGCATGGCGGGACGAGGCTGAAGATAGCATTCGAAGAAGGAAGGGTAAGCCGGAAGGGTCAACCAAAGGATTAGGAGAACGGTTCGGAAAAGAGAGGAGGTGACCGCGAGACTCGAAGGAGGTTTACTCCGATCGGGAAACGAAAGAGGCTTTCCGGGGTTTGAAGAAAGCTGTTTTGATTGGCGATTCACAGGTAATCCTAATCGGCAAGGAGGAGAAAGGAATGGCATTGAAACACAAAACCCCCCTGCTGGACCAGCTGGAATCCGGGCCATGGCCGAGCTTTGTGACCGACATCAAGCGGATGGCCGCAAAGAAGCCCGCCTGCGACGACCTTCTGGGGGTCATGGAACTCTCCTACAAGGAGAAAGAAGGACACTGGAAACACGGCGGAATCGTGGGCGTCATGGGCTACGGGGGAGGCGTGATCGGGCGCTACTGCGACCGCCCGGACCTGTTCCCGACGATCGCGCATTTTCATACCATGCGGATCAATCAGCCCACGGGAAAGTATTACACCACCGAGAAGCTCAGGAAGCTCTGCGATATCTGGGAGGAGTTCGGGAGCGGGATGACCAACATGCACGGCTCCACCGGCGACATCATCCTCCTCGGGACCACGACCGACAACCTGGAGCCCTGCTTCCAGGCCCTGGCTCACGAGGCGGGCATGGACATCGGCGGGTCGGGCTCCGCCCTTCGCTCCCCCTCTGCCTGCTTGGGCATGAGCCGCTGCGAATGGGCATGCATCGACACCCAGTCGATCATCTACGATCTCACCAAGACCTTTCAGGACGAACTGCACCGGCCTGCCTGGCCGTACAAGTTCAAATTCAAGTCTTCGGGGTGCCCGAACGACTGTGTGGCGGCCGTCGCGCGGGCCGACTGCTCGATCGTGGGGACCTGGAGGGACGATATCCGGATCGACCAGAAGGCCGTCCAGGCTTACGTGGGCGGGGAGTTTGCCCCGAACGCCGGTGCGCACGGCACCGGGAAGCACGCTCTGGACATCCAGAAGGAGGTCATCAACCTCTGTCCGACGAAATGCATGGAATGGGACGGAAAGAAACTCACGATTTACACGGAGAACTGTGTGCGCTGCATGCACTGCATCAACGTCATGCCGCGAGCCCTCCGGCCCGGCAAGGACACCGGGGCGACGATTCTCGTGGGCGGCAAGGCGCCCATCCTCGAAGGGGCGCAGCTTTCGAGCGTGATCATTCCGTTCATCAAGATGGAGCCTCCCTACGAGGAGTTCAAGGAGTTCGTGGAAAAACTGTGGGAATGGTGGGACGAGAACGGCCGGAACCGGGAGCGCGTGGGCGAGTTGATCCAACGGCTCGGCATGCGGGCCTTCCTCGAGGCCGTCGGGCGCGAACCGGACCCCAGGATGATCAACACGCCGCGCTTCAACCCTTACATCTTCTTCAAGGAGGAGGAGGTGGAGGGCGGCTGGAAGCGGGACGTCGCCGATTACCGAAAGAGACACCAGGCCTAGGGAGGAGAAAAGAGAAATGGCAAAATACCAATACGAAGACAGGCTTACCGACATCGGGCCGCCCTATTTCAAGGACCTGCTTCCGCCCGTCATTAAGAAGAATTTCGGGGCGTGGAAGTACCACGAGATCCTCGAACCGGGCGTCCTCGTCCACGTTGCCGAATCGGGAGACGAGGTCTACACCGTGCGCGTGGGCGGATGCCGGATCATGAGCGTGGATCACATCCGCGAGATCTGCGACATCGCGGACAAGTACTGTGACGGCCACCTGCGGTTCACCACGAGGAACAACATCGAGTTCCTGGTCAGCGACAAGTCGAAACTCGAACCCCTGAAGAAGGATCTCAGGAGCCGGGGAAACAAGTTCCCGATAGGCGGAACCGGCGCCGGGATCACGAACATCGTCCACACCCAGGGCTGGGTTCACTGCCACACCCCGGCCATCGATGCCTCCGGCGTCGTCAAGGCCGTGATGGACGATCTGTACGAGCACTTTGTCTCCATGAAGCTGCCGGCGCAGGTCAGGATCTCCCTGGCCTGCTGCCTGAACATGTGCGGTGCGGTGCACTGCTCGGACATCTCCATCCTGGGAATCCACAGAAAGCCGCCCCTGATCGAGCACTCCCGCCTCGACGCGGTCTGCGAGATTCCTCTGGCCATCGCCGCTTGCCCGACGGCCGCGATCAAGCCGAAGAAGGTCACGCTCGAAGACGGGAAAGAGGTCAAGAGCGTCGAGGTGAACGAGCCCCGGTGCATGTTCTGCGGTAACTGCTACACCATGTGCGCCGCCATGCCGCTGGCCGATGCCCAGGGAGACGGTATCGCGCTTTGGGTGGGAGGCAAGGTTTCCAACTCCAGGACGCCCCCTGCCTTCTCCAAGCTTGCGGTGCCCTTCCTGCCGAATGAGCCGCCGAGATGGCCTGCGACCGTGAAGGCGGTCCGCCAGATCGTCGAAGCTTACGCTGCGGGCGGCAAGAAGTACGAGCGGGTTGGCGAGTGGATCAACCGGATCGGCTGGGAACGTTTCTTCGAGGTGACAGGGATCGAGTTCAAACATCAGCACATCGATGACTACCGGCTCGCCATGACCACGTGGAGAACGACCACGCAGTTCAAGTTCTAGCGGTTACCTGCTCGACGGGGGGCCGCGGGTCCGGTTCCGTTCTTGTTGAAGCTGAGTTCGAATCGTTGCAGAGGGCGGCTCCAATCGCGGGGTCGCCCTTTCTGTATTGGAGGGAGGAGATCCCCTTGGGAAGAGGGAACGAAGACGATACGTTTGAGCAACTCAAGCGGCAACTGCTCGTTCGTCCGGACTCTGCTCCGGTTCATTACAATCTGGGACTGGCCTATGCAAGGCGGAAACAATGGGACGAAGCGATCACCGAGTTCAAGACCGCCCTTGAGCTGAACCCCGGCCTGCTGGAGGCGAGGATCAATTTGGGCGGTGTTTACATGCGCAAGGGCAACATCGATGCGGCGATCGAGGAGAACCGCAAGGTTCTCGAGATCGATCCCCGACAGGTCAATGCATACAGCAATCTGGGGTTCCTTCTGGTCCAGCAGGGAAAGATCGACGAAGGGATCGAACTCTATGAAAAGGCGCTGACGATACACGGGAACGTTCCGCAAGTCCATGCCAACCTGGGCCATGCGTACATGTTGAAAGGCGACACGGACAGGGCGATCAAGGCAAATCGACGTGCCCTCGAGGTTGTCCCGGGCTTCGGGCCGGCTCACAACAATCTGACCCTCCTTTACGCTCGAAAGGGCGATCGGGAATCCGCCCGCCGGCACCTCGCGGAGGCGGAGCGTGCGGGTTTCCCTGTGAGCCCGAAACTGAGGGAGGAGATCCTCTCCGGCGGAGAAACATAGGCGAAACGATGGCTGAGAATCGCGCCGCGGATGTCATTCGGGCAAAAGGAACCTATGTCAAGATACGCTATAGCCTGAGGACCGCCGAGGGGGAGTACGTCAAGGGCGATCCTCGTGAGGGACCCGCCATCCTGGAGATCTTCACCGGCTACAACCAGCTTCTCCCGGCTCTGGAAAGACGGCTCATCGGGAAGAGGGCGGGGGAGAGGATGCAGCCCCGGCTGCTTCCTGACGAGGCTTTCGGCCCCTACTTGCCGGAACAGGTCAAGGAGAAGAGTTACGAGGAATTTCCGGACGGGAGGCGGCTCGAGGAAGGAAGGTGGGCGGTTGCCAGGGACGACAAGAGCAGGACGGCCTACGGGTACTTCGTGCGGAAGAAGGACAGCGATGGGGTCGTCCTGGATTATAATCACCCCCTTGCCGGCAAAGAGCTGATCTACGACCTGGAGATCCTGGAAGCGAGGCCTGTTACCGAGGAAGAGGCAGGCCTTCTGAGGCCGTGTGAGGCTGACCCAGAGATGCCCTGAAGGAGGACGCGGAGAGGCGGTCAGGGAAGAGGGACCGGGGACCGTGTCCCGGCCCCGGCCCCCGAGATGGTCAAGGACGAGCCGCGTGGAAGACGGGTGTCAGGAAGGTATTGTCGTCAACACAGAATACACCCGACACCTATAAGGGACTGGTCACTTGATCTTTGAGTCTACGTCCGCTTCCGCGAGCTGAATCATGGTGGTGCTGCCCGTGGAGAAATACATCAGGGTCCCTTCCGCGATCATCTCGCTGATGAGCTTCTTGAACTCCTTGTTCGACATGTCTTCCGGGGCAACGGAGCGAAGGTCATTCATATAAAACTTGGTCTTGGTCTTTTCCTTGCTCTTGAAGAAATCGAGCACCTTCTGCTTCACATCTTCGTGCATTCCTGCTCTCCTTTTGTGAGGGCCCCCGGAGGGGTCTCGGGGTTCCTGCTATGGCCACCAGGGTGATGGTCGAGCAAATTGAAATGAACAATAGATCTTTGGCCCGGAAAAGTCAATGCGTTGGAGGCCGATTCTGCGGATTTGCCATGCCGGAAGGGGTACGTCGGTCTCGGCCCGGGCAGGCGGGTTTCTCTCAGAAAGACATTTCCGGGTGCAGGCCGATGCATCAAACGAGGCGGTGGGCACAAATCACGTCCACCGGCCTTCGGCCCCGTACCCGGCTCTGATGAGCAAAGTGCCGCAGAAGAGGGAGCGCGACGATGACTTCGGACGAGGAAAAGAAGAAAAGGGCGATCTTTGAGGGCATGTCGAAGAGGAGGCAGGAGAGAATCCTGAAGAAGGGATACGATCAGTGGGATCCTTTCCTCGCCCCCAAGGAGCCCCCTTTCTTCAATCCGGAGGAAAGGATCCGAGTTCATGCGGCTGCCTTGCGGCTCCAAAGGTTCTTGGTGCACAGGAGCGCAGAGATCGGGCCGGAAGGAGGCGATCTTGGTTCTGCTTACGTGCAGGGAGCGCAAGATATCTGCTTCGGGCTCGCCAAAGGAGAAGAACGGTATCAGGGCATGCGAGACTTCTGCCGATGGTTGGCGCGCTTCGAGGAGGAGACCTAGACAGGGAATTCAGTCGGGTTCGGATTCCTCGGTGTTTTTCCCCGCAGCATCCTTGGATGCCACACGCTGAAGAGAGGCCAGTTCTTTTTCCAGGGTCTCGATGGCCCCGGGGTTCTTCATCGTACGGTACAATTGCAGGGCCTGCTCGTGGCAGCGGACGGCCTCAGAGAGGTCTCCCCGCGTCCTGCAGATATCACCGATGTTCGCCCAGGTCATGGCCTCCCGGTCCGGGATCGAGAGCTTCTGCCACAAGGCGAGCGATTCCTGAAAACGCAGGAGGGCCTCCTCTTGCCTTCCCAGGAGGCGGTGCATCTTGGCCAAGCGGTCGAGCATCGAGGCCGTACCGGGGACGTCTCCGTGTTCCCTGCAAGGACCCAGGGCTTCTTCATAGCAGGGGATCGCAGCCTCGTAATCCTGCCGGGCCCAATGAGCGTCGCCCGCAATCAGGGAGGCCCGGACCCGGCCCCTGACGTCCTGGTTCTGCCGGTAGAACGCAAGGGCCGACTTCGCGAGGCTCTCCGCGCGCTTGGGATCCGAACGACCCAGATGAAGCTCCGCCAGGGACAGGGTCACAATTGCCTCCCCTTCCGGGTTCCCAAGCCTCCTGCACAGGGCCAGGGACTCCTCCAGAAGGGGCAGCGCCTCCTCCCATCTTCCCTTTTCCCGATAGGTGTCTCCGAGCTTGAAGGCGAGGTTTGCGACCTGCCTTTCGTCCCCCCCTTGTCTGCAGAGGGATAGCTCCTCCTTCATCTCCTTGATCGTTGCCATCAAGCCTCCCTGTGCTCCGATGGGGTCCCGGGTCCGCAAGCGCTAGGGTGGATCTTGCGCCTGCCGTGGGGTAAGATAGCGATTAGCATTTAGCTCTTAGCCGTTAGACCTCCCCTTCCCCCCCCCTCTGGACGACGGACCCTCAAGGGGAGGAAGGCGCGCGAAAAGATGACTGCAAAGAGTCGCTGGCCGATAGCTTAGCAGCCCCAAGGTTCTGAAATCTACTCCTTGGAAAGACAGAGTCGATGGTAAGAAGCAGCGGCACACCGGACCCAACGAAATCTCTCCACGAGATTCGTTCGATTCTCATCCGCAAGGGTCTCTTGGAGCCGAAAGAGGATCTGACAGAGGCCATGCTCGAAGACCTGGTGCATTTCGCCTATTTTACGGGATGTGTCACCAAGGGCGATGTCCGCAGGCTTCTCGGGCTCACGGCGGACGAGGCCCGGGAACGCATCCGGTCCTGGAAGATGTGGCAGGACGGCAACCGAAGCTGCCGGTTGCGGCAGAACCCTTTCTACGAAGAGTGGCCCGCCGAAGGGGATGAATGAGGGGTGCATGGGCTGCGAGGCGCTCCTGTCCTTTGAAAAGGAAGGGGCTGCCTGGTATACTATCCGAACAGGAATCTGTGGAGAGGGAGGACCAGGATTTTGCCCATATACGAGTTCGTCTGCCAGCAGTGTAACGGGCTGACCGAGTTGCTCGTGAAAAGCGCGCAGGAGAAGATCGAGATAAAGTGCCGTGACTGCGGCTCCGGGGATCTGCAACGGGTCGTCAGCCGTGTCAACTCTGTTGTTGCCGAGGGCAACGGCCGGGGAGCGGGCTCGGCCCCAGCCGTTTCGGTGGAAAACAGATCGTGTACTTCCGGGAACTGCTCCACGATTACCCTTCCGGGACATTCTCGCTCATCCTGAGACGAACAGAACAGCACGCGGGTCGAACGGTAGGCGGCCGTTCATGCAGGGCAGGGCCGAAGCGCATACCGCTATCGGCGAGGCCGCCGGCCTTCCACTCGAAAAGACGAAATACCAAGAGGATCGCCGAAAAAGGAGCGAATCATGAAGACTCCTGAAACAGAGCCGCGACCGGAGGATCTGTTGGAGAAGGACAGCAAGATTCGGTTCGAGTGCAGGCCCGGACTTTCCTGTTTCACCCGCTGCTGCCGCGACGTGAACATCTTCCTGACCCCCTACGACATCGTCAGGATGAAGAACCGGCTCGGAATCCCCTCCCACGAATTCCTGGAAACGTATACGAAGACTCTGATGCCGCCCGGCGGAGGCATTCCGGTGATCCAGCTCAGAATGCGGGAGGAAGACAGGCGATGTCCGCTGGTGTCGGAAGAAGGATGCACCATCTACGAGGATCGACCCTGGTCCTGCCGCATGTACCCCCTCGACTGGATGGGCGACAAGGGCGGTTATTTCTTTGTCGTGGGACAGGACAGGTGCAAGGGGCGGGAAGAGCCGAGGGAGTGGACGGTGCTCGAGTGGTTGAAGACGCAGGAGGTCGGTCCCTTCGAGGATATGGACCTGAGGTTTCAAATGGTCACCCGGTATCCCAGGCTTACGCAGGCGGGGATCGATGACCCGAGGGTCCGGAAGATGTTCCACATGGCCTGTTACGACCTGGACACGTTCCGGCGCTTCGTTTTTGAGACGCGTTTTCTCAAGGTGTTCGACATCGATCAAGAAGGGATCGAGCAGATCAAGACGGACGACGTGGCCCTGCTGGACCTTGCGTTTCGATGGATACGTTTCGGCCTCGTTTGCGGCGATGTCCTGCCCATCCGCGAGGAGGTTGCGGAAAGCAAGCGAAAGGCCGCGGGCAAGGCAGCGGAAGGAACGGGAAAAGGCCGGGAGAAAAGAAAGGCATGAGCGAGTCATCCCGGGCGGCCGGAAGCGCAGGCGAGAGGCTCGAGCCGCTGCCCAAGGGCAAGAAATATCGATTCGCGTGCCACCCGGGGGTGCGGTGCTTCACGGATTGCTGCAGGGATCTCAACCTGGTCCTGACCCCTTACGACGTACTGCGGATCAAGAGAGGGCTGAAGATGGACTCGACGGCCTTTCTTGATCGCCATACCGTTCAGGAAACGGAGCCGACGTGGCGGATCCCGGTGATCCGGCTGAAGATGGAGGAGAACGAAGCCCGTTCCTGCCCCTTTGTCACGCCGGAGGGTTGCCGGATCTACGCAGACCGACCCGGGGCCTGCAGGGCGTACCCTCTCGGCAGGGCGGCTCGTCGTGCGCCTTCGGTCTCGGACCCTTTCCGGATCGAAGAGGAGCACTTTCTTGTCCGGGAGCCTCATTGCCTCGGCTTCGAGGCGGGGAAGCTGTGGACCGCGGAGGCCTGGATGGAGGATCAGGGCCTGAGGGACTACAACGATGAAAACGACCGGTGGATGGGGTTTCTCTCCCGCTACCGTCCGGGGGGGCGACAGGATCTCGGGCCAGCGAAATGGAAGATGTTCTTCATGGCGTGCTACAGCCTGGATCGTTTCCGGGAGTTTGTGTTCGGCACGCGGTTTCTCTCTCTGATCAGCGTCCGGGAAGAGACGCGGGAGGAAATGAAGGAAAGCGACGAGGTCCTGCTTCGGTTTGCCTACACCTGGCTCGCCTACTCCCTTTTCCGTGACCCGGTCCTCAAGCGAAAGGAGTCTCCGGCGCAGGGATCCGGCCGGCCGGCGCCTTCAGAATGACGGCTCGTCCACGATGCCGGGTTTCATGTGATCGGCCGAAGCCACCGGGAGGGGACCGGTACATCCCGTGGCCGGGTTGACACTATGCCGGTAGGAAGATCGAGTGCCGTACTTCTCCTCCATCCAGGCCCACCCGCGGACGTAGTATGGACAGTCGTCGTAGAAACAAACGTATTTCGTTTCCCCTCCCCATGCCGAGTCGTCCGGGGCTTGCCACTTTTTCATCTTCTGGCCGCAGTGGGGGCACAGGTATTCTTCATGGCTCATGGGCCGCCTCTCCTTTTGTTTTGCACCCAGGGTGTAGCGTGGAGTTTCTGTTTTGAAATTGGAAGCTTAGCAGACAGGTCGGCAGGAGTCAAAAGACGGTCCCGGGCACTGTCGGCTTCCCTGACCGCGTTCCCGCGGTGGTTGACAAGCTTGGAAGGGATGTGTTAGAAAGAAGGATTGAAAATGAATGAATCATCATTCAATAGCTCGTCGCTTGAAGGATCTTCCGTGCGACAGATACCTGACGGATACGGAATAGAATTCGGTTCCCTCCCGGCGGCAGCCTGATCGATATCGGCTTACAAATCTCCGGTCTCGAAGAATGCAGAAACGATTTCCACGCATCCTGATCGGGGCGTTCCGAGGGGGGGCAGGCAAGACGCTGGTCAGCCTCGGTCTTCTGGCCTCGTGGCGATCGAAGGGCAAGAGGCTCTCGGTCTTCAAGAAAGGCCCTGACTACATTGACGCGGCCTGGCTTTCGAATGCGGCAATGGCTCCTTGTTACAACCTGGATACCTACCTGATGGGAGAGGAGGGTGTGCTCCGTTCCTTCACCGCGAGGGCCCGGGGAAGCGACGCGGCGTTGGTTGAGGGCAACCGCGGCCTGTTCGACGGGGTCGATGTGGAGGGAAAGCACAGCTCGGCTGCCCTGGCCAAGCTCCTTGGGCTCACGGTTGTACTCGCGGTGGATTGCACCAAGTCCACCCGTACCGTCGCCGCCCTGCTCAGGGGGTGCCAGGTCCTGGACGAGGAGTTGTCGATTGGGGGAGTGATTCTGAATCGGGTCGGCACGGCTCGCCAAGAGAGTGTCGTGCGACAGAGCATCGAAAAATATTGCGGTGTGCCTGTGCTGGGATCCATTCCGCGGGCCGGGGAAATCCAGTTTCAGGAAAGGCACCTGGGGTTGCTTCCCGCCCAGGAGCATGCGGCGGTCGAAGAGACCGTCGAAGCAATCCGGCAGTTGATCGAGGCCCACGTGGACACCGATTCCCTCTGGAGCCTTGCGGTCAAGCACGCGGCCGCAGCGGAGGCCCCCAATTGGGAAGGAAGCCAATTGCACGAGAGTCTTTCGACGACGGCGCCTGCGTTCTCCGGGCTCCGGGTCGGCGTGGTAAAGGACAGGGCGTTCCATTTCTACTATCCCGAGAACATCGAGGCCTTGCGGGACAGGGGCGCCGAAGTGGTGGAGGTGACTGCGTCGGAGGATCCGGTCCTTCCCGACGTACACGCGCTCTACATCGGGGGAGGATTTCCGGAAACGCAGGCAAGAGAGCTGGCGGAAAACCATTCCTTCAAGAGGTCTCTTCACGAGGCGATCGAAGGCGGTCTTCCGGTTTACGCCGAATGCGGGGGCGCGATCTACCTCGGCCGGGGCTTGGAATGGAAGGGGCTCCTCTATCCGCTCGTCGACGTCTTTCCGATTGTCTACAGGTTTGATGCGAGGCCCCGGGGGCACGGGTACACCCTGCTCAAGGTGGAACAGGAGAACCCTCTGTTTCCGACCGGCATGTTTCTGAGAGGCCACGAATTCCACTATGCCGGCATGCGGGATTGGGACGAGGAAGGGTTGCGGTTCTCGTGCCGGGTGGAGCGGGGGTACGGCTTCGACGGGTCCAGGGAGGGCCTTTTTTATAAGAACGCCTATGCGACCTTCTCCCATCTTCACGCGCTGGGAGAATCTCACTGGGCGGAGAGCTTTTTGAAACGAGCAGCCATGGGGACTGCCGTATCATAGAGGCGAGGCGCTTTTTTCGCAGACGGGTAAAACCATATCGCGCAGGAGGTAGACGAAATGCCAACGCAAGATCTGGGCGGGAAGAAGATTGAGGTGGACGAGGATGGGTTCATCCAGGTGCCGGAAGAGTGGACCGAGGCGGTCGCCGCCGACCTGGCCAAGACCGAGGGGGTCGCGGAGATGGGCGAGGATCACTGGAAGCTGGTGAACTACATCCGTGACTACTACCAGAAGTTCGGCATCGCCCCCATGGTCCGGAAGGTTTGCAAGGACACCGGCTTCAAGCTCAAATACATCTATGAGCTTTTCCCATCCGGCCCTGCAAAGGGCGCATGCAAGGTGGCCGGCCTGCCCAAGCCTACCGGGTGCGTTTGATCCCGGGCAGGCAGGATCGGCGAAGCGCGGGGGTCTTTGCGGCACCCTTTGGAAAGGCCCCCGGCGGGTGCTCTTGAGAACGCGGGTGGTGGAGGGGAAGTGTCCGCCCCTCAAGGCGTCTCGGCCGCTTTTTGCTTTGCCCCTCCGTTGCAGGTCGCAGGGAAGGATTCACGCGGTGGCGTGGTGCCCGACGGTGGGTTCTGCCGGCTGCTCGAGCTGGCAGAACCTTGCACGCCTGACGGTACGTTGCTCTCCAGACGGCTTAACGGCCATGCTGCCCATGGCGGGGCCCGTCCTTTTCCCGTTTGTTGGATGAAAGGAAGTGGTCGAATCCGTGAAGCTGCAGGACTTGCTGAACCGGAGCAGATCCGGCATCGTCGAAAAGTGGTTCGAGCTGATCCTGGATACCTACCCCAAGGACACGTCAAAATTCCTGAGAATGGCAAAGGATCCTTTTGCCAATCCGGTAAGAAGCACGATCCTGCAGGGAATCGAGGGTATCCTGGAGGAAATCCTCGAGGATCGTGAGAACCCCGGCGCTCTCAATGAGTTTCTGGACAGGGTGATCCGGATCCGGTCGGTGCAGGATTTCTCTCCGTCTCAAGCGCTCGCCTTCGTCTTCTCCCTCAAGACGGTCGTCCGCCAGGTGCTGGGAAAGGAGATCCGGGAACAGGGTCTCCAGGACCAACTGCAAGGCCTCGAGTCCCGCGTGGATTCCCTGGCGTTGCGTGCCTTCGACGTTTACATGGCTTGCAGAGAGGCGGTTTACGAACTCCGGGTGGGGGAGATCAAGAGGCAGCGGGAGGCCGCCATCCGTATGCTGGAGAGGTCGAACCGGGCCATCGAGAAGCGAATGCAGAAGGAGGAGGCCCTCCCAAGGGAGTCGGAATAGGGAACTCTTGAAGAATCCGTATTCACCCTAAGTGCTGAGGTACCGGTAGATGAATGCCTTGTATGCTCTCATTGCGGTCGTCGCCCTTGTCTTGCTGCCTTTCTTCGGCGTCTCGGCGGCGGGCCTGAACGTTCTGTTCGGGGTGATTGTTCCGTATGCGGCGATCTCGGTGTTCCTCGTCGGGATTGCCTATCGGGTCTTGAAATGGGCCACGGTTCCGGTTCCCTTTCGGATCACGACGGTTTGCGGCCAGCAGAAATCGCTGCCCTGGATCAAGTCGAGCCCCCTCGAAAGCCCTTCGAACGCCTTTCAGACGGCCCTGCGAATGGCGCTCGAGGTCCTCACCTTTCGCTCGCTCTTCCGGAACACGAGCATTTCCCTGGCGGGTGACGAACAGTCGCCCGGTGCAAAACGGATCGTTTACAGCCCGAACTTTTTCCTGTGGCTCGGAGCGATTGCATTTCACTACTGCTTCCTCGTGATTCTGCTCCGGCATTTTCGGTTCTTCACGGAGCCCGTCGCGTTCTTCGTGCCCTGGATCCAGGCCCTGGACGGCTTCTTCCAGGTCGGGGCCCCGGTGTGGCACATGACCAGCCTCGTCATCGTTGCGGCGCTGGGATATCTTCTCGTCCGCAGGTTTACAAACCCGCAGGTTCGTTACATCTCCTTGACCGCGGATTACTTCCCACTCTTCCTGCTTTTGGGAATCGCGATTTCCGGGATCTTGATGCGGCACTTCTTCAAGGTGGATGTTGTGAAGACCAAGGAACTGGCGATGGGCCTGATCGGCTTCCACCCTGTCGTGCCGGAAGGAATCGGATCGATCTTCTACGTTCACCTCTTCCTTGTCAGCGCCTTGGTGGTTTACTTTCCTTTCAGCAAACTGATGCACCTGGGCGGCGTCTTCCTGAGCCCGACCCGGAATCTTTCAAACGACAACCGCGCCCGAAGGCATGTGAACCCCTGGAACTACCCTGTGGAGGTGCATACGTACGAGGAATGGGAGGAGGAGTTCAGGGACAAACTCGAAGCGGTCGGCATTCCACTAGACAAGGGGTAGGAAGATGTCATCAGAAGAATTGGATATCAAGCCCGAGGAGCTTCTCGACTTCGATTATACCCCTCCCGAGAAGGATTGGATGGATCCTTCGGTGGTTTTCCGGAAGGGTACGTACTGCTACAGCTCAGCCCCAAAGAACCTCAAGTACCTCGGCTTGCCGAACCCGCGGGTATGGCAACCTCACGACAAGGACTGGAAGCTGCCGGCGGATTGGAAACAGACCGTCCTGGACGGGATGAAGGATCGGCTGAGCAAGTACCGTTCCTTCCAGCTCTTCATGGACATCTGTGTGCGCTGCGGAGCGTGTGCGGACAAGTGCCATTTCTTCATCGGCTCGGGGGACCCGAAGAATATGCCCGTTCTCAGGGCGGAGCTGATCCGGTCGGTCTACCGAAACGATTTTACGGCGCTGGGAAAGGTCCTGGGCAAACTGGCGGGGGGCAGAGAACTCACCGAAGAGGTACTCAAGGAGTGGTTCTACTACTTCTACCAGTGCACCGAGTGTCGTCGCTGTTCGGTTTTTTGCCCGTATGGGATCGACACGGCCGAGATCACGATGATGGCGCGTGAGCTCCTCAACCTCATCGGGTGCAACATCAACTGGGCCATGGAACCGGTGGCGAACTGCTACCGGACGGGCAATCACCTGGGGATCCAGCCGCACACCTTCAAGGATTCGCTCGAATTCTTCCAGGATGAGATCGAAGATATCACCGGGATCAAAGTGAACCTTCCGATCAACAAGAAGGGGGCCGACATCCTTTTCGTTACCCCTTCGGGCGACTACTTCGCGGATCCCGGGACCTACACGCTGATGGGCTATCTCATGCTCTTTCACGAGCTGGGACTCAACTATACGTGGAGCGCCTACGCCTCCGAGGGGGGCAACTTCGGCCTCTTCAATTCCCACGAGTTGATCAAGAGGCTGAACGCGAAGATCTATGCGGAAGCCAAGCGTCTGGGGGTCAAATGGATCCTTGGGGGCGAATGCGGACACATGTGGCGCGTCATCCACCAGTACATGGATACGATGAACGGCCCGGCCGACTTCCTCGAGGAGCCGGTGTCCCCCATCACAGGGACCAAGTTCGAGAACGCCAAGAGCACGAAGATGGTCCACATCTGTGAGTTCACGGCCGACCTGATCAAGCACAACAAGCTCAAGCTCGACCCGAGCCGCAACGACAGCCTGCGGGTTACCTTCCATGATTCCTGCAACCCGTCACGGGCCATGGGGATTCTCGAGGAGCCGCGGTATGTCATTCGCAACGTCTGCAACCACTTCTACGAAATGCCGGAGAATACGATCCGCGAACAAACTTACTGCTGTGCCGGCGGCGCGGGCTTGGGAACGGACGAGAACATGGAGATGCGGATGCGCGGGGGCTTCCCCCGCGGCAACGCCCTCCGCCACGTCCAGAAGAAGCATGGCGTGAACCGACTCGCGTGCATCTGCGCCATCGACCGCGCGACGCTCATTCCTCTTGCGGATTACTGGGCGCCCGGCGTGGTCGTGACGGGCGTTCACGAGTTGGTGGCCAATGCCCTGGTGATGAAGGGCGAGAAAGAGCGGGAACTCAACATGCGGGGTGAGCCCCTGAACCGAACGGAGGATGACGAGGATGTATGACGGAGGAAAAATCGTGGCCGGACTCGTACTCTTCCTTGCGGCCGTCACCTCGCCGATCTGGTACAACGTGGTGACCGGAAAGGCGGAATACAAGCCGGAGCCGAAGATCGTCGGCCAGGAAAGGGAGTGCGTGGCGCCGAAGGCCTGGATGGCTGCCATGCACATGACGATTCTGGACGAATGGCGGGACTCGGCCGTGCGGGAAGGGAACCGTGTGTATACGGCGTCGAACGGGAAGACTTACAACATGAGCCTCTCCAAGACCTGCATGCAGTGTCATCCGAACAAGGCAGAGTTCTGTGACCAGTGCCACAACTACACCAGCGTGAAGCCCTACTGTTGGGACTGTCACATTGAGCCGAAGGAGAAAAAGTAATGGGTGTGAATCGAAGAGATTTCTTGAAGATCACCGGGCTGGGGACCCTCGCGGGTGTGGGGGGCAAGGCGGCCGCGGATCTGCTCTTCAAGGATCAGGTCGAGGCCCAAGAGGTTCGGCCGAACCCGGATGCCCTGGTCGGGAAACGCTGGGCCATGGTTGTGGATACGAGGAAATGCATCGAAAAGGTGAGGCAGGACGGATGCAGGGACTGCATCGTTGCCTGTCACGTCACGCACAATGTTCCCGACTTCGGAAACCCGAAAGACGAGATCAAATGGATTTGGCAGGACACATACGAGCACGTGTTTCCCGGTCAGCACCATCCGTTTACGCAGGCGAGCCTGGAGGGAGTTCCGTTTCTCGTGTTCTGCAACCACTGCGACAACCCGCCCTGCGTTCAGGTTTGCCCCACCAAGGCCACGTTCAAACGCAGCGACGGGATCGTGATGATGGACTTCCATCGATGCATCGGATGCCGTTTTTGTATGGCCGGCTGCCCTTACGGATCGAGGAGCTTCAACTGGAGGGATCCGAGGCCCTTCGTGCAGGAAGCACGGGAGGAATTCCCGACCCGGATGCGGGGCGTGGTGGAAAAGTGCAGCTTCTGTGCGGAACGACTCGCGGAGGGGCTTCCGCCGGCCTGCGTCGAGGCCTGCAAGGTAAAGGCGCTGGTCTTCGGCGACCTGGAAGATCCCAATTCCGAGGTGAGGGAACTTCTCCACCAGCGTTACAGCATCCGAAGGAAACCCGAGCTGGGAACCATGCCACAGATCTATTATCTCGTGTGAGGGAATCATGATCGACAAGGCACTGATAGGGGGACGGAAGTACTACGGGCTGCTCGCGGGGCTGCTCGCGGTGATCGGCGTGGGTGTTCTCTGCTACCTCTGGCAGTTTTTTTACGGCCTGGGGATCACGGGGCTCAGCCGCGACGTGAGCTGGGGCCTTTACATCGCGCAGTTCACGTTTCTCGTCGGCGTCGCCGCCTCTGCGGTGATGGTGGTGCTGCCCTATTATCTGCACAACTACAAAGTCTTCGGGCGGATCACGGTTCTGGGAGAGTTTCTGGCCATCGCCTCGGTCGCCATGTGCATGCTCTTCATCTTCGTCGACATGGGCCAGCCGCTGCGGGTCCTGAACGTGATTCTCCATCCGACACCGAATTCGGTCATGTTCTGGGACTTTGTGGTCCTGACGGGATACCTGCTCCTGAATCTGACGATCGGGTGGATCTCCCTGGATTGCGAACGGAAGGGGGTGGCCCCTCCCAAGTGGATCAAGCCCTTTATTTATCTTTCCATCCCCTGGGCCGTGAGCATTCACACGGTGACGGCCTTCCTTTATGCCGGTCTTCCGGGCCGCCACCTGTGGCTGACCGCGATCATGGCCGCCCGCTTTATCGCCTCCGCCTTCGCGTCCGGGCCGTCCCTCTTGATCATTCTTTGCCTGATCGTGCGCAGAACGACCCGATTCGACCCCGGGAAAGAGGCCATACAGACCCTGGCGAAGATCGTTACCTATGCCATGATCATCAATGTCTTTTTCCTGGCCCTGGAGTTCTTCACGGCCTTTTACAGCCAGATCCCGGGGCACATGCATCCCCTGGTGTATCTCTATGCCGGATTGGAAGGGCACGGCGCACTCATCCCCTGGATGTGGACGTCGACCGCACTCGCAGCCCTTTCCATCATCCTGCTCGTGAACCCGGGAACGCGAAGGAACGAGAACATCCTGCCCGTAGCGGTTCTGGCCGTGTTCTTCTCCACCTGGATCGACAAAGGAATGGGGCTGGTTGTGGGCGGCTTCATTCCAAACCCTCTCGAGAGGGTCGTGGAGTATTCTCCCACCTTGCCCGAGGTCATGATCACGCTGGGGGTCTGGGCCATCGGGTTCCTGATTCTCACGGTCCTGTTCAAGATAGCTGTAACGGTGAAGGAGCAGGTGGCGCTCTGAAGCGGACAGGGCGGGCCGACAACCTCATGCAGGAGAAACCGATATGTACCAGATCACGATCGATCAGGAGAAATGCACCGGCTGCGGGGAGTGTGTAGACATCTGCCCTGCGGAGGTCCTCGAGATGAAGGACGGGAAGTCCGATCCGGCGAACATCGACGAGTGCCTGGGTTGCGAGAGTTGTGTCGAAACGTGCCCGGAAAGCGCGATCACGTTGAGCGAGATCTGATGCAACAGGTGCCGCCGGCCGGGTAGAACGCCCCGAACGCCGGGCCTTCATCCGCGCGTCAGGCGGGCCGGGATTTCGCCTTCTGCCACCCCTTCTCGATTCGGCTCAGAATCTGCTCGTCGCCAGCGAGGAATCTCCGTGATGCCTCGGAGCGGAGGATTCTTTCGAGAATGCGCGTCCGTGCGGGCTGGGAAGAAACCGTTTCTTTCATCCGGGCGCGAATTGCAGCCATCCTGTCCAGGAGCAGGCCGTACCGGTCGGTAATGATTTCTTCGAGTTCCCGGCGAAGCCAGCGGGCAAAGCCGGGACACCTTCCTCCCGTGGTGATCGCTATCTGCAGGGAGCCACGCTCGATCCGGGAAGGCATGTGGAGATTGCAGAGTTCGGGTCGGTCGACCACGTTGATGAGCCTGCCGGCCTGCCGGGCATCCTCGAAGGCCCTGCGGTTCACGATCCCGTCGTCGGTGGCGGAGATCACGAGAAAGAACCCTGCCGCTTCGCCGTCGCGGTAGGCACGCCTTTCGAAAGGGACTCCGGTCTCCTCAAGCCAGGCCAGAAAAGCAGCCGAGAATTCCTTCGCGACGACGGTGAGTCGACAGCCCGATCTGGCAAGGCCCCGCGCCTTGCGAAGGGCGACCACGCCCCCGCCGATGAGCAGGACGGGCCTGCCCCTCAGATCAATGGAAACCGGGTAAAATGGCTCGGTCGGGGCCTTCATGTGCCGTTCTTGCGCATCAGGAGCCTTTCGCGGAGCCGAACCACCTCCCCGATCACGATGATCCCCGGGGGATGGAGTCCGGCCTTGTCCTTCTTCTCCACCAGGTCTTCCAGGGTTCCGGTCAGGACCTTCTGCTCCGGATAGGTCCCCCAGGTGATGATGCAGGCCGGCGTCGCAGGGGGCCTTCCGTGGCGGATGAGTTCTTCGACGATTCTCTTCAGGTTGGTCATCCCCATCAGGATGACCAGGGTGCTGTCGTTCGGGGCGATCAGGTCGAAGCGAAGCTGGGAGAGATCCTTTGAGAACGTCTCGTGGCCTGTGATGATGGAGGCCATGGAAGAGAATTGTCTGTGCGTGATCGGAATTCCGGCATAGGCGGGTACGGCGGTCGCGGACGTGACGCCCGGGACCACCTCCCACGGAATCCCCTCCTCGACGAGGTAGAGCACCTCCTCCGCTCCTCTTCCGAAGACGAAGGGGTCCCCCCCCTTCAGCCGGACCACCATCTTTCCCTCTCTCGCCTTGCGGGCCATGAGGGCGTTGATTTCGTCCTGAGGGAGAGTGTGGTGATCGCACTGCTTTCCCACGTAAAGCTTCTCCGCCTCGAGGGGGATTTCGGAGAGGATCTCCGGGTGAACGAGGCGATCGTAGATGACCACATCGGCCATCTTCAAGAGCCGGAACCCCTTGAGCGTGATCAGCCCGGGGTCCCCCGGGCCGGCTCCCACGAGATAGACCTTGCCCTTTTCGACTCCCACGAGAAGACTCTCCGATTTCGCTTGCTCAGCCGGACAATTCGGACGAAAGAGACGAGAATTCAGGGTATCAAATGGCCCCCCGGGAATCAACGAAAGGCCTCTCCGTACCCCTTCGGCCTTGCGGTTCCGGGCCAAGACGCCTCGACCCGGCTCGAAAGGGCGGGGCTTGATCCTGCCATCGCTTCCGGGTCTTTCCCCTTTCAGCGAGGAAGGTTGCGTGGAGGAGGCAAGGGGTAGATATGGTCTGCAAACTTGTGATTCCGGAATCCGACGGCCTCTCGTTGGACAATGTACATGTACCGGGCCGTTTCCGCCTGCCTGCGGGCAGCCTTGTATTGCTCGACCGCCGCTTGCCGGCGAGAAGACGACCCGCTGCCCCCGCAGGACTCCAGCACGTCTTGCGCCGAGCGAAGCTGCCGAAGGGCGTTCTCGAGCCTCTCTCCGCACCGGGCCAGTGCTCCGGCAGCCT
Organism: uncultured Thermodesulfobacteriota bacterium; assembly: GCA_964384945.1. GTDB lineage: Bacteria > Desulfobacterota > DSWW01 > DSWW01 > DSWW01 > S015-6. The sequence goes on along the minus strand of CAYLMK010000006.1, from coordinate 68,408 downwards.
CCCGGATCAGTTCGATATCCGCCGCGGAGAGTTCCTTCGCCTTTCTCGCCAACCAGAACATCGACAAGATCCTCCCGGCACAAGGTAGCATACGGCCCCGCACAAGGAAAGAACGCGGAATGCCGCGATCCCTTGATCCTGCTGGCCAAAAGCCTCACAATAGGCCCTGCGGCCGCGCCTCGCTGCGGCCTTGCGGCCAAGCAGGGCCCAAATCTCGATAAAGGGGGTTCATGCGAATCGATGGCGTCGATCATTGACCTGCTTTCCGACCCGATTCTGGAAATTGTCAGGGACCAGCTTGGCGAAGCGGTCCTGGATCCGAGAAGTCTCCGAGTCATTCCGACCGCGAATTCTCGATTTGGTGATTACCAGTTCAACGGGGCCATGGCGCTCGCCAAGCAGGTGGGGAGGCATCCGAGGGAGCTTGCCGAGCAACTGGCTGCGAGGCTGGAGGGGATGCCCTGGCTGGACAAGGCGGAGGTGGCGGGACCCGGGTTTGTCAATCTGTGGATTTCCGGCGCCTGGCTCTGCGGCCGGATCGAGGAGGTCTTTCCGGACGAGAGGATCGGCGTAGAGAGGCCCGGGGAAGGGCAGACTGTGGTGATCGACTTCTCCAGCCCGAACGTGGCAAAGCCGATGCACATCGGTCATATCCGTTCGACCCTTCTGGGTTTTGCCCTGGACAGGATCCACCGGTTTCTCGGGTTCGAAGTCATTGCGGACAACCATATCGGGGACTGGGGGACGCAGTTCGGCATCCTTCTCGTCGGGTTCCGTCGTTTCGGAGACCCGGAGGCCTTTGCGAAAAACCCTCTGGAAGAACTCGAACGGGTTTATGTCGAGGGCTACCGGAGGGCCCAGCAGGACCCGGCCGCGATGGAGGAGGCAAGGCGGGAACTCGTGCGCCTGCAGCAGGGGGAGCCGGAGAATCGAAGGCTCTGGCAGACATTCGTGGAGGCCTCCCTGCGGGAGTTCGAGAAGATCTATCAACGGCTCGGGATATCCTTCGATGTCGTCCTCGGCGAGAGCTTTTACAACGATCGCCTTCAGGCACTCGTCGATGAGCTGGAAAGAAAAGGGATCGCGAAACGGAGCGAAGGCGCCCGTGTGGTGTTCCTGGAAGAGGAGGGCCTGCCTCCGTTCATCATCCAGAAGAGCGACGGGGGGTTCAACTACGCGACCACCGACATCGCAGCGCTGCTCTATCGGATCGAGCGCTGGCACCCCTCCAAGATCCTCTATGTCACGGACGAGGGACAGCAACTCCATTTCCGCCAGCTCTTCGCCGTTGTCCGTCGGATCGGCGTCGAGGCCGAACTGGAGCACATCTGGTTCGGGATCATGCGTTTGCCGGAAGGAAAGTTCTCCACCCGCGATGGGAACGTCATCCGCCTCGAAACCTTTCTGGACGAGGCGGAACGCAGGGCGTACGAGGTGGCTCACCGGCTGAACCCGGGGCTCGACGAAGCATTGAAACAGGAGATCGCCCGGAAGGTCGGACTGGGCGCCGTCCGCTATGCCGACATGAGCCAAAACCGTCAGTCGGCGATCGAGTTCAAATGGGAAAAGGCGCTTTCCCTGGAAGGGAACTCGGCGCCGTACCTTCAATACACCTATGCGCGAATCCAGAGCGTGTTCCGGAAATACCGGGAAGAGTACATGGGAGGAGACCTTCGGGGGAGGCCCGTATCCCTCGCCGAGGACTCGGAAAGGCGGATTGCCAAGGCCATCCTGGAATTCCCGGACCAAGTCTATCGGTCGGCCCGTGCCTACAGGCCGAACCAGCTTACCGACTATCTGTTCGACCTCGCCTCGCTTTACAATCGTTTCTACCAGAACGTTCCTTTCCTCAAGGCGCCGGACGGAATCCGAGAGAGCCGGCTGATTCTCTGCGATCTGGTCGGCAGGGTCGTTCGGACGGGCCTGGGGCTCCTGGGCATCGAGGTGCCGGAACAGATGTAGAGGGCGGTCGCCTGGCACGTTTTGATTTGCCTGGACCCCGTTTCCCTCTCCCCCCAACGGAGTCGACCTTCACCGGTCTCTTTCCTGACAGCCGGGTCGCGCATCCGATGTCCGCGCCGCCCTTGCCGGACGAAGCGCGGGCGCCTGCCGTCAGCCGGAGCCTCCGATCGTTCTGACCAGGAACAGGCTGAGATCCGCCCAGTACGTGATGACGAGCACGGACCCGATCAGCATCCCGATGAAGGGCAGGCAGGCGAGCGTAATCTTGAAAATCCCCCGGTCGAAACGATAACTGGAAATGAAGAGGCCCATGCCCAGAGGAGGGGTGAGGTAGCCGATCTGCATGTTTGCCAGGAAGATGATGCCCAGGTGAACGTCGTCGATCCCGTATTCCGCCGCGATGGGCATGATCAGCGGGACGACTACGACGAGGGCGGAAAAGATGTCCAGAATCATCCCCAAGACGAACAGGAAGAGATTCAGCAGGATCAGGAACACGATCTTGCTGGAGACGAATCCCTGGATGAAGTCGAACAGGATGGAGGGAACATCCACATCGATGAAGTAGTTTGTCGAGGCCATGGCCGCGGCCAGGATAATCAGGATGCCGCCCACCATCACCATGCTTTCCCGAATGACTCGCTTGAGCTGCGCAGGGGAGATCTCCCGGTAGATGAGGACCTCAGCGACCAGCGCCCAGAAAGCGGTCATTGCGGCGGCCTCGCTGACCGTCAGGAGTCCCCCGTAGATGCCGCCCAAAACCACGAGAGGCAGCGGGGCTTCCCATTTGGCTTCCCAGAGGGCCTCGCCCATATCCTTCCAGCGCGGCGGGGATCGTTCGATGCCGGTCCGGTTCGCAAGGATCACGCTGTAGACGCAAAGCACGATGACCATCAGGGCTCCCGGCAGCGCCCCTGCGAGGAACATGTCGAAGACGGGCGTCTCCGTGATCACGCCGTAGAGGATCAGGGGCACGCTCGGCGCGAAAAGCAGGCCCAGGCTGCCTCCGGTCGTCACGAGGCCCAGGGAGAAGTTTTCGCTGTACCTGTCCTCCAGGAGGGCGGGAAACAGCAGGGCTCCGAGGGCCACGATCGTAACCCCGGAGGCACCGGTAAAGGCCGTGAACAGCGCACAGACGATGACGGAGACCATGGCCAGGCCGCCCGGCATCCAACCGAAGAAGGCCCGGGAAAACCTGACCAGTCGCCTGGGGGCGTTGCTCTCCCCAAGAAGATACCCGGCAAAGGTGAACAAGGGAATCGTGATCAGAATGAAATTGCTGGAAAGTCGGAAGAGATCCGTTCCCACCACCGACAGGGAACTGCCCTCCGTATGCCAGCCCCAGAGTGCGGCGGCGGCAAAGACGCAGAAGACCGGCGCACCCAGGAAAAGGCAGGCGAGGATCAGGGCGACCACGGCCGCGGTCATCATGTCTTCCCGCCCCGAAGCGTGTCGTGCAGGGAGATGGCGCTGAACCGAAGGAACCGCAAGGTCATCACGCCGAACGCCAGGGGGAGGGTCAGAAGGGAACCCCAGTGCGGGAGACCGGGCAGGATATCGCCCAGCAGGGGGTCCTGGAATTCCCTGTAGAAAACGAGAAAGGTGGCATAGGTGAGCAGGCCGCAGATGAGGGCGGAAAAGGCATCGCAAAGGAGGCGCGCCGCAGGCCGGATCCTGCCCGGAGGCAGGAACCGGGATACAGCGTCGACCGTGATGTGGTTGTGGTCCCGCGTCGCAACCATGGCCCCGGCCAAGGCGACCCAGAGCAGCATCTGCCGAACGAGGGGCTCGATCCAGATCAGCCCGATTCCGAAAACATTCCGAAGGAGGATCTGGACGAAGGCGAGGAGGACCATGGCCACGAGAATCAGGACGAGAATGCCGTCTTCGATCCTCGCAAAGATCGCGAAGAAGGGGGTCTTCGGTCGCTCACGCACCCTCACGCATGATCCTCCTGGCCTCCACAAGAACGGGCACATGGGAGGCGTTCCTTTCCGTGTCGGGCATTACGAGGGAGCGGCAGCGAACGACGCTATCTTCAGGCCCGGTCTTCTTCTTGCGGGTCGGCCCGAGGGATTCGCCTGCAACTCGCAATGTCCGTGTCTCATGATCGGTCGTCAGGACCCTCGGCTTTGCGCCTCACTGTTCTCTGCCTCGAAACTCCTTCAACAGTTCACGCACGCGTTGCAGGGCCTCCACACTATACTCCTTTCCGGCCAGTTGTTCCCTGACGCCGGCTATGGTCTGTTCGAGTTCCTCCACCATGGCCGGCGAGGCGGGCAGGAACAGGATGCCTTCCTTCATCAGGGCCTGCCGCGATTCCCCGTTGTTCTTGCGTATGTCTTCCGTCATATCCCGGCAGGTTCGGTCCATGATCGTGCTGACCGTCTTCCTGTATTCCGGAGGGATCTCGTCATAGGTTTGCTGGGTGATCATCAGAAGGCCGTAAATGTAAAGGAGCGGCACATCGGTGATGTGTTTGATTCGCGTGTGCCACTGCAGGGCGATGGCGCCCACCAGGGAATTCCCCACCGTGTCGATCTGGCCGGTTTGAAGGGCGACCATCACGTCCGAGATTGTCATCGGAATCGGAGGAACCCCAAGCGCCTCGAAGGCGGCCTGCCCGATCCGGTCGCCCTGGGGAATCCAAACCTTTTTCCCGAGGAGGTCGCTGCGGGTGGCGATGGGCTGGACGGACATGAGAAAGCCGAAGCCGACTTCCAGCCATCCGAGCACGACGTATCCGCGTTCCTGCAGCCTTTTCTCAAAATAGGGCCGCATGCGTTCGAGTACGAAGTCGACTTCTTCGTAATTCTTCAGCAGGAAGGGGATGCTCATGATCTGCAGGTCATTGACGACAGAGGATGCCTCGCCGGCCGTGAATTCCCCGCCATGGATTTCCCCGCTCTTCATCTTCAGGAGCAGGTCCCGGCCCGTTCCCTTGACCCCCCCGTAGTAAATCTTGCAGCGTACGGTCCCGTTCGTCTTCTGCTCGATCTCCGCAGCCATCTTCTTCACGATGCCGGCGGACTTGAAATTCTCCGGCGCCTTGGTGGCGAGCTTGATCCTGACGGCAAGCGCCGGGTCCGCGGCAAGGGTGGCGGCCAGCACGAACAAAACACCCCACGATGCGGCTCCGATTCGTTTCATCTCTTTCCCTCCTCGAGGGGCGGTGTGGTGAACGGTCGCAGGGGATGCAACGGAGCCGGGTCGATTCGGGTCCGCTCAATCGAAGTATTCCTCTGCCCGCGCCTCGTCGATGAGAGCGACGGCCTGCTCTCGCGCGAGCGTGTTCACGAGCGTGAGTTCGGGTACGGCGTCCACGGAGGCCTGGAGGACGGTGTTCAGAAGATCGTAGAAGAGTTCCTTCTCGTACATCAGCTTGGCGTAGCTCTTCGCATACATCACATAGGTGGGGAGCAGCCTTCCCCGACCGAGTTCGACGGCCCGCTCGAAGTGTTTCCGGGCCTCCTCGGGCCTCCCGCCGAGAGAAGGGGGACGGATGGTCAACAAAACACCCAGGAAGGTGTGGGAGGCTCCGTAATAATAGGTCTCGTCCAGGTCGATCACCCGTTCGATCAGGCCCTGGACCTTGGGAAGGTCTGCGACCGCCTCCATCGAATCGGAGTGGGCCTGAATCCAGCCCGCCCAACAGGCGGCCGCGTGGAAGACATAAGGAACATCCTTTTCTCGGAAGGTGTCCAGACAAGGGACGAATTCGGGATAGGGCTCATCCTTCACCTTGCCGAACTGCTTTTTGTGGAGGCTCAAGGCCCGAAGGGCATACGCCTTCGCCTTTTCGGTGAGCCGTCTGTTCCTCTCAGGCGCCTTGGTTCCCACGAAGGCTGCAGCGTAAGCGGAATAGGCCTGGGCGCCTGCAAGCAGGAGGCTTTTGTTCTTCGGGCTGTGTTCGATCAGTCCGTCCAGGACGAGAAGAAAGGCGGGCGCTCCGGTTTCGGCGATGACGACGTCCTGCTGCCGCAAGAAAGACCGGTTCAGGTCGTCGAAAAGGGGACGGGTGAAGTGACCTACGATCCTCCCGCAGCCGGTCGGGGCGCTGAGAAGAAAAAGCCCGGCGATAAGACAGAACTTGAATTGCGAGGCTGTTTTCATAAGAAGAAAGCGTTTGGATTCCAATGAGTTGGTATTGCAGTTACGATCCTGATAGCAAAATACCGGGGGGAAGTCAAAAGGCCGGGCCGGATCAGGGGAGGAGAAGGGAAGCATTCGGCAAACCCGGTTGAGCGACCTCACCACCGAAGATGCAGCCCCAGCCAGGTCGTGAAGTCCCCGAGGGGGATTCCATCGACCGCGGCCCGGACAACGTGGCTGTACTTCATCTTCAGATGGATGGAAATATCTCGCGAGAGGCGGGAGACCCACTCGGTGGCCCAGTGGGAGCCGCCCCGCACGTCGATGTCCTTCAACCGGACGGGCATGGCCCCGTCATGCAGAAAGGTGGGCCCCAACCCGAGGCTCACGGATTGGGAGAGCCACGGGTGTTCATACAGCTCGTACTGCAGGGAAAACAAAAGGGGGAAGGTGCTTATTCTGTTGCTTGCATCGTCCGAGCCCGGATCCCGGTCTCCGATCCGGAGTTGATGCCCGCTGTCGATGCAAAGGGAAAAGCCGCTCGGAAACGACCACTCCACGGAGACCGAGGTCGGAATCCCGGGATCATAGAGAGACTCGAAATCGGACTTTGCGACGAACTCATCGGCTGTGCCTGGGGAGGGAAAAGGGGCCAGCGCGCACAGGAGCAAGGCCGCCAGGAAAAGCGAGGCAGCCCGAAGATCGGGACAGAATCGGATCGTGCAAGGTGTTCCTCTTGTCGCCATGAAATGCCCCGGCCCGTGTCCGTGCGGGTTCGATCTCTAGGAATCCAAGTGTCAAGCAATCTGTACGCCAATGCGATGCGAACAGGCGATACCGCCTAAAATGTTTGAGGTTTCAAGTAGTTGGAAAAATAACGGATCAGGCCTCCCCGCCCCCCGAAGTGTCAAGGCCGGGACGCGGTTACAAAAAGAGCCTTGGGATCTTGACGGCTTCCTGTTTGTCTTTCCTGCCCCCCTTTGGCATAATCTATGAGCCGGTTCGGCGAAAACGCTCCGCTCGCCAGGAGCCAAGACGCAAGAGTCGCGCGCGAACCCTTCGGCCGCTGTTGCGGCAAGAGAAAGACGCCTCGCGGGTTTTGTTTTTCATGGGCTTGTTTCCCGGCAGCCCTCTGCAGGGTTCCCTGGTCCTCAGGGAGCAGATGCATGCCTCCCATCCCTAGGAGTTTGGGTTTGTTTTCCGGAGCAACAGGGTCCCTCTTTGTCTGCGCCCGCCGGCGGAGGTTGCCAACGGGGCGCCGAAGCAAGGGCCAAGCGTGAGGGTTCCGCAGGAAACGCATCGGCATGAGAATCTGGCAAAGGATCAAGAACAGCGGGTATCGATTTCGGGTGTATCTGTTCGCCAGCCTCCTGGTGTTTCTCGTCCTCGCCAGCCTTGTATTTGCCTTTGGGGTGAGCTGGCACTCAAAGAGGCTGCTTGCCCTCGTCGTGCAGAAGGATTTCAAGGCCCGGGAAACGGAGCGCACCCTGGTCGACCTGCTGGTGTCCATGGACCAGAACCGGAAGAAGTTCTTCCTGTTGGAAAAACCGGAATACGCGCGCCTGTTTCGTGAGGACTCGCTTTCGTTTCGCAGGCATCTTGCCCGGCTGGAAGGGCTCGGCCTGTCCGAGGAAGAGAAAGCCGAGTTTGTGCTCTTGAGAGACCGTTTCGAAGACTACCTGCAAAAGGAGCCCCTTGCCTCCGGAGACTCCCCGTCCGCAATCCAGAGCGTCTCCGACCTGCCTCTTGAGGAGATTCGTCTCCGGATCGGCAACCTGCTCGAACGCAACCAGGAGCGGATGGATCTGCGAATCATGGAGATGGATCGGTTGGAGCGCAGAGTCTATCAGGCGGTGCTTGTGGGGGCGATGGCCTCTCTGCTGGCTGCCGGCGTGCTGTCCTTCCTGTTGATTCGTTCGATCACACGGCCCATCGACCTTCTGAGAAAGGGGACGCACAAGATCGCAGAAGGGGAATTCATGCACCGGGTGGACCTTGCCACGAAAGGGGAACTGGGGGAACTGGCGGAATCCTTCAACGAAATGGCCCGGCAACTGAAGCGGCTGGATGAGATGAAGGCGGATTTCATGGCCCTGGTTTCGCACGAACTCAAGACGCCCCTGACCTCGATGAAGGAAGCGGTGGGCCTCATGCTGGAGGAGGCGGTGGGGCCGATCAGTCCGAAGCAGAGGCGGCTTCTCCGCATCCATGCCGCCGGCATCGAAAAATTGACCGGTTTCGTTGAAGACATCTTGAACCTGACGACCATGGAGGGGGGGCTGACCCCCCTGTACTCGACCTCCTTCGACATGCGGGGTCTTCTGCAGAGACAAATCGATGTCTTTCGGTTGCTTGCCGACAAGAAACAGATCCGCCTGTCGGCCATCTACAGGCCGAATCCGTTCCCGACGGTTCACGCCGATGCGGAACGGCTGAAACAGGTCTTCGCCAACCTGTTGAACAATGCCATCTTCTTCACTCCGCCCGGAGGGGAGGTGGTGGTCCGGGTCGAAAGCGTCCCGGGCAAGTACCTGCCGGAGCGATTCCGGGAAAGTCTGAAGCCGGATGCATCGAAGCCTTGGGTGAAGATCGAGGTCGTCGACACGGGAGAGGGAATTCCCAGGGAGGAATGGAACCGGGTATTCGATAAGTTTTATCAAATAAAAAAGAGCTCGAACCGTGGGAGCGGGCTCGGCCTTACGATTGCCAGGCATATTGTCGAGGCGCATGGGGGCAGTATCTGCGTGGGGGACTCCTCCGAGGAGGGCACCACGTTTGTGTTCGTGATCCCTCAGGGGGAGGTCCCGAAGGACAGGATCTCCCTTGAGGAGGCAGGCACCGTCGGAGTGCAGCCACAGAATCCCGAGGGGGTGTACTTTGCCTAGGCGTACGAAAAGGGAGGCGGTGATCCGTGGGGCCGGCCGGGACGGGCGGAGGCGGCACGGTGTATTCCTTGCCGGCTGGGCCCTCCTGGCGGTCGCGGCCATTTCCTGCACGAGGACATTCGAAGAGGTCGGCTTTCCGGAACCGAGGCCGGGTGTGTTCCAGGAACAGGAGACCCCGTCGCTCAGCGAGCGGGAGTTTCGTTTTGCCTTGTTGAAGCTCGAGAACGGGGATTTCCAGGGCGCCCGGGAGACCTTGTCCGAGATTGTGGGCAGGGAAGACGACCCGACGGTGGCGCCGGAAGTGAGTTTCTCCTTGGGCGTCCTCGATCTCCTGGAGGCGGAGAGCCACGAGAGGCTGAAGGCCTGCAGGGACTACTTTCAGGCCTATGCGGCGCAATACCCGCGCGGGCCGTATCGTGACCACGCGGACCGAATCGTCCGGATCCTCACGCTTCAGATCCATCGGGCGGAGGCGGAGCAAAGGCGCATCGAGGAATTGACCCAGAGGGTCAGCGATCAGGAGAAGGTCATCCAGACGCTTGAATTCAAGATCGAAAAGCTGGAGGAGATACATCGGGAAACGGAACAGAAGAGGCACCTCCCGGAGGGTGGGTGACGTTTCCCCTGGAGAACGAGGCGAGAAGAGGTGACAGGCATTGGCGAATATTCTCGTAGTCGATGACGACACAAATATCCTGGAAGTGATCCGAACCCGTTTGGAGGCGAACGACTACTACGTCGAGGCGTGTTCGGACCCGTTGGATGCCCTCGAGTGCGTCAAGGGGAAAGAATTCGATGTGATCGTGAGCGACATTCGAATGCCGCGGATCGACGGCATGGAGTTTCTCCGTCGGGTCCAAAGGCTCCGGTGGGATGTGCCGGTGATCATGCTGACGGCCTACGGCACGATCCAGAGCGCCGTGGAAGCGATGAAACAGGGAGCCTTCCACTACCTGACCAAGCCGTTCGAGGGCAAGCAACTTCTCCAAGAGATCGAGCAGGCCCTTACGGAGCGGGGCCGGAGGAAGGAACGGGACACGGGCAAGATCGGGAAGTATTTCCCGGGTGTATACGGAGTCAGCCGAAAGATGAAGGCCCTCTATCCCCTGCTCGAGCGAATCATCGAGAGCGACTCGACGGTCCTGCTGCAGGGGGAAAGCGGAACGGGCAAGGAACTGGTCGCCCAGATGATCCATTGCAACGGAGTGCGGAAGGACAAGCGTTTCGTGGTCATGGACTGCGGGGCCACTCCGGCTTCCCTGATCGAGAGCGAGTTGTTCGGCCATACGAAGGGCTCGTTCACGAATGCCACGGAGACCCGGATGGGCCTTTTCGAAATGGCCCATGAGGGGACGCTCTTTCTGGACGAAGTCGCAAGCCTGCCGCTGGACCTTCAGACGAGACTGCTTCGGGTCCTGCAAACCGGGCAGATCAAAAGGGTCGGCGACAGCTGCATGAAAAAGGTGGACGTCCGCATCGTCAGCGCCACGAATGTGGATCTGAAAGAGCAGGTCCAGAAGGGCGCCTTTCGCCTGGATCTTTACTACCGGCTGGCTGTTTTGAAGGTCGATCTTCCCCCGCTGCGGGAAAGGAAAGAGGACATCCCACTGCTTGCCGATTATTTTCTACAGACCTTCGCACGAAAGATGAGAAAGAATCCTTTGGCGTGGGGAGAAGGCGTGATCGAGGCCTTCGTCGCTTCCGACTGGATCGGAAACGTTCGAGAACTCAAGAACATCATCGAGGCCGCGGTCGTTCTTTCGAAGGGCGGAGCCCTCACCGTCGAGGATCTCGCATGGGCGGGGTTCTCGCCGGACGGCTCGCGCCAGGGGCTTCTTCCCGGGCCGTCCCCGGTGAAGCCTGCCCGGATGTCGATGCCAGAATACCTCGAACGGCAGGAGCGGGCGCTGATTCTGGCGGCGTTGAAGGACAACAACTGGATACAGAAGGATGCGGCGGAGCAGTTGGGCATCAGCCCCCGCGTCCTGTGCTACAAGATCAAGAAGCTCAAGATCGAATCCTCTTCCGACTCGATCTGAAGGGCCGTTCGGCAAGCGACTGTCCGCCTTCTTGCTCCCAACCCGGTATGCCTACCACCGGATCACGGTGGCTCCCCAGGTGAAGCCGGCGCCGAAGGCCACCAGGATGATGGTATCTCCTTCGCCGAAAGCGCCCTGCTCCAGGGCCTCCCCGAGGGCGATCGGGATGGATCCTGCCGTGGTGTTGCCGTACTTGTGGATGTTGCTGAAGAATCTCTCTTCCGGCACGCCCAACTGGGCGGCGCTGAACTGGTTGATGCGCAGATTGGCCTGGTGCGGGATGAAGAGCTTGATCTGGTCGACGGACAGCCCGTTGCATCGCAGGGCCTCCTCGATTACCTCGGGCATCTTGGTTACGGCCACCCGGAAGACCTCTTTGCCTCTCATCTTCGGCCAAATGTGGCCTTCCTCGATCGTTTTGGGGGTAATGTAGGGTTTCTTGCTGATATCCCAGATATCGAGCTTGAGTGCATCCGCATAACGACCGTCTGCGTGCAGGTGGGAGGAGAGGATGCCGCGGTCCGGATCTTCGGAAGGGCCTACGATCACGGCCCCCGCTCCGTCGCCGAAGAGAACTGCTACGTCTCTTCCTTCCTTCGTGTAGCTCAAGGCGCTGGAGTGGACCTCGGAGCCCACCACCAGAACCCGCCGGTACATCCCGATGCGGACGAAGGCGTCTGCCACGGAGAGGCTGTAGATGAACCCGCTGCACTGGTTTCGGATGTCGAGGCATCCCACTTCGGGGATTCCGAGCTTGTTCTGGAGATAGCAGGCCGTTCCCGGGAAATGGTGGTCCGGGCTCAACGTGGCCAGAATGATGAAATCCAATTCCTCGACGCCCATTTTAGCGTTTTCGAGGGCGCGTCGGGTCGCCTCGAGCGCCAGGTCGGAGCAATACACGCCTTCCTCGGCGTAGCGCCGCTCCACAATTCCCGTCCTCTGCTGGATCCACTCGTCGCTGGTCTCGAACATCTTCTCGAGGTCCTTGTTCGAGACGCGACGCTCCGGCAGGAACCGTCCCATTCCGAGGATCCTGGACCTTTTCATGGGGGTTTTTTCCTCCTTTTGTCTTCCCTGCTGTCACCTCAAGGGCTATCCTCTGACGGGATTTCCTCAACGGAGATCGATGTCTGTACGGCCCCGGACAGCGCGAGCTTTTCGAGAAGGGAGACCGTTTTTTCGGTTGGAAAAAGGATGCGGAAGAGCCGACGGTGGACCCGGTCCGCATCAAGCGTCGCTTGACCTTCCGGCAACCGTCGCGCGGCCAGGGGCACCGGCCCGAGGATCTTGGCACCGGTCCCGTCGATCCTGCGGTAAACCTTTTGTGTTTCTTTGTCCAGAAGCTTCGGGTCCGCGCCCTCCAGGTAGAGGAGGATCCTGCAATCCCAGTGAACCGCCTTCGGCAGAGGCCGGGCGGCCCGGGTCCTCTTCTCGGATGAATGCCCGGAAGCGGCCCTCCGGATCCGTTTCGGCATATTCGACCACACGTGTTCCCGGTTATCCATCGGCAAGTCGCAAAGGCTTCATGGTATTGAGTTTGGGTAAAGATTGCAAGGCGGGGGAAGGTGCCCGGCGAGGAAGGCCGCGGTTGCTTGCCGGCCGTGACCGTGATAGATTCGGTGCCGGCATTCAGGCAATCCATCAGAAGGATGACGGACATGCCGCGACAACCTTGTCACATCGGGTCGGCCGGGAAGCCGCGCGGGCGTGGACTTCGTACGTGCGGGGCTCCCATGGCGGTCGCGCGAATCGGGATCGGCCTCATGGTCGTCGCTCTGCTCGCCATGGCTGTCGGGTGTGCGCGCCCTTCGGTTCGATACAAGGAGGTTTTCGGCGATGCGCGGGTCCGCGTCCGACTCGCCGAGCGCGTGGACAAGTCCGGTGCGACCGTGCCGGGAGGCTATGACCATCCCTGGAATGTGGATGCGGGGCTCCTGGAGGCACTGCTCGAGGCGGTTCGCTACAAGAAGGGCAAGGTTCTGGTCGGAGGCGGGCGGCTTTATGATGCCTTCCCTGCCGCCTCGCGGCATGCCGTCCTGAGACCGATCCGTGAGGCCCTTGCGCAGGCCGGGCCCGATCAGGTGGTGGATTTCTCCTTCGTGGAGGAAAAGAGCACCCTGAAGGTCTTCCGGCGGTTGTCCCTGACGGACGGCGTCCTGTTCCGCAAGGGAGGGGAACTGAACATCGCCTTTCGGAACATCGCCTTTGAGCAGTTCCTGGGCGAAGAGGGGGCAGAGGCCGAACCGAACCGGCGAGACCCCCTGGAATCGCCCATGCGGACGAGTTGGGCCCTGGAGCCGGGAGCCGGCCAGTCGCTGGCCACGGCCGGAGAGGGGGGTCTGTTCGGGTCGAGTCCTTACGCCAATTGGATCCGGCTGGATCTCTCCCGGCCGTGGGTTGCGGTCGGCGGGGCGATCCCGAAGAAGGCCGCGCCGGCCATGATCGAGGTCCCGCCCTCCTCCCTCCCCGGCGAAGTCGCTCTGCCCGATCCCGCGTCCCTGCCCAGCCCCGGAGAGATTGAGGAGCGTCTCCGGTTCCTCGAGGAGCTGCGGCGTGACGGCGCGATTTCCGAGAGGGACTACCTGGACAAGAAGAGGGAGCTGGAGCGTCTCAGGGATCGACTCCCGAAATGATCCGTCCCCGGAAGGCCTCCGGCAGCCCGGCATCGATCGGTTGCTAGTCGGCCGTCCACGTCGGCGGCGCCGCGCCGGTCGACCGCGCCGGCAGGAGTTCCCATTCGATGTTCTTCCCCGGCCTGCCTCCCGCCTCGAATTTCACATGTCCCCGTGTGCACGGGGCCTCGGTCTCGTATCCGTCCAGGAGGAGCCGGAATGTGTCGCAGGCGAGACCGTCGGGCAGCTCCACCTCGAAGCGGAAGTTTCCCTCGACGATGGGGCGGTAGACGCCTCGCTGGCGGTCACGCAGGTAGGCGACCCCGAGGAGGGGGAGCCTCAGGCAGAACCTGTCGAAGGGCAGTCGTGGAGAAATCCGCAGGGCCGAGCCCACCGGGTCGATCCCGCAGAGTCGGATCACATCCAGAAGCGGACCGCTGTGGCGGTTCATGTTCATGACCGGAAAATCGGTCATGGGCGTGAAGCTCCAGTTGAAGGTTTCGCCCGGCCGATCCGCGTAGAATGCGTTGTAGGAATCCGGACCGCTCCAGATGCCGTACCAGATGTCCGGGTAGGCCTGCGCCCTCTGGTGCAGGGTGGTCTTGAGGAAGAATTCCCAGGCCTTTGCGGGGGACGAGAGCGACCACGCCCACGCGAGCCAGCTGTCTATGGCCGCCCAGGTTCCGCCGTTCGTGTCCGAACCGGGCACGAAGAAAGGGGGGTCGTTGGGCGGCATCAGGCAGAGGGCTCCGGCCGGCGAAGGCTCGACGAGCCGTTCGCTCACGTTCGCCAGGAGACGGGCCGTCTGGGCCTCGTCCCCTATGCCGGCCAGAAGGGCCCATGGCTGCGCATCGAGAAAGAGCTGCTCCTCGCCCAGGTACGAGCCGTTTCCCAGGTAGCCCCGCCGCATCCAGTCCCCTGTCCACTCGGACGCGAGGTTCGTGCAGAACCGGCCGCCCAGCAGGTTCAACTCTTCGGAGAACGAGGGGAGGGATTGCCGGAAGAGCTCGCCGAGGCGGGGAAAGAGATAGCATGCCATGGCCGTGTTCAGGTTCGATTCGCCCCGAATCATGGTCTGGACAGGATTCGGAGAGAAGGCAATCAACACGTCGTTCCAGTCGCCTGAGCCTGCCCGGATGAGGCCGTGGGGACCGGTTCCGACATCCTTCACCAGATGCGCGAGGGCCTTCTCCAGGTGTTCCCGCACAGGGCCCTCGACCCCGGCCGAAAGCGGGTAGTAGGGAACGACGGCATTGAGGAATTCGAAATCCCTGGTGGCGCCCAGGTATTCGGCCACGGCCAGGAGGAAGAAGATGTCCAGGTCCGTCGATTCCTCGTGCACGAGGAAGCCGCTCGTGAAGCCGTATCCTTGATGCGCATAGGGGATTTCGCCGGTCTTGGCGTCTTGGGACCGCATTGTGTAGGTCAGGATGCTCCTTGCCAGATCCGGGCGAAGATACACGAGGGGCATGGCAAACAAGGCAAAGTCCCGATGGGCTCCGTTCATGCCGTGGATGTAGGCATAGGCAGAGCCCTGGTTCAGAATCGGTCCCGCGAAATAGTCCTCGTGGAAGGATCCGCTGGGAAGATAGTAGCCGTGCCACAGGGTCTCTCGTCGGAGCCACCCGGACTCCGGGCCCCCGGTCACGAAATCGACCCGTCGCTCGCGCCAGGCCTCGACCGTCCGGCCGAAGTTCGCCGCAGGGTCTTGCCGGTAGGTTTCCAGCAGAGAGGGAATCTCGGTGTCGGAGGCGTATCCGAAGGCATGGGCTAGGAAGGCGCTCTCACCGGGGGCGAGCCGCAGGCGCTTGCCGAGCGCGAGGCAGGCCCTGTCGATGGGAGAGGCTGCCTGCGAAAGAAGGCCCGAAGGATCTTCCCGGACGATTGCGTCCGGCCGGGACACGCCCCCCTCGCCGAAGAAGTTGTCCTGGTCGGTGTGGCAGGAATCAGGCGTCCCCGTGAGGCAGGCAAGAAAGCAGGGACGGGGGTAATGGTCTTCGACCGAGATCGCGTCGATCGGCGGGGCCGTGAAACCGGGCGCCAGTCGCGGACGGACCACAAGCAGGGCCTCGTGCGGGTCGTACGAGGAGTTGATCTCGAACCGGCTGTTGAATTCCCATCGGAGGGCTTCGAAGATCGCCCCCAGAGGTGCGGTCATGATGGGTGCGATCAGGAGTTCGTAGAGATTGAAATCCCAGTACTCGTAGAGAATGAATTCCAGAGGAAGGGAGGACTCGTTCCGGACCCAGGTCTCCGACAGGATTACCGGGTCCCGGCCGAATGGGACGTACGTCCTCTCCCTCACCCGGAGGCCGTTTCGGCTGGTTTCCTTGAGGAAGTACCCCATTCCGAAGAGGCGCTGCTGGGTCGGAATGGATTCGGCTCCGCAAAGGGTGTTCCAGACCTGTTCTCCCGACTTCAAGAAGCGGAATCCTCCGGCGAAATTGTTCCGGGCGGACTGGTACCGGTTGACGCACTTGCCCCCTCTCGCCCAGTCCCACAGCTGCACATACCCGTCATTGTGCGCCGTGGCCGTGACCGCATCGTTTCCCAACTGGTGCCAGTGGTCTCGTGACTCCCCCCAGCTCGTGGTGTAGGCGGCGCGAGGGTCCTCCGGGTGGTTCATGTCGTATCGGTAGGCGGGCAAGCCGTGCGCATCGACCTCCCACGAGCCGAAGACACCGCTTCCCGAGTCGTCGGGACAGCCCGGGACAAACGCATCCTCCACGAGAAGGTCGTACATGGCCTCGGGAGTTTCGGGGCAGGTCGGAGTGCTGGGAGTGCGTTGCGAGGATTCTCCGCCCTCTCCGCACCCAAGCAGAACGAGGGGGATGAGCAAGGCGGTCAGTCGCCTCACGACGTGGGCGCCCTTCCGGCGGGGACGGCCCCAGAGCGGGATTCCTGCGACGGCCTTCATGCGTTCGACCTTACTTCCTCAAGCTCGGCCTGTCAACGCAATCGGTTTGATTGACAAGGAAAAGCCCCGCGTGCAAAGCTGCGTGGGAGGAGCAATCTGCGTTTCCGAACTCGCATCCAGCCCCCCTCGTCCGATAGAGACACTGCCGATGGGACTTCGTGAGCCCTGTTTCCGGCCGTTTCCGCTTCCGGCCGTTTCCCCGCGGGGCTGGCTCGCGCGACAACTCCGCATTCAGGCGGACGGCTTGAGCGGCCATCTGGACGAATTCTGGCCGGACATCAAGGACAGCGCCTGGATCGGCGGCAACGCCGAAGGCTGGGAACGCATGCCCTACTGGTTGGACGGGGTCATTCCGATGGCCTGGCTGACGGGCGACATCGCCCTTCAGAGAAGAATCACGGGATACCTGGATTCCATCCTTGGCCGCCAGCATCCGGACGGATGGCTCGGCCCGCGCATGGAGGAGAGCAAAGAGGCGGCGGACCTCTGGTCGCAGGCCCTTGCGCTGAAAATGCTGCTGGGCTACCACGACGCGACCCGGGATCACCGAGTCCCCGTCGTCATCGAGAGGGCGTTGTACTTGCTGGACCGGCTCATCGACTTTCATCCACTCTCGAACTGGGGGCAGTTCCGCTGGTTCGAGTTCCTTCTGCCGATCTGGTGGCTTTACGAAAGAACCGGCGAGCCCGGGCTTGTCGACCTCGCGGTGAAGCTTCATGCACAGGGTTTCAACTGGCAGGCCTTTTTCCGTCGCTGGCCGCTCAAGGAACCCACTGCGAAAGGGAGATGGAGCTTCGCGGGTCATGTCGTGAACAATGCCATGGCGCTCAAAGAGGGCGCCTTGTGGTGGCGGCTCACCGGGGAAGATGCCGACAAGGACTCCGTTTACGAGAGGATCCGCGCTCTGGACCGTTACCACGGAATGCCGACGGGCGTCTTCACCGGAGACGAATGTCTGGCCGGTGTCGATGCGCGCCAGGGAACCGAGCTCTGTGCGGTGGCTGAGTACATGTTTTCTCTCGAGTGCCTGCTGGGTCTGTTGGGAGACCCCGCGTTTGCGGATCGACTCGAGACGATCGCATTCAACGCGCTGCCGGCCGCGTTCTCTCCGGACATGTGGGCACACCAGTACGTTCAGCAGTTGAATCAGATCGAATGCAGCGTCCGGCAAGCCCCGCCCTGGAACTCCTGCGGACCGGACGCGAACATCTTTGGTCTGGAACCCAATTACGGGTGCTGCACGGCCAACCTGAGCCAGGCCTGGCCCAAGTTCGCCGCCCATCTGTGGATGCGCACCCTGGCCGGCGGAATCGCGGCCGTGGCCTATGCCCCCTCGAAACTCGAAACCGATATCGAAGGGAACCCCGTATCCGTCGAACTTCGTACCGACTATCCCTTCCGTCAGGAACTCGATTTCACGGTTCGGGTCGGCCGGTCGGCCCGCTTTCCGTTCCTGGTCCGCGTCCCTGCCTGGGCGGAGGGCGCAACGGTGGCCATTCAGGGCGAGGGAGTTGTCCGAAGGGTGCCCGCCGGATTCCACACCCTGGAGCGATCCTGGCAGGGCAACACGACGGTCAGGCTCACACTGCCCATGGCGCCGCGGATCCTTCCGCGCCCGAACCGTGCTGTCTCTCTCTGTCGGGGGCCCCTTTTGTTCGCGCTCAAGATCGGCGAGGACCGGCGCCGGATCAACCGGGAAAAGGCTTTACGCGAGTTGCCGCACGCGGACTGGGAGGTGTTCCCCACCACCCCTTGGAACTACGCCCTCGAGGTGCGCGAGGGCGTGGAGGCCGAGGCGATCGTCTTCCGGGAGCATCCGATCCGGGCCGTCGTCTTTTCTCCCGAGACCCCGCCGGTCACGGCGACGGTCACGGGTCGCCGAGTCCCCGGGTGGACGGCAACGAATGGGTCTGCCGGACCGGTCCCGTCCAGCCCGGTGCATGTGGAGGCGGACGAGAAGCCTGAAACGCTGGTTCTGGTTCCTTACGGCTGCACGAACCTCCGTATTGCCGAGTTCCCCACAACCGGCTCCAGATGAGGGTTCGCCTCCCGCCGCTCGGAGACCTTGCCCGGACCCTCCCCGGGGAAGACTTCAGGCCGTTTGTCCTTGACCGGGGGCGGCACGATGTGGTAAAAAGAAATGCCTCTAAAAGAGTGCACTCTGTTATATGAACTCTCTGCCTTGCGCTCTCCCGTATCGCCCGTTCCGGAGCCGGAGGGTCCATGTCTCTGCGTGAAGCCATCCTGGGCCTGCTCGACGACGGACCCATGACCGGGTACCAGATGAAGCAGTTCTTTCGGTACGTGATCCGCCACTTCTGGAGCGTGAGCGACGGCCAGTTGTACCCGACCCTGAAGAAGATGCACGAAGACGGTCTGATCAGCCTGAAGGTGGTCGAGCAGAAGGGCACGGCCAACAAGCATGTCTATTCGATCACGGAAAAGGGGCAAGAGCGATTCGCCCGGTGGCTTCGGGAACCGGTGACGAAATTCGAAGAGTTGAAAGAGCCCTTTGTCCTCAAGGTTTTCTTCTTCGGAAAGCTTGCCCCCGAGGAGATCCGCGCTCACCTGCGCACGCAGCTGGAGCTTCACACCCGGATTCTCGAGGATATCCGGGAGGTTCGAGATACGTACGAAGACAAGGTGGGCCCTTATCAGCGGCTGATCGGATATGCAGGGATCCTTTACGTGGAGGTGAGGATTCTCTGGCTCTCCCGGATGATCGAACTGCTGGACGAAGGAGGGATCGAGGCGGACCCGGGCCTCTACACAGGGGACATGGTGGAACTGGGGAAACGGTTTTTCGAAGAGGTCTTCTCCGAGGCGCCCTCGAAGGAGTTTCGAGCCTGGCTCGCGAAAAAGAAGCTTCCGCGCCGGTCCTCCTCCCCTGGCCTCCGCGGCAGGCCGCGTGCCTCCGGGGGAGTGGAACGGTCCCTCCGTAGCCGGCCCCGCAGGGTGGGGTTGAAAGATCCGCGAGCGAGACGAAGCACCGCGCAGGGGAGGGCATGAGGGAGGGCTTCGAGACCCTCTGGCCTGGGCAGAACGAACGAAGAGGGATCATGCAGAGAGGAGGTGCATGCAACGATGAAGCTGGCGGTTGAGAGTCTCAAGTGCATCGGATGCAGGATCTGTGAGTATGCCTGCAGCTACCATCACGACGGGGACTGTTCGGCCATCGGATCGAGCCTCATGCTCCACCGGGCCGAGAAGCGGAACTACTTCGGTCTGATGGTGAAGCGGGAGAGGGATCTGCTCCTGGCCCGGCCGGAAGGGCCGGAGGTGGTTCGCCCGGGCGAACAGGTCGAGGGAGCGGGGGCGAGCAGCAAGCCGATTCTCATGCGCGCGCCCTGTGACCTTTGCGAGGAGGAAGACGAGCCTTTCTGCGTGAAGGCCTGTCCGACCGGCTGCCTCGCCCTGGTGGAGTCCTGAGAGCACGGAACAAGGAAGAGGGGACGAACGTCATGGACCTCAACAATGCTTACAGCGGAAGAATCCTCATCGTCGACCTGAGCGAAGGCACCTGCGAAGAAGAGGAACTCACCGAGGAGATGGTGGTCGAACACGTCGGAGGCGCCAAGATCAACCTGGCCCTGTACAGGCAGTACGCGGAGCGGGATCCGATCGTCTTCGGTACGGGCCTTCTGACCGGGACGTTTGCCCCGAACGGTTGTGCCGGGGCCTTGACCGGCAGAAGCCCGGTCACCGGAAAGGTGTGCCACGTGCCCCTGACGTGGCAGACCGCGGTCGAAATGAAGTACAGCGGTTATGACTTCCTGGTGGTCCTGGGCGAATCGGAGAAACCGGTCCGGTTGTGGCTTCACGACGAGTTGGCCGAGCTCACCGGCGCCGAGGATGTATGGGGCAGGGACGTCTGGGAGACCACGGACCGTCTGCGGCTCGAGCACGGAGACGACTACGTGCAGTTGATCGTGATCGGCCCTGCCGGAGAGAAGGGCGCAAGGCTCGCGCAGGTCTCGGAAGGCCCGTGGGGGAGTCGCGACGTTTTCGGGATGGGGCATGCGTTGGGCTCGCGCAGGCTCAAGGCAATCGCCATGCGGGGCCTGGGCAGCCTCGAGGTGGCCGACGGCTTCTTTGACGCATGCGTCCGGGTCCGAAGGGATTTGCGGAGAGGCCGGCTCGATGGAAAGCAGGGCCTGGTGGCGCTGCTGGAATCCCTGGGGCTGGAATCTGCATCTCTCGAGCCGATCCGGAAAAAGGTGCACAGGCATTCCGCCTCTTTCAACTGCGCTTACGCGGCCAACACGTTTCTCATGATCGAAGAGCCCTCCGGTCTGCTCGAGGAGTCGAAGAAGAACGAGCCCGGAATCCTCCTGACCGACCCCGGAGGGGTGATCTCGCTCCTCTTCCTCGAGGAAGGGCTCCCGGTCGTGCTCCGCGAGATCAACCGCCTCGGTCTGGATCCCCTCGCATGCGGGGCCCTGCTCCGGAAGGAGGGGGTGACGGGTGCGGAGCAGGCGGTCGGCCGGGTGCAGGCCCTGGCACGTGGAGAAAGCGACCTGCTGCAGGCGGGCGTGGAGACCGTGCGAGGGGCGGCTCCGTGGCCCCTTTCCGAGCCTCTGGAGGCGCGCCTGATACAGGCCGTGACCGTATTCAGCCATGCCGTGCCCCTGAGCCCGCTGGGCGGGGCATGGGCCGATCTGGGCGTGGGCGATGATCCGGTGGACCGGGCCCGGTGGTGGCTCGATCGGATGGCCGTCTCCTCGATGCTCGGGGTTTGCCCCGTCGCCGCGCTCCTCGCACCGGGGATCCGTCTCGAAGAGATTGCACGTCTGGCCGCGACCGCCGTTGGCTGGGACGGCCTGACCGAGGAGGCGCTCCAGAGGCAGGCTCGCGAGCTGCTGCGCGACACCTATGCTGCGGCTGAAGGAGAGGGCAAGCTGCCCTCCTCCTGGGTTACGCCCGACCTGGAGGGAGCCCTGGAGAGGTTGCGGCGGGGATGGGAAGGCTGAATGAAGCCCGGCTCGAACAGCGTGCGTGTCGGCGTCTACGTGGGGGAGGGTGCATCCCATTCCTGGACCTGGTTCGTGGACCTGATGGAGAAGTACTCCTACGGCCGCCTTCGCCTGATCGGGGAACACGACTTCCCTCGCCTTGCCCCCGAACAGGACGTGCTCCTCGTTTCCGGAGGGGATACGTTCGCCGTGGCCCGCGCCCTGGAACCCCAGGGCGCACAGGCCCTGCAGGCCTTCCTGGACAGGGGAGGGCTCTATGTCGGGTCCTGTGCAGGGGCGTATCTTCCCCTCCATTCTTCGAAGCCCCCGCTCCATGCATTCAATTTCGTCAAGTGCAGAATCAACAATCTGACCCGGGACCTTCCACCCGCCCGGCAGATGCCCCTGAAGTTCTCGACCCGCTACGGGTGCGACTATATCTACCATCCGGTCAGGGAGGAGGTCCGCGTCAGGATGGAGCCCGGGTTTCCGGTCTGGGGGGGGCGTGAGATCCTGGTGCCTCTGTACGGGGGACCGCCGCTCAATCGCTCCGAGGACATCGTCCCCTGGGCCTTTTACACGGGCTTTACCGGCAGGACTCGCTTCTTGACGGACCGGGAGATTGCCGAGACGGTCTACCTGGGCAAGGTGGCTGCCTGCGAGAAGGCCTTCGGGAAGGGGCGCATGGTGCTCCTGGGCCCCCACTTCGAGCACCCCTGGTTCCACGACGGGAACGATATCATCCATCAGTGGATCCAGTGGCACATGCGTCCCGGCGGCCCGTCCGGGAATCCGGGCCCCGAAACGGAGCAGGCGGGAAGGAGGCCGCCGGCCGCCGGAGGCGTTCTTACGCCGCGCTGGCAGAAGCACTTCCGGAAGGAGATCAGCAACATCAGGATCCGGGCCCATGCCATGAGCCGCCGCAACGTATCCTGGCGGATCGGCGCCAAGGTCTACGAGCCGGAAAAGATCCTGCACTTCGTGGAGGCCGTCTGGAAGAGGATCGCCGGCGCCCGTGGCCATGCCCGGCAAGGCGCCCCGGCCGGGATCGAGGAGGTGCTGGTCGAGAAGGCCGCCGAATGCAATCTCTTGCTGAAGGCGCTCACCTTGAAGATCGAGGCGAGGGAGGAAAGCGACGAGTTGGCCGGCCGGGTGTTCGCATGCCTGAAGGACCTGGTCGTAGCGTTTCTGGGGGTCTATTTCGGCGGCCCGGCCGACCATGGGCAGGATGCCTGATGAGGGGGAAAAAGAAGAGGCTGCACAGAAGAAAGCATTCCGTTCCTTGGAGGCCTCGTGGCTGACGATACGATTCGGTGGACCATGGTCATCGACGCGGATCTTTGCATCGGGTGCCAGAGTTGCGTGGTGGCCTGCAAGCGCGAGAATCTCGTGCCCGTGGGCGTCTTTCGCACATGGGTGAAATCCGTGGAGAAGGGCCGGTTCCCTCACGTGCGGCGCGGCCACATCCCGATCAACTGCAACCAGTGTGATGACCCGGTCTGCGTCTCGGTCTGCCCTGTGAATGCGACCTATCAGCGCGAGGACGGCATCGTGCTCGTGGACCCGCACCGGTGCATCGGGTGCCAGTACTGCAAGGCGGCCTGCCCCTATGAGGTGCGTTTTCTCGACCCGGAGAAGAGAATCATTTCGAAATGCTGCTTCTGCCATCACCGGATCGATGCAGGCCAGTCGGCCGCCTGCGTCGAGGCATGCCCCACGGGCGCCCGCATCCTCGGGAACCGAGGAGACCCGGCGAGTGAGATCTCCCGCATGCTGGCGAACCGGCCGGTACAGGTCCTGCTCCCGGAATACGGCACAAGTCCGCAGGTCTTCTATTTGGGTGTGGACACCGAGATGGCGGAAACCCGGGGGAGGAGGGTCCCGTGAAGCCGGTGATCCTGTACAACGTCCCTCACCATGCCTCCTTCGGGGCCATGATCGCGCTTTACATCTTCTTCACAGGGTTGAGTGCGGGATCCTTCCTCGTATCGACCCTTGCATACGGTTTCGGACAGGTCCGGTACCGCGCCCTTTCGCGGCCCGCCATCGTGACGGCCACGCTCATGCTCCTCGTCGCCCCGGTGTTCCTGCTCGTTCACGTGGGCAGGCCCCTGCGTTCCTGGCATCTGTTCTTCTTCCTGAATCCCGGATCCCCGATCATGTGGGGCTCCTTCCTGCTGACCTCCTACCCCCTATTCTGCCTCATCTACATGGCCTGTATCTTTCAGGACAGGGAGAGGGCGGCCCGGCGATGGGGGTTGATCGGCATCCCCTTCGCCGTTTCCGTGCACGCCTACACGGGCTTCATCCTCGCCTTTTGTCCGGCGCGGCCCCTGTGGCACAGCTCGATGATTCCCCTGCTCTTTCTCGTCTCCGCGGTTGTCTCCGGTGCGGCCCTGATCATCCTGGTGTTTGCCGGCATGTGCAAGCGGCGTAAGGAGCCCCTGAGCCCTGAAGGGGAGCCGGGGCGCATGTTGCTGTCGCTGGGCAGGATGCTGGGGTGGCTTCTTGTCCTGGACATTCTGCTCACCGGGATCGATCTCCTTGTGGCATCGGTCTCGGGCGGGGTGGACCGGTCGGGGGTCGAGACGCTCCTGACCGGCCCGCTCGCGCCGTATTTCGTGGGCATCGAGGTCTTCCTCGGAAAGCTCCTTCCCCTGGTCCTTCTGTTTCACCCCCGGTTCCGGCGGGTGGGGCCCCTGCTCGTCGCGAGCGCCCTGATCGTACTGGGGATCCTGTTCATGAGGCTGGATCTCGTGCATGTGGGGGAGAGACTGCCGCTTCTGTGAGGGACAGGGACGGAGGAAGGGTCGGTGTCAGGCGCAGCAGGAGATGAGGTGTAGGGGTTTCGGCATCCGGTGCCGGGGCGTCGGGTGCAGGGGACAGACCATCGATCGCTTGGAGAAGGGATGTCTGCGGTATCCAGGAGGGCGCTGCTCAAAGGGGGAGTCCTGGGGCTCTCCACCGTCGTTCTCGGTCCGGATCTCTTCCGGAAGCGCCTCGGGTCGGAAGAAGGTCGGGAGCGGCTGGACGTGTCCCTCTACACCGGTCGGGCGACGAAGGGGATACCGACCACCTGCGGGCTGTGCGAAGCCGGGTGCGGGATGCTGGCCTTTGCGGACGAAGGACGCCTGATCGGGCTGGCAGGCAATCCCGCACATCCTTACAACCGGGGCGCCCTGTGTGCCTTCGGCTCGGCTGCGGCCCGGCTCAACGGCGGACCGAACCGGATACGGAAGCCCCTGAAACGGCTCGGCCCGAGGGGCGAAGCCCGCTGGGCGGAGATTTCCTGGCAGGAAGCCCTCCTGGCCGTAACCGGCGTGTTCAAGGCCATCCGCACGAGCGGGGAGGATCGTTTCCCCGGCCTGGCCGTCTGCGTTTCGGGCAAGGAATCCACGCCCATGCTCCGCCGGTTCCTCGGGTTCTCACGGAACGGCCTGCTGGCCGTGGCGGACGATCACGAACATCCGGTCGAGGAAGCGGCCCGCCGATCCTTCGGCCCCGCGTTCGGCGGAAGCCCGGATCTTGCGGATGCGGACCGAATCCTGAACTTCGGGGCCAACCCCCTGGGGAGCATCCGACGCCTGGTCGGTACGGCTCGAGCCTGGGCAGAGGGCAGGGAGCGAGGGGTTCGATGGATCACCCTGGACCCCCGGCTTTCGGAGACGGCTGCGGCCAGTCATTCGTGGATTCCGCTCAGGCCCGGGACGGACGGGGCCTTTGCCCTGGCCGTGGCTCACCAGATCCTGAAGAACGACTGGGCGGACCGCTCCTTTCTCGATGGGCAGACGGATGCCGATCGGGACGCCTTGGATGAGTTGCTTGCCCCATGGAGCCTCGAGAAGGCCGCCCGGATTTGTCAGGTGCAGCCGGACCGGATTCGCTGGGCCGCCGAAGAGTTTGCCACGGCGCAGCGGCCTGCGGCCATCCTCGGGAGCGGGGTGACGGCGAGGAGAGGAGGTCTGGAGGATGCCCGGTCGATTCTTCTGCTGAACTTGCTGGTCGGAAGGGTCGGACGGGACGCAGGGCTCATAGGGCCGGGCTGGGTGGAATGGCGGCAACCCGACCCCTGGCCCCCGGCGAACCGCGGCGTTCCTGTGCTGCGGGGCAGCCTCTTCTGGGATCTGCAAAAGGGGAATCGGCGGATCGGCTGCCTCCTGAGCCATGACGCCGATCCCGCGGTAACGGATCCGGATCCGGCCGAAACGGCCAGGACCCTGAAGGACGAGCGGCGGGTGCCGCTCCACGTCGCCCTGGCGAGCCATTGGAACGAGACCGCCGGGCTTGCCGATCTCGTGCTTCCCGCCTCGACCTTTCTCGAGTCCTGGGGGCTTCACGAGCCCTTCGCAGCGGCAGGTCCTTCGGCCTGGGTTGGCCTGCGGCAGCCGGTCTGCCGGCCGGAAGGAGAGGCCCGCTCCCTGGACGAATTCCTGCTCATGCTTGCGGCAAGCCTGGGAGGGGACTGGAAAGAGGCATTTCCGTTCCGGGATGTAGAGGACTATTACCGTCTGCTTGTCACCGGAACCCTTTCGGCGGCCGCGCCGTCCTGCGGATTCCGTGAGTTGACGCAGAGGGGCTTCCTCACGCTCCCGGGGCGCGGCCGGGGGCGAGCGGAGAGGTATTGCGTGAATTCGGTGGCCACGCGGATTGTACCCCGCATCGAGGAAAACACAAGGGATACAGGGTCGCGCAGGCCGGATGCATTGGAGAAGACCCTGATCCTGTTTACCTCTCCCACGAGGGGGAGTCTCCTACATCCTTGTGACTGGGTGGATGAGATCGACCATGCCGATCCGGTGATGATGCACCCGAAGACTGCAGCGACGCTCCACCTGCGAGAAGGGGATCGGGTAATGCTAGAAGGCCCGGCAGGCTCGGTGGAGACGCGGGTGAGGCTCACGGAAGGGATTCATCCCGAGGCCCTTGCCATGCCGGCCGCCTTCCTGGACCGCGAGGCATCCCTCGGCGGGCACGGCCCTCCGGGACCGGAGGAGGCGCACGGCCGCTGGTGGCAAGGGGAGTCGTACGGCGGGAACGGGCGGAAGGTGGTCCCCTGGCCGGAGGACCCGGCCGAAAGGGCGCCCGGCTGGATGGACACGGCCGTGACGGTGACAGGGCTTGGGAAGGGTTGAAGGGTTCCCATCGACAAGGACCGGGTTGATCCGAACCCGGGACAGGGATCAGCGAAGCGATGACGGAAAGCCGGGCAAGTGCACAGGAGGGCATTCCCAGAGAGTCGGATTTGGAGGCCCTTGCGCTTGCCGCCCAGAGAAGAAGGCGATTTCTCCTCTTCTGCGGTGCCCTGGCGGTCGTGGTGCTGGGAGCCAATCTTCTCTACGGCACGATGACGATCACGCGCGAAAACCGTTCTTACTGCCTCACCTGCCACCGCGGCTCGGGCCCGGCCCTGATGTGGGAGGCCTCGGAGAGGCACGCGGCCGGGATCACGTGCGGGCAGTGCCACGGGCTGCTCCCCGGCCAGAGGGGCCGGTGCGGATCGTTCTCCGCCCACCCGGAGACGGTCAACCCGAACTGCATGGGCTGCCACAGCGCCGTCCTGGCGGGAAGGCCGATCGAAAAGGTCGTCGAAGTCCGGCTGGATTCGGTCCCGGGCGCGGGGCAAGGCCCCCGGGTGTACCGATGGCCGCTCGAAGATCTGATGTACGGCTGGCACCTGAAGAGGGGAATCTGCCTCTGCACCGATTGCCACCGAAACATCGCCCATGAGCGGGAGTCCGCCGCATTCGGGCATTCGCCGAAGATGTCCTATTGCAGGGACTGCCACTACCATGCCGTCAAGGACGATTACGTTCGGATCTCGCCCCTGCCGATGATCGAGATCAAGGGAGGAGAAAAGGGAAAGGCGATAGGGGAAAGGAAAGACGGGTAGGGGTCAGGCCTCTGCAAGCCGGAACCCCGCAAAAACGAACGAGGTCGCGGTGGGGTGCTGAGAGCCGACCGCCGCGGCTGAGCCGCCGGCGAGGGGGCCAGCTTGCTTGCCGCGACGACCGTCGGGTCAAGCCGCCTGATGGCCGGAAGAGGAAAAAAGCAAGTCTGAGGGTGGGAGGGATGAGGCGAAGACAAGGGCCGGAAATTGCGAGCGCAGGCGAAGCAGTCTCCAGTCTCCCATGGCATGCGGACAGGGGGTTGGTGGATTGCATCGGCAGCTGCCGAGCCCTCGCGATAGCCGTTGCTGCTTGCCTCCTTCTCGGGGCGGCCCCTTCCAAGGCTCCTTGCAGTTTCCAGGAGAGCCCGGAAGGGCAGGGCAGGCAGGGCGCCGAGTCGTTCCTCGTGCCGGAGAGAAACCTGCTGATCGCGGAAACGGCCCGCCGTACCCATCACCGCAAGGGGGAGGGCCTCGTACGGGCCACCGGCAAGGATTGCGGCGAGTGTCATGGGGCCGCAGCCTATCCTCGGGGCGACTTCTTCGGCTGGGAGAACCGCTACAAGTGGACTCTCCACTGGTGGATGTTCTCTCTGGCGATGTTGATCATGCTTCCCGGGATCTATAGCACGGTACTGCTCTGGCGAAGAGGCAGGAGCCCGTCCCTCCATCACCCGGTCCACTGGCCCTCCGTGGTCCGGGCCCTCGCAAGGGAGACGGTGCTCGGGGAGCGCGTCAGGCGGCAGAGCGGATTGCGGTGGGCCGTCTTCCTGCTGATCTCGATGGCCTTCCTCGCCCTGGCCGTTGTCTTCGGCCTGATCGTGGTGCATCGATTCTTGCTGCCTTTGCTGGGCGTGACGGCGGACCGGGTGGGCCTTGTCCTGGATTTCGGCGCGGACCTCCTGGGCGGGTGCATCCTCGTGGGGACCCTGCTTGCTGGCTACAGGAGACTCCTCGGAAGAGGAGGCCGGTTCAAGACCGAGGCCGAAGACCTCGCCGTGCTTCTCCTGCTATTCGGGATCGTGAGCACGGGCTTCTTCCTGGAGGCCTGCCGGCTGGCCGTTGTCGATCCGCAGCCGAGGATATGGGCGTCCTTCCTCGGTGCGGCCGGCGCCGCCCTGCTCCGGCCCTGGGATCTTCCCTGGACCGGCATTCGCTTCTATGTCTGGCTCCTGCATGCGGCGCTGGTTTTCGGCCTTTTTGCCTACTTCCCCTTCAGCAAGCTGTTGCACATCGTGACCTCCCCTGTGTCGATTGCCGCGACCGCCTCCGAGGCCCACTACAAACAACGCCAATGAGCGTCGGCCGGCATCCAAAGGGGGAAGCGGGGAAACCGTGACGACCCGAAGAACACCGTGAAAGGCGGACATGGACGACAAGGAGCGGGAAGAAGCGGCACAGGAAAGCCTCCCGCAGGCTGCGGCTGAGGAAAGGCCGAAAGAGGCCGGGCCCGCTCGCGCGCGGGACGCAGGCCCCTGGCCGGAGCAGGATGGGCTGCCCGGAAAGAGGATTCGCGTCCGCAATCTGAGCCCGCGGCAACTGCTGGAACTGGACAGTTGCACCCGTTGCAGCGAGTGCGTTGAATGGTGCCCGGTCTATGCGCAGGATCCGAAGGAGGATCTCACCCCCCGGGCAAAGGCCAAGGCGTTCCGAGAGATCCTGCGCGCCCAGGACGGGGTTCTCTCCATGATCGCGCCGCCGGGGTCCTGGCTGGCCAGGAGGCTCGATCGCAAGGGCCGGCAGGAGAGGCGGATCGAGCGCTTCATCCAGGGCCTGTACGAGTGCAGCACCTGCGGCCAGTGCCATTACGTGTGCCCCTCCTACATCGATACCGTCGAACTCTGGGAGGGCATTCGGAAATCGATGGTGGACGCCGGCTGCGGACCCCTCCAGAATCACAAGGCCCTGACGAGCAGCGTGAAGGCCTATGACAACCCCTGGATGCAACCGAGGAGCATACGGGACAAGTGGGCCAAGCGGGCCAGGAAGGACAAGCAGCTCGAAAGGGTGCCGAAGAACCTGGCCAAGGAGAAGGCGGAAGTCCTCTATTTCGTCGGCTGCACGGCCTCCTTCGACGTGAACATCAAGCAGGTGGCCGTGAACACCGCAAAGGTGCTCGATGCGTGCGAGGTGGATTTCGGGATTCTCGGGGTGCGGGAGAAATGCTGCGGGAGCGTCCTGCTTCGCGTCGGGGACCCGGAGTATACGAGGCTTGCCCGGGAGAACATCGAGGCATTCAACCAGTTGGGCATTCGCACGCTGGTGACCAGTTGCGCGGGCTGCTACAAGACCATCAGCCAGGATTACCCCAAGGTCGGCGAGATGAACTTCGAGGTCCTCCACATGGTGCAGTTCATCGACCGGCTGATCCGGGAGGGCAGGATCCGTTTCAGGCGTGAGGTCCCGATGAAGGTCACCTATCATGACCCCTGCCATCTGGGGCGTGCCTCCGGGATCTACGAGGCGCCGAGAAGGATCCTCAAGTCCGTGCCGGGGATCGAGTTCGTGGAGATCGAAAGGCATCATGAGCATTCACGCTGTTGCGGCGCCGGAGGCGGGCTGAAGGCCGGGTTCCCGGACGTGCAGCAGAAGATGTCGCAGGCGCGGGTCCGCGATGCGGTCGCAACGGGCGCCACCGATTTTGTGACGGCATGTCCTTTTTGCTACCAGGGGTTGCTGGTGGGCATCACGGCCGAGGGCGCGCCGATCCGTATGCGGGATATCACCGAAATCCTCACGAGGGCCCTGGGGCTGGCCGACGAGACGGGGCGTGTGGGGGAGGGGGAAGAAGAGGACCGTGGATCGGAGGCCGGGGATCAGGATTGAATGGCCGGTTTGAAATCGGGGGCGGCCATCCTGTAGTATGAAACGACGGATACGGGGCTCGACCCAGGACGAGGAAACACGTCACTTCCGGCGCCTTGTGGAGGTGCGGTGATGGCGGAAAGCAGGCATCCATCCGCTGACGGAACCGGAGAAGCCTCCGAGTTTTCCCTGGGGAAGCTCTTCGATGCCTATGTGCCGGAGGCCTTGAAACGGGCCTTGTTCACCGGGGCGGGGATGCTGTTCATGACCGAGGAGGGGATCCGGCGGGCGGTCTCGGAATTCAATCTCCCCAGGGAGGCGGTGAACTACCTGATCAAACAGAGCGAGAAGGGCAAGGCCGAGTTCCTGGCCAACCTCCAGAAGGAGATGCACTGGTTCCTCTCTCGGATCGACGCCGCACGCCTGCTCAAGGGCGTGCTCGATGATCTTTCCGTCGACGTCCAGGCCACCATCACGCTCCGCACGAAGAAAAGGGGTGGAAACCCCGCCCGGGAAGGGCCCTTCAAGAAGGCGCCTGTCGGGAAGAAGAGGCGCCGGGGGTGAGAGCAGCCGCATGGCCCCCATATCTCGTTTCGTTATCATGGTGTCCGAAGCCCCTTACGCCTCGCTGAAGCCCTACACAGCGCTCCGGTATGCCGCCTCGGCTCGAAAGAGGGGCCTGGAGACGAAGGTCATCTTTTTTGCGGACGGCGTCTTCTGCGTCAAGCGCGGCGTGGGAAGGGACAGCCGGACCGTCGGTGACTTCGAGGCCAAGGTCCGGGACCTGATGGAGGATGGCATCCAGGTACAGGCTTGCCGTGCGCCCATGCGCCTGTATGCGTTGACCGAACAGGATTTGGTCGAAGGCGTGACCGTTGCCGAGGACGTGATCGGCCACGTGCTGGACGAGCGAACGAAGGTGATATGGCTTTGATCCGGGTCGAAGAGGTGAAGACCGAGGTGCAGTCCCTCGGGGTGCGGATTTCCGTCGCGACGGGCCGGCCGTCCCGGCAGCGCGCAGGGGGAGCCGGCCCGGCGGAGGGGGCTACGGTCGTTCTCGATGGAAGCCCGGCATCGGTTCCGACCGCTTCGGATTTCGTGACGAGATCCCCCTACCGTCTCGAGCGGCTGGACGGCCGCGAGGTTCTGTTCCACGGGGACGATCCGGTCGACCTCCCGGTGGCGCTGCCTCCGGAGCCTGCCTTCTACGAGAGAAGGACCGCCGAGGGGGTGCCGTACCGGCAAATCGCCCTCCTGCATGGGACCGACTGCCTCGCCTCGACCGTGCTGCAGGCATGCAGGTACTGGGGCACGGGGTCCGGATGCAAGTTCTGCGGGGTGGGGCTCTCGTGGCAATCCGGCAGGACGCTGCTCCGGAAGAAGCCGGATCAGTTGGCGGAAGTCGCCGGGGAAGCAAGGAAGTGCGGGGCGAGGCATCTGACGCTCACCGCGGGCAGCACAAGGGACCGGCGGAAGGAATGGGAAATCCTGCGGGAAACCGCCGCGGCCGTCTCGCGGGAGACCGGCCTTCCCGTTCACGTGCAGGTCATGCCGCCCATTACGGCTCGACGCATGGAGAGGCTGCTCGAGGCGGGTGTGGCAAGCATCGGGATTCACCGCGAGTCCTTCGACCCGGCTGTACTGAAGGCCCTGGCACCGTGCAAGGCATCCATTCCGCTGGAGGAATACGTCCGGGCCTGGAAGGACGCGGTTTCGGTGTTTGGAAGAAACCAGGTGAGTTCCTTCCTTCTCATGGGGCTGGGGGAGGATCCCCGAAGCCTGCTCGATGGATGCGAACGCCTGTCTTCGATAGGGGTTTATCCCTACCTTGTCCCCTTCCGGCCGATTCCCGGAACGCCTCTCGAGGACCGGGAACCGATCCCACCCTACCTTGCAAAGGAGATCTACCGGAAAGCGGCCCGCATCGTGGAGGCACAGGGCCTTTCTTGGGGAAACGCGCTTGCGGGCTGTGTCCGGTGTCGGGGCTGTTCGGCCCTTCCGGACTTTCAGGACGCCTTGCGCCGGGAAGAGAGAAAGGGCGAAGACCCGAATCGGTTCGTTCTCGAGGTCATCGACGGCGGCCCCCTGCTCGAGGCCTCGTTGGCGATCCGCCGCGAGGTCTTTGTGGAGGAGCAGGGGCTGTTTCGAGATTCGGACCGGGACGAAATGGATTCCCGATCTCTTCACATCGTCGCCCTGAGGGACGGCGAATGCGCCGGGACGGTTCGCCTGACGTCCCTTGGGAACGGGGACTGGCTTGGAAGCCGGCTAGCGGTTCGCAGGCCATTCCGGGGTCGGGCCGGGGCCTTGCTGGTCAGAAAGGCGGAGGAGGAGGTGAGGAGGAGGGGCGGCATACGGTTCCGCGCCTATGTCCAGCCCTCGAGGGTGAAATTCTTCGAGAGATGCCAATGGAAGGTCCTGGAAAGGATCCCGTCCTTTCACGGCAGGCCCCACTTCCTGATGGCGGCCGCGGGTCCCATGTGGCAGGAAGGGGCCTCGGCGTGCCTTGCCGGGAGGCAGGAGGGGCCGGCGCGGTTCGCCGCGCGGGAGGGCACGGAGGCAGGTCTTCCAGGATGAACCTTGCCGGGATGGTGGAAGAACTCAGACGGTTTCCCGGCATCCGGCGGAAGCGGGCGGTCGGGAAATGCCTCAAGGCCATGAAAGGGGCCTGGGACTTCGGGGACGTGGTGCTGGGCCCGGGAGACGACGCCGCCGTGCTCCGCGCCGAGGACGGCGGCTATCTGCTGCTGGCTGCCGACGGAATCCTTTCCGCTCTGGTGCAGCAGGATCCGGTTCAAGCCGGCAGGGCGGCCGTGCTCGTCAACGTGAACGACATCTACGCAATGGGGGGCCGGCCCCTGGCCCTGGTGAACGTTCTGGCAGGTTTGACGGACGATCAGGTGGAAGCCGTCTCGGAGGGAATCCGCGAGGAGTGCGGGCGCCTGCGGGTGCCCATGGTGGGAGGACACATTCTGCCCGAAGGCCCGGGGCCCTTCCTGGCGGCAAGCGTCCTGGGCAAGGCCAAGGCCTTGCTTTCGGACCGGCGCGCGGGCCCATGGCAGGAGATCCTCCTGGCGGTCGACCTGCGTGGGGAGCGATGGGGGGAGTCCTTCCTGAACTGGGACTCTCACGTGAAGAAGGACCCGGGAACGCTTGTCGGGGATCTGGCGATCCTGTGCGGGTTGGCGGAAGAAGGGATTTGCCTGGCGGCCAAGGACGTCAGCAACGGGGGCATCCTCGGAAGCCTGGGCATGCTCCTGGAACATGCCGGGTTGGGGGCGGAGGTCGACCTGGCCCGTATCGCGGCCCCGGATCCGTTCGAAATGCTCGATTGGCTCAAGGTCTATCCCAGCTATGGGTTTTTGCTTGTTTGCGAGCGGGCTGCCAGGGAATCCGCCGTGCGGCGTTTCGAGGAGCGCGGGATATGGGCGGAAAGGATCGGCACCACGAACCGTTCCCGCCTTCTGCGCCTGACCTGGCGGGGCGAAGAGGAAATCCTCTTCGATTTTTCCCGTAACCCGATCCTCGATCTTCCTTCCGGCGGCTAGGAATGGGAACGGGTATGCTTGCCTCGGCGATTTCCATGCCTCCCTGGGCACGGGCGGAACTGGAACAGGTCCACGACGTTGTCAAACAAGCCCTCCCGGAGACCCTGCGGCCCTTCTGGGATGCGGATGGGTTCGGACTTTCCGGCCTTCTGGGTCGGGAGCCTCTGCGCCCTTTTCTGGTTCTGCTGTTGGCACGGCATTATGGATGCACCGGGGGTCGGCCTCTTCGCCTGGCGGCAAGCATCCACATGATTCACATGGCCTCCCTTCTGCACGACCGCCTCGGCCGGGCCCGCAGGGCGCAGGAGAATGCGGACCCGGAATACCATCGCCGAGAGGCCCTGGACATCCTGCTCGGGGATTTCTTCTTCTCCAAGGCATCCGACTTCATCGTGGAAGACGGGGAGCCCCGGATCATCCGGGAGCACATCCGGACCTCGATCGAGAGCGCCGAGGCGCAGGCACGGCTCGTCAGCCTGTCCGGGGAACTCGACCGGGTCGAGGCGGCGGAGTGCTTCGAGGTCGTGGCGGACAAGGTGTCGCTGCTGCTCGCCCTGAGTCTTCGCGTGGGCGGCCTCCTCGGAAATGCATCCGCGCAAGAGGAGGAAGGCCTGGCCGGATGCGGCTTCCTGCTGGGCAGGGCGGTCAGGATCCTCGAGGACCTGTCGCTGTGGGAGCGCGCCTCCCGGGAAGGCCTGCATTTTCCGCCGGACGCAAGATTCTGCCATCCCCTGATCCTGCTCTGGGAGAAGGAGGGGAAGGGCGCATGGGAGCGGGCGGACCGGCAGCTTTCCTCGGCGTCCGGCGGCGAGGACATCGCGGGGCTGCGGGCGCTGCTGGACGCGCAGGGCTGTCTGGCCGGATCGAGGCGTACCGCCTCCGGCTTCCTCGAGCAGGCCCTGCGGCGGCTGGACCGGTTTCCGGATACGGAGGAACTCGGTTGGTTCCGCTCGTTCGCTCGTTCTCTTTCTTCTCCGGGGCAGGAGGGGACTTCGTGAGGGCCATGGTTCTCGCAGCGGGCCGCGGAGAGAGGCTTCGCCCCCTGACCGACAGCCTGCCGAAACCCTTGATCTCGGTTGCGGGCAAGCCCCTGCTCTTCCATATCCTCCGCTACCTGAGAAGTTGCGGTGTCGAGGAGGTCGTCGTCAACCTCCACCATCTCGGGGGGATGATCCGGGAATACGTGGGGGACGGCGGGCAATGGGGTCTCCGCGTGCACTACTCCTGGGAGAGGCATCTGCTCGGTACGGGCGGGGGCATTCAGAAGGCCGCCCCCCACCTGCTGGGGGGAGCCTTTCTGGTCATGAATGCGGACATCCTCGTGGAGCTCAACCTGCACGACGTGTTTCGATTCCATCGGGAAAACAGCGCGGTCGTGACCCTGGTGCTCCGCCGGGACCCGGAGGCGGAACGGTACGGCGTGATCGAGACGGACGGCTACGGGCTCGTCCGGCAGATCCTGGGCAGGCTTCCCGGACGCTCCGGGCCGTGGAACCGGCTCATGTTCACCGGCATCCATGTCCTCGAGCCCGAGGTCTTCCATCACATGGACCGGCGGCAGGGCCCCTTCAGCATCATCGATGTGTACGTCGACATGCTCCGGGCCGGCGAACGTATTCTGGGGTACGAGATGACGGGATTCTGGACGGATCTGGGCACGCCGGCCCGTTACGAGAGGCTCCAAAGGATGATCGAGAAGGGGCAGATGAGGATCGATGCCCTCACGGAGGGATGCGGTGCGAAAGGATCCAGGGGCTGAAGAATCCGACTTCCCTCGGGACGCCCGCGGCTTCGGAATTGCGTAACGACACGGACAAGAAGAGCTGGAAGAAGATCGTTGTCTTTCGGACCGACCGGCTCGGTGATCTGGTTCTTTCGCTGCCCGTGGTCGAGGCACTGAAGGCCTTTCTCCCCGAGGCGCAGGTCGACCTTTTCGTCAGCCCGTACGCGGTTCCCGTGGCGAGGCTGCAGAGAAACGCCTCCGCCATCATCGCCGACAGGTATCCCGGCCTGCCGGGCCTCTTCGCCCTGGCAAGGTTCCTGCGGTCGCAGCAATACGACCTTGCGGTCCATCTGTTTCCGGTCCCGAGGCTCGCGCTGGCCGCCTTTCTCGCGCGCGTGCCCGTCCGCGCGGGAACGCTTTACCGTTACTTCTCCCCCTTGTTCAACCGGAGGATCCGGCTCCACCGGAAGAAGGCAGGTATGCACGAGCGGGACCTGAATCTCAAGCTTCTCGAAGGGGTCGGGGTCCCCATTGGCCAGGTCGCCGCAGG
Organism: uncultured Thermodesulfobacteriota bacterium; assembly: GCA_964384945.1. GTDB lineage: Bacteria > Desulfobacterota > DSWW01 > DSWW01 > DSWW01 > S015-6. The sequence continues at coordinate 32,439 of CAYLMK010000006.1, read as the reverse complement.
CCTGGAGATCCCGGACCGGTTGCGCAAGGAGGTCGCCGCGCTGCTCGCAGCCAAGGGGATTGATGCTTCCAGGGAAGGCTTCCTGGTGCTCCATCCGGGCTCGGGAGGCTCTTCCTTGAACTGGCCGCCGGAGCACTTCGGGTCCCTCGGCAGGGAAATGCGGAAGCGAGGGATACCGGTGGTTCTCACCGGCAGCGGCCGGGACCGCCCCGTGGTGGATCGAGTGAGATCCTGCATGGACGCAGGGGGCACGGACCTCTGTGGAGAACTTGACTTGGAGCAACTGGCGGCCCTTCTTTCGTCGGCATCGCTGGTTGTCACCAACTCGACCGGTCCCCTTCATCTGGCCGATGCGCTCGGCACGAAGGTGATCGGGATCTTCAGCCCGTACCTTTCGGCAGGGCCGCACCGATGGGGCCCTTACGGGCAGCCGGAAAACGTGTTTGTCCCGGACGGGGAGCTTTGTCCCCGGTGCACACGGGACCGCTGCGAACGTCACAACTGCCTGGAAACGATCCGGCCCGAGGCGGTTCTGCAGCGGGCGCTCGAACTACTGGCCCCTGCGAGGTAAGGGCAGGCTCCGGAGAAGGCATGCACGTTGCGCTCGACGCATCCAACCTGGCGAAGAAGGCGCCGACCGGGGTGGCGGTCTACGGGATCCGGCTCATCGACCACATCGCCGCGCTCGACCGGGAGAACCGCTACACGCTTTGCTACCGATTGTCCAGGTGGAAGGACAGGCGCTATTTCCATCGGGTGCACCAGCACAACTTCCGGACGAAGATCATCCAGGAGCCCCTGAATCTCTTTTTTACGAAAAGGGTGGATCTCTTCCACGGGCTTGACGCCCGCATGTATGATTCCCCGAGGGTCAAGAACGTGGTGACGATCCACGATCTCCCCCAGCACAGCAACCTGTACTCGGGCACCCGGCATCCGGAGAGGAAGTTTCGGCTCTATGCCGACATCATGGCCCGTGCGGACCGCATCATCGCGGATTCGGCATACACCAAGGCGGATATCCTGAGATTCTATTCGATTCCGGAGGAGAGGATCGACGTCGTTCCCCTTGGGGTGGATGTTCCGGCTCGCTCGATCGGTGGAGAAGAGGTAAGGGCCGTGCGGGCGAGGTACGGGATCCCTACGCCTTACTTGCTGCACGTAGGGCGGATCGAGACAAAGAAGAACCTCCGCCGCTCGCTGGAGGCCTTTGCAGAGGTGAGGAAGCAGTCGGCCGAGGTCGTCCAGTTCGTCCTTGCGGGAACGCCGGGGCCGGGCGCTGAGGAAGTGTTCCGGACGATCGAGCGGTTCAACTTGAGCGAGGCGGTCCACTTGGCGGGTTACGTGAGTCAGGAGGACCTCCCCGCGCTCTACTCCGGCGCGCTCGCCTTTCTCTTTCCGAGCCTCTACGAAGGATTCGGCATGCCGGTCCTGGAGGCCATGGCCTGCGGTACGCCGGTGCTCACCTCGAACGTGACATCCCTGCCCGAGGTGGCCGGTGACGCGGCCCTGCTCGTCGATCCCCTGGATGTGGACTCGATCGTTCGCGGGATGCTCCGATTGCTGGAGGAGCCCCGGCTCCGCGACGCATACGTCCGCAAAGGCCTCGAGCGGGTCAAGGAATTCACCTGGGAGCGGACGGCCCGCGAGACCCTGGCCGTGTACCGCAAGACGCTCGGCCTTGCCTGAGGGTGGCAGCCCCGCTCATCCGGCTGGCTTCAACGAACCCTTCGATTGTGAGGGTCTGTCCGTCGGGAGGTTGCGGATCCAGGGGAGGGCCCGGCGCAACGCCCGCGCCCGCAAGGTCGGCTCATGCACCTCTTCCAGCAATCCCTGCCAGGTGCCTCGGATCTCCTCAAAGAGGGGCTGAGGGAAGTCCAGTCCCCGGAAGGCGAAATGGGAGGCGAAGAGCGCATGGCCCGCATCGGCGATCTGCTGGGCCTCACCGATATGGGTCAGGTAGTAATCGAGCTTTTCGAGCATGTCGGAAAGGTCCGCCCGGATCTCGACGTAATGAACGCCCGGCTTCAGGCCCGCCCGCGCGAAGCGAAGGCCTTCGAGCGTCTGGGTCACCACGAGGCTTCGGCGTGAGAGGCCCTCGAAGAAGCGATATGTGAGCGGACAGTGGCCCCACAGGCAAAGGCAGATCGAGGTATTTGCCAATCGTCGGAAATACTCCCGCTTTGAGAGCCTGGGGACGAGGAGCTCCTGTGGAGTCGGGTATTGCGCGCCTCCATCGACAAATCCCCCTTCGAAAGGGAGCGGGCTGCCGCGAAGGATGCGAACGGCTTCCTCCCGGCTGTTGCGGCCTCCGGAGAGGTTCTTGCCGCCGGTACGGACGCCGTAGAAGACGACCGCCTGTCTTCTCTCACGAAGAGGCAAGCCCGTGTGGGGAGAAAGAGGCTTGAGGATCGGCTGAATGTAGCCCCATCGGTCCCGGAAAGGCTCGGGCACGGCAGAGACGTCCGCGGTCCAGTGGCTTGCGAGAAAGAGGCGTGCCCTGGAAAGGAGGCCTTCCGGGATCTTGTGGAAGGGGAAGTCCGGCGTGTCGTCCGTGCGGTAGAAGACGAGGGCCCCGGGAAAGCCATGCAGGCGTTCTCTCAGGTGCTCGGCGAAGGGGAACTGGTACTCCACGTCGTGAAACCAGATTTGGCAGCCTTTCGGCGGCGGTTTCCATCGCCTCGATTTGCTGACGCTGTGGTAGTTCTTGATCAGCGCACCCCACAGGTACCGCGTCCGGTCGAAGCTCTGCCTTCCGTCGCCGGTGAAGTGGATCTTCATGGCCGCGGGCCCCGACCTATTCCGGTCCGCCCCTGCCGCGCTTCGTAGACGGCCCTGCAGTACTGAAAGAACTTCTCCGTCTGCCTCGTATAGTCGTATCGTTCCATAACATCCTGCCTGGCCTGTCTCCCCAGCCGTTCCCGAAGCCCGTCGTCCTCCGCCAGAAGCCGCATGGCGCCTGCCAGGGCATCGCTCTCGCCGGGCGGCACGAGGATTCCGTTCCGCTGATGGTCGATGATCTCCGGTACGCCCTCCGCATCGGTACCGATCACCGGAATGCCTGCAGCCATCGCCTCGATCACGACCAGACCGAAGGTCTCCCCCCGGGAGGGTAGGAGTGAGATGTCGAAGGCGTTCATCAGAGAGGGGATCTCGGTCGTGAACGGGAGGAAGCGGACCGACTGTTCGATCCGCAGTTCCCTGGCCTGTTCTCTCAGCCGGTCCAGGTAGCCTTTCTGCTGCTCCGCCCCGCAGATGACGAGCATGGAATCGGGGATCCCCGCCTTTGCGAAGGCCTCGATGGCAACGGCCTGTCCCTTTGCCTCTTCGATCCTCCCGACCAGCCCGACCAAAAGGCCCTCCTCCGGAAGATCGAACTTTCTCCGGTCTTCCCGCTTGTTGTGTTTCACGGGGTCGAAGGCCTCCACGTCGACGCCGTACGGGACGACCTCGATTTTCTCACCGGGCAAAACCGTCCTGTCAACCAAGCTTAGCTTCAGCTTCTTCGTGAGTACGATCGCGCCGTCCAGGTTTCGGTACACCCAGTCGTGAAAGGGGTCCCTCTTCTTCCTGCTTCCGTGGAGTTGCTGGTAAAAGACAACCGCCAGATCGGGCAGCACGAGCTTCCTGGCCAGAACCGCGAGACTTAAGTGCTTCGAGGCTCCCACAACACAAATGTTTGAATCGCGAGCCTTCAGGATCTTGCCGAGCCGCCAGGCCGCAACCAGATCTACGTAGTCGACCCTGACCCGGATGGACTCGACCGGGATTCCCAGGGATGCGGCGAACCTCACGGTGCGGCTGGCAGGTTGTCCCACGAAAAGGGACGACTCGCCTCGCAGGATCGCGTCGGCGGCACGCTTTACCATCTGGATTTCCATGCCGCCGAAGGCGCCGATGGGCAGCAGAAAGGTATAGTGAAGCATTTTCATTCTGCTCGTCAATGGAGCTTCCCAGAGGAAGCATTGGGTCATAGGGCTCTGAGCAGATCCCGTATTCTTCCTTCTATTCCGGAGGAAAGCTTTCCTTCAAGGCCGACCGCTTCCAGAAACCCCTCAGATTCGAAACCGCCTTCTTTGAGCATTTGATTGCTGGGCAGATAGCCGAACACGGGGCCAACGCATCCGACGGGAACTATCTCTGCATCCGGGAAGCGTCGGCGAACCACGTTGACATAGGGCGATGCCACTTCCGCTGAGAGACCGATCACCTCCAGTCCCTTGCCGATACTAAGGCGAACCGCGCGCACCGGCGGGCAGTTTGTTCTTATGCCCTGAAACATTTCACGAAAGTCAATTTTGCTCTCCTTCCACTCCAGTGTGGGTTCGAGGAGCCGACGCTTTGCCCTGCTCTCGACGGAGAGAACCTTGTCTGTAAGCGAGGAGGCCCACGTTCGGTACTGTTCTTCGTTGAAGGCCCGGAATCGCCTCTTTTTCGGTAGGATGCCTGCCTTGTCGTCCTCCATGAAAGGACTCCCGGGGTACGAGGGCGGTCGAAGATCGCCCGAGAACCCCTGGAGGAAAAGCACCGGCAGCTCGCGCGACGCGTTCTGCCGGAAGCGTTTTCGGACGATGCCGGGGTAGTCCGCACTGACCTGGTGACGATGAGGAAAAGCGACTGGATGACAGGAGTAGTTCCACAGGATGGCGGCGGTGGAACCCTGTATCGATTCGACCCGGATCAATCGTATGCATTCATCGCGAAATCCTCGCGGATTGGGCCTGAGCCGAACCTCACGACGCGGAACAATCCCTTGCATGCGCCAAACTCGCTTACGCCGGTTTACACAATGGTCCGTATGTCCCGTAGCATAGGTAAGCGTCGAGGTGACCGGAGTCGCCCGGAAGAGAGTCTCGATCAACCGGCGGACCTGCCCGATGACCCACTCCAGATAGGCGGGATCGGTTGCGCCCAGAAGGGGCTTGGTGGGATCTGTACTCGGGGCGAAGTGGGTGTGGGAGGCAGCAAAAAGCAGGCCCACGCTATCGCCACCCAAGGATCGTACCCGATCGTAAGCGCCATCAAACAGCGCTTCCCCTATGTACAACAAATCCGCCGACAGTATGCACACACGGTCGTCGCCCGCCCGCAGCAGGATGCCGGCTGCTTCCAGCCTATCTGCCACCCCGCTAAACACCCCGTTTCGTTCCCTCCAACCTGCCAATGGAACGGGGCGGGCGGGGGTGATGTCGACGAAGCCTGTCGTAACGTTGAATTCCATCTTCATTCGCCAGGCTGGCTATGCGGTCCTCGTCCCAAACCCACCCAGACGGAGAAGCACGTTTCGCAGTTTTCCCGGATGTCGCAAGTAGTATCGAGGCATGTCCCTGAAATTGAAGTATTTGGTTCCTCTGCAGCTGTAACAATCAGAGTCGTCACACAGAGAGAATGCAGGATCTTTTCGCACGGCTTCTTGTTCTACTTGGAATGCAACGGATGCGCTGCTGATCAAGTAGGCTTGCGCATCCCCAAGTTCCCCTTCATGCAGTATTCCGGCTTTACGATACAAATCGTAGAATTTCCGAAAGCCCTTTGAGCATCCTGGAACATCCCGCTTGGCAAACCAGAAGATGACGCCATCCTTCTCATAATAGGTTCCGTAAAGACCGGATAGAATGCTTTTTCTTGCCAGCCCCAACGCCTCATAGGTTAGATGCACGGTGCTGAATCCGGGGCTCGATTCGTCGCATCCGGCGTGCATCATCTTCGCATTGATGTCGACCAGCTTCCGCATGAAAGAAAAACAGGTGGAATTCTCGTCGTGGTCCGCCACAAGGTATTCTGCGTACTTTCCAATGGCAACCACCGAGTTGGTAGGGTGAGTACTGCGATGCGCACCCGGCCAACCCAACATGGCGGCGGCCAGCCCGCCCGTAATGCAAGGGGTGTCGCGGCGAAAGACTTGGGCTTTCTTGCGGTGGATACCCTTCGTTACTTGGGTATGCGCCAATCCTAAGACAGTCCCCTGAGGGCCGACAACGTTGAGCAGCGCCTGAATGACTACGTGAGAGACGCGGCCGCCTTGGATGGGGCCGAGGGAGCGCAAACCGGCTCGCGCCAAAACGATGTCCCCCTCTCCCAGCCCGAGTTCGGTCAGATCGTGTTCGATGTCTTCCCGTGTGTACATTCCACACCTGTGCCAGGATTCACTCTGTCGCTTCGGAGATACGGGCAATGCGCATTTCGGGCACGGAGGAATATTGTATCAGCATTCCGAAAAAACCGCATTTCGTCGTGGCCACCCCATCGAACGTCGGGATAATCTACAGTGAACCCAGGAGCGTGACAACGGGGAAGACCGGCAGCAAGACATGCAGCACGACGACTTGCCCTCGCCGTTCGTTGCTTGACCCGAGGTTTCCATCGCTCCTATACTCTTAATACGTTTCAGCCCTTGGGTCTATGTCCGATGCGATGAGAAACGTGTGTGAGTGTTCCCTCCCATAAATACCGCTTCTTCGTGTTTGCTCCAATGCGGTATGACTCCATGCATGCCAGGAAGCATGGTTTCGCCCACGCCCTCCATATGCTGGCGGCGGATGCCGCGTATGTGGAGTTTCCGGGAAGTCGATCCCGCTACCATCCCAAAGGGGGGGCGGTCACACTCAATGCGGGACGCTTTGGGTTTCATCCTCCGGAAGATGTCTACCCTGTTCCGGGCCGGTGCGGGGTCCTGGCCGTACCTCGAAAGTTTTCTTTCCTGGGGGTTCGCTTCGGATGGAAAGAGAAAAGGATGGCCCCCCTCATCCGTGCCTGGCTGAGCCGCTTCTTCGAGCACGATGCCGCTCTATCCAGGGGAGGACCCCGGGCTGCCCTTGTAACCACCGCTCGTTGGGCCCCCCTCCTTCGGGATATCCCGTTCGACTTGATGATCTATGACAAGACGGATATCGCGAATACGTTGAGGGGGCACTATACCCTGGAAGAATATGCGGAACTCGAGCGTGAGATCATCGAGCGCAGCGAGGTGCTCATCGCGGCGAGCGGGCCCCTGGCCGACGAGTTGAAGGCCCTGTCAGGGGGAAGAGAGGTCACGGTCATCCCCAACGGGGTCGACCTGACGAGGTTCCAACCGGACCGCCTTCACCCGGTCGAGGCGGTGAACGGACTTCCGCGCCCTCGGGTCGGCCTCGTGGCCACGATCACCGACTGGATCGATATGGACTGGCTGGGGGAGGCGGCTCGGCGGTATCCAACGTGGTCCTTTGTGTTGGTCGGGCCGGTAACGAAGACGGCGGACATGAGGCCGGTCCGGGGACGCTCAAACGTGCATCTCCTGGGCAAGCAACCTCCTGAAGAAATCCCCTCCATCATCGCGGGCCTGGATGTGTGCCTGCATCTCCTCAGGGAGGGGCCTGTTCGAGACGTGAACCGGTCCACCAAGGTCTGGGAGTATCTCGCCCTCGGAAAACCTCTTGTCTGCTCCTGGATCCCGGACCTGGAGGAATACGAACGTTTGCTCTATCGATGCCGGGACCTGCCACACTTCTGGCGCAACCTCGAGGCGGCGGTGCAGGAAGACGATGCGAAACGGGTGCAGGAGCGATGTGGAGAGGCCGCGAAGAACACCTGGGAATGCCGCGTGAGAAGCCTGTTGCGACTTATCGATCAGCTGAACGCCGGATCCTGACATTCGGCAACAGGGAAACAGAGGGTCCTTGTTTACCGGTTTTCAACATCCACTGGGGTAGGGACGGGCCCGTGTGAGTTCGGCGCGGAGATGACGATGACCATCGATGAAACGTTCGAGCCACATCTCAACGGAGACGAGCAACCATACCTGCAGGGCTGAACGTCGCCGCGCATAGTACTCTCTTACGATGTCATCAATGGCGTGGCGGGAAAAGATGTCGCGCTTTCCCAGTCGGGATAGCTTATCGCTCACCAAAGGTTTCATGGCCCCGCGGATCCATTCTCCCACTGGCATGCTGAACCCTTTTTTCCCCATTTCGAGGCAGGCGGGGGCGATATAGTCCCGAGCGACCTGGCGCAGGATGTACTTGCCCGTTCCGTGCGCAACCTTTAGCTCGCTGGGCATCCGGAAGGCAAGCTCGACGAGTTCGTGATCGAGAAAAGGAAACCGGGCCTCGAGGGAAAACCACATGGTGAACTGATCCGTTCGATAGACGTGGTGATTACCGATGTAATTGATCAAATCACAGGTGCACATCGTATCGATCGGATCGTCCGTGTTTCGCTCGGTGAGAGGGTAGTGTTCGCGAAAGAAATCGTAGGTGTTGAGCTCTCGAGCGAGACTGCGAAACAACCTCTGTTTATCATGATCCAGAAAGATCGAGAAGGCATAGACGTAACAATCAATAAGATCTCGGAGTGCGGAGATACGTTTTCGCTTCTTCAGACTTTCGTGGACGGGAGGAAGCACGCCCAGGAGACGCCGCAAAGGATGAAGTCGACGCCAGTGCCCTGCGAGCTTCTCGCGACCGTAACCACAGAACAATTCATCGCCGCCCAGACCGTTCAGCACGACTGTAACGCCGTGTTCGCGGACGAATTTTGCCAAGATATACGTGGGGGCCGGGGAACAAGAGGGCTCTTCGTAGCACAGGACCATATCATCCAAATGGCGGATGGTTTCCTCTGCGTTTACAATCTTGAGGATGTGCTGCATGGGATGGAGTCGAGCGGTCGCTTTGGCTTGTTCAACCTCGTTGAAAGGTTCTCCTTCTGCGCCGAAGCCCAGAGTGAAGGCCTGGATATTCGGATGAAAGCCTGCGGCAAGGGCCGAAACGGTGGTGGAGTCGATCCCCCCGCTCATGAAAGTTCCTACCGGGACATCAGCAAGGAGTCGCCTTTTGACACTTGTCTTGAGTTGCGCGTCCAACTCGGCTCGCCAGTCACGGCCTTCTTTCGGAGCGGTTTCATAAGGTGGAAGGGACCAATAACGATGCTGCGTCATGGCTCCCGTGCTGGTGACCTTCATCCAGTGTGCCTGCGGCAGGGCGCGTACTCCCTTGAAGCACGTGAGGGGTCTTGGAGCGCAATCGAACGACAAGGCATGGTACAGTCCCTCCCTATCCACTTCCGGCCGGTAAAGCCCAGAGGCGATGATCGTCTTGATATCCGATGCAAACAGAAACAGACGGTCGGTCGAGAAGAAGTAAAACGGCTTGATTCCAATACGATCTCGGGCACAAAAGAGTTCTTTGTCGCGGTTGTCCCAGATCGCAAAGGCAAACATTCCGTTGAATCGACAGAGACATTCCGGGCCCCACCTGCGATAGGATTTGAGAATGACCTCCGTGTCCGTGTTACTGAGGAATGTTTCTCCCTCCTCCTGCAAGGCGGCCCGGATCTCTCGATAATTGTAAACCTCCCCATTGTAAGTGATCCAGTACCTGCGCTCTTCCGTTGCCATCGGTTGGTGGCCGGCTGGTGAGAGATCAAGGATGGACAACCTTCGGTGCCCGAGAGCCAGGAGTATATTGGAAACAGCCTTCAAGGGACGGCCATGTTGCGGTGCGTAGGGAGTTCGGGACGCAAAGACGGCATCCGGGGTGTCGTCGCCCCCGAACAGGTCGATCTGCTCGTTTTCCTTGCGGAAGAGGGCCACCCCCTCGTCGTCCGGTCCGCGATGTCTCATCGCGGACAGCATCGCTGCGAGTCGGGTCACGGCTTCGGTTTCTTCCTGGAAGGCGAAAATGCCCCCGATTCCGCACATGTTGTTGCAGCCCTCTCTAGACAACCTTGGCCGGGCACTTCGCCCAGGTGTGAAAGCGTCTCCATCGACGCAGACGCCAGCGCCAAAACCGCCTACGGCATTCCAGGCGTTCCCGATAGCTCGCTGCGCGTTTTGTTTCGAGGCCGTCCAGCCCATACCCAAGGCGTTCCTGGATTTCGAAGGGTGTCAGAAGCCCGGACTTTTCGCCTCCGTACGGAAGGAGCTTGCGACCCGCTTTCGTGAGTCGCAAGCTGGCGAACATGCTCTTCACATCGTCCGTGAGCGAATCGACATATTGCCCGACGCTGCTGTTCGTCACGGGGCCTTGTTGGTGGCTTCGCCAAGACGGAAGCTTCTCCACGGACGGCGCCTCGGCCTCGAGCAGGCTGTCCGTATAGGCTTCTCCCAGAAATTCGCACACCCGGCGTAACGCTTGTGCCGGGTTCTGCACCAGGTCTTCGTACCTCACGACCAAGAAATTGTCCCAATCCGTGTACTGTAACCCCGCCATCATGGCATAGTACCACTGGCCGACTGTCAAGAAGGGATCCCGGGTTCGGCGGTAATAGGATGCCATCGAATCGCGGGCGTCCCTCACGATCTGAATGAATTGGGCGTCCGGGAATATGTCCCGGATCTGGCGAAAGCAGTAAATGTTCGGTGGTGTCTTCTCCAGCCATCTCGGCCGTCCCCAGACACGGGAATTGTGTGCGAAGAACCCTTTCACCATTTCCGGGAAAGAGTGGCAGGATAAACAGAATTCTCGCAACTCTGCCCTGGTCCATGGATACTGATCCAATTGGACGAACAGATCCGCGCCGCCTCCGAAATACACCTCCGGATACCCTCGATCGAGCCAGCGACCGATGTTCTTACGAAACGAAGCAGGCGACTCCTCATAAAGCCCGGGTTTGTCGAGGATCGCGATTTCGCCCCGTCCCGCAATGCTCGGGTGTCGCTGCAGCAGGACTTGCAACAGGCTGCTGCCCGAACTCGGCGCGTTCCCCAAGATGATGGGACGGTTCATGGGAGGAACGGTCCTTTTGGGAGTGAAGCAGGATCTTGAATCTGTCAACTCTTCAAAACGGTCTCAATTTCCCCTGCAATCCTCGTGACCTGATCGTCGCTCAGATAGGGATGCATGGGCAGGCTCACGATGCGCCGGGCCGCTGACTCGGATACGGGAAATGCCCCTTTCCGGTACCCCAGGGTCGCGTAGGCGGTCTGGAGGTGGAGAGGCTTCGGGTAATAGACGGCCGTGGGAATGCCCTTCGCTCCCAGTGCGGATTGGATTTCTTCCCTTCGGTCCGCGAGGATGCTGTACTGTGCCCATGCGGACTTCAGGCCATCCGGAATCCAGGGGATCTGCAGGGATTCGTTCTTCGAGAGCAACGCCGTGTAACGGTTCGCCACGCGGTTTCTGGCCGTGAGCTCTTCGGGGAAGATCGCGAGCTTGGGCAGGAGAACAGCCGCCTGCAGCGTGTCCATGCGCCCGTTCAGCCCGATCCTTTCGTTGTCGTACTTGTCCTTCCCCTTCCCGTGAACCCGCATGGAGACCATTCTTTCCGCCAGATCTGCATTCTCTGTGAAGACCGCGCCGCCGTCTCCGTAGCAGCCGAGCGGCTTGGCCGGGAAGAAGGAGGTGCATCCGATGTTCCCGAGGGAGCCGGCCCGCCTGCCATGGTACTCGGCGCCGAAGGATTGGGCGGCGTCTTCGACGACGAAGAGCCCGTGGTCGGCGGCGAGCGCGTTGATCCGGTCGTAGTCCGCGGGAAGCCCGAAGAGGTCGACAGGGATGATTCCCTTGGGTTCCAGGGAGGCGCAGGAGTTCATGGAGACGGCGGGCAGGGGATAGATCGCCGGGCTGTTTTCCCTGCAGGCCCGAATCGCCGCCTCCAGGCAGCCGGGATCCATGTTGAAGGTTCTCGGGTCGATGTCCACGAAGACCGGCGTCGCGCCCAGCAGCGAGATGACCTCCGCCGTGGAGATGAAGGTGAAGGGCGAGGTGAAAACGGCGTGGCCCGGCCCCACCCCGTATGCCATCAGGGCCAGCAGGAGCGCGTCGGTGCCGCTGGCGCAACTGATGGCGTGCTTCACGCCCGCAGAGGCGGCCAGCTTGCGCTCCAGTTCCTCGATTTCAGGGCCCAGGATGTACTGCCCGTGGCGCAGTAGGTTGAAGATCCTTCTTTCCAGCTCCGGAAGGATGCGATGCTGTTGCCGGGCCAGGTCCACAAAGGGCATCGGGCCTGCACGGCCTTCCTGGCCGTCCTTGCTGAAAGCGAACGCCTCGGGCGTGAGAACCCTCTTGTCCAATGCGATCCACGCAGGGTCACGGCTCAGGATCCGTACATCCTCTCCCAGGGCATCCGCGGAACGCAGGATAAGGGTTGCCAGGGGCCACTCGCCCTGGAAGGCTTCCTCTGCATGGAAGCCGTGGGAAGTGAGAACGCCCGCCTTGGCGACGAATTCCCGCAGGCTCTTCCGCGCCCGTGAAGCGGCGGTCCCCGGGCTTTCAGCGGCACCTGTGCGCTCCGGGGCCCTCTCAAAGGCAGCCTCCAGTCGTTCCAACAGGATGGGCAGGCAGGCGGCCACGAGCCAGACGCGCCCGCCCCGCCGGAGCACCCTTTCGACGGCGGACTTGACCGCGGAGGCTCCGGGCTCGCGGCCGGCCAGCAGGTCGACTGCGGAGTCCGTATCCAGTACGAGGTTCTTTTCATTCACCGGGCCGGTCCTTCAAAATGACGAGACCCTTGGATCCCTTTTCTTCGTATGCCGTGCCGCATACGGCACAGACGAGACCTTCGTCCAGCTTCTCTCCGCACGCGCAGACCCATCCGATCCTTCGGGCAGGGTTACCGGCCATGAGGGCATGATCGAGTACGTTCCGGGTCACGACCGCGCCCGCGCCCACAAAGGCATACCGCCCGATGGTCACGCCGCAGACGATGGTTGCGTTCGCTCCGATGGTGGCCCCTTTCCGGACCAGCGTCGGCCTGAGCTCGTCCATCCGCCGGATGTGCGCCCGCGGGTTGAAGACGTTGGTGAAAACCATGCTCGGGCCGCAGAAGACCCCGTCCTCCAGGGTGACGCCCTTGTAGACAGAGACGTTGTTCTGGATCTTGCATCCATCTCCGATCGTCACGTCCGGCCCGATGACCACATTCTGTCCGATGTTGCAGTTGCGGCCGATGGCCGAGCCGCTGAGGATATGGCTGAAATGCCAGACCTTGGTCCCTTCCCCGATCGAGACCTCTTCGTCGATGACGGCGGATTCATGCGCAGAAAAGGATGCCTCGGCTCGTGAGGGTGCGACGGACTCCCTGAGGGAAACCGCAATGCCGCCCGCGGTTCTCTGCGCGTCCAGCGAACGCTGCGCCGCGTCCAGCACGCGGAGCACCCGCAGGCCCTCCCTGCCGTCCGTGACGGGTGCTTGGCCCTTGTTCACACAAGTCAGGAAGTGCTCACACTCCGAAAGCAGGGGCTCCTTTTCCGGGACGCCCGGCCTCTCAGGTTCGGCCTGGGCCGGGACGGGCAGATTGTCCTGCCACCTGATTTCGTGGGGGTAAAGCAGGAGCTTGTCGGGCCAGGGTCGGGTATCGTCGAACACCGCCATCTTCCGATCCCCCACGACGACCAGTTGCTGCACCTTGAAGGGGTGAAGCCACGAGACGAAGATGTGGGCCATCGTGCCGGAGGCGAATTCCAGGTGGGTGGTGGTTACGTCGGCAATTCGGCTGTGGAGGTAGTATCCGCCCGTGGCCAGGACCCGTTCCGGCACCTCTCCCGCCAGGGAGAGGATCATCGAAACATCGTGGGGCGCAAAGGACCAGAGGATGTTCTCCTCCCGCCGGATCTTGCCCAGGTTGAGCCGGTGGGAGTACAGGTAGTTGATGCGACCGAGTTCGCCCGCATTGGCAAGCCTCTTCAACTCCACGAATACCGGGTGATGCTGCAGGAGGTGGCCCACCATGAGGATGCGCCTCCTCCCGTCCGCCAGGGAGACGAGTTCCTCAGCCTCCTGCGGGTCGAGTGCCAGGGGCTTTTCCACGTATACGTGCTTTTCTGCAAGAAGGGCTTCCCGCGCAAGCGAGAAATGCGTCTCCGCCGGCGTGGCGATCACCACCGCCCGGACATCCGGATTTTCCAGAACATCCTTGAACGCCAGGCATATCTCGACCCCGGGATACTGCTCTTTGAATCGGGCCAGGAGGGATTCATCCTTGTCGCAGATGAGCCTGAGCGCCCCGAGCCGGTGGTGGACCCGTACGAGGTTCCTCCCCCAGTAGCCGGTCCCGACGACCGCTATACCCGGCGGCGGGTCCTTCGTGGGGATAGGAAGGGCGGTCACTTCCTTCTCCTTGCATATCCGGGCACCCCGAGGCTGCGCCCCCCCGGGCGCGGAGAGGGGGAGGGGACCTGGGGCTCCCCTCTGGGCTGGGCGGGCGTGGCAGGATCCGGGTGAAAGATGTGGAAAGAACCGTGCCGAACGACGCTCGTCATCAGGCGCATCCCGCTTCTTCGGGAGAGGTTTACAAGCCGTGCGGACAGGAGCGAGGAACGCGTCCGGGGATGGGAAAGGAGGTAGATGCAGGACGGGACGGGCAATTCCACGCGACGCCGCTTGAATCGCCCTCGATCAGTCTGCAATCGAGTCCCCCTTCCGCGACCAGCGGAGGTACTCCTCCTTGACCCGATCGAGCCACTGCCTGGAGGTCTCTTCCTTTTCGAAGTGCAGGAGGCTCCAGATCTTCTCTTCCCCGGTGACGGGGTCCTGATAGACCTTGTGAGGCGGCACAACCTCGATGTCGCCGCCCCTTTTGTAGACGTACCAGCCCCGCAGGTAGACCCCGGTGAACAGGGATACCTCGGCGACCGCAACAAGTTCCGAATCGGATTCGATGGGGTGAAAACGAATTGCGTCCTTTGCCATCGCTCTTGTCCCGAGGGGCCTTCAGTCGAAACGGAGGGGGGCCAGGAGAAGCAGTCCCGGCAACGATTCGGATTCCAGTTCCCAGCAGGAGAGAACCTGTTGGATCGCCGCCCGCATGACGTGCTGCGAGAAGATCCGGCGCCGTCTCTTGAAGGAGACGATATGCGGCTCGTCCGGGATTCCTCCCATTCTGCCCGCCTCTCTTGCAGCCGTCTCCAGGCCGCCCATGGCATCCACGAGTCCGAGTTCCCGTGCCTTCTTGCCGGTGAAGATCCTCCCGTCCGCGATCTCCTTGACCCGCTCCTGACTCATCTTCCTGCTTTTCGAAACGGCCTCCACGAACTGTTCGTAGATCTCGTCGGAGACCTCCTGCAGATAGCGCCCTTCTGCGGGTGTCATGCTGCGGTACGGCGACCCCGCATCCTTGAACTTTCCGCTCTTGATGACCGCGCTTTCCACGCCCACCTTGGCCATGAGCTCCCGGAGGTTGCGGATGTGCATGGCAACCGCGATGCTGCCCGTGAGCGTTCCGGGATTTGCGAAGATCTTTTCGGCCGCGCTGGCGATGTAATACCCGCCCGAGGCGGCGACGGAGCCCAGCGAGGCAATGACCGGCTTGTCTTCGCGCGCCCGAAGGATCGCCTCGTGGATCTCCTGGGAGGGCGCTACGCTCCCGCCCGGGGAATCGATTCTCACCAGCACCGCCTTCACGCTGGATGTCTTCCGGAATCGCTGAATCTGCTCCGCATACGGCCTGGCCGAGAGGATGAGACCCTTGATCTCCACAAGCCCTACCAGTCTCTTGTGAAGGCGTAGGACGATCCGCTCGAACATTCCGGGGCCTTTTCTTGAATGCGTTTGTTGCGATCATAACGACTCGCCGTTTCGTTTGTCAATCGCCTGCCGATTCGGGAGGTTGATGGGAAATTCGGCAATGTGTTATCCTGTCTGGCCTCGTCTGAGACACGGAGAATTGCATGAAGGTCGACAAAGCGGTGGTCGAGTATGTCGCAGAACTGGCCCGAATCGAGCTCGGCGAGGAGGAGAAGGAACTCTACGCGGAACAGATGAGCACGATTCTGGCCTTCTTCGACCGACTGAAGGAGGTGGACACCGAACGGGTCCAGCCGACTTCCCACGTAATCGAGCTGCTGAACGCCTACCGCCCCGATGAGGTTCGCCCGGGCCCGGGCGTGGATGCCGTTCTGGAGAACGCCCCGGAGCGGGCCGGCCGATTCTTCCGGGTGCCCAAGATCCTCGACTGAGAGCCCGGTTCCGCTGCGTGGAGGCCGCGGGGAGAGGGATTGACTGCATGCGTTTCTATGAAGAGACGATTCAGGGGCTGCATGAGAAGCTCTCCAGGCGGGAGGTGAGTTCCGAGGAAGTGACCCGGGCTCTCCTGGACAGGATTTTCCAGAAGAACCAGGAGCTTAACGCTTACATCACGGTCACGGAAGAAGAAGCCCTCGCTCAGGCGAGAAGCGCGGACCAACGATTCGCCAAGGGGGACTCCACGAGCCCTCTCTGCGGCATCCCGCTGGGGATCAAGGACAACATGAGCACCCGCGGGGTGCGCACGACCTGTGCCTCCAGGATGCTCGAGCGATTCGTGCCGCCCTACGACGCAACGGTTGTCCGGAGGCTGCGCGAGGCGGGATCCGTCTTTTTGGGCAAGACGAATATGGATGAATTCGCCATGGGCTCGTCGACCGAGCACAGCCTGTTCGGGCCCTGCCGGAACCCCCGCGACCCGGAGCGCGTGCCGGGCGGCTCGAGCGGGGGATCCGCATGCGCGGTTGCGGCCGACCTGTGCATTGCCGCCCTCGGGTCGGACACGGGCGGCTCGATTCGTCAGCCGGCCGCCTATTGCGGCGTGGTGGGCATGAAGCCGACGTACGGGCGGGTCAGCCGCTTCGGTCTCGTCGCGTTCGCCTCCAGTCTCGATCAGATCGGACCGATTGCCAAGACGGTCTACGATTGCAGCCTGCTGCTTCAGGCGGTCTGCGGATACGATCCGCAGGATTCCACAAGCGTCGACCGACCCGTGCCGGACTTCACTTCCTTTCTGACCGGAGACATCCGAGGCCTGCGCCTCGGCATACCGAAGGAGTACTTCATCGAAGGGATGGACCGCGAGGTGGAGGAGGCGGTCCGAAAGGGAATCGCGATCTTTGAAGCGGAGGGGGCCATCCCGGTGGAAATCTCCCTTCCGCATACCGCGTACGGGATTCCGGTTTACTATCTGATCGCGACGGCAGAGGCCAGTTCGAACCTGGCGCGGTACGACGGCGTGAAGTACGGGTTTCGCGCGCCGGGGGCCTTCCGGTCCCTTCGAAAGATGTACCAGAGGACCCGCTCGGAGGGATTCGGGGACGAAGTGAAACGCCGTATCGTGCTCGGCACCTATGCCTTGAGCTCCGGATACTATGATGCCTATTACCGGAAGGCGCAGCAGGTGCGGACTCTGATCCGGCAGGATTTCCTGGAGGCGTTTCGTCAATGCGACGTCATTGTCACCCCCACGACCCCCGGCCCGGCCTTCCGAATCGGGGAGAAGACCGGGGATCCCCTGCAGATGTACCTGCTCGACATCTTCACCACGACGGTGAACCTGGCAGGCCTGCCCGGCCTGAGCCTGCCCTGCGGAAATACCTCGAACGGGCTACCCGTCGGAATGCAACTGCTCGGAAGGCATTTCGACGAAGGAACGGTCCTCAAGGCTGCCTTTGCCATCGAGCAGCGGATGCTTGCGAGCGGAAGGTCAAGGGCCTGAGATGGAATACGAGGCAGTCATCGGACTCGAGATCCACGCGCAGCTCCTTACGGAGAGCAAGATTTTCTGCGGGTGCTCCACCCGATTCGGGGCGGAGCCGAACGAGAACACCTGCCCGATCTGTACGGGCATGCCGGGCGTGCTGCCGGTCCTGAACCGGAGGGTGGTGGAGCTGGCTCTTAAAACCGCGGTTGCCCTGCACGGCCGGGTCGCACCCTGCTCCGTATTCGCCCGCAAGAACTACTTCTATCCGGA
Organism: uncultured Thermodesulfobacteriota bacterium; assembly: GCA_964384945.1. Classification (GTDB taxonomy): domain Bacteria; phylum Desulfobacterota; class DSWW01; order DSWW01; family DSWW01; genus S015-6. The sequence goes on along the minus strand of CAYLMK010000006.1, from coordinate 14,802 downwards.
CCTGCCCAAGGGCTACCAGATCTCTCAATTCGAAGACCCTCTCTGCCGGGGCGGCTACGTCGATATCGATTGCGGAAAGGGGACCCGTCGTATTCGGCTGACCAGGATCCACCTGGAGGAGGACGCGGGCAAGCTCGTGTACCAGGGCACCATGGAAAGGGCGGACGCCGGATACGTGGACCTCAATCGTACCGGCGTGCCCCTGATCGAAATCGTGACGGAACCGGACCTCCGCACCCCTGCGGAGGCCGCCGCCTTTCTGCGGAAGCTCAGGAGCATTCTGCGCTACCTGGGGGTTTGCGACGGCAACATGGAGGAAGGGAGCCTGCGCTGCGATGCCAACGTCTCTGTCCGGCCCGTCGGTTCGGGAGGCCTGGGCGTGAAGACGGAACTGAAGAACATGAATTCCTTCCGGTTCGTCGAGCATGCCCTGGAGTACGAGATCCGCAGACAGATCGCGGCGCTCGACATGGGAGAGAAGGTCGTCCAGGAGACGCGGCTCTGGGATGCCGCCAGGAATGCCACCCAGAGCATGCGGAGCAAGGAAGAGGCACACGACTACCGGTATTTCCCCGACCCCGACCTCGTTCCCTTCGAGATCGACGCGGCCTGGGTGGAGGCGGTCCGGCGGAATCTACCCGAGCTTCCCGACGAGAAAGAGGATCGATTCGTGGAGGCGTATGAACTCGCGCGGGAGGATGCCCGGACCTTGACGGCGTCGGCCGAGCTGGCCGACTATTTCGAGAGGACGGTCGCACGATTTCCGCAACCCAAGAAGGTGAGCAACTGGATCCTGACCGAACTCCTTCGGGAGCTCAACCGTGACGACCGCGAAATCGATGCCTGTCCGGTCACCCCGGAGCACCTCGCCGATATGCTGGCGATGATCGACCAAGGGAGCATCAGCGGGAAGATCGGCAAGCAGGTCTTCGAGGAGATCTACCGGACCGGCAAGGCTCCGCAAGTCATTGTCGCGGAGAAGGGGTGGGTTCAAATCCAGGATGTGTCGGAACTGGCCGGGGTGATCGACAGGGTGCTGGCCGCGCACCCGGATGAGGTGAGAAAGTATCGAGAAGGAAAGGAAAGACTGATCGGCTTTTTCGTGGGCCAGGTCATGAAGGCCACGGGCGGCCAGGCCAGCCCGAACCTGGTGAACCAACTGCTTCGCGAGAAACTGCAAGCGCGCGGCTGAGCCCGGGGTCGGGAAGTACGGTTCTGCAACCGCCTGCAGAAAGGACGGTTGACAAGGGCGCGGAAGAATGCATACGATGAGCGCTCTGTTTTCTCCGAGAGGAATCCGCCGGACATGTAGGGCGCATCCAAAGACGCATGCAAAGGAGTGTGAAGATGGAAGAGGAAACTCGAAAACACCTTCGTGGAATCCGGATTCTCGTGACGCTGGCCCTCCTCGCCGCCTGCATTTCCTTCGCCTTCAGCTATGTCCTTTTCAAGGAGGTGAACATCCCCCTCGAAAAGCTCCGGACACAGGAGTTCAACCTCTTGGAGGGCAAGGTCGATTACCTGCTCTCGTCCCGCCTGGACGGGCGGTTGGACGTGGAACTGCAGGCCGCATTGGTCACGATGCGAGACATAGCGAGCCAGACGTCGGGCGATCTTCGGGAGCAGGCCCAAAAGGCGATGGAAGAGACGAAAGCGCTTCTCCGGATGCTTCGGGAGAAGAAGTAGTCTGCGGGGTTTCGTTTTCTTTGTGTTTGCGGCGCCCTCGGAAGAGAGGGAGGAGGGGAAGGTACAGACCATGAGCCTGGTTTTGCATCAGTTTGCCAAGAACGCTACGGAAGAAGTGCGCGTTTCCCTGACCGAATACAAGGGACACAAGCTCATCGATCTGCGGATCTACTACGAGCCGGAAGACGGTGAGGAGCGGCGTCCGACGAAGAAGGGGATTACCATCGACGTCGGCCTCTATCCTGAGCTGAAGAAGGCGATGTTGAAGATCGAAAAGGAACTCCTGAAGCAGAATCTCGTGGAAGAGGAGGCCCTGGAGGCAATCGCCAACGAATAACGGGGATCTCGGTCGCGTGCGATGGTGACCGGGTCTGTCCTTTTGCCGCCGGACTGCTGCGGCCGATCCCTTGAAGGTCCACCCGCCCGTATCCCCTTCCTGCTCCCCGTCCTTTTCGCCTGCCTGTTCAGGAACGAAAAAGCCGTCGCGACCCGGATTGTATGAAACCAATCCGATGGGACAGGGGTCTTTATCAGAAAGGCAGCGGTTCGGCGGGGAGAAAAGGCGAGTAGCCGACATGCAGGAAGGAGAATCCGATGAAGGAAACGGCCCTCTTGTTCGGTATCCTGGCCGTGTGGTTCCTGCTGCAGTCCGTGATTCTGCCGCGTTTCGGCGTTTCCACCTGACTGAAGCCGAACCGGCGGGATGCGGTCGCATACCGGAAGACGGCGGAGACAACCAGATGCTGTGTGCTCAGAACGGAAGGAGATAGGGAAGATGAGTAGCCAGGCAAAGGCGGAGAAGGTCCTGCACGTGTCCGACGTCACGTTTGCACAAGACGTCGTCGGCGCGCCGGAGCCCGTGCTGGTCGATTTCTGGGCTCCCTGGTGCGGCCCCTGCAAGAGGGTGGGGCCGGTCCTTGAGGAGCTTGCCCAGAAGCTGGAAGGAAGGCTCAAGGTCGCAAAGATGAACGTGGATGAAAACCCCCAGATTCCCGCTCAGCTCGGCATAAGAAGCATTCCTACGCTGGTCGTCTACAAGCAGGGAAAGGCGGTAGACACGCGGGTCGGGGCGCTCTCCCTGGAGGAACTCGAGGGTTTCGTAAGCCGCTGGATCTGAGGCAGGTATGCGCTTCAAGCGAACCGACTCCGACTTCGTAAGCCGCGGGGAACGCTGTTCCGGATGGCTCTACCTGCCGGAAGGCGTTGCGAGGCCGCCGGTTGTCGTCATGGCTCACGGCTTTGCCGCGGAGAAAACCTTCCGGCTTCCTGCCTATGCCCAAAGATTCGCGGAAAGGGGACTGGCCGTATTCGTGTTCGACTACCGCAACTTCGGGGGCAGCGCGGGCACACCGCGAAACCTGGTAAGCCCTAGACGGCACCTTCAGGACTGGCAAGCGGCGGTCGCCCATGTCCGGTCGCTGCCGGTTCTGAACGCGGGAAAGGTCGCCTTGTGGGGCTCGTCGTTCAGCGGGGGCCACGTCGTCGTCACGGCCGCCAGGGACCCGGGCATTGCGGCGATCGTTTCCCAGGTGCCGTTCGTGGACGGCCTGTCCACCCTGAACACGCTCGGCGCCGCTTACACGCTCAAGGCCCTCGCTGCCGGCTTCCGTGACGTCGCCAGAGCCATCACGCGCCGACCCCCGTATTGTGTCCCGGTGGTCGAGCATCCCGCAAGGTTCGGCGTCATGAACAGGCCTGACTGCATGGCCGGTTATCTCGCGATCGTGCCCCGCGAATCGACCTGGAAGAACGAATGCCCGGCCAGGATTCTGCTTGCCGCGACGTTTTACCGGCCCATACGCCTTGCAGCAAGGGTGAACTGCCCGGCCTTTGTGCTGCTTGCGGAGAAGGACACGCTGATCCCGGCCGTGGCCGTGGAGCGGCTTGCCGCCCGATTGCCTCGATCCGAGTTGATTCGTGTGCCCCTTGGCCATTTCGACGTATATGGGGGCGAGGCTTTCGAACAGACCGCCGCCCTCGAGGGCGATTTCCTGGAGAGGCACCTCCTTGGGTGAGGTCACGGGACCCGATCCTGATTCGCACGGGGGCGCGTCTGCCTTGCCTGCCGAAGGTCCTTTACGCCTCGGACGTGGGAGGCAGGCAGGAGGGAGGCTTGCGACCTGCTTCCTCCCGCCGTGAAAGAGCATGGGAGCCGCCCGAAGGGGAGGCTTCCGAAACCAGCAGGCCCGCCGCGGCGGACCCGAATCGGTCCCGCTGTTCACGGGTCAACGGCAGCCATCGCCTGCGTTGCCGCCGGGTGCGCACCGCGTCCCTCGCCAAGACGAGGCTGGTCACGTGACGGCCCTCCTGACTGAAGACGTGCACACGGTTCCGGGGGCCCAGGACCACGTAGGTGTTCTCTTGTTTGTCCCAGAGAATCGCCTCCTCAGAGGCTGAGAGGGCATCCTGCCATGCCTTGGAGGTGGGGCGATCCTTCCTGGGATGACCCTCTGCATGCGCCGTCCGGCGCCCTCCCTGCCTTCCCACCTTTTCGATCTTTCGGGCCAGCCCCTGCAGGATGTCGGCCACAAGAGAGGCCGTGTCCGGAAGTGCCGTTGCGTCTCCCTTCGGGTTGCGGTCCCGCAAGGGTGGCCGCAGGGTGCCTATGCGGTGTCGAGCGGAAGCAATCACGTCCGCAATCCGTGTCTGATAGGGGCCCTGAATTGCATCCAGGGCGGGGGATCCGTCGGAGAGCCGGGCCAGAACGTTGAGAGCGACCCGGGGGCTTCCATCCAGCCGCCGGGACTCTACGGCTTGAAGGGTGCAGGCGACCGGTTCCGGCTCGCTCCGGGCCGCCCCGGGAACGCGCAGCCGAAGAAACCCGAAGACCACTTGGCCGAGAATGTCGTATGTCTTGGATTGCCTGCCGAAAATGTTCAACTGCCTTTGCTTGAGCATTTCCGGCTCCAAATACATGGCGACGAGATGGGTCTGAGCGCCGCGGTAGAGCAAGTCCACTTGCGGATGCTTCCGCTCGAGCAGAATCTGGGTGAATTCCGGCCAAATCGGCAACCCCGTCGACGAGTATCCGCCGAACACGCTCGTCGGCCTGGGAGGATGGCTGTGCGGGCAATCGGTACGGTTGCACCGGTAGCAGTATACGCTTCCTGCTCGGAAGGCCTCCGGCTGGGTGCCCATCTCCCTTACGGCGGCCCGGATCTGCTCCGCAACGGGCGGATCGGCGAGAACTCGCCAAGGCCCGCTCGGGTCGATCGAAACCTTGAGGTCCAGCCGGAAAGGTCTTGCCCCGTCGCGAAGTGTTCCGAACAGGTCTGCGTAAGCTTCACGCACGGCCGATCGGAGGGATGCCTCGATCCCCTCCAGGTGGGAGTTCGGGCGCACCGTCCTGTCGCCGGGGTAACATCTCCCGCGTTTTCGAGGGTGTCGCCTCTTCTTTTTCGGCCCGACGGCCCGGATGCGGGGGTCTTCGTTCATGTTCGTTCTCGGGGGTGGAATCTCAGACTCTCAGCTTAACGTGAGTGAGCCGGGTACGCAAACAGCCCGGCGGCCGGGTATGCGGCCGGGCCGATGCTCTCCGGCCCCCCGGGATTGCCTTTTGCCTTCCTTGGATGGAATCCGTCTGTTAAACTCGGAAAATCGGCCCTGATCCTGCACCGCGCACAGGAAGCCTCGGGTTGTGCGGTTGTTTCCACGAATTCCCGCTTCGGTGGACAGAGGAGGAAAGAGAATGAACCGGCTGTCCGCGTCCGTTCTGTTGGTCGGTGACGAACTGCTGGCAGGAGAGATCCAGGATCAAAACGGGCCTTATCTTGCCGAGCGGCTCACGCGACTCGGATTTCAAGTCCGATGCATTCGACTCCTGCCCGATGATGTGGCCGCCATCGCCGCTGCGGTCAGGGAAGAACTCCAAGGCTGCGGGCTGGTCGCTCTTTGTGGAGGACTGGGCCCCACATCGGATGACCGGACCACAGAGGCGATCGGGCAGGCCCTGGGCAGGACGCTTGTTCTGGACGAGGAACAATGGGCGCGAATCCGGAGGATCTTTTCCCTGCTTCGCCGGGCGGAACCGCCTCCCGGAAACGAGAAACAAGCCATGTTCCCGGAGGGCTCGCACGTGCTGCCGAACGAAGTGGGGACCGCTCTGGGGTATGTGGCGAGGCAGGGGGAGGCTTCGGTCTTGGTCATGCCGGGCCCCCCAAAAGAAAACCGGCGCATGTTCGAGAATCAATTCCTCCCCTGGCTGGAACGGAACATGCCGGACCGTCCGGGGTGGGAGCTGCGGGTCTTTCGCGTATTCGGCCTTCCGGAGAGTGAAGTCGGGCACCGGCTGGCCGATCTGGAGGCCGCATACAGGGACCTGCGGGTTTCTTACCGTTTTCTTTTTCCCGAGATCCTCGTCAAGGTTACCTGCAGGGCCGGGTGCACGGACCGGCTCGAAGCAGCTTCTTCCGAGCTGCGTCGACGGCTCGGGCCCCATCTGTACGGTATGGGGGAAGAGGGGCTTCCGGCTGTGCTCGGCCGCGAGCTCCGAGGAAAGGGCCTTCGCATCGTCACGGCGGAGAGCTGTACCGGCGGCCTGGTCTCCAAGCTGCTTACCGACGTGCCGGGCTCGAGCGCGTGGATGGAACGGGGCTTTGTCGTTTACAGCAATTCGGCCAAGCAGGACCTTCTCGGAATTCCGGAAGAGATGCTGAAGGAGTACGGGGCGGTGAGCGAACCGGTGGTGCGCGCCATGCTCGAGGGCGCGCTCGCGCGATCGGAGGCCGGGATCGGCCTCGCCATTACCGGAATTGCGGGGCCGGACGGTGGAACGCCGGGAAGGCCTGTCGGAACGGTTTGGATCGCGTGGGGTGTGAAGGACCGGATCTGCGCAGAGACCCATCGGTTCCTCTGGGACAGAGACTTCAACCGCATCCTCAGCGCCTGGACGGCGATGTACCGGGTTTATGAGTTTGTTCGCGGGCGGCAAAGCGGTTGACGATCTCTCGTGCGAGGAGCGGTGCGTTTCCGCCGGCCCGGTTGTTCACGATGACATTCAGGCGCGCCTTCCTCTCAATCGCCTGTCCCATCAAGTCGACCGTGTCCTCAACCATACCGGGAGTCGCCATGCCTTCCACGATCCGGTCGAAGGGGTGCGCCTTCGCATACGCTTCCTCGTAACGCATCCCCCGTGGGGTCAGGAGGCGAACGACGGCCTGTCCGGCCGCACTTGTGAAGGCATTGCCCGACATCGCGAACTGCTCTCGAAGGGAAGGAAGCCAGGTCCAGTGCGAAAGGACCTGACCGACGCCGTGCCTTTGCATCGCGGCGAGCAGGGAAGGGGTGAGCATGGATTCGGTTCGAACCTCCACGTGGTAGCGGTCGTCTTGCGGGATCGATGAAAAGAATCTGTCTACGTCCTCTGCCATTTTTTCGGGCGGGGATCTGTCCTGCCTGCGCTGGTATTCCTGCTCGAAAACAAATGCGCGAATCCGGCGTCCCAGCAGTTCGACTGCCGGAAGATAGAATCGGCGGGTAAAAACCTCCCCGTTCAGGTAGTCGGGATTCTGGAGGAACCCTCCCGGCCGTTGCAGTTTCCGGGCGAAGACGACCTGCGGGACCTTGAGAATGAGAAAATCGCTCTCGCCGAGGAGTTCCCGGTACCTGGCGAGGAGGTGATGGTTCTGCGTCGGGTTTCCATCCTCGTCCAGAAGCAGTCTGTAGAAGGTGAAATCGATCTCGAGCACCTCGAAGTGCTCGAAATATTCCCGTACGCTGTCGATCGGCAGGACCCTCTCCGTAAAGGTGCGGCCTCCCACCTTGTTTTGCCTCGACGGGATGCGGCCCGCGTAACGGTCCCGGGAGTAGATCTGTCCAAGCCATCCCGCATACCGGTCACTGGCCGTTCCGACCGAAAGGCCCGGGTGGAGGCCGCGAAACCGAAAATCCTCCGGCGCGAAGCCGTTCCGGTCGAGCATGGAACCCTCCTCTGGCATCTGGCTTGCACACTCCGGGCCTGCATACCTGCAGCCTTCTCCGGAAAGGAGGTCTCGGCATGTGCAGGGTCAGAAGGTACGTGCAGACGATGATACGACAAACCGAGGCTCAGATTTCAGAACATCGGAACGCAAGTCCTCCCGATCTGTGGCTCATCCGATTCCTGGAAGGGAGGCTGGAGGCATTCCATTTTCTCGAATGCTACCTGGACCGGCTGGACGAGGAGGACGTTCTGCTCCATGGATCCGCCTCCGCCTTCTCCCCTCAGGGCTGATCTCACTCTTGGAACGCCTCGAAGCCAGGTGCCGAAAAGCAGAACGTTTATGAAATTTTTTCCATCAGGAGCGCAGGTCGTAGGCCTTGACGAGGCTTTTCTGCCTTTGCCTGCTTGCTATGTAGTCGGTGATTCGACGACGATCCTGCGGTGAGATGTCCACGATCTTGACCGGAGTCTGGTACCCCCCCCTGGGATTGTGCCGGCTCGGCCTGACCACTTCTGAAATGAGTTGCAGGGGAGGGAAGGGGGCCGATGGCGGAAAATAGACGATGAGGATGTCCTCACCCGGGTCATGGCTGATCTCGGTCGGAAAAGAGAGGCCGGATCCGCTGATCTCGATTTCGCGTGTGGGCAGCGCTTCGCTTCGGTGGGGGACCTCTTTCCGGAACGCGATGAAGTAGATCAGTTCCTCTTCAAACTTTTGCAGGTGAATTCTCATCTCCATCGCCTGCATCGGGTTGACCCTTTGCCCCTTCTGGCTCGCGATCTCTCGGATCCACGCAGGGAATGCCAGCCTGCTCTTCGTGCGTGAAGCGCCCGAGGCGGTCTGCGCCGCGATCTCCGGACTTTCCGAGTAAAGGAGGGGCAAACGGTCCCTGATCCTCACATGCCGGCGGCTTCCCTCGATCGTGGGCAGGACTCGCAGGGTCAGTGGTTCGGCAGAGCCGAGCCCCGGCCTCCTGCGGGAGGGATCCCCGGACATCTCCCCGGCCAGGTCCCGGTGTTGCTCCATCGCCTGGACCAGACGAATCAACTGCAGGCGAAGCAGATCGTATCGTTGCGGCGCCTTCATGGGTTCGTAAACGTTCCGTGAACCAGACGGAGGGCCTTCCTGGGAACGCAAGCATCGAGTCCAGCATATCCTGCGGGACAAGACAGGTCAATTTGACGCGCCCGGATCGCCGCTGCGTTCCATTCTCCACATGCCCCCGCGCATGACGATGCGCGAGGTTTCCGCAGGCCTCGGGTCCTGTTTGTAGGCCTCGATCCTGTAGAGCGGATCATGGGGCAGACGGACGCCAAAACCATCCTCGGTTACGAAGGCCTCCGGAAGGATGGTGCGGATTCGCCTGGACCGCGCTGCCCGGAAAAGGGCGTCCGTGGAGTCGAACCTGCTCAGTTCCTCCAGCGTCTTCAGTGTCGGGGGCATGAGCAGGATGCGGCCCGACATCTGTTGTTCCAGTGCCTCGGAGGGCGCGAGCCACACGGACTTTGTCATCTCGATGGTGTCATGAAAAGGGAGCTGTTCCGGAGGTTGCCTGGTCAGAAAAAAGCGGGTGGAGAAACGCTTGGACTCGATCTCGGGGGTGATCCAATGGGAGTAAGGCGTCAGGAGGTCAAGGGCGAAGGTCAGGCCTTCACGCTCTCCGAGATCCTTGAGGGACAGAGTGTGGTCATGGATCTGCAGGCGATACCGGGCGAACCTTCCCGCCGTCTCTCCGCTGCCGAGATCGACCAGCCGTCCGGAATCATCGTATGCGAGAAGGATCCCGCACTCTTCGAAGGTTTCCCGAAGGGCGGCGAAATAGAGCCCGAGGGCCCTGTCTGCAGGCAGTTCAGGTGCTTGCAGGTGGCGCACGGCGTCTTCTCCCGTGAAGCCTCCGGCGAAACCGGCGAGCCCCGGGTCACAGTCCCCCTCATCCAGCCTCCCCCCCGGGAAGACATAGGCGCCGCCCATGAAATCCTGATTCCTGTGCCGGCGCATGAGGAAGACCCTGAACTGCCCATGACTTGATTCCCTTGTCAGGATGACCGTTGCCGAGTCCAGCGGGTTCATCATCGCGGCGGGTGCCTCCGTTTCTCTTGATTTGATCATGACTCCGGCGTCCCACCATTCTAGGACAAGAATCGGGAGAACCTCAAGCACTGGAAAACAAAAGGATTTCATCGGCTTGCGCAACCCTGGGGCCCCGGGATTCTTTGATTTCGGACATAGGCCCCTCCGATGGTCCGGGAAGGAGCGGTTTTCGTGTCGCTGGCAGGTTGACATCCTGGAACGGAGGATTATAATAAAAAAATCAACAAGATGGATAGGTTGCGGCAGGGAAGATGAGCGCGCCATCCTATTTCAGCCCGACTGAGAGACTGTTCGTTGCAAAGTGTTTCAGCCGCGCGGAGAGGTTGACCGGAAGGTTCTTTGATATCGCCCCCAGAGAACTGCTCGCCGACCGCTACGATGTCAGAACTCTCGCCGAGCTGGAAAAACACGAGTTGCATGAGACCGCCTTTGCGCATCTCTGCAAGTATTGTTTTTCCGGGGAGGGGCCGCTCGGCTTGCGGAAGAAGCCCTATTTCTACCGGGTTTGTTTGCAGGATCATCGAATTCTGGATGCCATAGAGAGGGGAAGCTCGTTCATCAAGCTGGCTCCTCTGCTGCTATACATCGCAACCCACGAACTCGTTCATATCCTCCGGTTTGAGAGGGAGGAGAGCGACTTCGATATGCCCGTTCCGGAGAGAACCAGGGAAGAGGAAAGAGTCGATGCCATCACCCGAAACATCCTGATCCCGTGGGCGGGCCGAGAAATGAGTCTGGTTCTCGATTGCTTCGGCAGCAGCTATCGAATCGGGGATTCATGGAATTAGGGTCCTCGCATCTTGGAGGTTTCGCCATGCCCATTTACGAGTACAGGTGCAGGAAGTGTGGAGGAGAGTTCGAGTTGTTCAGGAGCATCTCGGAAAACGGAGACCCTCGCTGCAAGTTTTGCGATGGCGTCGTAGAGAAGTTGATTTCCCGATCGAGTTTTCACCTGAAGGGATCGGGCTGGTACGTGACCGACTACGGCGGAAAGAAGTCGGGCAGCCGGGAAGACGGCAAAGAGGCCTCTTCGGATTCCCCTGGGACCGGGAAGGCGGACAAGAAAGAGGGTTCCGGTTCGAAGCAGACGGGCGAACCATCGTCCGACTGAGGAGGGGGCCGGAAAACCGGCTTCCATGGAAGAAACTCTTCCCGGCAGGTCCAGAAGCGGGAAGCCCTCCGATAAGAAAATCGTTTTATTCTTCTCGTTTTCCCAACACCAACGGTCTCGGTTTTCCAGGCCGCTCGGGCACTTGGGGTTGTTCTGCTCTCGTCCCAAAGGGAGAATCGAGACGACGTTCCACGAACTTGTTCGGATTGAAACTGAAAATTCCATTTTTTCCTTTACAATATTTTGAACAACATATAGTATAGCGACCGTAATCGACACAATATATGGGAAGGAGGTCCCAATGGCGAGTAAGGCAAAGGTCCTGAAGTCGAAGGAGGTCGCCCACATCCTCGATTGCAGCCCGGATGATGTGATCATGCTGGCCAGGAAAGGTAAGCTGCGGGCCAAAAAGGAGGGGAAATACTGGCTTTATCGCTATACGGACGTGATGCGGTACAGGAAAAGAACCGCGATTGCCTGACAAGACGCAGGGGGGCGCTCTGTAGCCCCGCAGAAGGCCTCCGATGCCTGAACGCCTTGGTGGACATCGTCAAGGGACAGAACAAAAGGCGGCCTTCGTTGTACCAATACGGCTTCCCGATCCCCGTTCGTCTGATTCCTTGATCCTTTTTTTGGCCCCCCTGCCGGATCGAGAACTTCCTTCTGCCGCAGCCGGTCTCCTCGATCGCGAAGGCGTTGCTCTCCCCGGTCGGATCTTGCCCTGTTGCGACGGGGCACAGGGAGTGCGCATGGGTCGGGCACCTGTTCCGCCTGATGCGGCTTCCGCCAGAATGCCCGCTTTCCCGTGACAGGGGTAGGAGGCCGTACTTTGCACCTCTGCGAACGGCGCCGGCTCGACGGCATATCTTGCAGAGCCAGTTCTATGCTCAGCTCGACATCACCGGCATGCCATCTTTGAGCATGGAAGCGCGGTTGATGAACTCGAAAGATGACCGAGCTGTCCAACATGCAAAAAAGCAGGTCGAGCACAGAAGCATCCACGAAGGAATCATCGATGCCCTCACAAGAGAAACTGCTCACTCCCAGGGACGTTGCCAGCCTCCTCGGCTGCAGCCCGGACCATGTCATCCAACTCGCGCGAAACGGGCAACTTCGCGTTGCCGAGCCGGGCACGTTTTGGCGATTCCGTCACAGGGATGTACTCGAATACCGGGAACGAGCGGTCGGTTCGCATAACCGGTGACAGGTCCATTTCCCGCAGCCCCTTTTCCGCATTCGCATTCCCAGGGAAAAGCATCATGGCGAGCCTCACACCTTGCTGTCCCTCCTCGTCCTCTTTTTCCGTGGGAACAGCTTCCCGAAGATGACATAGTAGAAGGCCCTGCGGATGGTCTCGAAGAACAGCGTGATCAGAAGGAATGCGGTCGCGTGGAATTCAATGCGCTGGGTTCTGTCGTACTCGCGGGCCCTGAGCACCGAATCGGCTCCGTGAACCTCCTCGTAATTCCGGAGATACCTCTTCCAGAGGGCCGGTTGCTCCCGACGCGCATACCTTCCGGCCTCTTCATCGCCCATTTCTCTGTACGAGGGAAAGTCTTCCTTGATCATCCTTCCGACCAGCACGTAGGAAATAGGAGCGAATACTTCTCCTTGGGTCCCGTTCCTCACGACAAAGAAGGCAAGGATTTGGGCGGAGGCGAAAGACAGCACAAAGGCGACCCTGGTTCGACGGTACCAGGTCGTCGCACTGAGTTCGTGGATGGTCTTGGCGAGAGGCATATTCTTCCGCGTGATCCGGGGCAGGCTCGGGCAGAGTCGGTCGGCCAAGCTTGTGTCGGACTCACACTGCAGGGCCGAATCGATCAAAAAGGCACTCCAGATCCTCCTGGAGAGCCCCTGATCTGGCGCGTGCCCCGTCCACCCCTTGTTCTATGTCATTCCTGAGAGATGCATAGAATTTCTGTGGGTTCGTAACCTCCACGCCGGTTCTCAGGCGGAACGGGGTTGCAGGCAGGCTTGCCGAGAGAAACCAGTCGATCAAACCCGAGGTCTGTTCGTCCCAGGAATACATGGCCTTTTCCTTTTTCAACCTCTTCCTCCCGGGTCGGATTCCACTTATTATAGAGTTCGCCCGGGTATCTGCAAGTTTCGTTGCGACTCGGAAATGGCCGGGGAGGTTTTCGCGGGTACCAAGGATTCCGGAGGTCTGCTGCCGTGATGTTGGGGAAGTCGTGAGCGAGAAGGTTGTGCAGAAGACGAAGAAGAGGGCGCCCAAGGTGAGGTCCTATGTGCGGCCGACCCGCGTGCACACGCCAAAACCGAAAAAAAAGCCGAAGTACCCGCTGAGGGAAATCGAAGAGGCGCTTGGTGACGCAGGATAACGTCGGAATGCAGCGGCCTGGTCGGGGTTACGGATGCAGGGGGATGCGGGGTAACACGAGGACCATAGGCGTGCGGGCATGCGCTCTGTCCGCACCTGTTTACATCTAACCGTTTGATTTCATTTGGTGCCGAGGGACGGAATCGAACCGCCGACACGCGGATTTTCAGAGGCTCCAGTGGGTCCTTACTCTAGTAAAATCAGGTACTTACGACCGAGCGTTTGCTCGATTTTGTATACGTTCGGTATACGTTCGGCAACCAAAATGTACCATTCCGAGTGACCACGGCCGGGTGCACTCAGAAGGTGGTTTTATTTCCGATCCGGGCCGGGTGCCTTGGCGCGGTATTTCTCACGCATGAGATAGGACATTTCACGGTTGTACTCTCTCCGGGTGGTCGATCCGGGTTCGCCTCTCTTCCGCCGGGAGATGTGAATCGAGGTGCATTTCGGTGAGCAGAACTCTCGCGGCTTCCGGCTAGTTGCGAGGTAGTAGGCGCCGCATTCGGTGCATCGACGGATCGGGTTCGGTGGTAGTCCATCCGGGAGGCCGGCCAGGGTGTAGGCCAGCATGGCGCGTGCTGCTGGCATCCACGCGACTTTCGGCCGTGATGCCTTGCGAGGGAGCACTCTCGTTTCGACTTCCCATTTCAGCGATACGTTGCCACGATAGAGCGTTAGGTTGTACTTTCCGAGCGAGGCTCGCTTGCTGGATATGGCGTCCTCCAGGAGCGAGCGAAGGCTGGCTTGCAGGCCCTTCAGACCAGTGCGAGCTTTCTTGATCGGGTAGAGGCGCCGAAGATCCTGCGGACCAGGAAGGTTGTAGGGTTCCGCTCCGGCGGGTGTCCAATCAAACCGCATCGACACATCGAACAGGCGCTTGTAGATTTCCTCTTCGGACTCATCCTCCAAGTGAGAGTTGATCAATTCTAAGTACCATTCGAGCGCCTTGACCTTTGGGTGTTCCGCTCGCCTCATCTTTCCATACCCTCTTTTTCTTAGTTAGCGTCAAATCCCGTTTTTGCCATTTGAGACTTGTTAACCGATAGCGTCATTTTACCTTGACACTAATTAACGTTGGTGCTAGGAAAAATACTATAAACAAAGGAAGCGGGTGTCAATCAAAAATAGGAGTGCATGCCGTGGATCTGAAAGATGAGCTTTGGAGGAGGCGACTCAAGCAAGTGCACGTTGCCCAGCAGTTGGGTATCCATCCAAGCCGGTTTACTGCCATCTGCAACAAATGGGCGCGACCGACAGCTGAACAATCGATGCGTATCGCCGCCTTTTTAGGTGTGGATGAGGCGGAACTCTTCCCTCCGCGTGAGCGGCCGGCGCCGGAAATGAGAGGCGCAAAGTGATTCCCGGTTGGGTTCGACCACGAGCGGCGGCACAGTACGCTGGAGTTGGCCGCCGCATCCTCTACGGGTGGCTCCGGGATGGCTTGCCTCATAGCAGACTGCCGAGCGGCCGAATCCTCATCCGCCTTGCCGATGTGGACCTGTACTTGAGGCGGTTCCAGGTGCGGGACACGGCGGACGTGAGCGGGATCGTCGAGGATATGCTTCGAGGTGTCCAATGAACCAGGCCGCAACCAGGACCGACCAGGCCGACCGCCCGGACCTACGGGCCATGTACTCCGCCCGGGCCAG
>CAYLMK010000005.1:324470-347209 GCA_964384945.1 uncultured Thermodesulfobacteriota bacterium | reverse complement strand
CAAACAATCTGCCAATCTCTCCTCCCCACCCCTCAGCACAATGTGCTTACCAACAATCTCGCGGTCCTTCATGACCACAAAGGAAACGCAGTCGATCAGGCCCCACTCCTTGTCGGAGCGATCCCTGTAAAGCCGGAAAGCTCGCGAGAAGAGGTTCTCGGACAGGGGAACGATTTCAACGTTGGGATCGTTTTCAAGGGAATCGATCAATTTTACCGCAGCCGGGCGGTACCGCTCTTTGGATAAGGCGTTGCCGATTTCCAGCAGGATGGCATGCGTGGTTACGAGCCGGATATTGTTCTCTTCGATTTGCTCTGCCAGCCGGACCGCTTGTTCATGGTAGCGGTCATTGGGCACCGACAGCGCGATCACATAGCCCGTATCCAAAAACAGTTCAGCCTTCATCTTGCACATTCCTGCCGTAAAGGTACTTGTCGAGGTTCGCCGACCAGTCAGCCGGTCCCTGCAGGTTCAGTGACCGTGCGGTTTTCAAAAAGGACGAGGCCGCTTCTGCTCCCGGAGCTTTTGTCTCAATGGTAATCCGCACGTGAGAGTTGGGCTCGAGAGCTACCGGCCTTGCCGGACGAAACACTTTCCCGTCAAAGACCGCTTCGATGGTTATGCCCATGGTCCTTCTCCTTTCCTGTTTATATCCCCACCCATGTTCGCTTTCACCCTCATTCTAGCAGCTAAGGGAAGAAAGGGAAAAGCAAATGGGGTGGGGGCGGGGCGGCCCGTGCCCCCAAAGCCCCGGAGCGGCAGGTACCCGGGGGGGAAGGGCGACGGACGTCGGATAATCGCCGATTTTACGTAAGAGTGCAAAGGGTGGGACAGGGCCGGGGAGTGCCTACCCCTGAGGGCGGGCTCTATCATCGGCTGGCCTGGCGCAGCCTTTGTCCCCGATTACGTAAAATGGATTATCCGATGGCCGTCGCCCCTGGGCGGTGGGGCCGTTCCCTCCCCTGAAGATTCAGGATTCTTCCGACTCCCGATCCCCATCTCCCGTCCTGCCGAGCCGAGGTCGGGGGGTGGGATGTGTCGCCGTGTGGGCCTCCTTGAGTCTTTAGATCTACAAAGGGTCAATCGCAGTTTTCATTATACTGGCACTCCTTCTTTTCGTAATTCCAGCATCCTCCACTATCCAGACATTTGTCTATTTCCAAACAGCTCTTAAACCAGAATCCGATTACCACAAAGAAGACTAGGACAATAAAAACGACCACTGCCTTTCTTTCCATAACTACCACCTCGGGTTGAGATATGGAGGCCTTAATGAGCCACAGACCTCCTCGCATGTTTTGCGTGGGTCCCCCTCTCTCCCCTGGTTATTGGCGTCCCGATCTTCATCGCAGGCTGAAGGACCATTACGTTTTATATACTCGTCAAAGAGTTCACGTCCTTCACCAATGAATTCCGCTGTATCTCTTCCGCCTGCGCCCCTTCTAGAAGCTTGGCAATTGGCCTTACAATGAAAATACTTGTCAACACCTTTTGTATTGGCCTCTCGCATATCCCAGTAATTGTCCCAGAAATCCTTGCCTCCCCCAATAAACCCTCCCCAATCTTGCTTTAGACCAAAGACTCCCCCAAAGCCAGGGGGACCCAAAAGTCCACTCGGATCCACCCAATTGACCGGATCATTGAGGCAGTATCCATAGAGATCCGTATCCCCGCCGGCGAAGCCGATGAGATCTTTTGCGGTCCATCTTCCCACGTCCGGGTCGTAGTCCCGGTATCCGAAACGCACAAGTCCCGTGTCCCGGTCGTGCAAGCCGCCCGCAAAACCGAAAGGCACTTCAAAGGTCGGATTCGTATCCCCGATCACGTTTCCAAAGGAATCGTAATCGACCCTTTTTACCACATTCCCGGAAGCGTCAGCTACCAGCCTCAACGAGCCCACCTGGTCATAGGCAAGGTAGTAGGTCGCCCCACCCCGGGACATCGCCACAGGCATCCGGCCGTCGGCATACTCGAACCTCATGACAAGGGCATCGTTGCCGTCGTAGACTGCCAGGAGTCGGGTCAAGCCCTGCCAGAGGTATTTCTCGACGGGCACCCCGTCCACCTTCTTGACGATCCTTCTGCCCAGGGGATCATGGACGTACTCGATCACCGTCCCGTCCGGAAGATCGACTTGAAGAAGCTCTCCTCGTGAGGAATACATGTACTCCGTGGTATCCAGCCCTTGGATCTTCTCCGTCAGGAATCCGTCCACGTCGTACAGATAGGTCGTACCCCCTGCGCTCAAGAGATGATTCTCGTCATCGTAGTCAAAGGTCCTTCCCTGGATCCCCCTCAGAGCATTCATCTCGTGGCTGCGGGTCCCGTCCGGCCAGTACTGATACTCTTCCACGAGATTCTGGTCTTTTGTCACGGTGCGGAGCCTTCCGGCCGCGTCATAGGTGTATTCATAATCTTCGCCGGTTCCGGAAATCGTCTCTGTCTTGGCAAGGATCCTGGCCGTAAGATCCCGGGAGCCTATCTGCCAGGAGGCAAGGCCTGTGCCATTTACCGTGAAGGCATCCCCTTGCGGCTCTCCGTACCCGTTGAAGGTCCTGCTCAGGCTCAGTGTGCCTCCCGTGACCGCCTCAGGGAGGCCGTTCCCTGCATTCCGGGAGATGGAGAACGGCCCGGAGGAGGTGAGCAGGCCGTCATCATCGTACCCATAGGCCGTGAGGCTTCCGGCATAGGTGAACCCGTCCATGAGGAAGTCCTCGTTGTACGTGTAGGAGAGGGGCTGGGCGAGCGTTCCGGCAAGGGTTTCCGAGGTCACGAGCGGCCCGTCATAGCCGTAGGTCACGCTCTCCGTGCCCTCGGCAACGCCTCCCACCTTCGTATCGCACAGGTACGTGTAGTTGACGTTCCCCTCCGGGGTCTGGATCTGGGAGAGCCGGATATTTTCGTAGATGTAATGGATCTCCCTCGTGGAAGGGAACGTGATCTGTGTGAGGCGCCGGTCCTTGTCATACGTAAAGACGTACGAGCCGCTCATCGGCGTGGTGTAGGATTCGTTGAGGTTGACCTCACTGTACCCGAACGTGTGATCGATTCCCCCGGGGGTGGTGAGCACGGTCATGTTTCCGTTGTCGTCGTATTCGAACTCGATGAGAGGGGTGGCCGGAGGGTCGATTCCCGTGAGGCGACCCACTTCATCGTACGTGTAGGTCGTCGTCTCCTCCTCCGGATCGGTCACGGATGCGAGGAAGCCCTGGGCATCGTACGTGAGGGTCGTCTGGCGGGTATTTGTGGTAACGGAGGTCACCCTTCCCCGGGCATCGTACCCGTAGGCTGTGTTGTACAGGCCCGGGACCTGCACGCTCGAGGTCAGGAGCGTGGCCGCGTTGTAGGCCTCGGTTACGGTCCTGCCCTCCGGAGACGTGGTTACCCGCTGTCCCTGAAGGGCATTATCCACCGAGGTCGTGGCCTTGCCGTTTACGGTCACCGCCTCCGTGATCCGGTCCGGGACATCGTCCTGGTTCGTATCCTCATAGCTCCTCTGCCTCAGGGTGACCCGCTCCAGTGGTGCCGGGGTAGCTTCGTGCATCTCGGTCACATATTTGTACCCGTATTCCGGGTCCGTCGCATACTCGAAACCGAGATCCATCCCGCAGGGAAGCGTCTTGTTCACGGCAAGTCCGTCAGCGGACCTGCTGAACAGCGTCTGCGCCCCTGTGGGGCTGCTGATCACGGAGGTGTGCTGGCCTGAAGCGTCCAGGTGATCCAGATAGGAGGTTGTGTTCCCCTCGCCCGTGCTCAGTTCATAGACGACGGTCCCCTCTTCACCCGCCTCCTTCGAGAATTGCCACTGCCCCTCTTCCTCGTCCGTCGCTTCTATCAACCTCCCGGTTTCGTCGTACTCGTGGCCGAACACGTTTCCTTCCGGATCGGTTTCCGTGGTCAGGAGCCCCGCAGAGCCGTAGTCATACCCGTATTGACCTCCATCGAGGAGCGCTACCTGGGTCAGATCACCGTTTGCATCGACCGTCAAACCAGTCTCAATACTGTCCGGGGAGACTATACCCGTCAGTGCTCCATCCAGATCTCTCTGGATGATCGTGGCCGCTCCGAACCGGTCCGTGATGGAAACGAGCCGATCCTCTCCGTCATAACCGAATGTATAGAGTGTCGTGCCGGTGGCCTGATCCACGGTCCTCTCATGCCGGCCCGTGGAGGAGAAGAGATGGAGGAGGCCGTTATCCTCGGCAAAGGCCAGCGATGCGCCCAGCCCGGCGAGGATCGCGGGATCCATGGACCCTGGATTCGTAATCCGAGTACCGTCCCCCTTGTAGAGCGTAAGGGGGTCGGCCGGATCCATGCGGTGATGGATCGAGATCGACCAGCCGCGAGGAAAACCCCCGGTCGGTCGTGGGATGTGCAGAGGAATCTCGGAATCCTTCCACCGCACCGCCGTTCCATCCAGACTGTAATCGTAGCCCACGCCGACCGTAGCGGTCACAGGGCCGTAGACAGGTTGCCCGGCCCCATCCAGGCCGTCCCAGACGACCTGTCCGGTCTGATGCGGATCCGGGTCGAGCACCTCCTGCAGAATCCTGCCCGATACCTCCACCCGGTCGAGGATCCGGCAGCAGGGAACCTCCTCTCCGCTGGACGGAATCATGAACACCCGTTTGTATCCTGGGGCCCGGCGGCTCGCGTAGTGCAGATCGAAGTCCGTACCCGGAATCGGGACTTGCTCATGAAAGCCCTGCCCCCGCGCCTCAGCGAAGGAATCCAGCTCTTCCTCGCAGCCATCCGCGGGATCATCGGGTTCGTCCGTGCTGGGTTCCCCGTCCGGCTCCGGTTCCGGGGTTTCCTCCGGAACCACGGTAAACTCCAGTGTGTTCGATTGCAGCTCGAGGTAAGGTTGATAGACCCTCCTTGCGATGAAATAGACATGATAAGGCTCACAACGCGGGGTCCGGCTGCACAGACGCCCGAGATAATCCAAATAGCTGAAGGTGCAGCTCTCTTCATGGCAGGCCTTCTGAACCACTTCATATGTGCCGTCCGTCCGTTCGATATAGGCCTTGAGATACCCCTTTGTATACCCATTCACCGGCGCAAAGAGGGCAGAGCCCACAACGTCAAATTCCGCAGCGACCTCACCGGATGGGGCGTCAGCCGTACAGGATTTTGGACTCAGATCGACGGAGAAGGGCACTTCCGGACCATAGATGATCCCGGTGCAGTTGTTGATAAATGCTTGATAAATGGTTGTACCATGGTAGTTGTTCCTGATCCGTTCAACGGTGGCCGTGCCGCATCCGGTCGTGGATCCCACGCCGAACCATGCTGGCGAATAAGGAGGCGGTGGCCAGTAACGCACGGCGAGGTAGCCGCAATCCGTTCCGTCGGGCGGGACTTCCGGACAATAGTCGAATGCGCCGATGCCCACTACCGTATGGGTGCCGTCACCGTTGTCCGAAACAGTCACGGAGGCGGAGCCTGCCCATGCCTTTGTCCCAATCATGAGAATCGCAGTCAAAGACAGGACAGCACACAGCAGGGATTTTCCGGGGTTGAAAGCGAGCTGGAGAACATGCAGGCGATGGTTTTTATCCAGTATGAATCTCGACATGGTATGCCCTCCGCGAACGAACGGGTTCCCGCAATGCCGCCAGTCAAGTTTGGGCTCGGATAACACCAGGGATGGATTTCTGTCCACAGAATAGTGGTGTTTGATTTTTCGTTTCTAAGGGGGGGGAGTAGAACGGGCCGGGGCTGTTCTATTTCCCGGTAAGGCCTTGCGGGAAGGACGCTTTGCCGAACTCATGGATGAAGGAGAGTGTCTGGACGCCCAAGACCCAAGAGGGCTTAACACCCGCTGAACGGTTTTCACTGACGGCGGATAGGAGGGATCCGACCGGCGAAATGACGCAAACGACCAGGTCGCGGAACGGTAGTGACGAACTCAGGGCGATCCTCAGGTTACTCTGGGAGCCCAGATCACAGCGATGTCATGTGGCGGTCCTGCTTCCCGGCGCCGCCGTGCCTCAACGCCCCTGCCACACCGCCTTTCGCTTTTCCTGGAAGGCCTTGACCCCTTCCCCGGCGTCGCTCGTCGTGCACAGACGGGCGAATACCTCGTTCATGTGGTCAAAGGCCTTGTAGTAGTCCATGTCGGCCGCCTCGTAAAAGCCCCTCTTTGCAATCTGGACGGCAATCGGGCTCTTCTGCGCGAGGAGCGCGGCCCAGTCGCGGGCCTCCTTTTCCAGGTCCGCCGCGGGGACCACCCGGTTGAGCAGACCCTTGCTCAACGCATCCTGCGCCCCGAACAACTCTCCATAGAGGAGCATCTCCATGGCGACTTTCCTTCCTGCCGAGCGGGATACCGGGATCACCGGTCCGACGCAGTTGAGGCCCACGTTGATGGCCGTGAGCCCCATTCGCGCATTGTCCGCCGCGATGGCCAGGTCCGCCGCCGCCACGAGCCCCGCTCCGTTGGCCGCCGCAACCCCCTGAACCTGCGCGATGACCGGCTTGTTCAGGCGGCTGATGGTGACAAGCGGGTTTTCCATGCGCTGAATCCAGGCTCTGTATTCCATGGGCGTCTTGCCCTCGAGTTCCCCCACGTCGATGCCGGCGCAGAAGTTCTTGCCTGCGCCCTTGAGAAGAAGGACCCGCACCTTGCCGTCCGCATCGAGCATCTTCAAGGCCTGGTCCAATTCCGTGGCGAGCGGGGTCGTGAACGTGTTGAGCTGCTGAGGCCGATTGAGCGTAATCGAGCCCACGAAATCTTCCCCGATCTCAACGATGAGGTTCTCGAATTGCATACTTTGCTCCTTATTCGAGTCCTGCGAAAGGTTGCCCGCCGCCGGCTCCTTCACTTCACCCGGATCGTGACCCGGTCCTCGTCGGTCCGGCCCGCGGTGTCCTTGACCTTCAGGACGACCGTGTAGGTCCCCGGTTTTGCGAAGCCGTGGCGTACCTGTTTCCCTTCGGCCTGCTTCCCGTCTCCGAACGACCAGGTCGCCGATTGCAGGGTCAGCCCGCATGCGGGATGGCTGGCGTCGGCATCGAAGGCGATTTCCTCCCCGACCCTCGCCTCCGCGTAGACGGGGTGCACGATCGCCTTGGTTCTCAACGACGTGCTGAAGATGCGGACCTGGCCGTCCACGTTTTCGATGAGCTCCGGATATCCGTCTTCGTCCAGGTCGTAAGGAATGGCGTTTACCCAGCGGTCGTATTCGTAAGCGATCGGCGTGAACTGATCGATGAGGGGGAGCGAAAACCCGCTCGCCCCGTCGTTCATGTAGAAGGAGAGGCGCGCGTATTCCGCCGGCGGACCCATGCCCCATCCGTAGTTTCGATAGGACCTGTGGAAGTACAGGTCCGGCGCCCCGTCCCGGTTGAAGTCGAGGACGCTCACGCTCCAGGAGTTCCGGTTGATTCTCGGCAGGCGGTCGCTCCAATCCTCGAAGCTCCCGTCCGGCTTCTGGTGGAAGAGGCTGTCTTCCGCCCCCTTCAAGCCCGCCTGCAGCTCATTGGCAAAGACGATGTCGAGCCTTCCGTCCCTGTCCACATCGAAGAAGGCTGCGTCCGTCGATTTGGCGTTGTTCGGCGGCAGGAGGCCCGTGGCGTCCGTGAAGATGCCCGGCCCGGCCTTTCCCTTGTTGAGGTAGAGCCGGTTCGGCAGTCCCTTTCCCTGGCCGGCCGCACCGAGTCCGCCCATGCAGGCCAGCACGATGTCCGGGTATCCGTCGCCGTTCACGTCGCCCACGTCGCCGCCCCTGCCGGGGGAGACGTCCCCCTGCCACTGCCCCTCGGAACGGTCCGCGAACCGGCCCTTGCCGTCGTTGATGAGCAGGCTGTTCTTGTCTTTGCCGCCACCCAGCATCAACTCCTGCCAGTTGCACATTACGAGATCCATGTCCCCGTCGCGATCCACATCCGCCGGGAGGATCTTCCGCGTCCCGATCGGCGTCGGAAGGGTCCCCGCCGCGCCCGGGGCCTTGGTGAAGCGCCCCTTACCGTCGTTGAGCAGCAGGTAGCTCGGGGCCCGCGACATCCCGAGCACCCAGTCCAAGTCCTTGTCCCCGTCCGCGTCCACGAGGGCCACGGATTCCACGCGGCTCTTCTGCGGCAGGAGGGAGTCATCCAGGAAAACCGTTCGCTTCCAGCCCTCCGCCTTCGTGTTCAGGAAGACGAAGGCCTCCCTCTCCTCGGCATGCCCGATGGCCCCCATGACGATATCCGGCCGGCCGTCCCCGTCCACGTCCCCGACGGCACTGCATCTCGTGACGAAGGTCGTGTAGGGCAGGTTCTTTCTCGTGTCGCACGTGGCGAACTTGAAGCCCCTGGGCCAGTCGTTGATCCAGAGCGGGTTCTGCTCGCCCCCGCTCGCCATCGTGAGATCCGGCTTGCCGTCGCCATTGACGTCCGCCATCGAGATACTTTGCCCGGCGTGGCTGATCGGAATCGGCAGCAGCAAGTCGGGCCGGGCCTGGAAGACGACCGGTCCCCCCTTCTTGCCGCCGTTGATGTAGAACATCGCCTGGACCGCGGTCCCGCAGAAGGCCGCGTCCGGATACCCGTCCCCGTTAATGTCTTCCAGCACCACGTTCTGGTTGTTCGTCGCCGCTGCGTCCTGCTGCGGCATGCCCTGCGCCACCGGGCTCTTGTTGTCCATGTAATAGCGCCGGATATACGGGGGGAAGTTCGCCGCCGTGAAGCCGCCCGTGCCGTCGTTGAGGAGGAACTGGTTCGGCGTCCCCCGGTTCGCCACGACAAGGTCCATGTCGCCGTCCCTGTCCAGGTCCGCGGACCGGATACGGTTGCTGATCCGGTTGTCCGCCGGGAACCTCTTCGCCGCCGTCTGATCCTGGAAGCGGCCGGCCCCGTCATTGATGTACAGCCGGTTCGGCGAGCCCCCCTTCGCCCCCTTGCCCGCCCCGTTCGCCAGAACCGCGTCCAGATCCCGGTCGCCGTCCACGTCCGCCAGATGAATATGGGTCGTCCACAGGTTCGCCTTCGGGAAATGGGTGCCCGTCACCTCGCGGAACCCGCCCTTGCCGTCTCCGAAAAACAGCTGGCTTTGCGCGCTCATGTTGGCAATGACAATGTCCGGTGCGCCGTCCCCGTTCACGTCGCCCACCTCCGCCCCTCCGGTGGCGGCGACGCCGGGCAACTCCTTTGCGACGAAATTGCACTTTCCGTCGTTGAAGAAAAGCCAATTGCTCAGGTTCTTGGTGACGGTATTCAGGCTTTCAAAGTATCGGGTGCCCACGAGGTCCATGTCGCCGTCGTTGTCGAGATCGGCGGCACAGAGCCCGGTGAAGCTCGCTGTCTTGCTGAGGGATGCGTTGTTGCGAAGAATATCGAAGTTGGGTACGCCGTCCCCGTCCCGGTCGCCTGTCTGGAGGCACACGACGACGGAGTCGGTTTGTTCCCAGCAGTTGGCGTAGACCATGTCCTTCTTCCCGTCCCCGTTCATGTCGGCGAATTCGATGTAGGCGGTCCAGTAGAAGGAAGGGGGTATGTTGTAGCCCGGCGGCTCGTACAGGGCGCCCTCGTAAAGAAAGCCGTCGAGCAGTCCGCCCGCCTTGCCATCCGGATTCCGCACGACGACATCGACGCTCCCGATGACGGTGTGCTCGGGCGTCCGCGCTCGCATCCGGGTCCCGGAAAGGATCTCCAGGTCGAAGGCCTCCCTGCCGCCGATCAACAGGCGCGAGCCCTTCTCGAAGCCGGTCCCCTGGATCTCGATCCGGGTCCAGCCGTGGCGGGGACCGAAACGGGGGGCCACGGAGGCAACCGCGGGCGCGCCCGGGTAGGGGATGGTGGGCCTGGAGGCCCGTTCGTTCTTCGTGAATTTCGGAAGCTGCAGGGGAGGAAACTGAGGGGTCCCGCTTGCAAGGCCGTTGTCCGTTTGGGCCAGGCAAACGAGAAAGGCGAGGACGAATCCTGTCCATGGCGATCGATTCACAACGGCCTCCTTGGTGGGGCGGTGGGCCCGTACGGCCCTTTCGGTCATTCCTGCGGGGGTTCCCCTTGATTCCGCATCCTTGGCCGATGGAATGCTTGCTGTCAACGCAAGGTTCGTAAACGTGGAGACGCAAGCAGATCCGCAAGGTGGGCGAGCACCCGGCACCGCGGGGGGTGATCAACGCGATCTAGGAGGGGTGCAGGGCTGCGATGAAACTCCATCGCACGGAGGCAGTTCTTCGCTTCAAGCGAAACCGGAATCTGCCCACCGGGACTCCGCCGTGGCGCCCCCTGCGCCTTCCGCCGGACCTGTGGTCAGGCGCCCGGTTCCCGGATGTCCAGGATCTTCACGCTGAACTGGAGCGTCTTGCCGGCCAGAGGGTGGTTGAGATCCAGGACCACCGTTTCGTCCTTCACCTCGGCCACACGGGCGTTGACGATGCCGCCGTCTGTGTCGCGGCCCTGAAGCACGATGCCCACCTGTCTTGCTTCTTCCGGCACCAGTTGCTTGCGCACTTCCCGAAAGGCCTCTTCGGATCGTTCTCCGTATCCGTCCTGCGGGCGGATGCTGATCTCCGTGGTTTCGCCGACCCCCATCCCTTCCAAGGCCTTCTCCAGGGCCGGCACGATCTCCTGGGCACCCTGAGTGAAGACGAGCGGGTCGGAATCCACGTTGCTGTCCACAACGCCCTCGGGCTCGATGCGGAGTGTGTACTCGATCGAGACCTGCTTGCCTGTTTCAACCACCATTTCTCAGAATCTCCTCCCCCCGTCCCTTCCCCCTCTTCCGCCCCCGTAGCCTCCCTGGCCCCGGGGCTCTCCGCCTCCCCGCCCGCCGCCGGGCCGGCCTTCGGTTCGGGGACGGGCCTCGCTCACGCTGAGGGCCCTCCCTTTCAACTCCTTGCCGTTCAGACCTTGAATCGCCGCCTGGGCTTCGGCCTTTACGGGCATCTCCACAAACCCGAATCCTCTCGACTGGCCGGTGTATTTGTCCTTGATCACGTTGACCGTGTCGACCTTTCCGTATGCCTCGAAGGCGCCGCGAAGCTCGCCTTCGTCCAGGTCGAACGACAGGTTGCCTACGTAGATGTTCATGGTGATCTCCTTCTTGTTTTGAATTTCTGGTTCCATATGAAATTGCGAATCGGTATTGGCGCCATCAGGAAGGAGATCATGGGGAAGGTCTTGGAATCGGATGCCGACTCCCCTGGCCGCCACCCCTTCTTCTTGGCATGATCGCCTTGTATTTCGCCGGGTTGGTCATGGAACAGGCTCAGTATCCGGCAAGGGTTCCCGCGTGTCAAGGGGAAGTGCGGCCGTTTCCCCTTTTTTCGACGACGTGAGCAGCCGGTAGATGTCCCGGACCGACATGCACGCCAGAAACCGCATGAGGATCCCGGCCGCCTCCCAGGGGTGTTTCATGACCTTCCGCCTGACCAGGCGTTTGACCAGCCGTGATCGGAGGGGGAACAGGGCCTTGGAACCTATTGCATCGGGGTAGATCGAGTGCACCGGAAACATCTTGTCCCAGTCCGCGTCCTCATCGATCAGACCTCTGTCCACGGCGTCCCTCCAGAGCGGGGTACCGCGGAATGCGGTGAGGGAATTAAAGTTGAAGCTGTTGATCGGGATGCGCTCCGCAAACGAGAAGGTCTCCCTGACCTCCTCCGGTGTTTCGCCCGGCGACCCTACGATGAAGAAGCCGTGGCGGAGGCGGATCCCTGCCTCCTTCGCAGAGGCCACGGCCTGCTCGATCTCGATGAGCTTCGTTCTCTTCCTCATCCCGTCGAGCACGCGTTGTGAGCCGCTTTCGATGCCGAACATGACCAGGTCGCAGCCCGCCTTCGAGAGTTTCTGAAAAACTCCGTTCACCTTGGGCTCGGCCCTTCCCTCGCAGGCCCATCGAAAGAAATGACCGCGAGCGACCATCCCGTCGCATATCTGCGTGACTCTGTCGGGGTCGAGCAGGAAGTTGTCATCCACAAAGGTGAAGGCACCGTACCCTTTTCGATCGATTTCCGCCAACTCCTCGAGCACGTTTCCGGCCGATCGGGCGCGGCATTTTCTGCCGCTGAAGGTCGGACAGTTGCAGTAGATGCACCCGAAGGGACACCCCCGCGAAGACAGGATCGAGGTGTAGGGACGGTCCCAGATGACTGCTGGCACGTCAAGCGGCAGGGACGCCACATAGTGGATGCCGGTCCCTTCGCGATCCGGAAAAGGAATCGAGTCGAGATCGCTGATTGCCTCGCGCTCCGGTGTTTCGACGACCTCGCCCGTCTTCGATCGGAAGGTGATCCCGGCGATGTCCCCGAGGCGATCGAACCCCTGAGCCAGGTCCCGGACAATCCCTTCGCCCTCACCCCGTGCGACAATGTCGACCGATTCCTCGGCGGCGACGATCTTGCGTGCATTGATGGTGGGGAAGACGCCTCCATAGACGACCTTGACCGCCGGCAAGGCCGCCTTGACCTTCCTCGAAAGGTTTCGTGCGGCAGGGTAGCACATGTTGCTCAGGAAGCTGATTCCGACCATGTCCGGAGGGTCTGCCCGGAGCGATTCGACGAATCTTCCGTCGGAGTATTCAGGGTGGCACTGGTCCGTCATGGACACTTCGTGTCCCGCCTCCTTCAGAACCGATGAAAGGTACATGATCCCCAGGGGCGGTTCGCCCAGGACGTAATGGGAGTTCTTCTGGGGATAGCCCGATTTCTTTCTGCGGTTGAGGAACTTGGAGGAAGGAGGGGAATAGAAGCGCCGGTCGCGCACAAAGACGAGCGAGGTTTTCAACGATCGCGGTCCTCCGGAAAAACCGCTGGCATAGAATCCCACGCCGAGGACCTGGTGGTAGGGGTTCTTCGATGTGAGTCCACAGGGGCAGCGAAGAATAAAGCCGGCAGTCTCTATGTTTCTTTCAGGATACGTCCCTTTCCGTGGACAAGTCAATTCCTTATCCGGAGGGTTTGAACCCGGAAAGAAGGATGTCTATCATGGGCGAACCACCGAATGCGAAACGGACGAGCGAGAAGGAGGGAGGCCATGAGGATTCTGGGCATCGTTTGCAGTCCCCGCAAGCAGGGAAACACCGAGATCATGATGCGCGAGGCCCTCGCGCAGGCGGCCGAGATGGGCGCCGAGACCGAACTGGTGCTTTTTGCGGGCAAGAAGATCCTGCCCTGCGACGCCTGCGACGCCTGTCTGGAGACCGGGGCCTGCAAGGTGAAGGACGACATGCACCCTATCTACGAGCAACTGGACCGGGCCGACGGCATCCTGCTGGGCACGCCTGTGTACATGCTCAACGTGAGCGCCCAGGCCAAGATATTCATGGACCGGACCTATGCCTGCCTCTGGACCCTGAGGCTCGCCCGGAAGGTCGCCGCGCCGATCATCACGGCCCGGAGAGTCGGCGTGGGACAGGTATTGAGCCTGATGACGAGCTACTTCAGCATACACGGGATGGTCGTGGCCGGATTCGCGGCAGGCTACGGAAGGGGGATCGGGGATGTGAAGGAAGGGCCCGGCATGACGCCCATCTTCACGGCCCTCGAGGAGGCGAGGGCTGCGGCCCGCAGCGTCGTGAAGCTCGCGGGGCAGATGGCGAGGGGGAACGGCTGAGGGGGGAGGAGATGCCGGGATATGGGGGGCGAAGCCGAGCGACACTCGAAGATCTCTTCTCGTGGCCCAAGCATTGACTCTCGCCAATGAAATAGGTAAACTTCTCCGCTTCCCAGGACGATATTCTTGGCCCGCTGAAAGGCCTGGCGGCGCCATTCCGAGTGTCACTCGCTCATCCTGCCCACAATGGAGGCCGGAGCCATCAGGCTGAAAGAGAACAAGAGGCAGCAGCCCGAGGAACGCCGGGAGAGGATCCTGGATGTGGCCCGCGTCCTTTTCGAGGCAAAGGGCTACCAGGGGGCCACCACGGCCCAGATCGCCGAGGCAGCCGGGGTGCCCGAGGGGACCCTGTTCGAGGTTTTTCGGACCAAACGGGACCTCGTCTTCGCCCTTCTCGAGCGGGACATCGAGATCTACCTCGACTTCCTCGAGCTTCAGCTCCGGGGGATTGAAGGCGCGCTCAACCGCATCCGTAAGTTCGTCTGGTCCCACTTCTACACCTGGAAGAGAAGGCGTTTCATCGCTCGTTTCCTGATTCTCGAGATCCGGCAGGATCCCGGGTTCTATGAGAGCCATGCACACGACCTGATACGGCGGTACCACGAAGACCTGACGGGACTTCTCCGGGAGGGGATCGAGGAGGGCAGCATCCGCCCGGATGCCGACATCGACATGGTCCGGAACCTGATCTTCGGCGGGATCGAGCAGACCGCGCTGCATTGGGCGCTGAAAGAGGAACCCTTCGACGTGGATGCCAGCACGAAGAGGCTCTGTGAGCTGGTGTTCCGGGCGATTCAGACCCGGTCCGTGGAACCATAGCGCAGCGAAAGGAGAAGGAACATGGAAAAGATGCTTCAAGACAGGGTGGCGATCCTTACAGGTTCGGGCCGGGGGATCGGCAAGGCGGCGGCCCTTTTGTTCGGTGCAGAGGGAGCGAGGGTCGTGGTGAGCGACCTGGATCCGGAACCGGCGGAGGAAACGGCCAGTGAGATCCGGGCCGCGGGCGGCGAGGCGGTCGTGGTTGCCGGGGATGTGACCGACTCCGCATTCCCGGGGAAGGTCGTCAAAAAGGCCGTGGATACCTGGGGAGGGCTTCACATCCTGGTCAACAATGCCGGATACACGTGGGATGCGGTGGCCCACAAGATGACCGATCAGCAATGGGACGCCATGCTCGCCATCCACCTGACGGCCCCCTTTCGCCTCATTCGGGCCGCGGCGCCCTACATGCGGGACGTGGCCAAGCAGGAGAAACTGGAGGGCAGGGTGGTGAATCGAAAGATCATCAACATTTCGTCTACGTCCGGTACGCGGGGCAATCCCGGGCAGGCCAACTATTCTTCGGGCAAGGCCGGGATCGTGGGCCTGACCCGAACCCTGGCCAAGGAGTGGGGAGCCTTCAACGTGCAGGTGAACGCAGTGGCCTACGGCTGGATCGACACCCGCCTGACCCGCGAGAAGGAGGCCGGTCAGACCACGGAGCGGGCCGGCAAGGAGGTCGCCCTGGGCATCCCGGCGGCCATGCGCGATGCCATGAAGATGATGATTCCCATGGGAAGGGCCGGGACCACGGATGAGGCGGCAGGGCCGCTGCTGTTTCTGGCCTCGCGGCTCTCGGACTATGTTTCGGGCCAGTGCCTCGAGGTTACCGGCGGATGGTAGAGGGTAAAGGAGGTCAGCCATGAAAAGGCGCAGAAGACTGGGCAGGGGAGTGGCCGTGGTCGGTTCGGGCATGTCGAAGTTCGGCATGTTCAGCGACAGAGATTCCAAGGACCTCTTTGTCGAGGCGTACCGCGAGACCCTCGCCTCGGTCGACAAGGGTGTCGATCCCAAGGACATCGATGCCCTGTATCTGGGGAATTTCACCAACGATTTCTTCGTCCATCAGGGACATTGGGGTCCTCTCATCGCCGACGTCATCGGGCACGTGCCGAAACCGGCCACGAGGACCGAGGGGGCATGCGCATCGAGCGCGCTGGCCATCCGGGAGGGCGTGTTTGCGATCGCGTCCGGCTTCTACGACATGGTCCTCGTGGGGGGTGTGGAGGAAATGTCGAAGCGTACGACCGAGGAAGTGGCCGAAGGCCTCGCGCTGGGCTCTACTCCTTACGAAGGCAAGATCGGGTTCACCTTTCCCGGCGTATTCGGTGCCACGGCGAGCGCCTACTTCGCGAAGTACGGAGCGAACCGGGAACACCTGATGAACGTGACGATCAAGAGCCACAACAATGCGCCCTTGAACCCCAAGGCGCAGTACAAGGCCTCGATTCGCGACCTGATGCAGGCAAAGATAAAGAGGGCGAAAGAGAAAGGGCTGAGCGTGCCCGGATGGAAGGACGAGAAGGCCTTTCTGGCCGACTCCGGGGCCAACCCGCCCGTCGCCTGGCCCCTGCATCTGTTCGACTGCTGCCCGATCAGCGACGGGGCGAGCTGTCTTCTGCTCGTGGCCGAGGAGATGGCCGGGCAGTTTACGGACAAGCCGCTTTACATCATCGGCCTCGGCCAGGGCAGCGGCAAAGGGCTCCATGCCAAGCCGGACCTGACCTGTTTCGAGGCGACGCAGCAGGCGGCCGACGAGGCATACGGGATGGCCGGGATCAATCCCAAGGACGTGCAGATCGCCGAGGTGCACGATTGCTTCTCGATTGCGGAGATCATCCACCTGGAGGACCTGGGCTTCTGCAAGCCGGGAGAGGGGTACAAGATGGTCGAGGAGGGGCGAACCCGGCTGGACGGCGACAAGCCGATCAACACCTCGGGGGGACTCAAATGCAAGGGACATCCCGTCGGGGCCACCGGCGTATCCCAGGTGCACGAGATCTGGAAACAGCTCCGTCAGGAGGCCGGCCCTCGCCAGGTTCCGATCAAGGACTTGAGGATCGGCGCCACCCACAATCTGGGCGGCACGGGCGGTACGTGCACCTATACGATTTTCGAAAGGAGGTAGAGAAGGTGGAGGCTCGTCCGATCAACGATGTCTCATACGAGGCCTATCTCAAGGAAGAGAAACTGATGGGTTCCAGGTGCGGGAGCTGCGGCGCCCGTTTCCTGCCTCCCAGGCCGATCTGTACGGAGTGCCACAAGGCCGAGATGGCCTGGGAAGAGGTCGGAGGAAAGGGAAAGCTCGTCTCCTTCACTTGTATCTCCGTGGGTCCGCCCTCCATGAAGGCGGAAGGGTTCGACCGAAACAACCCTTACTGCTTGGGGATCGTGGAAGTGGATCAGGGGCTGAGGGTGGTTGCCCGCATCCAGGGCGTCGACACGCGGAAGCCGGACACGATTCGCGTGGGGACCGTCCTTTCCGCAAGGTTTCTGCGGCGGAGGGAGGGGGAAGAGGAGAAGGCCGTGCTCGCCTTCGAGCCGGCCTGATGCCGACCCGCCGCCCTCGGAAGCGGAAGTCCTTGCGCGCTCCGGTCCGAGGATCGGCTGAGGCAACCCGGTCAGCGCGTTGTGAGCGTGGCTCGGGCAAGCCCCGGACCTCGCGTGCGGGAAGGGACCGGGCCGGGCGGCTGCCCCGGTCGCGGCCTTGATCATGTGCATCCGTGAGGAGCAGATCCATGGGCAAGAACCCCAGGAAGATCGTGGCGGCCGCCGCAGGGGTGATCCGGTACCTCGACGCGGAGAGGGAACGGTCCCGGAAGGAAACGGCCTTCGTTCCGCAGGCTCCTTCTCTTACGGCGCCGCGCCCGGTAGAGACGCAGGGGTCTCTATGGGCGGCCATCGGCCGGATGGAAATGATGCGCCTCCGCAACCTGATGGAGCTCAGGGTCTTCCGCAGGGGGAGGTAGGGGTTACTCGAACCGATAAGGAGAACGCACATGGGTTTCAAGGTCCTGGTAAAACGGATTGTTCCGGACCACAAGGCCTCCGAGGTGATGCCGCTCCTGTTGGAGCTTCGGACCCACGCGACCAACCAGCCGGGCTACATATCCGGTGAGACGCTCCGGAGGGTGGACAACCCCGGGGAGCAGCTTGTGATCAGCAATTGGAAGACCCTGGAGGCGTGGCGGGCATGGCTCACGAGCGAGGAACGCATGAAGATCCAGGAAAAGATTGACCGCTTGCTCGGGGAAACGACGCACTACGAGATCTATACCTATTGACCCGGCTTCATGCGGCGCTTCAAACAGAAACTGCCTCTGGGATTTGGACGGGAGCGGATCGATGGCTACGAAACGTCAGGGAAGCAAGCACGACCAGGTACAGATCGCCGAAATGGATTACCGAAGCAACAGGCCCAAGGCCGAGAACCCGGTCAAGGTCCAGGACCTGACCCTCCGGGACGGTCACCAGTCCCTGTTCGCCACCCGGGGCCGCACCGAGGATATGATCCCGGTTGCCGAGATGATGGACGAAGTCGGCTTCTGGGCCGTCGAGGTCTGGGGGGGGGCCACGTTCGACACGATGCACCGGTTCCTGAACGAGGACCCCTGGGAGAGGCTGCGCACCCTCAAACGGTACTTCAAGAGAACGCCCTTCGCGATGCTCCTGCGGGGGCAGAACCTGGTCGGGTACAGAAACTACCCGGATGACGTGGCGCGCGCCTTCGTGGACCGGGCCGCCGCGAACGGTATGGACGTGTTCAGGACCTTTGATGCCCTGAACGACTACCGGAACTTCGAGACGGTCGTCAAGGGGATCCAGGAGGCGGGCAAGCATTTTCAGGGCTGTATCTGCTACAGCATGACCGAGCCCCGGATGGGCGGAGACGTTTACAACCTGAACTATTTCGTGAAGAAGGCAAAAGAGTTGGAATCGATGGGGGCCGACAGCATCTGCGTCAAGGACATGGCCGGCTTGATCGCCCCCTACGATGCCTACGACCTGGTCAAGGCGCTGAAGAAGGCGGTGAAGGTCCCGATTCACCTGCACAGCCATTTCACCTCGGGCATGGCCTCGATGAGCCATCTGAAGGCGATCGAAGCGGGCGCGGACATCGTGGACACCTGCATGTCTCCCTTTGCCTACCGTTCCTCGCACCCGGCCGTGGAGCCGCTGGTGATGACCCTGCTCGGGACGAACCGGGATACGGGTTTCGATATCCGCCTGCTGGCCAAGATCAACGAGGTGCTGGAAAAGGAGATCCTGCCCAAGTACAGGCACCTGCTCGATACGACGAAGGTGTCGATCATCGACATCAACGTCCTCCTCCACCAGACGCCGGGCGGCATGCTCTCCAACCTGGTGAACCAGTTGCGGGAGATGAACGCGCTGGACAAACTGGGTCGGGTCTATGAGGAGCTTCCGCGCGTCCGGAAGGAACTCGGCCAGATCCCGCTCGTGACGCCGACGAGCCAGATCGTCGGGATCCAGACCGTGAACAACGTGCTCTTCGATGACGCGCAAGAGCGTTACAAAATGATCACCGACCAGGTGAAGGACCTCTGTTACGGACTGTACGGGAAGACCGCGGTGCCGATCGATCCCAAGGTGCAACAGAAGGCCCTCAAAGGATATCCCCGGGGCGAGAAGCCGATCACGTGCAGGCCGGCGGACGTACTGGAGCCGGAGCTCGACAAGGTCGCCAAAGACGTCGGCGGGCTGGCCAAGGACATGGACGATCTGCTCATCTGCGCCCTCTATCCGGTGACCGGAAGGCGGTTTCTCAAGTGGAAGTATGGCATCGAGCAGCCCCCGGAGTCGGTGAGGCCGAGGACCCTCGAAGAGGTCAGGGCCGAGGAGGAGCTGATCAAGAGGGCCAAGGCAGGGGAACTGGTCGAGAAGAAGGCGGCCCGGAAAGGGCCTCCCAAGGGCCTCCCTCTGCGCACCTTCAAGGTCTTTGTGGATGACGAGTACTTCGAGGTCCGGGTTGCGGAAGAAGGGGGAGGGGGGCATCCCGTGATCCATTCCGTGCAGCCCGTTGCCTCGTCCGAAGGGACGCCGGCGGCGCCGGCGCTGGCCGCGGGGGGTGACGTGGAGGGGACGGCGCTCCGGGCGCCCATGCCGGGATTGATCACCCGCCTCGAGGTGAAGGTCGGGGACACGGTGCGGGAGGGGGACACCGTGCTCGTCCTGGAGGCGATGAAGATGGAAAACTCGATTCCGGCCCCGGTGAGCGGCACGATCAAGGCGATCCGTTTCGGCACCGGAGACTCCGTGAGCAAGGATGACGTGGTCTGCATCATCGGATGAAACAGGCCGCCTGAAAGAGGCCTTCCTGCCGTTCGGCCTGCCTATTCGATGTGAGAAATGAGGAACTCTCTTGACAGTAGTGGCTCCGGCCGCGAACAACAGGAAAGGCTTGACACTATGTTGCTGCCCGGTTCATGATAGGAGGCGGGAGAGGCAACCGAAAAGAGGTAGAAGAGGAGCGAACGATGGCCAAGAAAGAACTGCTCACCTTGTTGAAATCCGCCACGGTGGAGGATCTCAAGGAGCTTCTTGCGCTGAAGAAGGACCTGGTCGCCTTGGAGAAGAAGCAGAACGAGCTTCTGGCGCAGTTCGCGTCCGTCTCCAAGGACGTTGGCTCGATCCGGGCCTCCTTCGGAACGCGGGGCCGCGGCAAGGGGAAGGCGGGGCGGCCGGCCGGAAGAAAGAGGATCGCCCAGCCATCCCTCAATTCCCTGATCGAGGAGATCCTGAGGGAAGCGAAGAAGCCCCTCGGGGTGAACGAGATCTGCGATGCCCTGCTGAACCGGAAGAATTACAGGACCAAGGCGAAGAGCTTCAAGTCGAACGTGAGGATTCTTCTCTACAAGAACGAGAGGGGGGCCTTCAAGAAGTCGGGGCCGGGGCGCTTCGCGCTCGCAGCGGCCCGAAAGGAATAGTCCCTTCTCGACGAACGGCCCGCCCGAAAACCGACGGCGGCTACAGCAGTGCGGCGGCCTTGATGAGGAGCGTTTCGTTCGTGCCGTCCATGATCGGAAGAAGGTGCGCGTCCCGGGCATACTTCTCCAGAGGGTATTCCCTCGATATTCCGTAGCCGCCCAGGACCTGGACCATTTCCGAAGTGTGCCGGACCGCTTGCTCCGTGGCGTAAATCTTGGCGGCGAGGCTCATCTTCAGGTCGCCCGGGAAGCTCGTCCTGCACAGCCAGCTCGCCTTCCAGAGCAGTGCCCGGGCCGATTCGATGGCCACGAAGGCGTCGAAGAGCTTCTTCGTGATCATCTGGTGCTCGAAGATCGGCCTTCCCCACTGCACGCGTTCCCTCGCGTAGGCAAGGGCCTCCTCGTAAGCGGCCCGCATCAGGCCCACCGCGAGGTAGCCCACGCCCAGGTTCCCCACCGTGATGATCGCGTTGTGGAGCGCGGGGTAGTCGTCGCCGGGCGGGAAGATCATGTAGTGTTCCGGGATTTGCACGTCGTCGAAGAACACGGCCGCCTGGTTGAGGGTGCGCAGGCCGATCTTGTCGATCGCCTTCTCCCGGGCCACGCCCTTGGCATCCCCGGGGATGACGAAGGCTCCGGACCCGCGGAGACCCCGCGAGGGGTCCGCACAGGCGAAGACCAGATAGACATCCGCGATTCCGCCGTTGGAGACGAAGTTGGATTTGGTCCCGTTGATGATGTAGTGGTCCCCCTTGCGGACCGCCGTGGTGTGATGTCTGACCTTGGGGTCGTAGTAGTTGCTCCCGTCAGAGCCTACGTTCGGCTCGCTGCTTCCCCAGGCACTGATCTTCCGGCCGGTCGTGTCCTGGGCGTAGGGCAGTACGTAACGTTCGACGAGTTCCCGGTTCTGAGGGGCGAGCAGCGCGATGAGCTGCTGGACGGCCGCGCCGGGCAGCAGGGAGGCGGCGAAGCCGATTCCGTATCGGCCGAGCTCCTCCCAGACCATACCGGTCGTGCTCGCGTCGAGTCCCAGTCCGCCGAACGCCTCGGCCAGGCCCATTTTGTGGAAGCCGAGCCGGAAGGCCTGCCCGAGCACGTCCCAGAAGAGTTCCCCCTGGAATACATGGTCCGGAACGGGCACCTGATCCAGCGCGATCTCGGCGGGCCGGAGTACGTTCTTGCCGAAT
The DNA here is from genome assembly GCA_964384945.1 of uncultured Thermodesulfobacteriota bacterium. Taxonomy (GTDB): domain Bacteria; phylum Desulfobacterota; class DSWW01; order DSWW01; family DSWW01; genus S015-6. Next base: position 325,713 of record CAYLMK010000005.1, on the reverse strand, counting down.
TCACGGGCCGTCCGGAGAATCTCCCGCTGGGTATCCGTCAGTTCGAAGCCTACCATGATCGCATCCCTTTGACGGGGACGGCCGCCGAGATGTCGGCTGTCCCCCTTCTCGGTACGTCTTGGCCTCAGTCGCCGGCATGGAAATCGGTCATCTTGAAATAATGGGGAAGATAGAGATCCGGATCCACCTCCGCCAGGATCTTTCCGGGGAGCATCGTGTTGTCGCTCTCCAGGTAGAAGGCGGCCGTCACCCTGGGGTCGCCGATCTCGGCCCACGGGTCGTTCGCCGAGGGGCGTAGGGTCATGCGGGCCGTGCCGAGTTCGACACGGTGTGCCTGGATCTCGGTCCTCTGGGCCGCCAAGAAGACAGGGCCGTCGAACCCCGGGGTGAGATCGATCCTGGGCATGGCCTTGAACAGAAAGGTGGGCCCCATGGGCGGGAGTTCCGGAATCGAGTCGGTGAGCGTCGTCTCGATTTCCACGAACCGAACGGCCTCCCTTTCGATCCAGCCGTGGACCTTCCGCCCCGTCTTCTCCAGGTGAATCCGGGCCAGCTTCTTGGGGAACCCGAAGACGTCCCGACCGTTGTGCATCCTGGGCTCGCTCGTGATCGGCATGGCCAGGCAGTAGCTGCCGGCCTCCCCCTGATACTTGCATCTGACGAACAGGGCGCCCTCCTTGTATCCGGGTCCGAGGTTCGTCACCGGATAGTCGGCGATGAAGATCAGGCCTCCCGGCACATCAGCCTGGGCGAGAGGGGGAGGGAGCAGCCGGGCCGTAACCTCGGGCGCCGTGTCGAAGAGGACCCCCATCATCCTTGCGCCCATGAACTTCCTGACTCCGAGTGCGTAATACCTGTCGAGCTCCTCTCTGGTCTTCACGAATCCCATGGTGCGCCTCCTCAAGCGGGAATCTTCCTCCGTTTCCGCGTCTTGCCCCTGCGGTTTCCGTCCGGGTCTACGGATCGATCCGATAGCTCCTCCGCACCGCCCTAAGAAAGACCGAGTCCGGCAGGAGCTTCCTGGCAAGGAGAAAGAAGGCGGCCTTCCGGGCGACAGGGTGACGCAGGGCATTCGTGTCCGACTCGATGATGTCGGCGATCCTCGCCGCGACCCGTCCCGGTGAGTCGGCGGCCTCTCCCATGTCCTTCTTCTTCACCTTATGGAATCGTATCAGTGCGTCCAGGTAGGGAGAGTCCTTTTCGAGCAACTTATGGCTCCGTTCCCATATCTCGGTCTTCACGT
>CAYLMK010000005.1:231688-324460 GCA_964384945.1 uncultured Thermodesulfobacteriota bacterium | reverse complement strand
CGTCTCCGGGTTCGATCAGGAGCACGCGGATCCCGTGACCTCTCAGTTCCTGCCATAGGGACTCGGTGAGGCCTTCTACGGCAAACTTACTCGCCGAATAGTGCGCCTGGAAGGGGATTGCAATCTTGCCCCCGGCCGAGCCCACGTTCACGATCGTCCCGAATCCCTGCCTCCTCATCAGCGGCAAGACCGCCCGCACGGTGCGCACGATACCGAGGTAGTTGGTCTCGAACAGGTCGCGGACGGTCTCGACGGGCGTTTCCTCGACCGGGCCGCAGTGGCTGATCCCGGCGTTGTTGACCAGGACGTCGATTTGCCGGCCTTCCTCGCCAACCCTGCTCACGGCCGCCCGCACGGACTCCTCGTCCCGCACGTCCATCGGAACGGCCTGAAAGCGCAGGGGCGGAGCCGATTCGGACCAGGACCGGCTCGTCCCGTACACCTTGTGGCCCCTGCCGGCGAGCTCATCCGCAAGGGCGCGGCCGATCCCCCGGGAGGCTCCGGTGACCAGAAACACCTTTGCGTTTCTCATTTCGTCGCTCCGAAAACGGTCGGGAAACCAGTGGGCAAGGGAAGTATAGGGGGGAAGTGACCCCATGTCAAAAGAACCTCGGGATGACAGAAAATCTTCAATGATTTCAAAACTTTCTTGGAGTATCTCTCCTGTCTCTCGAGGTGCCCTGAGGGGGGCGGAGATTTTTTTTCGACCGGAACCTCCGTCCGTGCCGAAAGCATCTAACACAATCGGCCCGGAATGTGTCCGGCCGTTTACGAGGAGGCGAGAATGCCGGCTTCCTCAAAAGGAGGAAAGAAAAATGCGTGGTTCAACGAACACGATGAGGGATACACATATACCGGTCCACTTCCCTTCCGCGAAAGACGTGAAGGGCTGGGTCGAGAAAGTGAACGCGAACGAAAGGAAGGCGGATGCGGCCCTGTTCGCGATCACGGCCGTTCTCTTCGGATGGCTTTTCTATTGCCTTGCGAAGGCGTTCGAGAACCTGCAGTACCTGCTGTAGGCCGAAGGTATCATGAGCCGAGACCCATGGAACAGGATGGCGCAGGGCAGAGGTTCCACCCACTTCGGGGGACTTTCGAACCTGACCCTGTGCTGCCTGCGGTCAGACCGTATGCGGCCGTTCCCTGGTTGCCCTGCTTTCGGCCTTATGAGCTTCGAGCCTGAAGAGGAAGGCTCGAAGCCGGGGGCATGGGCATTTTCGAACCCTCCGCGTTCCGCGTTCCCAGGCAGGCGGGTGCGATTCTCTGCTCCTTCCGGGGCGGGGGCCGGCCGCTGCGACCCGCTATCCGGCAGCGCCGCCTTTCCAAGGCGCGCGGTGTGCGATGTCTTACGCCCGTTCGGCCCCTGTTGACAAGCCCGCACTTGCCTGCGTATTTTGTCCTCGTTTTTCTTCCTTCCCTCTCCCTGCAAGATCGAGGCGCAGTTGGACGTTTTCATCCACCGATTCCCCGTCTCGGGCGTTGAAACCTGGGTGCTCCTGCCCCCGCTGGTTGCCTTCGTCGTTTCCTTCTTCACCTCCATGGGAGGCGTTTCAGGCGCCTTTCTGCTCCTGCCGTTTCAGGTCAGCTATCTGAAATTCACGACTCCGTCGGTCAGTGCGACGAACTTCGTGTTCAACATCGTGGCCATACCGAGCGGCGTCTATCGATACGTGCGGGAGGGGCGCATGGCCTGGCCCCTGACCTGGGTGGTGATCGTCGGTACGCTGCCGGGCGTGTTCCTCGGGTACTATCTGAGGGTGCTCTACCTGCCCGACCCGAAATCGTTCAAGGCCTTTGTGGGATTCGTGCTGCTCTATATCGGTGGACGGCTCCTCTACGAGATGCTCCCGAGTTCGCAAAGGGGAAAACAGGAGATGAAGGCCCTTGACGAAAAGTTCGATGCCCATGCGCGTGAGCTCAAGGAGGCGCGATCGGCGCGGCTGGCCGCGGGCCTTCCGGCCGAGGCGGTAATCAGGACCGTATCCTTCTCGCTCCGCAGGGTGGAGTATGACTTCTGGGGCCATCGGTTCTCCTTCAGCACCCCCGGGATGTTCGCCCTGGCCTTTGTCGTGGGGATCATCGGCGGCACGTACGGCATCGGCGGCGGTGCGATCATCGCGCCCTTCTGCGTCGCCGTCTTTCGCCTTCCCGTTTACACCGTCGCGGGCGCGGCGCTCATGGGGACCTTTCTGACCTCGATCGCGGGCGTCTTCTTCTACACGGTCGTCCCGGTGAGGGCCGATCTGGCGACGGCCCCGGACTGGCAGCTCGGGCTGCTCTTCGGCATCGGCGGGCTCGTGGGTATGTACTGCGGCGCGCGTCTGCAGAAATTCATCCCCCAGCGGTTCATCAAGCTCCTCCTGGGAATCCTGATCCTCTTCCTTGCGGTTCGCTATCTCTTCCCCTGGCTTTCCGGCCTGATCTGAAACGTCCGCGAAGGGCTTGGATTCGAGCGGGGATCGTCGTATGATGGGCCTGTCCCGCCCGAACCGCGTCCGCGCCAAGGAGGAAAGAGATCATGGCAGAACCGATTACCGGAAAGCAGAGAATGCAGGCCGCGCTCAAAGGGGAGAAGCTCGATCGCCATCCCGTGATGCTCCTGCTGGGAGGCCATTTCGCCGAGAGGGCCGGATTCACCCTCGAGCAATTCCTCACCCAGCCGGACGCCGCGCTGGAGACGGTCCGGATTACGTGCGAGGAGCTCGATTCGGATGCCCTGTTCGTTCCCTTGAATCCGCTCATGCCGGACGCGCAGGAGGCATTCCGTAAACTCATGGGAAAGCCCCCGAGCATCAAGAAGGCGAACCTGAAGGAAAAGCTTCCGAAATGGACCGTGCGCCCGCCCCGGGAAGACCAGCTCTTCAGCGGCCATCTCGACATGTGCGAGAGGTGTGCCAAGGCCTTTCCGCAGTACGAGGTGTGCACCATGATCGGCGGCCCCTGGAGCTTCGGGCTGGAGCTGAGGGGCATCGAAGAGGCCATGGAGGACATGTACGACGACAAGCCCTTTCTGCACGACCTGATGGCCTACACGACCGAGACGGTCATCCTGAGGTCGCTGGCCGCGGCCGAACTGGGGGTGCACCCGGTCATCGGCGACCCTTCCTCGGGCATGAGCCTGATCTCGCCGGCCATCTACCGGGAGCATGTTCTCCCCTATCACCGGAAGATCGTGGATGCCGTGCATGAGAAGGGGAGCGCGATTTCGTTCCACATCTGCGGATTCGTGGACCCGATCTTCGAGGACCTCCTCGGCCTCGGCATCGACGGCCTGAGCATCGATGCCCCTTCTTCGCTCGAGAAACTCTTCGCTCTGGGCCGCGGCAAGACGACGATCATGGGCAACGTGGATCCGATCCTTTTCGTGCAGGGCACCCCGGATCAGCTCCGGGAAGAGGCCAGGAAATGTATCGAGACCGCGGCCGGAGAGGCCCGGTACGTGGTCGGCCCCGGCTGCCAGATCCCCCTGGGGGCGAAAATCGAGAACATCAAGGCATTCACCCAGGCCTGCCACCGGCTCGGTGCGTTCTGAGGAGAGAGCAAGATGACCATGCACAAGGCTCTGGAGGCATATGCGGGCAAACTCGGATTTCCGAGATCGGAAACGCTGAGCAGGATCTTTGCGATCCTCTTCGACGGGCAGGACGACCTGCGGATCCTGGAGGCCCTGCCGGGCACGGCCTCCGAGATCGCCCGCAAGACGGGCCTCGCCGAGGAGCGGGTCCGGCGAGCCGCGGACCGTCTCGTGAACCGAGGGGCCCTCGCGCATCCGATGAAGCACCCGGAGCTCTACCGGCTGTTCCCCGCCCTGATCGAGTTAAGGGATGCGACGGTCCTGTGGCCGGATGCGCCCCAGGAGTTGTTCGAACTCTGGGAAGAACTCGTCACCCGGGAAATGCCCGGCCTGGTGCCGGTGCTCGAGAAGCTCAAGGTTCCTCCGATGATCCGGGTCGTTCCGGTGGAGCGTTCCGTGGACTCCCGGAACACGGTCCTGGACGCCGATTCGGCGAGGAAGATCTTCCGGGACGCACGGCTGATCACCGCTCTTCCCTGCGCATGCCGGCTGCAGGCCAGCAAGAACAACCGCAGCCCGGGGTGCCCGGCGCCGGCCACGGCGGTGTGCATGCAGACCAACGGATTCGCCGAGGTGGTGCTCTCGCGCGGCCTGGGCGAGAGGCTCACGAACGAGGAGGCCCTGAAGCGGATCGCGGAGGCCGAGGAGGCCGGGCTCGTTCACATGGTGCGGAACAACATTCAGGAAGACATGTTCATGTGCAACTGCTGCGCCTGCTGCTGCACAGGCCTCTTCCTGGTCAATCAGACCGGGTACCGGGACGCCCTGGCGCCCTCCCGCTTCCGGGTCAGGCTCGATACCGAGGCCTGCACCGGTTGCGGTCTCTGCGAGGAGAGATGCCAGTTCCACGCGATTGCCGTGAACGGGGTGGCCAGGGTCGATCTCGACAAGTGTTACGGCTGCGGCAACTGCGTGATCACCTGCCCGGAAGAGGCGCTCGTTCTGGAGGAGATTCGGCCCCTGTCCCACATTCGCGTGAAGTGAATTCCCGTCGCTCCCGGACACGCGGGAATCCCTTCGCATCTGCTGCCAAGCGGCCACCGCTTCGTCGTCTCCCAGCGAGGCCGGCCGATCCGGATTGGGTTATCGAAAGCAACCTTGCTTGTCCGTTCGCCATCGGCCGTGTCGATATCCCGACCGTCGGAAACGCATTGTCTGCATTCGAGTAGATAAGAGCTATACGAGATCGCCCTGAGCATTTCGGGCGATCGATTTCGCACCATTACATTAAGAGTGCCTCTTTTCCCTTCGACAGCGGTGTTGATATACGGAGCGTCTCGGGTGAGGCAGAAGTGGAATGGGCATGCGTGAGGCGGCACTTCAACGGTCCGGAAAACGGGATCCGTCATGAGGGCCCTGATGCAACCGCTGATTTGCCGTTCGGTTCTTCCCCGATTCCATCCACTCGGGCAAGCTACCGCCCGTTGCTTCGGCATAGAGAGTCTCGGGTGCTATGTCAAGTTCATTGCCCCAGGTCAACGTGCCGAGTTCCTGATTGACAGAGAACTCCCTGAAAACCCCCAAATCCTTGAGCTGTTCAAAAATCCCCCCCTTCCACGTACTTCGTAAAAATCCACCACCCCTCGTTCTCCATCGTCGAATTCAAGCTCAATCCGGTAACCGCCCCTGTAGACGGCTGCGACCACATCATGTATCAAGGCGCTTCTCCTGCTACGGAAGGGGTTCAATTCTTCGCAGAGGCTTCTTGTTTCGAGCATCCTCCCAGTTACGGACTCTCCCACGGGGGGGTGCTCTGGACCAAAACTTGTTGACCCCCCAATGCAGCCCCGGCCTTCCGGCGCTCCCACCTCATAATCGTGATGGACTCCTCGAAACATTCAGAGGTTTGTTTTCATGAGGGAACCTTCGAATCCCAATATCCCTGACCGGCGACCTTGTAGCGTCCAGAGTAATGTCCAGTCGGCCCGTGGCAGAAAGCAGGCCTTCTCAAGCCCTCCGTGGTCAAACCCCTCGTAACTACAATTGAGAAGAATATCGCGCTTCGGAAACTGGGCAGGCTCCATGAATAAGATCGCAGGGTTCTTCTCGAACCGCTCCAGAGGATCCTCGGCGAGTCTTAGTTTCCTCACCCGAGCGTCCGTGACCATCCCAGCCTCCTCTCGCTGAGTGACTCGGATAGTCTAATGTTTGTTTTCTCACAACGGGAATTCTAATTGTCGCCAGGCGGGAATTCTAATTGTCGCTCATCAACCCCGGCGCGCCTGAGTCTTGTGACGGAATCGACAATCAATCCCCTGGAGACACTGGCTGAGGACCGTGGAGGATGGAAAAGGCGCTTATTTGGCACGGCTCACCCTGCTGTTGTTCGTGTCCCGCATAGCAATCTTCATTGCATAATTCTTTTCGTTCAGAAAGTACGTCCGCATGGTTTCCGCCGCCAGTCTTGCCTCCTGAGCCTTGATATGCTGGGTCATACGTCGGAGAACCTTCGCGTTCTTCTTGATATCCTCGATTCCCCGAGAAAAGATTGCAAATGTAGTTCTCCGGAAATTGGCCTCGAGCTCATTCAAAACCCTGTCCACCAGCGGATTCCCTACCACCCTTCTCGCCACCGAGGAATATTGAAAACAGGCCTCGTAATATCCTTCAGGATCACTGTTTTTTGCAGCCTCCTCAGCCCGTTGGATGACCTCTTCAATCGCCGGCAGGTCTTCCTCTGTGCGAGTCTCAGCAGCCTTTCCCACCAAGAAAGAATAAAGTTCCGTCAGGAGATCGTAAAGAGCCTCAATAAACGAGGGCGACAGCTCGGTCACCCTGGCGCCATGACGAGGTGTCAGCTCCAGCAACATCGCCTTTTCAAGGATCCGGAATGCCTCTCGGATCGGGCCCCGACTGACGTTCAGTTCCTCGGCTAGGGACAGTTCCGCTATCCGTTGCCCGGGCGCGTATTCCCAGCGGATGATCTTTTCACGAAGATATTCGGCAATCTGCTCTGGCAACGGTATGGCTTTGAATGTCTTTTTGGCGTGCAAGGGGGTTCTATCCTCTCGTATCGGGCTCTGAAGTCGGTCTGGACGCAATTGAAGGTTGTCGACCTGCTATCGATATTCTATTACTACAATATTGATTAGGTGCAATCAAGCCAAGGCAAGCGCCGCAGCAAGGGCCCTGAGACCCCTTGTTGGCGGCCTTCTTTTCGGCAGGACAGCGCTGCCGGCACACTGCCCTACAATCCCCTCTCAAGGTTTCGTTCGACTTCCGCTGTCAGCCACGATTGGAAGACCGCCTTTCCGGCAAGGACGATTCGTCGGGCTCAGGACTCGAAAAGAATAACCTTACACTCTCGTATCCGATTTTCGGGCCATCTTCGGCCGCTCCCCAGTCGAAAGACCATCGAAATGGCCGGCCCGTTCCTGGGGGTCCTCCTTGATCGTCGCAACCGAATCCGACCCGAATCTGAGCACGAGAGATTCCCTCCATCAACATGCGCCCAATCCCCCACGACATGCGAACCTATTCCTACGCGAACCCTTAAAACCAGACGCAGGACCTGTTTCTGCGGATCCGTTCAGCTCCCGCCTATGGAGCAAGAAGCAAGGACTGTGTGCTGACGATGCCTGAACGGGTTTTGGCAAGAAGGGCTCCGTTCGCCTGCTCGATAACTGTCCTGCAAAATTATTGTTGACAATAAGACAAGAAGACAATATACTTATCAAACAGATCATCAGGATGGGGATGCCGTGTCTGTCATGCGAACATGCCTGTTTGACCCCGTTTATCGCCTCTCTCAGCCACAAAATTGTCCCGACAAGAAGCGGACCCGGTCGCTAGGGAAGTTCAGGCAGAGCGCCAGGGTGTCAGCCCAGACCCGATCAAAGGAAGCCTTCCCTTACCTCGGAAAAGAAGAAACTACGCTTGCCTTTCCGCAACGAAGATTCATCGACATCGCAACGGGCAGGGGGAAGAAGGGTCTCGGGTAGTGGCACCTTCGTGCGAGAAGCGAAGGATGTCGGCGTCCATTTCTACGAAACGAATGGGGTTCGACCGCCCGGAGAAAGAGAAGCTGAGAGGGAATAACCGGATCTGCCAACACGGGAAACCAAGGAAGGAGGGCAGGAAATGGGGGCACTGTATCCGTCCCAGGACTGGGCCGATGCACTGGCAAGCCTGATAAATGCGAGCAAGGCCGTTGAGGAGCACGGGAAGACATGGGGAGTAGGGTTCAAGGGCGATTTCTTGTTTGAGATTCAGCCGGGTGCAGGCCTGGAGAGAACGACGTACTTCTACCTGAATTTCCAATCCGGCAAGGCCGTGGATTCCAGGATTGCCGAGAACAGGCCCGAAGTAGCCCCAGGTTACATCGTAACCGGACCTTATGCGAACTGGAAACCCGTAGTCAAGGGCGAGAAGGATTTCATTGAAAGCGTGATCAAGGGCCAGCTCAAACTGGAGGGCGACATGGGGAAGGTCATGCGGAACGCGAAGTTCGTACGAGCTGTGGCTAACGCCCTGAGCAAGGTGGATGCCGAATATCTGGGCGAATAGGTCATGTCCCGCCCGTGGCCAGCCCGGTTATGAATCCGATTTGCCGGAGGCAATGGCCAGCACGGGATCGCCGGTCCGGGTAAACGATCGGGGACGACATATGGGTTGGAGCGGAGGATGGCGTCATGATTCAAGTGGAAGCGCGGGGGGAGGAATTGAACGGGATTGGGCGCATGATCAAGTCCCTGATGGAGGGAAACCTCGGAAATCGGGAAATGAGCACAAGGGCGGCCAGTCTGAAGGGGAGTCTCGTCATGAAGGATCCCGGGACGGGCGTCGCGGCCACGGTTTTCTTCAACAACGGCGAAATCTCGATACAGAACGGAGCGGTGGCCAGGCCTTCGGCATTTGTCGAGGCGGGCTTTGATACGCTTGGAGAAATCAGCAGTGGAAGGCTTGCGCCGATGATCAAGGCCCTGATGTCAAAGAAAGTGAAGGCAAGAGGCAACCTGCTCAAGCTGCTCAAGATGGCCCGGGTGATCCTGCCCCCTCCAGAGGGTTGATCAACTTGCGACCGGGCCGTCGGCACAAACGCCCTGTTTCGCGAGCGACCCATGCCCGATAGACCCGCCCCAGGCGCGAGCAGGATGGACCGACAAGCCCCCGAGAAGGAGAAGAACATGACTGCTTTGAATGAATTGCTCAACTTGCCGAGTCGCCAAGACAATCCACATCTGAAGGATTGGATCGACAATGCGGGCCGTGTGGTCGGCGTGACGTGCACATATGCACCGGAGGAGATCATTTACGCAGCGGGCCTGCTTCCGTACAGGATGGAGGCCAGAGGCTGCGTGGACACGGACTTGGCCGATGTCTATTTCCACAGGTTTAACTGCACCTTTGCCCGGAGTCTCCTGCAGGGCGGGCTCGCAGGAGAATACAAGTTTCTGGACGGTTTCTGTGTGCTGAACGGGTGCGAGCAGATCCGGCGACTCTATGAGGTCTGGCAAAAAGCGGTCCGCACGCCCTATCAGTACATGATCACGATTCCCCATACGGTATCCGACTCCGGTCTCGCGTGGTACAGGGATGAAATTTACAACTTCAAGGAGAACCTGGTGTCGAACTTCTCCGTCCGTCTGACGCACGGAGATCTCTGGAATGCCATCAAGGTTTACAACGAGAGCCGGCGGCTGGTGCAAGAGCTCTATGACCTGAGGAAGGCAGAGAATCCTCCGATCAGCGGTGCGGATGCAGCCAGGATTCTTCTCTCCGCCTACATCATGCCCAGAGAGAAATACAACGGACTCCTCCGCGAGGCCCTGAAGGAGATCAAGAAGAGAAAAGGCATCTCGGGTTACAAGGCTCGTCTGCTGGTCGGCGGGGCGGCGCTGGACGATCCCCAGCTCATGGAACTCATCGAAGGCCAGGGAGGGGTGGTCGTTACCGATACCCTCTGCTTCGGCACCCGGAATTTCGGGACCCAGATCGAAGAGAACGGGGGCAACCCTCTGGATGCGATTGCGAAACACTATTACAACCGGAATCCGTGCCCTCGGATGCAGAACCAGTTTCCCAATCGGCTTCGGTACACGGAGGAGATGGCCAAGGGCGCCAAAGTGGACGGCGTGATCCTGGAGCGGATCGTCTTCTGCGACGCCCATGGTGTGGATGCCCCTATGCAGGCTGACAGACTGGAAGAAAAGGGGATTCCGACACTGGTCCTGGAAAGGGAGTACGCACTCTCCGACGTTGGGAGGCTCAGGACGCGAGTGGAAGCCTTTCTGGAGAGGATAGCCAGGGGGTGATCCCAATGCCAGGCGAAACGGGCCACCAGACGGGTGAAAAACAGCCGGGAGGTTAAAAACCATGGAATTGAAAGACCAGAAAGACAGGAAGGTTATCAACCAATACGTCCGGGCGGGGTACATGGGCAACTACCTCTTGGATCAGGAGGGCCTGACCAACCTGGATGACTGGGGAGGAATCGAGACGGTAAGAGAAATCCTGCCCGAGGAGTATAAGGAGATCGCGGATATCGTCCAGGTTCCCCTTCTCGATGTCTGCCTGAAAGAGAAGAACCGCGACATCGCGCGAGCGGTCTTTCGGGCGGCCCAGGACTACTTCTCGATGGTCCTCAATGCGTTGGATGAGGGAACGCCGATCTGCGAGCACTACTTCCCGATCAGCACCGAGTTCATCTCGGCGGTGGGCGCCATGCCCGTTTCCTTCGACGCCCTGGGGGCCATTTCGTCCGTCTTCTGGACGAACGGCTGCGAGGCCGGAATCGACCGGCTTCTGTCCGAGGGGTTTCCGGATCATCTCTGCGGCGCCCAGACCGGCAGCGCCGGCTTTATGCTGGATGGGGTCCTCCCCAGACCGGACATCCTGCTGAACACCTCTGCTCCCTGTGACGCCAGCAACATGATGTACGAATACGTTGCGCACAAATTCAACATCCCGCTGATCGTCGTGGAAGCGCCCTATACCAAGAATGAGCGGGGATTGAAGTTCGCCATCGGGGAGATTAAGAGGGCAATCGAAGAACTGGAGAGGCTCACGGGCAACACGCTCGACGAGGACAAGCTGCGCGAGTGCTGCAACAACAGCAACGAAGCGATCAAGTACTTCCTCAAGCTCGAAGAGCTGAGAAGGCTCCGGCCGATGCCGGATCCGGGCTGGCACCGGCCGGCGGACACGATCTTTCTCATCCAGCTCGGCACCCCCATGGCGGCGGCTTACTTCAAGTCGGTCTATGAGGCGGTGAAGGCGCGTGCAGACAAGGGACTTGGAGTCATCCCGGAGGGGAAGAAGGAGAAGAGGCTCGCCTGGGGATACGCCTGGATGGCCTATGACCTGCCCTTCTTCGACTGGCTGGAGGAAGAGCACGGCGCCACCTATACGGCGGACTGCCTGACCTACATGCCCTTCGATGTCGGCCTCATCAACACTTCGAGCGTGGAAAGCATGATAGAAGGGATTGCCTGGAGGTTCATGAACATGCCCATGGGGAGGCAGACCATGGGTTTTTCCGATGTGTGGGTGAACGACTTCGTCAATGTCGTGAAATTGTTCAAGGCGGACGCCCTGATCATTGCGGGCCACATGGCGTGCAAGCACTTCTGGGCACTGAACAAGCTCTTGAGCGACGAGGTAAAGGAGAGGACCGGTGTGCCGACCCTGCGGTTCGAGGTTGATATGTTCGACAAGCGGTTTACGCCCGGACCTGAGATGAGGCGGATCATGACAGAGTACTTCAGGTCCCAGTAGGGGGAGGCGGAGATCCAAGGCAGAGGCGGGACGCGGTGCTAACGGGACGATCCGAGAAGCAGCAGGGCAAGGTCATGATCAGCTTGGGATGCGATGTCGGAGCCATTGCCACGAAAACGGTGATCCTCAAGGAGGGGGCCCTACTGGGGACCTGTGTGATTCGGAACGAAGGCAAGGCCAAGCAAGCGGTGCAGACCGCCGTGGAGAAGGCCCTCTCCATGGCGGGGCTTCCGCCGGAGGCCATACAGGCTTGGGGGGGGACCGGATCCGGGGAGCGGTACATTCCTTTCTCCCACCAGGAAAAGAGCCTGATCAGTTGTCTGGCCCGGGCGGCCGTCTGGGCCCTCCCCTCCGCCAGGACGCTCGTGGACATCGGGGGGCTCAGCAGCACCTGCATCAACGTGAACGAGACGGGCCGGGCCATGGAATACCGGACCAGCGACCGGTGTGCCTCCGGCACGGGGTTCTTTCTTGAGTTGGCGGCCCAGGCCTTGGAGCTGAGGATGGAAGATCTGAGTTCCGTCGCTGCTGCGGCTTCCGGTAGGGCCCACATCAGCGCGCAATGCGCCGTATTCGGCGAGAGCGAGATCGTCACGCACGTCAACGACGGGGTCGATGCGGCGGATATCGTGGCCGGGATCAGCCATTCCATCGGCAGCGGGCTCGCGACGATGGTGCGAAGACTCGGCCACGAGCCGGAGGTCCTGGCGACCGGCGGCGTAGCGAAGATGACGAGCGTTCTCAAAGCCCTTGGGGAGACGCTGGGCGTCGAGGTAAAGAGGCCGGCATGGGACCCCCAGTTGGCTGCCGCCATTGGCGCGGCATTGTGCGCGGCGGGAGAATGAACTCTTACGAGGAAAGACGGGCATGATCGTAGCAGGTTGTGACGTCGGATCGCTCACCGGCGAGGCGGTGATTCTGAAAGATGATACTTTTCTTGCGTCCGAGATCATACGGGTGAGGCCGCGGCCGGAGCTGACGGCCCAGGAGGTGACGAGCCGGGCCCTCGCCAAGGCAGGGTTCGACTTCAAGGACCTGGATTATTGTGTGAGCACGGGCTACGGGCGGCAGAAGATCCCATTCGCCAGCAGTAGCATCTCCGAGATTTCCTGCCATGGGAGGGGGGCACACTGGGTGAACCCGGAGGTCCACACGGTCATCGACATCGGGGGGCAGGACTGCAAGGTCATCCGCGTGGACAAGATGGGGTACATGGTCGACTTCGTGATGAACGACAAGTGCGCTGCCGGCACCGGCAGGTTCCTGGAGGGGATGGCCAGGGTGCTGGGCGTGGACTTGGAGGAGCTGGGCCCCCTCGGACTCCGGGGTAGGACGCCCGTCCGCATCATGAAGACCTGCACGGTTCTTTCTCAGTTCGACGTGATCTGCATGCTCAACGAGGGCGAAGACCGGGCCGATGTGGCGGCGGGCATCGCCCAGGCCATGGCCGAGCGCATCACCAAGATGGCAAAGCGGGTCGGGGTGCGCAAGGAGGTGGCGATGACCGGTGGAGTGGCGAAGAACACCGCGGTGGTGAAGAGCCTCGCCGAAGTGCTCGGTCTCGAGTTGCTGCAAATGGACAGCGTGGATCCGCAAATTGTGGGCGCGCTGGGGGCGGCCCTGTTCGCCAGGGAGCGGTGCGAACGGGAGCGGCGGCGTTCTCACTCCTGATCTCAACCCCCTCGGAGGAATCGAAAACTTTCCATGGGACCTGCTGAGAGAACAAACCCAATCCCCGAACACGAAGTCTTGGCCGTGGGCGGGAAAGGTGGGGCCGGGAAGACCACGTTTGCCGCTATCGGAGCCAAGATCCTCTCCGCAACCGGGAGGAAGATCCTCGCCATTGATGCCGATCCCCCTGTGAGCCTCACCTTTGCGCTCGGTGGGAAGCCGCTGAAGACCGTTGGCGACATGCGGCATCGGCTCATTGAGGACCCCCGGGAAAAAAGGAAGTTCGGGGACCGGCACATGCGCGACATCCTGCGTGACGAAGTGCTGCTGCGACTCCACGGCATGGATCTGCTCGTCTCGGGGCGGGGGGAGGAACCGGGCTGCTATTGCAGCTTGAACCAGCTCCTGAAGTTCGGGATCGAGTCTCTGTCCAAAGAATACGAGGTGACGCTCATCGACTGCGAAGCGGGGATCGAGCAGATCAATCGCCTTGTCATCGACAGCATCCGCACACTGGTCATCATCTCGGACGCAACCCTGAAGGGGATCCAGACGGCGGTTTACCTGAAAGAGATTGCGGAGAAGTACGGAGTCAAGGGCCCGCACCGTACCGGGCTCGTAATCAACCGGGCGGATGCTGGGGTAAAGGGGCTCGAGGAGAAGGCCCGGGAAATGGGATTGGACGTGCTGGGTATCGTGCCTGTCGATGCGAACGTGGCCGAATACGATCGGGTGGGCCGGCCGACCGTCGATCTGCCGGATGACTCATCCAGTGTGATCGCGGTGCGCCGGGTGCTCGCAGACTTGGGATTGCTGACATGAGGAGATGCTGACGGTCTAGGCCGACTCCTCAACCTTACTTACGATCAGTGATAGGGAGAAGAACCCATGAGCAAGTCCGTGCAAGGCCTTCAGGCCGATGTCGTTGTCGTGGGCTCCGGACCGGGGGGCGCCACCGCAGCCCGTGAACTGAGCCGCAAGGGCAAGAGGGTCATCCTCTGCGAGGCCGGTAAGTACAACACCCGATTCGGATACTCGGTCTACCTCCTCGGAATGATGGACGGCTTGGGCCTCACCTTCTCCCAGGAGGGGACGTGGGTTCTGCGGCCGCAAACCGTTGGAGGGGCTTCCGTGGTGTATCTGGGCACGGCGGTGCGGCCTCCGGCGTGGCTCAAAGACAAGTACGGGATCAATCTCCAGGAGGAGGTAGACGAGCTTTACAGGGAGATCCCAATCCAGAAGCTTCCGGAATCCCTGGTGGGTCCAGCGGCCAGCAGGATCATGAGGGCCGCGCAGGACATCGGCCTCGACTGGAGCCAGCTCGATAAGTGGATCCGGCCGGAGAAATGCAAGCCGGATTGCGGCGGCTGCGCGGTGGGCTGCAAGACAGGGGCCAAGTGGACGGCCAGGGAGTTCGTCGAAGAGGCCCGGCAGCACGGCGCCCGGCTCCTGCTGCGAACCAAGGTCGATTATGTATTGACGGAAGGTGGCAAGGCAACAGGGGTCAGGGCCCGGGGCCCCAAGGGTTGGATCGACATCCATGCGGACACGGTGATCCTCTCGGCAGGCGGCCAGGGCACGCCGCCCATCCTGCAGCGCTCAGGCATCCACGACGCGGGTCAGGGCTTCTTTGCGGATCCGGTCTATACCGTGATCGGTCCCACAGACTCCAAGGGGTGCATGACCGAGGTCCCGATGACGGCGGGAACGATCATGGTCGAGGACGGGATCGTCATGACGGACCTCGTGCCTCCCTACCTGTTTTATGCGGGAACGCTGGGCCTGAAGGGGCCGAAAGGCTGGGTGGAGATCCCCAAGGTCCTCAAGGCAAAGAACAGCCTGGGGATCATGGTCAAGGTCCGGGATGGGCTCGAGGGTCGGGTCAATCATGACGGGACCTTCTCGAAACCGATCGATTTCGACACTCAGTGGAAGCTGAGCAAGGGAGTGGTCCTGGCTGAGCAGATCCTGCAAAAGGCGGGCGTCAAGCGAGAGGACATCGTGCAGAGCTGCCTGCTGGCCGCCCATCCGGGGGGCACGGTCAGGATCGGCGAGTTGCTGGACAAGAACTGCCAGACCCAGATCCAGGGCTGTTACTGCATGGACACGAGCATCATCCCGGAGCCGTGGGGCCTGCCGCCGACCGTGACGGTCGTGGCCATGGCCAAGCGGCTGGCCAAACACTTGACCGCAGCGGCAGAGGCAAAGGCCGCTGTTCGAGAACCTGCCTGACACATACGGGAGGGATTTTTCACAAAGGTTTGTGACGAAGCGACACAGCCCGCTGCTTGCAGCGGGCTGTGTCGCTTCGGGGGTAATCCTATTTACTCACTAGGTTTATTGGGAGGACGGCCATGGAAAAGCGAAGAACCACTGCAATCCTGATCTTGTCGCTGGTGATCGCGATTCTTTCAACAGTGAGGTCTTCCGCCGACGTCTCCCCCGGCGAGGTAATCGACAAGACGAACTGGGAGAAGGCCGAAGGTCTTCTCCCGGAACCGGTCCTCAACTGGGTCAAGAATGGGGACTGTGTCCTGAAGATCGGAAAACTCAATTACGAGCAGACCGAATTCATGCAACCGTGGGTCGCGCAATCTCTGACAGAGAACTTGGGCAAGTACCAATTGGATAAAGAGGGCCAGATCATCGATACGAAGGACGGTAAGGAACCTGAATTCATCCTCGGCGTTCCATTCCCGAAGATCGACCCGAGCGATCCGACGGCCGGGGCGAAGATCATGTACAGCAAGGAATACCATTCTTACTCCTTTGGGAACGTCAAGTATCCGTGGCAGATGAACTGGGTTGGACGTAACACCGGATACGAGAGAGAGATCGGATGCACGGCCATGAATTTCCCGTTTCAGGGGCATCCCGGTGCCAGGGGGCTTTCCAACCCGGAGGGAATGCTCAAGTACACTCTCTTTACTGTGGACAGTCCTCTCGATGTGGCGGGAACTGCCGTCATGCTCTGGCGATATCGAGGTGCGAAGAACGACTCGAATTTCGGTTACCTTCCAGCGATCCGCAGGGTGAGGCGCATGAGCCCGGCGAATCGGTCCGATTCCTTTGTGGGCTCGGATATCTGCGTGGACGATGCCTGGGGCTTCGACGGGAAGGTCTCCTTCTTTGATTGGAAGCTGATCCGAACGCAGGAAATGCTCGCTCCGTTCGTTACCGGAGAAGTCGAGCGTGCTGCGCCGAACGAGGAGGGCGGTTGGCGGTCCACCAAGGACATAACCGCCATTTCCTACGGCTTTCAAACCGACGGATGGCAAGGAGCGCCCTGGTTCCCGGTCAATGTCATTTGGGTCAAGAGACCAGTGTGGGTGATCCGGGCAACGCCGAAGGATCCGTACTACAACTACGGCGATGTGGAATACTGGGTCAATGCCGATATCTTCTTCCCCGCATATTCGGTAATCCACGACCGGGCAGGCAAGTACTGGAAAACCTACCTTACGAGTCTCTCCGCCTTCGCGAGCGATGACAAGAAGATGAAGTTTCTCATGATCTCACTGCAACACATGATCGACGATCGCACCCAGCATTCCTCCTTTGGTGAATTGTGCAGCCCACGGAACCACTGGGCCCACTGGGTGGAGATGGACCCCAACGACTTCTCCCTGGCGGGATTTCAGAAGTTCTGCAAGTGAGGCCCGGCCTTCCCAGGGGTGTATGCAGGAAGGATGGCGACATGAACACAGAAGGGGCATCGCCGGCCATGAAGCTGAGCGCCTTGGATGAGCTGACGAATCTTCCCGTGAGAGGAAAGAACCCTCATATCCAGGAGTGGAAGAGAAAAGGGGGAAAGGTCTTCGGCTACACATGCAGCTATGTCCCCGAAGAAATGCTCTATGCCGAAGACGGCCCTGCGAGATTCCTGCCGGTGAGGATGGGCGCACAGGGCTGCGAGACGACAGAGGACGCAGACGTCTACATGCACCGGTTTATGTGCAGCTTTGTACGATCTCTGATGCAGATGGGTTTGACGGGCGAGTATGGCTTTCTGGACGGCGTGATCATCACGAGCTGCTGCGAACACATGAGGAAGACCTACGAGCTCTGGAGAGATCATGTCAAACCGCCGTTCCTTGCGATGGTTTCGGTTCCGCACCGCGTGGAAGGGGACAGGCATTTCAGATGGTATCAAGAAGAGATTGTCAACCTGCAGGAAGAGATCGGGAATCGGTATGGCTACCTCCCGTCCAGGAATACGCTTCGTGAGTCTATCAAGACCTACAACAAGTACCGGGAGCTCATGGCGCAGTTGTACGGCCTTCGGGCGATCGAGCACCCGAAGCTGACCGGCGCCGAGGCATTGAAAATAGCACAAGCCGGGTTCTCGATGCCGAAAGAGTTGTTCAACGAGAAACTCGAAGCGGCGATCGAGGAAATCAAAGAACGTCCGGGTGTGAAAGACTGCAGGGCCAGGATCATGGTGGGCGGCAGTTACATGGATACTCCGCTTCTCATGGATGTGATCGAGAGCACTGACGCCATTGTGGTGACGGACAGTCTCTGTGCGGGCCGGAAATACGTGGAAGGAAGGGTTGAGGAGACAGGAGACCCCATGGAAGCGCTCGCCCGGAGGTATTTCTCCAGGCTCCCCTGCCCGCGAATGATCGGGGGATACCGGGATCGAGTCGAGTTCACCAGGAAGCTTGCCCGGGAAGCCAAGGTCGACGGTGTGGTCTTCGTGCGCATTCCGTTCTGTGATCATCACGGTGTTGAAAACCTCATGGAGACGAGAGACCTGGAGGAATCCGGCATTCCCACCTTGAACCTGGAAAAGGAATACCTTGCAGAGGACAAAGGAAGGCTGAAGACAAGGATCCAGGCCTTCTTGGAGAAGATCGGCAGGTAGCAAGGCGGCGGATACTCACTCTTTCCGACCCATGAGCTGGTTTCGGCGCCTCAGGGAGGATGGTATGACGGAAGAGAAGACTTCTCTGGAGAAGTACGAATACATCCGCCGGCTCGACGGCACGAGCGAGCTTTTCATTGCTGCGATTGACACCGGGGCCACGACTCCGGAGGAGCTCCTTCCGCACATACCCGGCATCCTGGAGAACATGCCGGAGTATTACGCCTCCCTCGTTCCGCGGGCGCAGCCCGAGCTGATCGAGGCCCTCCTTAAGCCGAAGAACCGCAACGCCGTCAGGGCATACGCAGTCGCGCTGAAACAGTATCTGACAGACTTGACGAAGAAGCTGGATGAAGGGCAGCCGGTGGTTTGGAATTTCCCCGCCATGACGCCGGAGATCTTCTTCGGCATGGATCTGGTTCCGCTTCTCTCTGAGGCGTACCCCCTGTTATTGTCAGCAGCGTTTTCCGACGGGCCTCAACAGGAACTGGACGAAACGGAATTGGATGGCTTTCCCGCACACACCTGCGGCATGCAGAGGGCGCCGATCAAGGCGGCTGAGAAGGGCATCCTTCCCAGGCCGGACGTCCTGTGGAAGATATGCACGGCGCCGTGCGACTCGAGCAACATGAGCTACCAGTATGCTGCAGAGCGGTTCAAGGTTCCGGTGATCGTCTTGGATTCGCCCTACTACAACAATGCGAGAGCCTTCAAGTATTACTTCGATGAGTACAAAAGAGGGGTAGAGGACCTGGAGAAACTGACAAAGCATACGGTGGACGAGGAGCGACTCCGGAGACATGTGGAGATGGGGAACAGACAACTGGAATATCTTTACGGGCTGCAGGAGCTTCGGCGGTACGTTCCGAATCCGGACCCCGGTCTGCACCGGGGGCTCGACCTGGGAGCGCTCATCCTTTGCGGGGCCAACGAGAAATTCCTGAGCTACCTGAAGACTTGCTACGAGGAAGCCCAGGAGAGGGTTGAGCAGGGGAAGAGCTTCCTGCCGGAAGGCAAGCGTGAGATCCGCACCCTGTGGTCATATGCGCATACACCGCAGATGCTCTACCTGCCCGACTGGCTGGAAGACGAGTTCGGCAGTACGTATCTCGAGTGTTCTCTGACAAATTACCCGAAGGAAATCGTTGGATATGTGAACACTTCGACTGTGGAGTCGATGATCGAAGGGTTGGCCTGGCGGGCCTTCCATTTCCCCATGCACAGGACGGTCATGGGATTTAGCGATTTGCACGTGAACGACATCGTCACAGTGGCGAAGGCATACCGAGCCGAGGTCGCGCTATTCGGCGGATACCAGGGCTGCAAGTATTCCTGGACGCTGCCGAAAATGCTCAGCGATGTCCTGAGGGACGAACTGGGCATCCCGAGTTGCACGTGGGAAACGGATGTAATTGACCAGCGCTTTACCCCCCACGCGACCGTCAAGGAACTGTTGTCAGAATTCTTCAGGACCCTTGTGTGAATCGATGCAGGAGACCCAGCGCAGCCGAATGGCAAAGGCGCACGGGAGGATAGCGGCCGCCTGGGTTCCGAAATAGAGGGAGGGCGAGGGAGGAGACGGCCCCCATGGTCTTGGGTTGCGACATCGGAACGAGCATCACGAAAGCCGTGGTCTTACGGGACGGGAAATTCATCGGCTTTGTGAGGACCGCAACCGAAGCCAATCCGGACAGGGCCCTGGAGAAAGTGCTGGAGCAGATCCATCTGAGGACCGGACTGAAAACAGAGGATGTGGGCGAGATCATTGTAACGGGGTGGGGCCAGGGAAGGGTCTCTTTCCCGCATACGACGCAGGCCACGATGAACTGTCTCGCCAGAGCTGCGGTCTGGGACCTCCCCACGTGCAGGTCGGTCCTGTGCATAGGGGCCCAGCAGAGCGTGGTTCTTTCCGTCAAAGAGAAGGGGCGCGTACTCGATTATCGGATGAACGACAAGTGTGCCGCCGGCGCAGGGAAGTTCCTCGAAGTGATCTTCGAGGCACTCGACTGCCGCCTGGAAGACAGCGCGCACGTTGCAGGGGCAGCCCGCAAGAAGCTAGCGGTGACGAGCCAATGCGCCGTTTTTGCGGAGAGCGAGGTGGTAAGCCTGGTCAACGATGGCGAGTCAGTCTCCGACATCGCGGGAGCGATCTTCGAGGCGCTTTCGAAAAGCATCACCACCCTGTGCAAGAAGATCAGGGTCAAGGCAGACTTCGTGATCGGCGGGGGGATCGCGAACAACTCCAGGATCGTGGAAACGCTCGAGGACGGGCTCGGAAAACCGATGCACGTCTTTCGTCCTGAGCCCGACTTGATTGCCGCCGTCGGGGCTGCCTTGAGTGCAGGCGGAGTGGACGCATGATCTTTGCAGGCGTTGATGTTGGCTCCTTGAGCGCGGAGGCGGTGTTGATCGAGGAGGACGAGATCCTTGCGTCTTCCATCATCGTGGTCAAACCCAACCCCGTGGAATCTGCAAGAATCGTGATGGACCTGGTGCTGAAACAGTCGGGTCTACGGAAAGAAGACATCGCCTTCTGCGTGAGCACGGGGTATGGGCGCGAGAGGATCCCCTTTGCACAGCACAACGTCTCCGAGATCTCCTGTCATGGGAAGGGGGCGTTTTGGGGGAACCCTGAGGTTCGGACGATCCTGGACGTGGGCGGGCAGGACTGCAAGGCGATTCGGATCGACGGTTCAGGGGATCTGGTCGACTTCGTGATGAACGACAAGTGCGCGGCAGGGACGGGTAGGTTTCTGGAAGGCATTGCAAAGACCTTCGGGGTTCACGTGTCGGAGCTTGGTCCCATGGCCCTGAAGGGAGTCGAAGCGGTACCCATCAGCAGCATCTGCACGGTCTTCACGCAGTTCGACGTCATGGTCTTTCTTGCCGATGGACGCACGAGGGAGGATGTGGCCTTAGGCGTTGCGGAAGCGCTGGCGGTGAGGGCGAACCGGATCCTTTCGAAGATCGGGATCGAGGATAAATTGTGCTTCACCGGCGGCGTCGCCAAGAACCTTTCTGTCGTAAGGGCCCTTGAGAAGGTGACGGAAAGAAGTGTTTGTGACCCGGGGGTGGATCCCCAGATCGTGGGGGCATTGGGAGCAGCCATCCTCGCTCGCGATCGGTACCGGAAGGCCAACGAAAAACACGCAGCAGGTGCGTGAGCGCCAAAACTCTCTCTGAAAGCGGAAGGAGAGAGAAATCATGAAAGGAAGAAGAAGCAAAGCGGAGATTGCTGTTGCGTAAATGATGTTTGTCATCAGAGATTCGCTCCGGAGGGACTCCTACTGAGTCACGAAACTCTCTTTACTTCAGAAGTTCTGCAAGTAGGGCTGCCTGCTGACGTTCAACAATCCAGCAGAAAGGGGGGACTATGGATTGGCGAAACCGGGCAATCGGCGGCGCATTGAGCGTGCTTTTCGCACTTGGGCTGGCTGGAAGAAGCGAGGGGTTCTATGTAGATGCTCAGAAGACCCTGGCCTTCAGCGCCAAGGTGCAGACGCGGGCGACGGTCCGGCTGCAGGATGCGGAGAAGAATGGGTACACCTACCCGCGGGATACGAAGGTAGGCGATCTGGTCCAGCACCGAAACCTGGCCCTGATCGAGATGGATCATGACCTGAGGCAACTGACCAAGGATCTCGGGATTCTCTATCCCCTCAGCAAATACAAGATCCGGGCCAAGTATCATCTGGTGGGGCGGTTCATGTACGAGGGCCTCTATGATTACGGGCCGCAGAAGTTTCAGGACATCCGGGAGGCGGACAAAGAGAACATCGACAGCTTCAAACAGCAGTACGATCTGTGGGAATTCTACGTGGATCTTTCCCGGGGACCCTGGTTCGTGCGCATGGGCCGGCAGAACCTGGCCTGGGGCGAGACCGACATCTTTCGGCTCCTGGACGGGATCAACCCGCTGGACAACACCTTTGGAGGCCCTTTTGAAGATCTGGACGACCGGCGGATCCCTTTGTGGATGCTGCGAGGGAGCTACAACCTGGGGAGCGTCGGACCCATTGCTTCGCTGAGCCTGGAGGGGTTCTGGGTGCCGGGCTCTCTGGATGCCCGCGTGAGCCCCTGGGCGCCCTTCGGCACCCCCTATATGGTGCCCGACCCGAAGAAGGAGGTCTACGACATCCTGTACATCCACACGCCGGATAAGGAGGCAAGCAACAGCCGTTGGGGGGGCCGGATCCAGGGAGCTCTCGGAGAGGGCATGAGCTTCTCGGTGGCCCATTACAAGACGTTTCTGGAACTACCCTCCGTCTACTTCGTGGTCACGGAACCGGTGGAGGGCCCGCTGCTGGACCTGGACTTGCTGCGAATCAACGGTGACTATCCCTCCCTGCAGGTCACGGGGGGGAGCATGAACTACTGGGAGCCCGTGACGAACTTAGTGTTTCGGGGAGAGATCGCTCAGTTTTGGGACGAACCGGTGTTCGAAATGTCACAAAACGGACGGTTGCTTCTGGCCGAGTACATACCTCTAGCACCTGCGGCGCTGGATGCCCTTGCCGTAGTTGCGGGTCAGGATGTGCGCTCCTTTGGCTTCTTCGGCATCCCGGTGAGCCCGCAGAGCGGCAACATCGCGAAGAGGGACATTCTTCGCTGGATGATCGGCTTCGACAAACAGGTCTGGGCCCGCTGGTTGAACAAGACGAGCATGTTCTTCACCTCCTTTCAGTATTTTGGACAGTGGGTTCAGAACCATCAGGAGGACATGGTCGTGCCGGCCGTAATCCCGGACTATTTCGTCAGAAACACGGTCAACAGCATAACCGGCGAGCCTGTTCCGGACTATACGCACTTTCCGCACATAAAGAAGACGGAGCACGTCTTTACGGGATTGATCACCACAAATTACCGCAAGGGCACGATTACGCCTCAGATGGCCATGGCCTACGATCTGCGGGGGGCCTGGTTGCTCTTGCCCTCGATCAACTTCATCCGAGAGCCCTTCCGGTTCGGCCTCCAGTACGCCGCAATTGTGGGCAATTACACCGGCTTCGGCCTCTTCCGGGACCGGGACCAGATCTCGCTGACGTTGACCTACCTGCTGAACTGATGGGTGCGACGCGGAGCCAGAGGAGAAACACGAAAGGAAAATCGATGCGCTCAGAGACAAACGATCCGCCTTCTCAGGGCGGGCCGAGTACATTGCCTCGGTTCTGTAGAAAGGAGCATGAAGGGTGAAGCGACAAAGAGGAAGGCCATGGATCCAGGAGTCGACAAGGGAACTCTTCAGACTTCATGGGTGGAGGGGAATCGGACATTTCCTGCACGGCTATTACTACCTGGCGCACCTGGACCGGTACATCAAGATACTCCTTCCGGCCTTGCGGGCCGCTACGAAGCGGATCCCGGCCGGTAGTCTCGCTGCCTTGCGTCCGATCGTTGCCTACGTGCCGGACCGGTATCACGGAAAGGTTACGACCCTCGATGACGCCAGAAAGATCATCATGCTGGAACAGGACATTGCCCTGGACGAGAAGACCTCCAGCCGAGTGGTGCCCTATGAGATCGCCAATCGAATGGTGGTTCGCAATCCAGGGTCCATTACCTTGATGGATTGCGCGTGCAAACTTGAGAAGAGGAATCCTGCGTGCGGTCCCCTGGATGTCTGCCTGATTGTCGGGGAACCCTATGCGACCTTCGCCCTCGAGCATGCAGCGTCCCTCCATCCCAGGAGGGTGACGCGCGAGGAGGCCGTCCGGGTTCTGGAGATGTGCCACAAGAAGGGTTGGGTGCAGAACGCAATCTTCAAGGACGCGATGGGGGGTCAGTTCTTTGCGATCTGCAATTGCTGCAAGTGCTGCTGCGGCGGTCTTGAAGTGGAGAGAGCCTTGAGGTCCCTCCCGTTGGAGAATCCCATCCGGCTCGAGGCGCCATCCGGGTATTTGGCGGTTGTCGATCCAGAGAAGTGCGAGTCCTGCGGTGCGTGCGCTGCCCGTTGCCCTATGTCTGCGATTTCCCTTGAGGGCGATGGTCCTGCGGTGGTGCGGGCCGACTACTGCATGGGCTGCGGGGTGTGTCCGGATATATGCTCCAAGGATGCAATTTCTCTCAAGAGGGATCCTTCGAGGGGTATTCCGCTCGATGTTCACGAGCTGCTCAGGGAGGGAGCTTCTGCATGGTGAACCTTTGAGTGAGTGCGGCGTGGAGTCCTGTAGGAGGAACCGGGCAGATAAGTACCAGGGGGACACGATATGGAAGAAAGACCGCTGATCCGCGAGACCACGAAGGCGTTCTTCAAGTTGCATGGGTGGAAGGGATTCGGACATTTCCTGCACGGCTATTACTATCTCTCTCACCTGGACCAGTATGTGAAGATTCTGATGCCCGTTTTGAGGGGGCTTACAAGATGGATTCCCCCCTCCCGGATGGAATTCTTCCGCCCACTGCTGGCGTACCTTCCGGACCGATACCACGGCAAGGTGGTCACACTGCAAGACGCCCGTAAGATCGTTGCTGTCGGGCAGGATGTGGAGGTGGACGCAAGAACATCGAGCAGTGTCGTGCCATACGAGATTGCAAACCGGATCATCATCAGGTGTCCCGATTCAATTGTCATCATGAATTGCGCTTGCCGGTTGGAGAAGAAGAACCCCTGCAGTCCGATCGATACTTGCATGATTATCGGGGAGCCGTACGCCTCCTTTGCCCTCGAACACGCCAAGTCTCTCCAGCCGAGAAGAATCACGCAGCAGGAGGCTGTCCAGCTTCTGGAAGCCTTTCACAAGAAGGGATGGATGCACAATGCTTTCTTCAAGGATTCCATGGGAGGACAGTTCTACGCGATCTGCAACTGTTGCAAATGCTGCTGTGCGGCGGTCGAGATTGAACGAAGCCTGAGATCCCTTCCCATGAAGAATCCGGTGAAGGTCGATGCCTCCTCCGGGTATCTGGCCGTGGTGGATCCGGAAAAGTGCGAGTCTTGCGGGGCCTGCGTGACCCGCTGCCCGATGGGGGCGATTTCACTCGATGGGGACGGCCCAGCGGTTGTCCGAAAAGAGCACTGTATGGGCTGCGGGGTGTGTCCGGACATCTGCCCCAAGGATGCGATTGTCTTGAAACGGGATCCGGAACGCGGCATCCCGCTCGATCTCCACGAACTTCTGCCCCTCCAGGCGGATGTCGGTGATGCGGGATCGGCCTGCTCGTGCATGCGGTCGGATTGACAAGGCGAGTCGCTTGGCAGGAAACCCGGCGGAACCTCCGACAACCCCACTTACCGGCTAGGGCGGGCCTAGAGATGACCGGCTTCAAGAGTGGAACGTTGATGACGATGGATGCCGAACAACCGGCGCAATAGGGAAATCAGTCCTATAGAAAGCTCTCGAATGATCCTGCCCGGGATTCCGCTTGGGAGGTTGAATCGGTAGTCCGACATCAGGGTCGGGAGTCTATCTCCGGAGGAGGACGTGATGGAATTCGATACGCTGAACAGGATGTACGAGTATCTGTTTCGTGCAAGAGCCGGCCTTCCCGCCTACCACGTGAAACGAAAGGGTGGCTGGGAGGCTGTCACCTGGGAGGGTTATGGGGAAAAGGTAAGAGACTTTGCGATCGGCCTGATGGCCCTCGGCATGGAGCGGCAGGAGCCCGTGAGCATCCTCGGCACGACTCGGGAAGAGTGGGACCTCGCAGACAAGGCGATCCTGTTGGGTGGAGGCGTGTCGGTTGGGGTCTACCACTCGAATACTCCCCAGCAGGTCCAGCATATCGTGCACCACT
Organism: uncultured Thermodesulfobacteriota bacterium; assembly: GCA_964384945.1. Taxonomy (GTDB): domain Bacteria; phylum Desulfobacterota; class DSWW01; order DSWW01; family DSWW01; genus S015-6. The sequence continues at coordinate 298,898 of CAYLMK010000005.1, read as the reverse complement.
CGGAGTCCCGGTTCCTCGTCTTGGAGAACGAGGCGCAATGGCGGAAGATCGAGCAGGTCCGCCACGATCTTCCGATGGTACGCGGCTACATCGCGATGGATCCCAAGGGAATTCCGGATCGGAACGTGATCCCTTTTGTCGAGGTGCTGAGGTTGGGAAGGGAGAACAAAGGGCGATCCGAAGGGCCATACGCTGGGCGCACCGCATCGGTACAGCCGGAAGACACGGCCATCATCTTTTACACCTCGGGAACGACCGGTCCTCCGAAGGGAGCGATGCTGTCCCACCGGAACATCCTGTCCATCTGCAAGACGATCAGGGACTGGGGTGTGCTCACACCCGAGGACACGGCCGTCATCTGGCTCCCCATGCCCCACATCTACGGCCGCCTCATGGCGGTGGCCTCCGCCCTTTGCGGGACCGTGGGATGGTACGCCGAAAGCGTCGACAAACTCATGGAGAACCTCCAAGAGATACGTCCGACCATCTTCTACAGCGTCCCGAGGATCTTCGAGAAAGTGCACAGCCTGTTTATCGGGCAAGCCGGCAAAGGGACCGACGAGGACCTGTCCCAGAGGATCCGACAGGCCTTTGGCGGCAGGATCCGGGTCATCCTCTCCGGCGGTGCGCCCATCGCAAAGGAGATCCTCGAATTCTTTCATGCGGCGGGGATCCTGCCGCTCGAAATCTACGGCATTACGGAAACCCTCATGTGCTCGGTCAACCGGCCGGAGAAATACCGATTCGGCAGCGTCGGATGCGCGCCGGCGGGTGTGGATCTCCGGATTGCCGATGACGGCGAGATCCTCGTCCGAAGCGACATGGTCTTCAAGGGCTACCTGAAAGATCCGGAGAAGACCCGAGAGGCCGTGAGCGAGGACGGCTGGTACGCCACCGGGGACATCGGCAGGATCGACGCGGACGGGTTTCTGTGGATCACGGACCGCAAGAAGGACATCCTGATCACCGCCGGCGGCAAGAACGTAGCGCCCCAGAATGTCGAGAACGTCGTGAAGACGAGCCCTTACATCAGCCAGGTGATGGTCTATGGAGACCGCAAACCGTTTCTGACGGCCCTGGTTACCTTGGATGCGGACGAGATCCGCAAGTGGGCGTCCTCCCAGGGGATCGACGAGGCCGACTTCAGGACGCTGTGCAGCCGCCCCGAGGTCGTCGGTCTCGTCGAGTCCGAGATTCGGGAGCAGAACAAGGCTCTGGCTCCGTACGAGCAGGTCAAGTACGTGCGGATCCTCCCTGAGGAATTCTCGCAGGAGTCCGGGACGCTGACGGCCACCCTGAAGATGAGGCGCCGGGAGATCATCAAGCGGTACGGCGGCCTGCTCGAAGGCTTTTATACTTGAGGCCCGTACAAGCAAGGCTGAGCATGGAAGAAGACGGCAGAAGCAGGGGCAACGCAAGGGAAGCGGCAGCGACCGACGGGTGTGTTCATGTCCGCAGGCAAGGACGGATCTGCACCGTGACGATGGACCGCCCCAAGGTCTTCAATGCGCTGAATGTCCGGCATTTGGAGGAGCTCAAGAGAACCTTTGAAGAGATCGGACCCGAAAGGGGAACATCGGTCGTTATCCTGGAAGGGGCGGGAGGAAACTTTTGCGCCGGCGCCGACATGACGCTCCTGGTGAGCGATCTGAAGGCAAGCGAGTGGCGCCACATCGTTTGGCTGATGGGGGAAATCATCCGTGCCATGCGCGTGGCTCCGCAGGCCATCGTAACCAAGGTCAGGGGCGTGGCTTACGGCGCGGGCGCGAACCTGGCGCTGGCAGGAGACTTTGCCCTGGCATCCCATGACGCGCGATTCAGCCAGCATTTCGTAAAGCTCGGAGCCGTCCTGGATGGCGGCGGCACCTATTTCCTGCCGCGCATGGTCGGCATGGTCCGAGCCAAGGAGCTCGCCCTGTTGGGTGAACCGATCGACGGCAGAGCAGCCGCAGCCATGGGGCTCATCTATCGGTCTTTTCCCGACGAGCGCCTCGATCGCGAGGTCCAGCGCCTTGTCGAGACCCTTCTCGAGAGATCTGCCGAGGCCATCGCCGAGATTAAGGAGGGCCTGGAGCGGAGTCTCGGCATGGCGCTGGAAGAGGCCCTCGAATGGGAAGTAGCGCGCCAGTCCGTTCGGATGACCACGCCCGAAGTCCGGGAGGCCGGCCGGCGGTTCTACGAGGCGAGATCCAAGAAGAAGCGAGAGGCGTGAACCTGTGAGTCTTCCAAGAGCAGCGACAGAGATGGAGGGCAGCAGCATGGCCTCTTGGAACGGGTCGGCAGGGAGGAGGAAATCAGGAGTCACTGCAAGCTGAACGCGCGGGATGCAGGTGACCAGGGCTTTCTCGCCTTGTGGAACAAATCATCCTCCGCGCACAGGACACGGCCGGCTGTTCTTTGAGGAGTGCCGGGTTCCCAAGGGGAATCTCCTCGGTGCGGAGGAAGGCAAAGGTTTCGTCCAGATGATGATCAAGCTCCAGCAGGAGCGACTCATCTGCGCCATCTCCTCCTTTGCAGTCATCTGGGGCGTGCTGGAGTGGACGAAGAGGTATTGCGAGGAAAGGGTCTGCTTCCGAAAGCCGATCATCAAGTTCCAGAACACAAGGTTCAAGCTTGTGGAGATGTATACGATGGCCGAGGCGCTCCAGGCTTTTATGGACCGGCTCGTGCGGGAGCACATGAATGGCGCGGACGTGTTCAGCGAGGCTTCGATGGCAAAGCGGATCTGCGATCATGAAGGAGATTATCGGCAGGCGACTGGGCATGTGACGGACGAAACCTGGATAGAGTCTTTCGCTCAATCTGCGGTGAAAACCGCCAGAACTCTCACCTGACGGGTGTGTGGCTCGGGAGGCCCGGGAGGGTCTGAAACTACCGGGTGTTCCGGCGCCACAGTTCCCGGGGAGATGCCATGTTCGACAGGAAGGAATTGGAGAAAATCCGGGAGGCAGCCGAGGAGTGGAATCGGAAAGGGGCGGGCCTCCAGGAAAAGAGGCCCTGCGAGCAGTTCGTCACGGACTCCGGTATTCCGATCAAGAGACTCTACACCCCTGAGGACGTTCAAGAGATCGATTACCTGCGGGATATCGGGTTTCCGGGGGAGCCGCCCTACGTGCGGGGGATCTACCCCACCATGTACAGAGGCAGGTCGTGGACGATGCGGCTTTTCTCGGGACACGGCACGCCGGAGGAGACCAACCGGCGCTGGAAATTCCTCTATGAGAACGGGGAGACGGGCTTCAGCGCGGCCGTGGATGCGTTGACCTTCAACGGGCTGGACCCGGATGACGAGCGGGGAGACCTCGAAGTCGGGACCACCGGGGTTCCCCTGTATTGTCTCAATTCCATGTTCGCCCTGACGGACGGCATCCCCCACGATAAGGTGAGCGTGGCCCTGGTGGTGGAGCCGTTTTCGTCGGCTCCGATCTGTGCGATGTACTTCAACTGCTGCGCGGACAAGGGGCTAGATCTGAAACAAGTCCGGGGGACCTGCCAGAACGACATCCTCACCCAGACGCTGGGGTATGTGCCCTACCGGAACGTGGCGCCCCCTCACCTCCTGCGGTTCGCGTGCGACCTCATCGAATATACGACGGCCCAGGACCACGTGCCGCTTTGGCACCCGATCAACTTCACCGGTTACAACTACCGGGAGGGCGGGATCGATGCGGTGCAGGAACTCGGCTTCGTCTTTGCCAACGCAATCGCCCACATCGATGAGCTCATCCGAAGGGGTCATGACCCGGACCGATTCGTGAACCGTCTGGCCTTTCATCTTGCGGCCCACAAGGATTTCTTTGAGGAGATCGCCAAGTACCGGGCCGCCAGAAGGATCTGGTACAGGCTGATGAAGGACCGATACGGGTGCAAGGACAGGCGGTCTTATGAGTTCCGGTTCCACATCCAGACGGCGGGCAGTTCCCTGACTGCGCAGCAGCCGATGGTGAACGTGGTGAGGACGGCCTATCAGGCGCTAGAGGCGGTGATCGGCGGCTGCCAGTCCTTGCACACGAACAGCTACGACGAGGCGATCTGCCTGCCGAGCAAGGAGGCGGTCCTGCTGGCCCTGAGGACACAACAGGTGATCCAGGACGAGACGCGGGTGGTCAATACGATCGATCCGTTGGCGGGTTCCTACTTCGTGGAGCATCTCACGGCCGAAATCGAGAAGAGGGTCTGGCAGTACATGGATGTGATCGAGAAGGCTGGGGGGATCGTCAAGGCCCTGGAGTCGGGCTGGCTGTATCGGGAAATGAGAGATGCCTTCAAGAAGCGCCAGGCGAACATCGAGGCGGGTACGGAGGGCATGATAGGCGTGAACCTGTATGCGGACAGGCGGGCGCACCACGTGCCGAACGTCTTTCGGACGAATCCGGAGGCTATGCGGATCGAGCAAGAAAGGATCGACAAGCTGAGAAGGGAACGAGGACAAAGGGAGTATGCCAAAGCGATCGATAGACTCCGGGGAGCGGTGGAAGGCGGGGAGAATGTAATGGAGGCAATGATGGGAGCCACGCGGGTGGCGACCGTGGGGGAGATCTGCGACGTGTACCGGCAGGTATACGGCACGTGGGAGCCCCCGATCGTAGTGTGAAGAGCACTGGACAAGCGGAAAGAGGGCAGAGGCCATGTCGGGGACAAAGATCAAGGTATTGATGTCGAAGCCCGGCACCGATGGGCACTGGCGGGGGATCGTGACGATTTCCAGGGGTCTGAGGGATGCCGGGATGGAGGTGATATTCGGCGGCTTCCAATCCGTGGATGAGATCGTGGAATCGGCGATCCAGGAAGACATTGATGTGATCGGGCTGAGCATCCACTCGGGGGCTCACGTCGGGTACGTCCGGCGGCTGATGGAACGTCTCCGTCAGGAAGAAGTAAAGGACGACTTCATGGTCCTGGTGGGAGGCGCCATCCCCTGTGAAGATTTCCAGACATTGAAGGAGGTGGGTGTGGCCGAGGTGTTTGGGCCCGGGACCATGATCCCGGAAATCGTCGAGTTCATCGAGCAGAACGTCAGAAGCAAAGACGTGGCTCAGTAAGGAGGAGTCCACGCAGGAGTGGGTCAGCATGGATGCCGCGTTTGTTCCGAGTGTATCTGGGAAAAACCTGGAAAGCCTGGTCCGGAATTTTCGGAGCCGGGATCGAAAGGCCCTTGCCAGGCTGATTTCCCTCGTCGAGAACCACCCTGGCCGGGCAAAGACCATCTTTGAAAAGCTTGGGCCGGATTCCTTTGATCGGCAAGCCTATGTCATCGGCGTTACCGGAAGCCCGGGGGCAGGGAAGTCCACGCTGGTCAACCAGCTGGCGAGGAGAATCGTCCAGCAGGGCAGGAGTGTGGGGATCCTGTCCATTGATCCGACCTCGCCCTTCAGCGGCGGGGCGTTTCTGGGTGACCGGGTGCGCATGAACGAGCTTACGAGTGTGCCCGAAGTCTTCGTCCGCAGCATCGCTACGCGCGGTGCCACCGGCGGACTGGCCAGGGCCGCCTTTGCCATCTGCAGCCTCTACGAAGCCTTTGGCAAGGAGGTAATCATCGTGGAGAGCTGCGGGGCGGGCCAGACCGACCTCGACTTTGTCAAGCTCGCGTACACAATCATCCTGGTTTCGGTTCCGGGAATGGGGGATTTCATCCAGATCCAGAAGGCCGGGATTATGGAGATCGGGGATATCCATGTAGTCAACAAGATGGACAAGGGCGGCGAAGAGATTGCGCTGCAGATCGATCTGATGCTGGACATGGAACTGCGGGAGAAGTCCTGGAGGCCTCCGATCGTGCAAACGAACGGGATCTCGGGCGAAGGCGTCGACGGATTGCTCAAGGAAATCTGGAGGCACAAGGGCCACATCGAGAAGATCGGAGAGCTTGCCCGGAGAAAGCAGGGGATCGCCCGGGAGAAGATTGTGGAACTGGTCAAACAGGGAACCATGGACTACATGCTGAAGCACATTGTTGGAGACGCCGGGCTTGAAGAGATCGCCCGACGGGCCTCCATGCAGCAGGAATGCATCTATGGGATTGCGGAAGGGATCCTTGCAAGGCTTTTCCCCGCTATGAAGCCTTCTTGATTCTTTTCTTCTCCAACGCTTGCACCCGCATATCCATGTGCTCTGCTCCGACGGCTGCTTCCGCGGCAGGGGAGGTTTCCGGCCTGCCCCGAAATTCCATTTGAGAACCTTGGAGGAAGAGGATGGAATGCAGACCTGAGGAGGCCAAGGTCATGTACTTCTCCAAGGACAGAAAGGAGAAGAAGAGCTACGAGGCTCCCGAATGGCTGGCCGCCATGGGAAGCCACCTCCCGGAAAGAGGACAGCAGTCTGTGCGCTGCTATGGCGCTTATGCGAATTCCACCCGGGGCAGGGAGCGAGAACGCGATGCTGACGATGGGGTTCCAACCGGTTTGGAACCGGATCCCTGCTCAAGGGAAATCAAGCAAAAGAGGAGGACGACTTCTCCCAGGCGCCTCCCGCCCACGGGGAGTGTTGATGCGGCCCTACGAGGCGGTTCTCAGCATGGTCAGCGCCCCCGTATGCCCGAAAATCGCCTTTCCGGCTCTCTCTTCGGAATGTACCCGCGAACGGATGCCGGGCCGTAGTCATTCAAGAAGCGCCCGGCTGTGGTCGTCAGTTCTTCTGCGTACAGCCTCGAACGGCCGGACTTGATGCCTCTGGCCGTGACCAGTCGGGTGAGGCCCGGCACCGGCCTTGGGGAATGTCCAGTCGGGCATTGGCAGAAAGCAGGCCTTCTCAAGCCCTCCGTGGTCAAACCCGTCGTAACTGCAATTGAGAAGAATATCGCGCTTCGGAAACTGGGCAGGCTCCATGAGGAAGATCGCAGGGTTCTTCTCGAACCGCTCCAGAGGATCCTCGGCGAGTATTCGTCACTATCGACGGACCGTGATCCGGACGCGGAGGGAAGATAACAGGCCTATGATCGGGCGGACGAACTGTGGGGGCACCCAATCTATGGTGCTGACCTCGTGTTCTTGGAGGGCGTTGCTCCGGCTCGGCGCCAGTTCGCTCTGACGCGGGCCAAGGCAGGTGAAAAGATGGGTCTGGCTCCCGGCCTATGACCTTCTATTTCGGCTTGTAGGCCGTGATCCGCGTGAGCGACCCGGGAACGAAGGGGTGCACCCGGGCGTCGACGAAGCCGGCCTTCTCCAGGTAGCCGACAACCTCTTCTTCAGAGTGGGCCCGCCCGTGGCTCCCGAAAAGCGCCTCGTGAAGGCCCCACAGGGCAGGGCCCACGGGCCCGCACTTGTCGTTGTCCAGGGTTTCGCCGCAGACGTGGTACTCCCCGCCCGGAGCCATGGCAGCGTATGCCTTCCTCAGGACCCTTCCCAGCACCTCCTCGTTGTACTGGGGCAGGTTGCTCGCCATGATCATCACGTCCGCGCCGGAGGGGAGGGGATCGCTCGTGAAGTCTCCGGGCAGGGTGGAGATCTTGTCTTGCAGTTTCCATTGGGAGATGAAGCCTTGGGCGATCTTGCACACCGGCGCGAAATCCATGACGATCGCGCGCAGATGAGGATACTTCTGCAGGGCGGCGATGCAGTAGGCGCCCGAGCCTCCGCCCAGGTCGAGGATGAGCGTTCGGCGGCTCAGATCCACGTCCCGGGCGAAGAGCATGCCCGCGCCCAGGCCGACCGTATAGGTGGCGTCATGGTAGACCCGGGCCATGTCGTCGTCCAGCGATTCGTACAGACCGAGCACCCGGGGCGGCTCGTTCGACTTCATGATGCCGGCCAGGTTCTTCCACTGTTCGAAATCCCACCCGTTGAAGAGGATCCAGGGGCCGATGTAGGTCATCTTCCCCTTTACGAGGAAGCGCTCGACGTCCGGGGCGTTTCGGTAGCGGTCCGCTTCCTTCTCGAGGAGCCCCAGGGCCGTGCAGGCGACCGCGAGCCTCTCCGCATTGAGTTCCGTGATGCCGACCTTCGCGGCGATCTCCGGGATGCGCGAAGCCCCTTCCGAAAGGCGCGTGAAGAGGTCGAGCTCGATCGCGGCGCGGAGCGCGGCCGCCTGCTTGTGTCCGTAACTCAGGTTCTGAAGGCGTACGGTGTCTACTTTCGTTTTCTGCGTCGTCACAGGGGCTCCTCCCCGGCTTGCGTCTATCTTCCTCGCCCTCGGAGCAAGCGACAGCCGTTAGGTATTAGCTGTTAGCTCCCCGCCTTTTCCCCACCGGAGGCGTCAATCCGGCTCGATCCTGTTCGGTCCGAAGGGACAGCGCAGGACTAAAGCCCCATGGCCTGCGCGACCCTCTCCCGGTGAAGATCGGCATCGCCGAAGGCCAGTTCCGCAGCCTTGGCCCGCCGGAAGTAGATTTGAAGGTCGTGCTCCTCCATGAACCCAATGCCGCCCAGGACCTGATGGGCCAGGGCCACCAGCTTGCGGTGGTTCTGGCTGACCCAGGCCTTGCACATGGAGGCCTCCTGGTCGAAGGGAGGCCCGGCGGCGATCTTCCAGGCCGCGTGACAGGTCATGAAGTGGATCGTGTCCGCGAGGGTCAGCATGTCGGCGCAGTGCTGCTGGATCGCCTGAAAGGTTCCGATGAGCTTGCCGAACTGAACCCGCTCCTTCGCATAACCGACCGCGAACTCGAGGGCCTTCCGGGACGCTCCGTCCATCTCCGCGCACTTGCCCACAGCGGCCCTGAGCAGGGTGTTGTGGAGAACCGGCCAGCCCTTTCCCGCCTTGCCGAGGATCCCGCTCTCCGGCACCGGCACACGGTCGAAGGCGACCTCGAACTGCTTGTCGTCCGCCACGGTGTGAAGGGGAGTGATACGGATCCCGGGCTGCTTCGCATCGACCAGAAACAGGCTGATCGCCTTCGGGGGCTTGCCTGTCCGGGCCGCGCAGAGGATCGTATCCGCCACGTGAGCGTCCGGGACAAAAAGCTTCGTGCCGGAAAGGAGGTATTGGTCTGCCTGGAGATCCGCGGTCAGCCGGATCGCCTGGGGCTGGAAGACGCCCTCTTCCTCCAGCCACGCAAGGGTCAGAAAGCGCTTTCCGGCGGCGACTTCCGGCAGGATCGCCCTCTTCTGTTCCTCCGACCCCACCTCGAGGACGGTCAGGCCCCCCAGAACGACCGTGGAGAAGAAGGGGCCCGGGGTGCAGAAGTAGCCCATCTCGGTCAGGATGACGGCGAGGTCGAGAAAGCTCATACCGGAACCGCCGTACTCCTCCGGGAAGGGGAGCCCCATCCATCCCAGCTCGGCCATGCTGTTCCAGAGCTCTGCCGTGAATCCTTTCTCGTCCTGGGCCATCCTGCGTACGAAATCCGAGGGGCACGCCTCTGCGAGGAGCCTGTGTGCCGACTCTTTGATAATTCTCTGGTCTTCGTTCAGCTCGTAGTTCATGGCTCTCCCCCCTGATTACTTGCGCGGAAGATCGAGGCCTCTCAGGGCGATGATGCCCCTCTGGACCTCCGAGGTTCCGGCATAGATCGTCTCCACCACGCTCGTCCGGTAGAACTTCTCCGCCTTTCCGGCCAGGGCGGCCCATTTGGAGTCCGTCTTCAGTTGAGCGAACATGCCCAGGACCTCCATCCCGGTGTTGGCGATGTGCTGGGCCGTCTCTGTGGCGAAGAGCTTCTGCATGGATGCCTGATAGTTCGGAACCTGCCCGCTGTCGAGCATGTGGGCGAGCCGGTAATACAGATGGCGGTTCGCCTCGAGCTCGATCCTCATCTGGGCGAGCTTCTGCCGCACGATCGGATCCTTGGACAGGGGCCGGCCGTTCACCTTCTTGGTTCGGGCGTATTCGACGACCTCGTCGAGAAGCCGTCCGTAGACGGCCAGGGGAAACATCCTCTCGTAGTCCAGGGCGTGCATCACGTAGAAGAACCCTGCGTTCAGCTCGCCCACCAGGTTTTCCTTGGGCACGATCACGTCATCGTAGTAGACCTCGTTCGTCTGCCAGCCGGCCATGGTGATGAGGGGCCGAATCGTGATGCCCGGGCTCTTCAGATCCACGATCATGAGCGACATGTTGCGGTACTTCTTCGCGTCCGGGTCCGTGATCGTCCCGAGCCAGTGATAGTCGGCCACGTGCGCGTGGGTGTTGAAGGTCTTCTGGCCGTTGAGCAGGAAGTAATCCCCCTTGTCGACGGCGCGGATGTTGAGAGCCCCGAGGTCCGAGCCGGCTTGGGGTTCGGTGTAGCCGAGGCAGAACTCGACCTCTCCCCGCGCGATGGGCAGAAGCCACTTGTCCTTCATCGCCTGGCTTCCGAAGTGCATGATCGTGGGGCCCGCCATGTGGGCGGCGACGAAGATCAGGGGCGTGCCCACGTACGCCATCTCCTCCCGTATGGCGAATGCCACGGCGGCCGATGTGCCCAGCCCCCCGTACTCGGGGGGCCAGTTGGGCGTGAGCCACCCGTGGGACGCGAACTTCCGGATGAACTTGCGTCCCTCCTGTCCCCCGTAAATGTGACCCAGTTTCTGGGACTCGGAGAGCAGGGCGTCGGTGACCTCGGTCTTGAGGAAGGCGCGGACCTCCTCCAACAGTCGTTCTTCTTCCGGCGAAAAGCTGAAGTCCATAAGCAAAATCCTCCTTTGCGTGTGCAGCGGGAAGGGAGGGGAGCGGTGGGGCCGGCCTCCGGCTTCAGGCCGACTATACTAGCGAATACGGCTGCCGATTTCTATAGGAGCGACGGAGATCGAGGGGATGTCACCTACCGGTCCGGTAGAGAACGGGGCGTCCTTCTATCCTGTGCGGCGCCTCCTGGGGAGCGTTCCGTCGATTCGGGAAGCGAAGGGTGGAGCCTTGCGTCGGGCGCCTTCCCGTCTCACAAGACTCTTGCGCATCGTCATGCCGGACCTGATCCGGCATCGAGAAAGAAGGCAGAAGTTCCAGAGCCGACATCCGGTCACAACCGACGCCTACCGCTCTCCGTATTTCGGGGGCCTCTTCTCCAGGAAGGCGCTGATCCCCTCCCGTGTCTCCCCGGTGTAGACCACCCCCTGCATCAGTTCCGGCTCGCAGACGAACATGTTGCCGAAGCCTTCCATGGAGGCCCCGAGGGCGATCTTCTTCGTGATCCGGACGCAGGCCGGGCTTCTCGACGCGATCTTGGCGACAAAGGCCCGGGTGGCCTCCTCTAAGGCCTCCTTCGGCACCACCTGGTTGGCCAGGTTGAGCCGGTAGGCCTCCCGGGCCGGGACGGGGTCGCAGGTCATGATGATCTCCATTGCCTTGGAAGCGCCCACCATCCGGACCAGCCTGGGCGTGCAGCCCCACGTGTAGTAAGTGCCCACGAGCGTTTCCGGGACAATGTAGTAGCTATCCTCGGCCATGATCCGGAAGTCGCAGGCCTGCGCCACGGCCATGCCCGCCCCGCAGACCACCCCCCGCAGGGAGGCCACGGTGACCTGCTCGAGGTTTTCCAGGCTTCTCATCAGCTCGTGGCCGAGGAGCTGCTGGTAGCGCGCGTCCTCGGCCGTGAAATCGTTTTCGTGGATCTGTTTCAGGTCGGCGCCCGCGGAGAAGTGGTCCCCCCGTGCGGTGAGAATCACGAATCGAACGGTGCGGTTCGTGCGCAGGGAATGCCAGACCTCGATCAGCTCCTCGATCATCTTCATGTTGAAGAGGTTCAACTTCGGCCGGTTCAGGGCGACCGTGAGGACCTCGCCCGACTGCTCACACAGGAGGGTTTCGTAGTTTCTCATGCTCATGTCTCCGCGGCGTCTTCGACGGTGCGCTTTCTATGCCTCCAGGGCCTTTGTCCGGAAGAGGATCCCGGCCACGATGCCGGCCAGGCTCGGGATGACGAGGAAGAGCCAGACCTGGGCCATCGCCTTGCCTCCGACAAGCAGGGCGGGCCCGAGGCTGCGGGCCGGGTTGACCGATACCCCGGTCACGTTGATGCCGACGATGTGAATCACGACCAGGGTAATGCCGATGGCGAGCCCTGCGATCTGGGCGGGCGCCTTGGCCTGTGTGGATCCCAGGATGGCGATGACGAACAGCAGGGTGGCCACGAACTCGAAGACGGCGGCCGCGGTGAGATTGTATTCCTTCATGTAGCCCGGCCCCCACCCGTTCTGTCCAAGGCGGCCTCCCGCAATCTCGTATCCCCCCGCGATTCCGGACTGGATCACCGCCAGGACCGTGGCCGCCAGGATCGCACCCACGATCTGGGCCACGATGTATCCGATCAGGTCCTGTGCGTTCATCCTTCCTGCCGTGAACACCCCCAGGCTCACCGCCGGGTTGATGTGGCATCCCGAGATCGGGCCGATTCCGTAAGCCATCGCGATCAGGGCAAAGCCGAAGGCAAAGGCGATGCCCAGCACGCCCACGCTGGTCCCTGCAATCACGGCGGCCCCGCATCCGAAAAGCACCAGCGTGAAGGTTCCGATGCACTCCGCGAAATACTTCTTCATGGCAGTCTCCTCCTGGTTTTGGAGTGAGGTTCGGGAGATTCGGTCAGAGCTGCCGGAACCGGAAGGAAGCCGAAAAGCATGAAAAAGCGCTTCTCCCCGCCCGGAATATAGGGGGAGTCGCCTCACGGTGTCAAGCGCGAAGAAAACTGCGCGGGTGCGGGCGGCAGAAGGCCTCCACTGTCTTGTCAGGGCGTTCTGCGGTTGGAGATCCCTATTCTTTGAAAGCGTCTTTTTGGAACGGTCCAGAGTTCCAGAACCGTCAGGATTTGCACCCGCAGCGATGCTCCGGGAGGGCCTGTTCGTCTCTGGGACCCGCGGTCAGGCGGGTTTCTGCACTGCGGACTTCGTTTCCACGGTTGCTGAAAGGTGCCTTGCCAGCCGTTTTCCCAGGGCCACGATCGTCACCATAGGGGGCAGGCCCCATTCCTCCGGGATAACGCTGGCATCCATGCAGTAGCAGCCGGGAATCGGGGTCCGGCAGTTCTTGTCCAGCAGACCGCCGATGCGAACGGAACCGAGCTGATGGGCCGCGAAGGCGGTTGTCGTGACGATATCCTTGCGTCTCACCCCTGCGCCCTGAAGGATTTCCTCTGCGAGAACGGTCCCCTTGTTGAGCTTGGACCAGCTCGCCGGGTCGATCGGTTTGGAGAAGGATCGGTCCAGGTTGACCCTGCCTTCCAGTTCGTCCTTGACCATCATCAGGATGCCGATCGTCTTCTTTGTCTGCAGCACCTTGGGCATGGCGAGCCATCCTTTCGGCCCGGACAGGCCGAGCATGGCCGCATAGAGGAGGGGCTTGGGCGTTGCGTCCACAAGGATGATGCCGTCGTCCGCCAGATTCACCCCTGTTGCCGCCGGGATCTGGTACCGGGAGGGCTGCGTCGGGCAGGGACCGCAGACAAACCGGCCGAAGTCCACGACAAAGCGCTGCCCTGCGTCATGAAGCCCGGACCGCTGCAGGATGGGCGGCGTCCCGAGCCCGCCCGCGGACACGATGACCGTATCGGCCAGGATATCGACCCACCCCTCACGGGACCTTGCCCTCACGCCCACGGCCTTTCCGCCCTCGGTCAGCACGCGGTCCACCTTGGTCTGGAGCAGGAGCCGGGCGCCGTTCCGCACCGCCTCTTCCAGGTATTCCCTGGCCGTCCACTTCGCCCCTTTTTTGCAGCCGTGCATGCACCGGCCGCAGTCGGGCTTGCACTTCTCCGGCCGGATGAATCGATCGTTCGGCTTCCAGTCGAGACCCAGCTTCCGGGCGGCCTGCATGATCTTCCGGGCCCCGGGGCCTATGTGCGTGTCCGGCAGAGGCCGCACCGGCACCTCCTCGTACACCTCATCCACCTCGGCCTGAAGGTCTATGCCGTATTTCTCCTTGAGCCATGCCGGCGGCTTGAAGGCAAGCCCGCCGTATACCACCGAGCCTCCGCCCGCGGTCTTGGCCGAGATGACCCAGTTTCCTTCCGAGGAGAAGGTCATCCCTTTCCCTTCTAGGATGTTCATCGTGGAGGCAGTGTAGCCGAACCACTTGTGGTAGCCTCCGGCCTCGCACACGATGACCTTCTTCCCCTTCCGGGCGAGTTCGCGGGCCACGGTGGCCCCGCCTGGACCCGATCCTGCGATGACGACATCCGCCTGCAGGGTGGTGTGGGGCTTATCGTTCATGGGTCATCCCCCTTGTCTCTTCTCACGCTGTCCGGAACGCCATTGTCCCTACGTCCACGACGGCCGAGCCGCCGTCGATCACCAATACGGCCCCGGTCATGAAGACCGATTCCTCGCTTGCAAGATAGACACAGGCGCCGGCGATCTCCTCGGGCCTTGCGACGCGGCGAAGGGGCACCTCCTCCACGACCTTTGCGAAGGCCCCTTCCCGGTCGGTGCCGATCTGTGAGGCGAGCTCGTCCATCTCCTGGTCGCTCATCGGCGTACGCACCCAGCCCGGGCAGACGGCATTGGACCGGATCCCCTTCGGCCCGTAGTCGAGGGCCACCTGCCGGGAAAGCATGATGAGACCTGCCTTGGACACGCAGTAGGCCGCACCATCGGGGATGCACCGCAGGCCGCCCACCGAGGCGATGTTTACGATCGAGCCGCCTCCCGCCTCCTCGATCATCTTCGGGATCGCGGCCCGCATCATGAGAAACGGGCCTGTGAGGTTTACGTCGAGAGTCTCACGCCAGCCGTGCGGGTCCAGGTCGGCGACCGCGCCCACCGAGTTAATCCCTGCGTTGTTCACGAGCAGATCGAAACGGCCCGGCAGGCCGAGTGCGGCCGCGACCATCCGCTCCGCATCCCCTATGTTTGTGACGCTGCCCGCGCATGCCACAGCGGATCCGGCAGGGAGGGCCGCAACCACCTGCTCGAGCTTCTCCCCGCGGCGCCCGGTGATGCAGACCTTGGCCCCCTCGGCTACGAACCGCTTCGCGATCGCGGTCCCGATGCCTGTGCCCCCTCCGGTAATCAGGGCGACTCGACCCTCCAGCTTCATCTCTCCTCCATCCGGTGCCGTCAGTAGGTGGTCACGTTCAGGAGCTCGGCATAGGAGCCCATCGTGAAATTGATGATCTTGCCCGAGGCCGTGTCCAGTCCGAAGAGCTTCCCGGTGGAGCGCATCTCCTTGAGATTGATCATCACGACCGCTTCGCACGGAACCACCCGTTCCCACCAAGTGAAGAGGTAAATGTCGGGCGCGATCTTGAAGCAATCACAGTGTTCGGTGTCGGCCAGCCCCTTCTCAGGCCCGCTCAGGCAATGCCACGTGTACCGGTGGTCGTTCAGGTAGACGTGCTCGTAGGCGTGGGTGCTGCTGTAGGTGTACTTGACCCTCTTGCCGACCATGTCCGTGGACCGCTCGTGGGGGATGACCTTCTGGTCCGGGGACGAGGGGTTGACCGCTGCATGGAGGAACGCCTGCCTGACCCGATGGCAGCCCTCCTCCCGGACGAGCGTGCCGATGACGAAGGTTGCCGCGCCGGCGCCGAGATCCAGGGCCATGTTGACCGATTGGCCCGGCCTGCTCCTCTTCAGGAAATCGACGAAATAGATGTTCGGGGCCACCCGGATCGCCTCGTATCTCTCTTCATCCCCCGATCCCTTCTCCGGTCCCGCAAGGGCCTCCCATTTCAGGGTGCCCGCATCGGGGAAGGCGTAACGGACGATCGCGCGGCCGGAATCGAACAGGAAGGTGAGCTCCTTTCCGATGAGCTCTTCCGTGCGGGGCGGCTTGTTCTCGTCGAACCCCGGTTCGAGGCCGCCGATGGGAAGCCATGCCTCTGTCCCGTCAACGATTTCTCTCTTCATGTGTGTTGGACTCCGGTGAGGTGAATGACAGAGCCCTTCTTCTCTTTGGTGCCCGCCATTCGCTTGGCAGTCAGCCTGTGCGGGTGGGGAAGCCTGACCCCCGATCCCTGACCCCTCTTCTTCCTTCACAGCGCTCCGGCATCAAAGACCGTCCGCCCCGCGAATACCGTGCGAAGCACCTTCGTTCCGGGCAGGGCGTCCAGGTCACACGTGAGCGGGTTCCGGTCCACCACGATCAGGTCGGCATGGCTGCCCGGCCGAAGGGTGCCCACGCCCTCCCAGCCGAGAACCCGCGCCGCATCGCGGGTCCACATCAGCAGTGCCTCTCTTCGGCTTACCGGTTGGCCGGGACCCAGGTTTCGGCGGCCGCTCACGCAGAACTGGTGGGTCTGTGCCAGCTGGATGTGCTCGAAGATGTTCTTCGGCCCCCAGTCCGTGCCGCATCCCACCGCGAGGCCGGCGTCCAAGAGCCTCCGCAGGGGGATGAGATCCTCCAGGACATGTTCGCCCATACGTTCCGCAAGCAGGTCTCCCTTTGCCCAGGAGAAGGACATCGAGGTCGTCACCTGGAACCCGAGCGATGCGTAACGGTTGGCCTGCTCCTCGGTGATCAAATAGACGTGCTGAAGGATCCAGTCACGTTCCGCCCTCGGGTATCGCTCAAGGATCGCCTCGGCCCGGTCGAGGAATTCGTCGTGTTCCCGGTCCCCGGTGCAGATGGTGTTCAAGCGAAGGCCGCTGCGCGCGCAGTATTCGATGGCCCGCTCCTCCTTCTCGGCCGATACGAAGGTGAAACCACGCGTGGGTTCTCCGTAGGGCCCGCGGTAGGCCTCGTGCATGCGGATAAAGCCGGGCCAGCAGGGGCCGCCGCGGGAGACGGTCACGCCGTTCGTGCGACACAGATCGTCGCACACGTCGGTCATGGCGAGGGCGAGTTCGAGATTGCCGTCGAACTCCGGGTCGGTGAGAGGCTGTGCCCAGGGGACTCCATAGACCTCGGCCTCCAGGGCCATGAGCACGCGGACGGTGAGGGAGCCTTCTCTGCGCAGCACCCGGTAGACCTCCATCTCCAGGGGACTCATGGCGTGGCCTTCGTATACCGTGGTCACCCCCATCCGGTTGTATTCGGCCATGGCCTTTCGGGTTCCCGGGAAGGCGGCGTCCGGGTCGAGCAGGGGCAGGGCCTTGAGCAGGGAGCCCATGAAGCGATCGTTCGTGTAGTAGAGGTTGACCGAACCCCTCAGAATCCCCGTGGGTTCCCCCTGCCGGTCCTTTTCGATCCACACGTGGTCCACGCGATCGGGCGTGTCCCGGGTGATGCCGAGCGCGGCGAGCCCTGCGCTGTTCAGGGCGCAGACGTTGGGAATGACCGGGGCCCAGGCCTGGATCATCACCGGGTGCTCCGTCGTGGCCCGGTCGAGGACAAGGCGGTCGGGCAGTTCCCTTTCCTCGAGATCACGGTAGGAGCGGCGCAGGAAGTAGTGCGGCTCGCCCACGGGCGTGGTCATGACCCAATTGCCGGGCAGTCTCTCGCCGGCCTTCTTCCGGATGCGTTCGACAATGTCGGCGTGGTTCCTCGCATCGGCCAGATCGGCCAGCGGATAGCTGATGACTCCGAAATGGAGCAGGTGCGGGTGCGTGTCAACCAGGCCGGGAAGGATCGTCGCGCCCCGCACATCCACGTGTTCCACACCGGGACCTGCGAGGATCCTCATCGCCTCGAGGCTGCCCACCCCAGCCACGCGGCCGCCCTTGAGGAAGATCGCCTCCTGCGGGGGCGTCTTCCCGTCCAAGACGAGGACCCGGCCGCCCTTGAGCAACCGGGCCTCTGCCGGACCCGATTCGGCCTCTCCCTTGCGCTCGTTCGAAGGCATTCTTCCCCCTTTGCATGTTCCGCCCGTACCCGTACCCGTACCCGCTTGCCTGCCCGCGCCCCTGCCTGTACCCGTTCCCGATCAGCGCTTACGGAGACTCCTCATCCAGCCTCTACACCGCCTCGAGCTTGAGCATCTCCGCCTTTGCGTAGGTGTGCTTTTCTTTGATGAGTGCGCCCTCGAAATGCAAAATGTCGAGCCCGTCCCAGGCGTGGGACTTGCCGTCCGCCTCGAGGGTGCATCTCCAGCGGATGAGCACCTTGCGGTCTCGCTCGTCCACGAAGAGGTCCTGTTCATGAAAGCGGATTCTTCCGAAAGCCCCCTGAAACTGCGGCTCGAAGGCCTCGCGGATCGAGGCCTTGCCCCGGTTCTGCTTGCCGTTGAACTCGGCGTAGAGAGCCCCTTCCGCGAAAAATGCCATCACCTCGTCCAGGTCGTCCCGGTTGAAGGCATCCGTGAAACGCCTCACGAGCGCGACGAGTTGCGCGCGATCAGGATGGCTCATGCCTCGCTCCTCCGTTCTCCTCTTCGAGGGACCTCCGGTAAGCGGAATAGGTCGGCTGGTCGATGGACACCTTGCCCATCGTCGTGAGAAAAAGGTGTTCCATCAAGGCCGGATTCCCGCTGCCCATCTCCCCGGACCGGATGCGAGCGCACAGCTCGCTGTTCAGCTCCTCGAGGGTGCCCTCCCGGCCGAGCAGGCTTCTGAGCCGGTCGTGCTCTTCCCGTTCGAGCCGGGGGCCGAGCGCGAGCTCTCTGCGAACGATGGCCAGGACGTTCACCGCCACCCGGGCGTGAAACGCGGTGTGTTCGTCCAGCTTGGGCATGACCCTCCTCTCCAGGAACTCGGCCACAGCCTCGAGCAGTTCATCGCGGGTCGGTCGGTTGCCGGGCATTGGCCTCTCCTCTATCGCAAGAGTCTGACGAGGTCGATCTCGGTCTCCGAGGTGCGGCGTCCGATGGCGGCCAGCTCCACGGACCGTTTGGCCCCGCCCAGATGCGTGTAGGCCTGCAGGATCGTGATGAGCCCCCACTTGAGCGTGCCGAACACCTCCCAGAAACGGACCTTTTCCGGGTCCACGGCGCCTCCGCCCGCGGCCTCGTAGCCCGTAAACAGGTCTTCACGCGAGCCGAACCCGCCCACCGGCTGGTCGATGTTGCCGAACCGCCAGGAATTCACGCAGATCCATCCCAGGTCCTCCATGGGGTCGCCGAGGTGGGCCAGCTCCCAGTCGAGCACGGCCCGGATCCCTTCCGGGCCGACGATGAAATTCCCGTTGCGGAAGTCGCCGTGGACGAGCCGCAGCTCCCGGCCTTCGGGAAGGCGGTCTCGAAGCCAGCGGAAGGCGAGTTCGAAGACAGGCAACTCCTGGCCGAAGGCCTTGTACATGGGGTAGAGGTTCTCGATCTGCGCGGCAGCGGGCTGCTCTTTGAGCGGGGGAAGCCTCGCCAAGTCCATCGCATGGATGCGGCAGAGGATCTCCCCGCACTGCCGGGCCATTCGCGTGCGGGCCTCTGCGAACGGCGCGTCGCGCAGGATCCTGCGGGCGATGGTCTCGCCGGCGATCCGCTCCATGGCATAGCCCGGGCCGAGCCCGTCCTCGTCTTCGAGCTGGAAAAGGACCTTGGGAACCGGCACGCCCGACTCGTCGGCGAGAGACAGGAGCCCGGCCTCGGTCCTGCGGTCGAGCCGGATGCTGTCCGGATGAGGGGGCGCCAGCCGGAGGATGAGTTCGTAGCGCTTGCCTCGGCACTCTGCATCAAAGGCCCAGGTGTCCGCAGAGGCCCCGCCGGAGAGGGGGCCCAGATTCTCGATCTTCACGGGGGCGCCCAGGGCTCGTTCCGCGGCGGCACGCAAAGAGGCTGCGACCCTTGCGCGTCTTTCCTCCATCGGGGGCCTCACGCCAGTCAGTCGAACAGCCGAGCTCAGGCAGGGAATTCGCTCCCGCCGGATCCGGCTTCCCCGCTGAAGAGCGGAAACGGTGGGAAGAATACAAGAGCAGTCTAGTGAAGGGGGAAGGCCGGGTCAAGGAAGCCGGGCGATTCTCCTGCTCTGAGCGAGCCTGGCCGCCATGAGGCCCCGGATGACAAGGAGCTTCTCGGGTTCGTCCATCTCCTTGCGGCCGATCTCTTCGATGGCCAGGGCGAGGTCCCTGTCCCCGACCTTCTCCCCGACCCAGGCCCGAAGATCGGCCAGGTCCATCTGGGGAAACCCGTCGCCGAGAAAGAGGACGACCTCCTCGAAGCTGTAAAGCGAAACCGGGATCGGGCCCATGCGCTCGCGCATCCTGTGACCGACCAGGCGGTCCGGAAAGTCGACCTCGCCCAGGATCCTGCGGGCGAGCCCTGTCGTGGGCGGTTCGAACGGCTTCATGTCTGCGTCCTCCCCAGCTTTCCGTTCTTCTCGAGCTCATCCGCCACGTCGGCCATGCCCATGGCCGCGAGCCCCTCGCGCCTGGGCCAGCCGGATGCAGGGTCCCATCCCTCGAGGGCGTAGTACCTCGTCTTCCACTCCTCGAACTTGGCCTTGTCCAGGCTTCGCTTCTTGACGTTGATGTACTCCCACTTTCCGTCCCTCATGCCGGGCATGTAAGCGGTGGCCGCCAGGGGCTGCTCGTAGATGTAGTCCGCGAACTGCACCATGTTCCTATGCCTGCCCTGGAGGGTCCAGATGGCGTTGTCCAGGTTCCAGATCCTCCTGCCCACCTCGATGCCCTCCTCGAAGCTGAGATCCTTGCCTGTGACGGCCCTGAGGAACCGGGCCTCGGCCACGCCGACCATGCCCCGCTTGTCTTCGCGGAGCGGGTTCAGGAAATCCGGAAAGAGGATGTCGCAATAGAGCGCCGACTGCTTCCAGAAGCGGGTGTAGCGACGGTGCCAGGCCACGGTCTTGGCCATGTGCTCCGAGTAGATGTTCTCCGTGCTGTAATCGACCATGCGCATGTCGCCCTGAAAGGGGACCATCTGGTCCGTGAAGATCCGGGCCGCCTCTTCGGCCGGAACGATCGGCTCCTTCCTCGTGACGATCGATGCGGTGGGCATCCAGAAGAGCACGTTGAGCCCGTGTTCGTTGATGTCCCTGTCCCCGAGAATGGTTCCGTACCCCCACTCGACCTGGAACCGGGGGTCGTAGTGGAGCGGCAGGCCCCAGTGGGGGTAGGGCAGCAGGCCCGTCTTCAGGTCCTTCTCCAGTCTGCCCCACCGCTCGGCGGCCCTCGCAATCCCTTCGGCCAGGTCGTCGCCGATCCCCTCCCTTCGGGCAATCATCTGGAAGAGCCGCTCGATGAATTCGTACTCCCCGAATGCATCGAAGGGGAGCTCGCAGTCGATCTCCCTGCCCGGCCCGAGAACGCCCATCTTGTTCAGGTCCCTCAGGTAGCGGAGCCCGATGGTGAACTCAAAGGCATTGATCCCGAGCCGCTGGCACAGGTCGGTGGCCTTGTAGGCGGCTGGGCTGTTCTCCCCTGCCAGCATGGCATACATGAGCGCGGCCTCGAACCCGCCGAGGTACTCGATGATCGAGGTCAGGATCTTTGTCGTCAGGCCGCTGTGCTGCTGGATGTCCGGGTACGAGTAGAGCACCGATTCCGCGCACGCCGACTCGTTGCCCAGCCCGGTGTCGTTCCTCGCGCGGCAGCCTGCGGGGCAGCCTATACAGGCCTGAGGCCTGGAATGCCTGCGGCGCTGCCAGAATGTGATCGGCACGGGCGGGGTGCCGAAGCTGGAGAGGCTCCGGATGTCCGGATCGCCCATCAGGCTGTACTTTTCGTCGATCTTCGCCGGATCGTCGACGTCGACCGAATAGTTCCGTTTCGCCCACAGCCGGGCCTCGAGCAGGGCCGAAGGGTCGGCGACCGGCACGCTGCCCGTCCCGATCACGCTGACCGCCTTCAGGTTCTTCGCGCCCCACACGGCGCCGAAGCCTCCCTGCCCCGCCGCGTTTCCGGCATCGTGGATGATCGCCGCAACCCGGGCCAGCCTCTCCCCGGCCGGGCCGATCGCCATTACGGCCGGCTTTTGCGTGGTGCGTCCGCTGCTGTCGGCCTTGCCCAGCGCGAACCAGTCGCCCTGGGAGGAACGGCCCGTGACTTCCTGCCAGATCCTCCTCTGCGTTTCCCAGGTGTCCAGCCCCCACAGTCCGCCGGCGTCCTGGAACCGTATCTCACGGTCCCGGATGTCGAGCCAGACCGGCGCATCGGCCTTGCCCTCGATCACGATCCCGTCCCACCCGGCGTACTTCAGCATCGGGCCGAACCGGCCGCCCAGGTTGCTCCGCGTGAACCAGCCGATCGGAAGAGACTGTACACCGATGCACTGCACCTCCACCCGGCTCGCGCCGCCCGGGGCGAGCGTGCCGGTCAGAGGGGAGGTCATGATGGTGATCACGTTCCTCTCGTCGAAGCCGTCGATGGACTTGTCCTTGACCAGGCTCCAGAACAGGGCCGACCCGATGCCGTGGCCACCGACCCAGTCCTCGTAGTCCTTTGTGTGGATGAACGAGATTTTCCTGTTCGTGAGATCCACCCGAAGGATCCTGCCCCGATATCCGTTCATACCCTGGGTCCCCATACTCGCGAGGATACTAGTCGACCGAGTAGCCCATCTTCTCCCAGGCTTGTCCCCGCAGGTTCACCTGGTAGCCGGCGAACCCTTTCTGGAGCGGAATCTCCCGGGTCAGCCGGATGGCCTTGACCGGGCACACCTCCACACAGATCTGCTTCCCGGCCGGGCCGCCCTTTTCGTTCCAGTAGGGCGTGTCCGCACAAAGGTCGCACTTCAGGGCGTGCTCGCCCTCGTGGTTCCAGATGGCCCGCCCCGTCGGAAACGGGCACGCCTCCACGCAGCTCTTGCAGCCGATGCAGAGCTTCTTGTCAACGGTCCGGACGTTGCCGTTGGCCTTGTCCGCGTGGAGGGCGCCGGTCGGACAGGCCTTCAGGCAGGCCGGGTCGAGGCACTGCCTGCAGGGCTCCACGGCCAGATCCGCGGGAAACCTCCCGAAGGGATCCTGGGTTACCTGCAGCCTGGCGAGGGAAAGGTTCGGTTTTCCCTCGTGGGCGAGCGAGCAGGCGAGCATGCAGGTCAGGCAGCCCTGGCATTTCTTGAAATCGACCAGCAGGTAGCCCTGGGAGGGATCGAGTTCCAGCTTGGAAACGTCCACCTTTTCCGTCGGAGGCCTTGCAGGCGCCCGGGCGTGTTCTCCGGTAGCCTCGTTGCCGCACCCCGCGGCCGCCACCAGGGTGGCGGTGCCGGAAATCCGGAGAAAATCCCTGCGGTTCACGCCGGCGTCTTCTTCCTGTCGGCCGACTGTTCGGTCCTTCACAGGCTCAGTCCCTCCTTCCCGGGAAGCGTTCGTTCTTTCCCCCTATTGTTCGACAGAACCATGGGGTTCCTTGACCGGGATCAAACGGCCGGGCCGCTGCGAAAGAATAAAGTATATAAGGATGCAAGGTTTTCGATCAAGGCGGACGGGATACGGTCGGGGGCAGGCCCCGATCCCCACGGAAGATCCATGGCAAGTTTGGCCCAGGAACCCTGTCAGGGTATACTTTCTGGCCCTCCCCGGCGTCGGTCTGCGGCTGGGGGGGCTGCAAATCGAACCGGAGGATGGGCGATGAAGATCAAGGCGAACGGGATCGAGATGAACTACGAGCTCACCGGCCGGGGGAACTGCCTGGTGCTGATCCACGGTTACACGGACAACCTGAATCTCTGGTACAACCAGGTGCCCGCGTTCTCGAAGCAATACAGGGTTTTGACCTATGACGTCAGGGGATTCGGAAAAACCGAGGTGAGCCGGGCGGACTATTCGATGGCCCTTTTTGCCGAGGACCTGCATGCATTGCTCGGCGCTCTGGGCATCGAATCGGCCTGCGTTCTGGGCTATTCCATGGGAGGCCGGATCGCCCTGGAGTTCGCCTTGACCCATCCCGGGATGACCACGGGCCTGATCCTGGCCAACAGCGGCATCGGAGAGGCGCCCAGCCCGGAGATGCAGGAGCGCCGGAAGATGATGGCCGGGCTGCTTCAGCAGGGCGAACGCGAGGTCATCTCCGAATTGATGACGGAAGCCTCCTTTTCGCCGGGCTTGAAAGAGCGAAACCCGGCGGCCTTCGAGAAATACAAGGCCATCAAGATGCAGAACGACCCGTCGGAATACCTCGCCGTCATGCAGGCGATCGTCACGGCGATCGACTCGCCGGCCGATTTCGGCGCCCTGCGCTGCCCGGTTCTGATCATCGCGGGGGACCGCGACGGGTTCATGGACGTGCGTGTTGCGGAGGCCATGAAGAAGGCCATCCCGCAGGCGGAACTCGTAATGTTCCCAACGGGGCATGCCGCGGCGATCGAGGAGCCCGAGGCCTTCAATGCGGCCGTGCTCCGCTTCCTGGGCCGGCTGACCCGGCCCTGAGGTGAGGAAGGTGTCTTCACCGGATAAAGTTCCGGCAAACGGCTATTTTTTGCTTGACGCGGCATCCCAACATGTTTTATTAATGAATAAAAATTAGTTTACTTGCCAAACGTCTCTGCACCTCGCACAGGAGGGGTCCCATGAAACGGTCGAGTTATTTCGTGCTGGCCCTGGGCGTCTTTCTGGTCGGGCTCTTTACCGTCCGGTGCACAGAGCCGACCATTCCGATCGTGAGGTTCCTTTCGCCCATGGCCGGCGTTCCGATCGTGGCGGAGGTCGATCCTCTGGATCTCCCCGTGGTGGTGGACGTGGAGGTGGCCTTTCCGCCGGCCGTCAACCCCTGCGCAGGGCTGACCTTTCCCGTGTTGCCCGGGACGCTTGCGGTGACGCTGCGGCAGATGGATGACTTCACGGTGGTCAACGAGTGGGCGATCGACGCCTCGGGCTGGTGGAACGAGACGAATGACGCGATCGCCGGGCAGATCACGATCGGCGGGGAGTCTTCCGGCCAATCCTGGAGTGCTTATTCGATCTGCGTCAACATCGCGAATGCGATGGGACCGGTCCCGTACAAGGTCTGCCAAACGGTGCGCGTGGAGAAGCCGATCGCCACGTACACAGGGGGGACATACGAGGTCAGGATCACCGGGATCAGCCAGTCCCCGGACGGCTGCATCCTGCCCAAGGCGCTGCTGGGCCCGGTGAACCAGCTCATCGCCACGCTCGACTTTGAGGTCACGACCTTTGACGCGGTCGATTATCCGACCTCGATTGCTCTTCCCTTGCCCGATCCGATCGGGATGATGTATGTGGATGCCCGACTGGACGTTCCGAACAACGATCTCGCCTTTGACCCGGTCACGCATGCCATCGACTTCGGGCAGATCAAACTTCCCATCGAAGTGCCCGGCGTCAACTGCCTCGTGGAAGGGACCGCCACCGGGGCGATCGACGGGCAGGTCCTGCCGGACGACCTGGACGGCAAGATCGCGGTCTCGCAGATCACGGTTTCCACAGGGAGCGGGCAGGGGAATTGTACGATTTCCACGCCGTCGAACCCGGCGTGCACGCTCTACATCGCGATTGACGGAGACCCGCTGGCCCCGTAAAGAGCGGTTCGCTCGAAGGTGAACCCGGATTCGCAGTGGCCTGCAGTGATCTCGACTTGGTCGATGCCTTCGGCTTCCATGCGATGGGCAACCTCAACCAGGTCGTCCGTATCCAGCCCCCTGCGCAGGGAAAGCTCGTCCGACCCGTTGATCGTCAGGATGATCGGGTATGCCGCCCCGACCTGTTCGCGGACCGCGCGGTCGGGATCTTGTCGTCGTGGTCCGCGCCGATCCGGATGGGAGAGAACAGAGGGGACTTGGTCAGGGACGAGGCCTCCCTACCGGTTTCGATCGGCCAGCCTGGGCATGGGGAGCTGCTTGAAGTCGTTGCAGACCGCGACCACGGCCTTCTCGACCGGGATCCTCTCGATGGCCGATGCGGCGACAAACCCGACCGCGTCCGTCTTCTCGTACACGACCCGGGCGCCCTCCGGGTCGTAGAAGGGCCCGCCGTGAACGAGACAGATGACGTCGGGCCTGGCCTCCCTGGCCGACTCCATGACCGCCTGCGCCCTGGCGAGAAGGCTCTCCACGTCCTCGATGGGCTCGAAGCCGGTGAGCCCGCCCATGCTCGGGCCCACGTGCACGCAGACCGCGTCCGCGCCCGCCTCGACCATGGCCACGGCATCCGCGGGCGTGAAGACGTAACACATCGTGAAAACGTCCCATTCGCGAAGGATCCGGATCATCTCGACCTCGCGGGGCCAGCCCCAATGCGCGGCCCCGTAGCCGGGCGCGAGCGCCTCCGTGAACTTGCGCAGGGCCATGCCGCCCTCGATCAGGTTCTCGTAGAGCCCGACCGTGGGGAAGTTGATCGCCCCGCTGAAGCCCTTGTCGAGAAAGCGTCTGAGCGAGGCCTCCAGATCGAGGCAGAAGATGTCGTTTGCCTCGATCCCGGCGATGATCGGGGTGTTCTTGACCACGTTCGTCAGCTCGTCGACCATCTCCAGGGTGATTGCGTTCGAGGCGCCGGTGATCATGGTCGCGGGCAGCCCCATCATTCTCGTCTTGCCCGTGCTGTAGACGATGATGAGGTCCGCACGACCGGTCTCGGCGCATTTCGCGATGATGCCCGCGCTGCAGCCGGCGCCCAGGATGGGGCGGCCCTGGCTTGTCTGCTGCCTGAGTCTATCGAGGATTTCCGCCCTGCCGATCTTCACGCCCATGGCTTCTCCTCCCCGCCTGCTAGACGATCGTCTGCCCGCCCGTGACAAGCATGCATTCGCCGGTCACGTACTCGGCCTGCCGGGAGCAAAGCCAGACCACCGCGGCCGCCACGTCCGCCTGGGTCTGAAGCCGGCCCAGCGGGATGGGGGGGATGTTCTGCATGAGCACCTCATAGGTGATCCCCATCCTCTCGGCCATCTTGCCGAAGGATTCTTTGAGCATGTCGGTCTCGATCGTGCCCGGCAGCACGGCGTTCACGTTGATCTTGTGCGGCCCGAGCTCCATGGCGAGCACCCGGGTGTAGTGGCACACGGCCGCCTTGCCCGCGCAGTAGACGCCAAGCCCCGGGAAGGGCCGCTTTCCGGCCTGGGAGGCGATGTTCACGATCTTTCCGCCCTCTCCCTTTTCGATCATCCGCCGGGCCGCAGCCCGGGAGCACAGGTGGGTGCCTTTGACATTGACCGCCATGCCCTCGTCCCAGTTCTCCGCGTTCACATCGAGGAGCGGGCCGCCGCTTCCGGGAGGGCCGCCGCCCACGTTGTTCACCAAAATGTCGATGCGGCCGAAGGCCGCCACGGCCGCGTCCACCATGGCCGCAACCTCGCTCTCCACCGTGACATCGCATCGCACGGGAAGGCACCTCGCCCCCAGCGCCTCGATTTCCTTCTGCCGGTTCAACAAATCTTCCCAGCTTCCTCTCCCGTATGCGGGGTCCGCGTGCGGCCGGGCCACGTCCGAGATGACCACATGACAGCCCTCGGCCGCAAAGCGCCTGGCCATCCCCTGGCCCAGCCCGTTCGGCCTCCCGGCCCCTGTGACGAGCGCCACCTTCCCCTTCAGGTCGTCGTACATGTCTCCCTCCATGCAATCGGGTTGCCGCGATGTTTATAACACAAGTTCGCATTCCAAGGGAAAGCCGCGCAGCCCTTTT
The DNA here is from genome assembly GCA_964384945.1 of uncultured Thermodesulfobacteriota bacterium. GTDB lineage: Bacteria > Desulfobacterota > DSWW01 > DSWW01 > DSWW01 > S015-6. The sequence goes on along the minus strand of CAYLMK010000005.1, from coordinate 271,719 downwards.
CAGGGCCGTGAGGGAGCCTCTTGCGAGCATTGACTATTCGCAACCGTCCCTTCATCCTATGCTTGCACCGAGGGAGAGGGGGGCGGCATGCTCATCGTAATGCGGCGGTCGGCAACGGAAGAAGAGATCCGGCGGGTTCTGGAGGTCGCCCGGGCCCAAGGCCTCACGCCGGTCCCGATTCCGGGGGCTCAGCGGACGGCCGTCGGCCTGACCGGCAACCAAGGGGCGATCGATCCGCTTCCCTTCCAGGAGCTGGAGGGGGTCCGCGAGTGCATCCCGGTGAGCCGCCCGTACAAGCTCGTGAGCCGGGAGACGAAGCCGGAAGACACGGTGGTCACGGTTCACGGGACCCGGATCGGCGACGGCGGGCTCACCCTGATCGCGGGCCCCTGCGGGATCGAATCGGCCGAACAGGCCCTGACGATCGCCAGACATGTGCGCAAGGCGGGGGCGACCCTCTACCGCGGCGGGCTCTACAAGCCCCGGACCTCTCCCTATGCCTTCCAGGGGCTGGAGGAGGCGGGCCTGGAAATCCTCAGGGAGGTAAAGGCCGAGACGGGCCTGGGGATCGTCACCGAGGTCATCGACCTGAGTTCCCTCGATGCGGTCCATTCGATTGCGGACATGGTGCAGGTGGGCGCACGGAATATGCAGAACTTCCGCCTCCTGCAGGCTGTCGGGCGGTGCGGCAAACCGGTGCTCCTCAAGCGCGGCATGAGCGCGACCCTCCAGGAGTTCTTCATGGCCGCCGAATACATCCTCTCGGAGGGCAACTACGATGTGGTGCTTTGCGAGAGGGGCGTGCGGACCTACCTGGACCACACACGCAACACCCTGGACCTGGCGGTCATCCCGGCGGTGAAGAGCCTCTCCCACCTGCCGATCATTGCCGATCCCTCCCATGCCGCAGGCATTCGTTCCATGGTCCGCCCCCTCGCCCTTGCGGCGGCCGCGGCCGGTGCGGACGGCCTGATCGTGGAGGTGCATCACGAACCGGACAAGGCACTTTCCGACGGCCCGCAATCCCTGCTTCCCGAGGACTTCGAAAAGCTCGCCGAGGCGGCGGGGGCGATTCACCGGACCCAGCGAGACCGGAGGGCCTGACGGGCCCTTCGTGCATGGAAGGGGGATTCGGTTCATGGGCAAGGCGTTTCCCCTGAAGTCCAAGGGATTCAACCCCTTCGGGGAACTCATCGGACTGGATTTTGTGGAGGCCGGTGAAGGGTTCACCCGGGGCGTCCTGGAGGTCGAAGAGAGGCACCTGAACCCGCACGGGGTCGTGCATGGGGGCGTCCTTTACGCCATGGCGGACACCGGGATGGGCGGGGCCGCTTATTCCTGCCTGAATGAGGATGAGCTTTGCGCGACCGTGGAGATCAAGATCGTCTACTTTGCCCCGGTCGCCTCCGGGCGTATCACCTGCGACACGAGGGTGGTCCATCGAGGAAAGAGGGTCGCGATCCTGGAATCGGAGATCAGGAACGACGAGCGGGTCGTGGCCAAGGCGACCGGCACGTATTCGCTGTTCAAGGCAGGAGAGTCCTGAGACGCGTCCGGTTGACAAGATTCGGTTTCCTAATCTAATGTAAAGGTAGTAGAAACAAGAGGTTAAGCCCGGAACAGGAGACCCCTTGGATCCATCGACGGCGGACCGGGAGGGCAAGGCTTGTTTCGGCCCCCGCCTCTTCGCCCCAGATTCCCGGTCCGGCATCGCCTCGGGCGATCCCGGCTTCCGCGACGCGTAACCTCCACGGCTGAGGGGGGACTCAAATGCTGCTGATCGATTTCTCGGCTCGTCCGGGGCCTGCGGATCTCAAGCTCACGGAAAAGCTGGAGGCGATCCTGGAGGAAAACCGGCGTCTGCTGCAGGAGGTCGACAAGGATGCGGTCGATGCCTTCGTGCGCAAGACGCTCACGGCGCGAAAGGTCTTCTGCTCGGCCCAGGGAAGGTCGGGCTTCATCCTTCGCTGCTTCTGCATGCGCCTGATGCACCTCGGCTCCCAGGCCCATTTCTGCGGCGAAACCGTGACACCGGCCATGGGCCGGGAAGACATGCTCATCGTCCTGAGCGGTTCCGGGGAGACGCCCTCGACCATCGAGGCCGTGCGAAGCGCCAAGGAGCGGGGCACTTACACCTTCGGGATCCTGGGGAATCTTGATTCCGGCATCGGGTCCCTGGTGGACGGATCGATTCTGCTTCCCGGAACCACCAAGCTGTGCCGGGAGTCCGAACCGCAGTCTTTGCAGATGTCGGGCTCCCTGTTCGAACAGGCCGCCTTCCTTCTCCTGGAAGCGGTGGTCCTGGCGCTGTACCAGGACGCGGTCGATATCGGAAGCGTTTCCCCTCTACACGCGGTGGTCGAGTGAAGGAGCGAGAATGAAACCGGTCTTGCAGCTCGCCTTGGATTTCGTGGACCTGCAGCGGGCCCTGAAGAACGCGAAGGAAGCGATGGCGGCCGGGGTCGACTGGCTCGAGGCCGGCACGCCCCTCATCAAGAGCGAGGGGCTGCAGGCGATCCGGGAGCTCCGGAGGCTCTTTCCCGCTGCGACCATCGTGGCCGACATGAAGATCATGGACGCCGGGCGGACCGAGGTCGAGGTCGCGGCCAAGGCGGGGGCGAACATCGTCGATGTCCTGGGTGCGGCGAGCGACGCCACGATCCGCGAGTGCATCGAGGCGGGCAGGAACTACGGCGCGAAGATCGTGGTGGACATGATCGCGGTCAAGGACCCGGTGGGCAGGGCGAGGCAGGTCGAGGAGATGGGCGCCGACTTCGTGACGATCCACTGCGCCATCGACGAGCAGATGGAAGGGAAGGACCCGTTCGACACGCTCCGGAAGGTGGCTGCGACCGTCTCGATTCCGGTGGGGGTTGCGGGCGGCATCCACTCGGAGACCGCGGCCATGGCGGTGGAGGCCGGGGCCTCGATCGTGATCGTCGGAGGCGCCATTACCAAGGCCCTGGATCCCGGAAAGGCGGCCCGTGACATCCGAAGGGGCATCGATACGGGGGAGAGGATCGCCACCACGCTCTTCAAGCGGAAGGGGGAGGACCGGATCCGGGAGGTCCTGGCGCTCGTCTCGGCGGCCAATCTCTCGGATGCGCTTCACCGAGGCGGCGTGCTTCAGGGTATACGGCCCCTGGCGCGGGGGCTGCGCATGGTCGGCCGGGCGGTCACGGTGAGGACCTATCCCGGGGACTGGTCCAAGCCCGTGCAGGCCATCGACGCGGCCGAGCCGGGCGACGTGATCGTGATCGACGCGGGCGGGGTCGGGCCGGCGATCTGGGGCGAGCTGGCCACGCATTCCGCCATCCAGAGGGGGGTCGCGGGCGTGGTGATCGACGGCGCGATCCGGGACAGCGACGACATCGTCGCGCTCAAGTTCCCGGCCTTCAGCCGGCTCGTCATGCCCAACGCGGGGGAGCCGAAGGGCTTCGGCGAGATCGGCGTGCCCGTGACGGTCGCGAACATGAAGGTGGAGCCCGGAGACTGGCTGCTGGGAGACGGCGACGGGGTCGTGGTGCTGCCCAGGGCGATCGCGGTGGAGTATGCGAATCGCGCCATGGACGTCCTGGAACGGGAGAACCGGATCCGGGAGGAGATCAAGGAGGGAAGCACCCTGGCCAAGGTCACCGAGCTGCTGCGGTGGGAGAAGCAGGGTCGGATCGGAGAGATCATCGGATAGCAGGCCTCCCGGGAACCCCCACCTGCGGCGTCGCGCTCAGCTTCTGCCGCTGCGTAATCACAGAATCGCCCCGGTCAATTTGGGCGACCCATCTCATACCAATTCACATCTACCCATTCTTCGCAGACACCGGAGACTCACGATGAAGACAGACGTCTATGAACGGCTGAGGTCCCATCTGGACAGTTTTCCCGTGGGCTACCCGCCCACCGAGAGCGGTGTCGAGTTGAGAATTTTGAGGAGGCTCTTCACCGAAGAAGAAGCGGAAATGGCGTGCAACATGTCCATGAAGCCGGAACGTCCCGAGAAGATCGCCCAACGGTTGGGAAGAAACCCCGAAGGTGTCGCCGCGATGCTGTATGACATGTCCAGGAAGGGTCTGATATTCCGGATTGCGAAGGGTGACGGGGTACGGTACGGTGCGGCCATGTTCGTGGTCGGCATCTACGAATACAATCTCAACAACGTCGACAGAGAACTTGCCCGGGAGATCGAGGAATACCTGGACCAGGGCTTCTCCCGGGAGCTCATGAGAGGGGAGACGCCTCAACTGCGCACCATTCCGGTCGAGGCAAGCCTCGACGGCTCTCTGAACGTTCAGCCCTATGACAACATTCGCAAGATCGTGGCGCGCCAGAGCGTCATCGCACTCGCCGATTGCATTTGCAGAAAAGAGCAGGCAATGCTCGGGAATGCCTGCCACCGCCCCCGGGAGGCATGCCTGCTGTTCGAGTCGGCTGCAAGGTACTACATTGAGAACGGAATCGCCCGGCAGATCAGCAAAGAGCAGGCCTTCGAGGTGTTGCGGGCCAATGAGGAGGCCGGCCTGGTGCCCAATGCGGCGAACTCACGGGCCGTCGGAGCGGTCTGCAGTTGTTGCGGTTGCTGCTGCGGCGTGCTTCGCAGCCTGAAGAAGCAGCCTCACCCGGCGGCACTGATCAAGTCCAACTACATTGCCCACGTCGACACGGAGGAATGCACGGCCTGCGAAGCCTGCGCAGCCCGCTGCCAGATGGATGCGGTCCGCGTGGATGGCACGGCCGTCATTGACAACAATCGATGTATCGGGTGCGGCCTCTGTGTGAGCACATGCCCCACCGGGGCGATCAGGCTGAAGGCAAAGGAGGACGCCTACCTGCCCCCTGCAAGCCCGGTGGAGACATACCTGCAAATCGCCTCGGAAAGAGGAAAGATCTGATCAACCGATTCGGATTGTCCCGACGCCATGGAATCACTTTGTACGATGCCGCATATGTCGAACTGGCGAGGCGGCTTGCGTGTGATCTCGTCACTTCAGACAGGAGGCTTCACAGGAAGGTCAAGGCCCTGAGACAGGTGAGATTGCTGTAGGGCGTCGACTCGGCTCTCGAAAGATCGCGAGACAACGCTGTTCAAGTAGACCCGACAAGAATCGATGTGCCCGGAAAGGAAGGTCACCCCCCGGGACCCACCGGCTCGCCCGCGCCCGGGAGGCATTGGTGAGGCTAGAAGTCCGTCCTTAATGCAGGACCGATTCCGGGATTCTGAAAAGGCGGGCCGGGGCCTCACTCGTACGGGATGTCCTTGCACTCCCGCTCGGGCCCGCCCGTCCATCCGAACCCGCCCGACTCGATGAACACGACCTTGCCCTGGTAGAACCGGATGAACTGGATGAACTGCCCCGACCCGAAGTTGTAGACCCACTCCTCGTCCGCGGCCATGGGCCAGTAGATCCCCGATTTCTTGACGAAAACAGTGCCCGGCCTGCGGGTGCAGAGAGGCTCGCCGCAGAACTTGCGGACCTCATCCTTTGTCAGGCCGTTGTCGATGATCTTCCCGGAGCAGCGGAGCCCGAAGGCGGGCTGGGCCAGGGCGAGGGACAGGAAGGCCAGGGTTCCAAGGCAGACTCCGCAGTTTCTCATGCCGAGAATCCCTCCCGATCGGTTATCACAGGTGGCCCCGAAAGGACCTGTTCTCCAACAAGTATAGCATGGCGCCTGTCCTTATCGAGCCTTGACCTCTTTCTTCCCGAACGGGCCGGGATCTGATATGTACCGGGGAGAAGATCCAGGCCCTGACCGGATCCTCAGGCTCAAGCTTTCTTCTGCGGAGACGTGATGGAGATTTCTCAAAAGGTGACGACCGTCTGGATGGAAAGCCAGTCGGCGTCTCCGTTCTCCGGGAAGACCGCCTTCGCGCCGGCGGCCCCGAAGAAGTGCCCGTAGGTGGCCTCGAAGCCGACGTGCTTGGAGGCATCGTACCTCGCGGTCAGGTCCAGTTCGCCGCCGATGAACCCCTTGCCGCCCGTGAGCCTCGCGGTTGTTCCGCTCGATGCATTGAATCCGCCCGAAAACCCCAAGACGTCGTTTCTCGTGGGGCCGGATCCAGCATACCAGCTGTCGCTAGCGTCGTGCAGCCAGAACAGATGGCCGTCCGCCTGGACCATGATCTTTTCCGCGGGCTTGAGCAGCAACTGCGGGTAGAGGTTGATGAGGTTGGACAGGGCCGTGGTATCCATGTACCCATAGAACTTGTGGTTCGTGGGGGACATGTTGAAGAAGCTCTTGTGGGTCCCAGTTGCCGGGTCGTCGTCACCGGACGCATGGGCCACGCCGAGCCGCAGCCAGGGCTGAAGAAGGACATCGGGGAGCTTGTATCCCAGTTCCGCGATGACCGCATAGGCCGAATGGCTGCTCGTTCCCCAGTCGCCCCACTGGTAGCAGCCCCAGACCATCGTGTCGACCGTGCCGGGCCCGATCCCCGGGTATGCACCTGCCCAACTCGCGCCCACGGCCGGGATGTCGAGTGCCCCGCCGGTCACGCTCTCGGCCACGTCCCGGTCGTCCCGGCAGTAGATACCGTAGATCCTGGTCACGGTGTGGTCGATCAGGAAGTCCTCTTTGAGGGTCAGGGTTCCGCCGAATATGTCCACGTCCTCCAGTTCCTGGAAGGCCGTGTGGTATTCGAGCCCGCCGGCCAGGAGCTTGGAGGCAAACGCATCCAGCCGGAACCCCTCGATATCGTAGAAGGCGCGTACGGCGTGGTATCTCCTGCTCAGGTTCGGCCACTCGAAGGTGCCCACGAGCCTTTCGGAGAGCCTGGTCTTCTGGATCCAGGCCAGGGTCTTGTCCTCGGAGAGCGTCTCGAGGCCCTCCTTGATGCCGAGCCTGCCCACTTCGAAGCCGAGGCCGTGGACAATCAGGTCCCTTGCCATCATCCAGAATTCCAGGACGTCCGTGGCCTGGGGGGCATCCTCCGGCTTGCTCAGGCCGTAATAGGTGCTGCCCGGGCCGGAGACCGCATCCTCCGGAAGGTTGAACGCCCCTGCATACTGAAACTGAAAGAAAAAGACGAAATGCTCGCCCGGGTATTTCACGGACGGACGCACCCGGAGGCTGACGAAGTTGTAGTCGGACTGGTTGTTCGGCTGCCCCTCCAGCCCGCCCCAGTACTCCCACCGTAGTCGGCCCTCGCACCCCGGCTCGATCTTTTTCACCTCTTCCAACAGACCGTCCCACTGCAGTGCTCTGCCCATTTTGGGAAAGAGCATCACGAGAAGTGTGAAAAGAAGAAGGGCGGATCTTCTTCTCGACCGAGAGCGGAGTTTGATTACCAGCGAGGTTGCATTCATGCGTATTCTCCTGGTGGGTGATCCGATGAGCACGCGATTCATAGCCTTGCGCCGGATATGGCGCGATTATAAAATGCCGCCCGTGCATTTCCATGACACAGATCAAGGAAAGCGCGGCCTTCCAGAGAGTATTATGAGAAGGTGGCCTGGGAATCCATGGTGAAGTCCGTTCTGGAGGAAAGGAGCGCAAGGAATGGCCAAAAGAGAAGAAAAGAACCCTTCATCCTCGGACGGCAGCCTGCCTCCGGCCGAAGCGGTTCGTCTCGGCGGGTTGCTTGCCTATGTGCCGGGCTCGGTGGTCAGCCGCACGCTGATCAAGAGGCCCGTGGGCACCTTGACGCTCTTCAGTTTCGATGAGGGGCAGGGCCTGAGCGAACACACGGCGCCCTTCGACGCGCTGGTTCAGGTGCTGGACGGGCAGGCGGAACTGACCATCGGAGGGAAGGTCGTCAAGGCAGGGGCGGGCGAGACCGTGCTCATGCCGGCGGATGTGCCCCATTCACTCCATGCGCCCAAGCCGTTCAAGATGCTGCTCACCATGATACGAGGGTGACCGGGCCATGCTGCCCGTGGAGAGCCTCCACACGGTGCTCCTCTGCGAGAAGTGGGAGGAGTGCGTGGCCTTCTACCGGGATGTGCTGGGGTTTCCGGTTGTGGCCGAAAGGAGGCGGTTCGTCGAGTTCCAGGTCACGCCCGGCGCGCGGATCGGCATCCTCAGGCCTCTGCGCCCGCCGTCACCCCCGCCCGATCGTGACCGGGTGATCCTCTCCCTCTGTGTGTCCGATATCGAGGAAGCCCACGAGGCGCTGAAGGTGCGCTGTCCGGATCTACCCGCCATCCGCGAACACCCTTGGGGACAGAGGGTCTTCGAGTTCAGGGACCCGGAAGGCTGGCGCATCGAATTTTGGTCCCCTGCGAAATGACCCTCCTCCCGGCGATTCAAGGAGCCTTGAGAGCGGAACCGGATCGCCACGGACACATCCCATCCTTATTCCAAGGGCATATTCCCCTCCTTCACAATGTCACAAAGAACGGGCGCGGCTTTCCATGACAGGACCATGGGTGTAGCAATTGCCTTGACGATCTTACCCCCAAAAGCCAGAGGTGCGGTTTTTTTGTTGACTAGAACAATATCATTGCGTAAGTTTACGAAAGGCAGAGCTTTCCACAGGCGTAAATCACGCACGCGGAGGACAGAGGAATGAAGCGAGAGCGACAGAGTAGATGGATGAGGTGGCAGTGCGCGATTGTGATGATGTTCCTGATCATTGCTGCGGCTTGCGGCAGCGATGAGGACGTCGTCGAAGAAGAACGCGGACCCCGGTCGATAAAGTTGGTGATCGAGGGAGACGGGACTGGAACCGTAGTCCATGACCTGAGTCTCGATCTTCCCTGTGAGACCGCGGACTCCCCATGCACATGGAACTTTGACCCCGACGGCCCTTTCATGACGACAACACTCAGGGCGACGCCGGATGCGGGTTCTCTCTTTGCAGGTTGGGGAGGAGATTGTGCGGGGGTGGCGCCCTGTACGATTACGGTGAACGATAAGTATGACGTCACTGCCACCTTCAACCTGCCATAGATCGGTAAGATCAGCGATTCAATCTGGAGGCTGCGCCTGACAAGGGCGCGGCCTCCTCCAGTCCCTCTCCGCCCGATACTCTCCGCTAGCGCCGGACGAGTCTCTCCATGTGACAGGCCGTGTCGTTTTCGGCAAGGGGCGGTAAGTAGGCTTCGTTTTGGGCGATTGCCATACGGGTCATGGCTGTCACCTTCGGGTAGCTCACCGTGCCAGACAATGGGCCTCGCGGATGAGTGGCAACTGTTCCGAGGCACGGGCGACGTGCAGCTTCTCTCAGGCGGTCGCGAAGTGGACCCCGACGCGCAAAATCGGAAAGCAGTAATGTGGAACGACGCTTCGCACGATAGAAGTGGCGGCAGCATGCTTTTCGAAAGTCGTCCCTGAAATGCCTGGGAAGATGTCAAGAGGACGCTGCTGATACATGCTTGACCAACAATTGACTGCCCGGGAACCCCAGGGGTATAGTCCAGGAGGGGGGATGATGACGCATGAATTCGGGCGCCGAAAGGATACGGGGAGCATCATCCATGAACGGGAGATCAGGCGCTTCAGGCAACTTCCGGGCGTATGACGTCGGGCTTCACTGCACGGTCCAACTGCTCCTTGTCTGCTTTGCAGGTACGCCGGCATGTACCCCCTCGCCCATCGCGTACCCGCCACCCGGGAAGACCGCATGGGCGCCTGAGGGATGCAGGAGCGTGCCGAGTGACGCAGGGGCGCCGGGGCTGCCCGTGGAGTACTTCCGCGGCCTTCACGCGGACACGCTGAACAGCGACGAGGTCGGGATCGCCTTGGCCCCCGTTTTCGAGTTCGAATGGACTGCGGAACCCCTCCTTTACGTGGCGGCGGGCCGCCTGCAGCAGGCATGTGATTTCTTCTAGCAAGGGAGGAGCTCAATGAAGGTGATCGGCGTGAATGCGAGCCCCAGGAAGAACGGCAACACGGTCACATTGGTGAAAGCGGTCCTGAAGGGGGCCGAGGCGAGGGGAGCGGAGGTGCGCCTGGTGAATCTCTACGAGCTGGAGACGAAGGCGTGCATCGGCTGCGAGGGGTGCAAGAAGGATCTGGGAAGGTGCGTGCAGAAGGACGATCTCTCACCGATTCTCCAGGAACTCAAAGAGGCCGATGCGATCGTTCTGGGAACCCCCGTCTACTGGTGGCACGTAAACGCCCAGCTCAAGATGCTCACGGACAGATTCTACTGTTACTTTCTCGAGGGGCTGGACCCGAAGACCGGGGAGCCGAAATACGAGACCGCTTTTCCGGGCGGAAAGAAGTTCGTGGTGATTACCTCCCGCGGCGATCCGGAACCGCCCACGCTCTTCCCGGAACTTTACGCCAACATGTTTGCATGGCTCAAGATGATAACGACCGTGCTTGGGGCTGCCTCGACCGAGTTCGTGAACCACTTCGGCTCCCTGAACGACAGGAAATCGGCCGCAAAGAACGCCTCCCTGCTGGCCCGGGCCGAGTCCGTGGGCGCCTCCCTGGTGTGACGCGCTACTGCCCGCCGAAGAGCCTGCGCGGGTTGTCGACCAGGATGGCCTGAATCTGCTTCTCGGTGACGCCGCCCTTCCTGAGCGCGGGGATCACGTTCTTGAAGAGGTGCGTGGGATGCCAGTTGCCGATGAGCGGCAGGGCCGCCTCCGGCACGTTGAGCGGCCTTCCCAGCCAGTGGCCGATGTAATCGTGGGAGATCGTGATCCGGTCGCCATGGCCGGTGCCGATCAGGCCGATGAGCACGCCGTAGCGCTCCTCGTCCATCGGGCAGCCCGCGAGCACCTGGATCCCCATGCGGTCAAAGGCCACGTACACGCCGTGCTTCAAGGTTGCGAGCTGGTATCGGATGTCCGTGTTGTCGCTCATGTGGCCGATCTGGATCCTCCGGGGGTCGGCCCCGGCCGATACGAGGAGCGCGGCCTGCTCCGGGCCCATCGTGCCCTCCTGGGTGTGGGTGATGATCGGCACGCCCGTGTCTTTCTGGACCCGCGCCGCTACCTCGAACATCATGCGCTCGTAGTCGGTGATCTTGCCCTTCCCGGTGCCGACCTTGATCGCGCCGGCCTTGATCCCGGTGTCGCGGATTCCCTCGGTGATCTCCCTGGAGAAGAGTTCGTAGATCTCGCCGCTCACATCGCCCAGGCTCCTGCGGAACTTCCAATAGGCAGCCATGCCCTCTTCTTCGAAGTAATAGCCCGTCGAGCAGATGATGTTGACACCGCTCTTCTCGGAGACCTCCCGCAGGATCTCCGGGAACCGGCCGCCGTCGTTCGGCGTGGCGTCCACGTAGGTCTTCACGCCGAAGGCCTTCAGTTGCTCCATCATCTCCAGGGCCGCCTTCACGATCGCGGCCCGGTCAAACGGGGCCACGGTCTGGTCGCCCTCCCAGCCGGGGTAGCCGTACGCGATGTGCTCGTGCGGAAGGGTCACTCCCAAATCATCCGGGGAGACGGGGCCTAGAACCGTATTTACTCTGACGTTGCTCATGCGTACCTCTCCTCTTTTCTCTCTGTGGTCCGGCGAACCTGTCCGCTCACCCTGCCGCCGCGCCTACGGGCCTGCCGTCGACGATCTGGTCCAGGTATTCGGACATGCCGTAGCCCACCCTGCCGTCGCAGCGGTATTCGGTCATGCCCTCGGTGATCCGGGTCTCGAGATCCGCTCCGTCCGGCGTCTTCCGCCTGTTTCGCAGGGGGATCAGGTTGAGTACCTTCCCGTGGACCTCGTATTCCCGCTCCGCCGTCCTGGCCCATGCCGTGAGCCCCTTCTGGTAGTCGTTCTCGTCCCATTCCGTCTCGATCCGGGCCTCTTCGATCATCACGTACTTGCCGTTCCGCAGGACCATGCCTCCGATGACCTGGCTGTCGTCGTGCTTCGTGATGATGGCAATCATGATCCCGAAGTCCTTGCCGAAGCTCATGGGCAGCCAGCGGTACCACTTGATGTTCTGCCAGTATCGCGGCCCCCAGGAATGGTCCCGCAGCCCGTAGCCGTCGACCCGGAACTCCTCTTCGGCCACGCGGATGGTCCCCCGGCCCGCCACGTGCTGTTCGTAATGGGCCCGCGCAAAGGCCTCTTGCTCCTTCTCCTTGACGGACGTGCCGTCCTCGTTGACCTTCTCTCCCCCGAAGACCGGGGCGACGCCTTCGTATTCCAGGTGGACCTTGCAGTCCACGAGGGGGTTTTCGCTGAAGGCCTTCCTGGGCCTTGCCATGGCGTGGGGATCCGCGAGCAGGAGCAGCTTTCCGTCATAGGTGAGCCGGAGCCTCTTCAGGGGTTCCACGATCTCGAATCTCAACCCTGCCGCGTCGAGGGCGTCGTTGCCGGATATCTCGGGCCGGCCGAACATGAATCCGACCCGGCCGTCCGGCAGGTAGAGGCAGCAGGTCATCTCCGCATACCCCTCGTTGGGCCGGTTCCCGACGCGGAACCACCCGCCGAGCCGGCTCGACGGGTCGAAGATGTTGATGTACATGCTCTCGTTGAAGTTCTTCTCCTCCTCGATCGGGTGGGTGTACTCGTCCTGCGGCTCCAGACGCAGTTTCACGCCTTTCGTTTCGAGCATATGGGCTCCCCCTGTTTCTTGACGCTCTCGATCTCTTCGCGCGTCCGCCTGTAATGCTCGCCGTCGCTGCGCCACACGCAGCACGAGTCCTTTACGTACTCGAGCATGACCTCCCGGGCCTCCGGCTGCGCGGGCGCCCTGCCCCTGTGCGCTGCCATCCCCTGGACCGCGGCGGAGCCCATGGTCAGGATGAGGCTCGTCAGGTGGTTGCAGCCCGCCGGCCCGGCCAGCCTGTCCTTCACCGCCTTGCTGAACCCGTAGACGATGGGAAGGCCGATCAGCGCCCTGACCGAATCGGTCGCCTGCGTGCAGCCCTCCATGGGCACGGTCGGCATCTCGGCCTCCGCATCCAGAATCTCGGTGGGCATCCCGCCGAGCAGGAGGCGGACCACCATGCCGTGGACCTTGCCGGCCTCGCGCCGCTGCTTCGCGATGGTGTAGATGGGGTGATACCGCGTGTCCTCGAGGGTGCCCTCCACGATCACGCGGCCTTCGTCCACCGAGAACGTCTCGATCCGTATGGACCGGGTATGCACCTTCTCGCCCTTGAGCCCCTTCAGGGATGCCATTCCTCGTCTCCTTCCGCCGTGTTCGTGCCTTGACCGCCTTCGCTACCCACAGAGCCGGATGTCCCGTGGCAGGTCGACGCCGATCAGTTCGAGACCCTTGTCCGTCACCAGCCACATGTCCTCGGGCATGTTACCGAAGATGACCAGATCCGTTCCGTAGCACCCCAACTCCACACACAGGATCATGCCCGGCTCGATCGGGGTGAGGTCATGGGGGCCCAGGAAGGGGGGCTCGTGGATCGTGCTGCCGATGCTGTGGCCCACGAAATCGATCGGAACGAGCTGGTTCCAGTCCTGGCGGTACGTTTCCTTCTCGCCGAGCTTGAAGATGTCGCAGCCGCGCATGCCGGGCACGATGTTGTTGACCGTGTTCATGTATGCGTCCCGCCCCCACCTGGAGAGCTCCTCGAGCCTGGGCGGAAGCCTCTCGCCCACGTAGAAGCCCCGCTGGATGTCGGTGCAGTACCCCTTGTACATGGGGCCGCCGTCCGAGAAGCCCTGATCGCCCTCCCGGATGACCCGGTTGGTGAAGGGTGGGCTGACGAGCCGCCATCTGCCGGGGGCGTCCGTGCCGCACAGGAAGAGCAGGGGGTCGTTCACTGTCGGGGAGTGGTGCATCCCCTCCTTGACCAGTTCCTCATAGAAGACCCGGTGGACGTCCCATTCGGTCACCCCCGGCCGGATCGCCCGGTACCCCTTGTCGAGCACCCGCCGGGTCTTGTCGCACATCTCCCGAAAGAGGGCGATCTCCCAGTCGGTCTTGATCGCCTTCTGCTCCCAGATCAGGTCGTCGGCCGCGACGAACCTCGCATTGGGCAATGCCGCCTGGATTTCGCAAAGTTCCCGGTAGGAGGCCTGCTGGATGTGGCCGGGGCCCATCTCGAGGCCGATGACCTTGTTGTCCAGCCTGAGGTCCGACATCGTCGCGGTAAACACGTCCAGGAAGCGGGTCGGGAGGCGCCAGAGGGTGACGCTCGACCAGAGGCGCAGGTCCTTGACCCAGGTCGTCTTGGTGACGCCGTTGTGCAGGACCGACTCGCCCACGAAGACCGTGTCATGGTCCTGGGAGACGATGAAGCAGTGGCGCCACCGGTCGGTGTGGCGCATGTTCGCCTCCCGGTAGCCGCCGTAATACTGCTTGTTGCTGTAAGCGAAGAGCACCATGGCGTCCATGCCGTGCCGGGCCAGCAGCTCCTTTGCCTTCCGGGTGCGGCCCTCGAACTCCTCCTTCGGGATGTAAGGCTCGAAATCCTCCGGGTCGTCCGAGTGCGCCCATGCCGCCCCTTCCTGTTCGATCCAGTGGTCCTTGGAAAGATGCGTCTTGTCCTTCATTGCCATCCCGGCTTCCTCCGTGCGAGAAGATTCGAGGCAAGAAATCGCGTCCGGAGGCTTCGCGCGGGGGCGGTCGCCTGTGTGCCGGACGGCGGGCTTGTGGGAATCGGGGCCAGGGCCAGCGCTAAGAGTATGGGGGAAGGGTAATCGGGGTGTCAATTGAGGGGGGGCTCGGGCCGCCCCCCCTCTCCGCTCAGAAGGGCCTCACGCTCCAGTAAGGGGGAAGCTGGGTCGCCTTGAGCGTGCCCATGGCCTCGACGAAACCGTAGACGACCAGCCCGAACCCCAGGATAGCTACAAGCGTCACCAGGAACATGAACGTCAACTCCCGACGGGTGTGCCTCCGGGTCCACTCCCTGGCGGCCTCCCAGGAATCCTGGAATGGGAGGCTCCCATGGCTCCTCAAGGTATCGCCGTGCGCGGGCATGGTGTTTGCCTCCTCTTCGCGGGTTTGCTACCTGACCCGGGAAATGAGCAAGGCCCGTGCCAGAAGGCGATTGCTGCTAACTATCTGAAAATCATATAATTTGAGGGGGTCGGAGGCTGTCTTTTCGATACGGCCCATGTTAAAGCCTCTTACAGGCCGTAAGAAAATCTTTCAATGAGGAGGGAAAGGAAGGCCATGAAGAGGATCTGCTTGCTGCCAGCCCTGGGCGGGCTGGCCTGCCTTCTCTTTCAGGCTTCCTGCACGGGCGGGGACGAGGCCGGCGCGGTGCGCCGCCTGATCGAGAAGGGCGCGAGGCTTGCCGAGAAGCACGACGTGGGAGGGCTCCTGGAGCTGACGACAGCGGACTTCTCGGCCGATCCCGGCAGCCGGGACCTGGCCGAGACCCGGAGCATCCTTTGGATGGCTTTCCGGCACTACCGCGAGTTCCGGATCCTCTATCCGAGGCCCGGGATCGAGATCGCAGAGGGGGGGCAGGCTGCCTCAGCCACGGTCTATTTCCTGATTGTCCGCAAGGATCGGTCCTACCCCGAATTGAAAGATCTCTCCGAGGACCCGGCCGGGTGGCTCGAGGAGGTCGGCGAAAACGCGGACCTGTACCGGCTCACGCTCGATCTGACCCGCACGGAGGGCGACTGGCTGACCAAGCGGGCCCTCCTGGAGCCTTTCCGGGGCGCCGGGTTCGGCGAGAAACGGCCCTGAGGCTACAGGCAGACCAGGCAGAGGCACTCCTCGCCTTCCGGGCAGGGGGGTCCCGATGCGGGACAGGCCCCGTAGCCGCATCTGCCGCTCTCGCAGTCGCCGTCGGAGGAACAGAGTTCCCCTCCCTCTTTGTCCTCCCCGCAGGCCGCGAGTGCGAAGAACGGCAAAAACAGCAACAGGATGAGGATCAGGCGGCGCATATATGCGGGCTCCTCTCTATTTCGATTCCAGCCCTGCCTGGATGACCTCTCGAACGTCGGCCATCAGATCTTCGAGCCGTTCCTTTCCGTACTTCGGGGCGTCGATGGGCGGGTGGATCACCATGGTCGCCCGGCCCGGGAAGAGGTCGCGCGTCCTCGCCGGGAGGATCTTGTCCGTGTTGCGGATCGTGATGGGGAGTATCGGCAGGCCGAGGTCCAGGGCCATGATAAAGGCTCCTTTCTTGAATTCCCTCATCCGGCCCGTGGTGCTTCTCGTGCCCTCAGGGAAGAACAGGACGCTCGTGCCGTTCACGATCCTCTTCTTCGCCGCATCGAGGGAGGCGAGCGCGGACTCCCGGTCGGAGCGGTCAATGTAAATGTGCCCCAGCTTCTCGCAGGCGGCCCCGAGCGCAGGCAGGTTGCGGAGTTCCTTCTTCATCACCCACTTGAAGTCGATCCCCAGCCAGCCGTAGAGCACGAACACGTCGAAATGGCTCAGGTGGTTCGATACGATGACGTAGGATTGCCTCTTGTCGATGTGCTGCCTTCCGCGGACGGAGACGAGCATGGGCGTCAGGTAGCTGTTCAGCCGAGACCACCAGACACCGCACGTCTGGCTGGCGAGCTTGGGGCTCACGGCGGTGGCGATCCCGATTGCGACCGCACCCAGGATGAGCGTCGAGCAGACCAGAAAAGGGCCCCAGACGAACCACTTGTAAGGCTGGTACAGCATGTGGAGAAGCGTTCTCATGGTCCGCGCCCCGTGCTGAGGAAGGGAACGGCCGCTTTCCCCGGCTTCCGGCACTATGCCCCGCCGAATGTGCCGCAGCGCGGCAATTCCCAGAATTCCTTATACCAGATTTCGCCGGGGATGAGAAACAAGATTCAGGGGGAAGACCGGGCAGGCCTCCGTCCGGAGCCTGTGGGATTCTCTTGGATGAGGGGGCATGAACCTTATAGAATATAAAGAGCAAGGTAGACGCCAAGAGGGAGGAGTGTATATGCCGACCTACGAGTACGAGTGCAAGGATTGCCGGAAAAAGTTCTCCGTCATTCGGACCATTGCCGAGCACGAAAAGGGAAAGCCCGCCTGCCCCAAGTGCAACAAAAAGGAGGGTGTCAGGCAGCTCATGTCCGCCTTCTCGGCAAAGACGAGCCGGAAAAGCTAGAACCCGACCGACCGTCCGATTCAGAGATGCAGGTCGGTCGGATGAAATGAACCCGGAGTGAGGCCCGCCCAGGGGAATGCCGGAGCTCGGTCGCCAGGGATCCTTGGGCTCGGACAGGCCGGTAAGCCTTCAGGAGAACGAACGGCGCCACATTCTCCGGGCCCTGGAAATGACCGGCGGCAAGATCAGGGGACAGGACGGGGCGGCCAGACTCCTCGACATCCATCCGAACACCCTGTACAACCGGATGAAGAAGCTGGGCATCCGGGCGTCGAGGGAACACCGGAAGCGGGCCTGACCCCCGATCCGGCTGCCTGGCCTCAACATCCATCAAACGCAATAGGAAAGGCATGGGATGTCAGAGGTTGAAAAGGGAGCAGCAGGCGCACGGGACTGGGTGGAGGTCGCCGACGAGCCGGATCACCGGGAGGTTTTCAGCAACGAGCTCGTTCGCGTGTACGTTGCGTTCATTCGGCCCGGCCGGGAGACGCTCTATCACCGCCATGACAAAGACACTCTGTACGTGGTGCTCGAGGGAGGAAGGAACTACTCGAGCGCCTTGGCCGGCTCCAAGGCGGGCGCCTACGTCTTCCCGAAATCGATAAGCCTCACGAGGAAGGTCCGGTGGCTGCTGACCCGTTCGCTTTTCGGGTGGACCTACCTGCCCAAGTCCGTCTATGTACTGATGCACAACGACGGGGACCCGATCATCCACAGGGTGCGCGGAGCCGCGGACAATCCGTCCGACATGAGGATGATGGGGATCGAGTTCCTGCAGCCCGGCGGCCGGAACCGGCCCGCCTCGGCCTGCGTGCAGTCCCTGCCGATGGACTATGAAGACGACACTGTGCGCGTCCATCGCCTGAAGTTCCCGGCCGCGCTGAGGCACCTGGGGTCGCCTGCCCGATTCACCGGGCTCGTGATCGCGCTCGAGGGAGGGCTGCGGATCGAGTCGTCCTCTGCCGGCGGTCATGAGGGGGCGACCCACGACCTGAAAGAAGGAAATCTTCTCTGGAACGACGGCGGTAGGCAGTTTACCTTCCTGGGGACCGAGGGATCGAAGCCGGAGGCGCTGCTCATCCGGATGAAGTGAGCGGGCCGGGTGTCGTAGCTCAGGGTGCTCGTTTTTCTCCGACGGCCTTGAAGAAGGTGTAACAGAATACCCCGTCCGGCTCCGTGGTTCGATACAGGTCCCGGATCCCTTTTTCGAAGTCCTGCGGTAGAACGATTCCTGCCCGGATCGCCGATTCGCGGACCCCCTCGATCATCGCCGTGAAGGTCTTCTTCGTGAACCCCTCCACCCATTCAGGCTTGCTGGAATCCACATAGACCATTCGAGGTGATACGCGGACAGATCGGTAGCCTGCGCCGACCAGCAAGGGATAGAGTTCTCGTCCGATCAGGGCGTTGCCGCCGGCGCGGCGCTGCAGCTCAACCTGGCACCGGATCGCGGCGCGCGCCGCCTCGCTGTCCGGGTGAAAATAGGCCGAGCCGTGGTCCCCTTCGATGACCGTGATCGTGCCGCCCGGACGCAGATGGTTCTTCAATGCCAGCAGGGCCGCCACCGGATCCGCAAGATGCTCCAGGACGAAACAGACGAAAACATGGTCGAAGGAGTCCTGCCCATAGGGCAGATCAAGGATGTCCCCCTGTTCGAACCGCACATTGGTCAGGCCCTCCGCCGCCACTTTTCTCTTGGCTTCGTTGAGCGAGGCCTCGGAAACATCGATGGAGAAAATGGAGGCGTTCGGGCTGTTCTTCGCCAGGGTGACGGTCTGGGCGCCCACGCCGCACCCGGCCTCGAGGACCCGGCTCCCCGCCGGATACGCGGTATCGGAGTGCAGCAACTCGACCAGGGTGGAGGCCTGGTCCTGCAGCCGCGTGTTTTCCCGATGATCGTAACCGTGAACGTATGGTTTCTTCATGATTCCTTTATCGTTGTCGAACGGCCGCGATAAGCCGCGGCGGCGATGCGAGGCGGAGTCGCCGTCGGCTTCTTTGCAATGTGTGCGGCCGGCATGGGTTTTTGCTTATGGGGTGATAGTCCTCTGAAGGGAGAGGCTCCGCCGCCCGATGTATTTGACGACAACCACCAGATTAAGGCAAGGGCAGTCTTGCGAGGGGCTGACCAAAGGAATCCGCCTGCCTGGCAGGGTAGGGGCCGGCGAATGGAAGCCACAGCCTACCCGATCAGACTCGCCTCTCACGCTGCCGCCCATTCTGCGGAAAGCACCTCCGCCTGTTCGA
The DNA here is from genome assembly GCA_964384945.1 of uncultured Thermodesulfobacteriota bacterium. Classification (GTDB taxonomy): domain Bacteria; phylum Desulfobacterota; class DSWW01; order DSWW01; family DSWW01; genus S015-6. Next base: position 252,607 of record CAYLMK010000005.1, on the reverse strand, counting down.
GCACCGTCTGCGTCGCCTTCTCCTGCTTGTCCGGGGGGTAACCGTACTTGCGCAGGATGCGCTTGACGAGCACCCGCAAATCCCTGGCCGGGGCGATCATTCCCTCGACCACCACCCCGGGTCCGTCGGATTCATTTGGTTCCTAACGGTTCCGTTCCTTCGTTCAGAATTGCCAGGCAGCGGTCGTAAGCAAAGATGCGGTTGCGCTGCCTGCCGGTCAGTTCACGTGCGATCCCCAACCTCACCAAGGCGTCCATGCCCTTGGCTGCGGTGGGGAAAGCCAGGCCGGCGCGCTCGCACACCCGATTGAGCGTGATCACGGGCCGCTCACGAAGGCTGTTGAACACACGCAGCGCACTGGAGGCGATCCGACCTGCCATCTGGACTCTCTCTGCATCTTTCTTGAAGAGCGCCACCAGTCGCCGTGCGGTGTCCACCGCACCGGAGGCGGTTTGCTCAGCGCCGTCCAGAAAGAAATCCACCCACGCTTCCCAGTCTCCGTTCATCCGTACCACATCGAGGAGACGGTAATATTCGGCGCGATGTTGCTTGAAGTAGAGACTCAGGTAGAGCAAAGGCTGGGATAAAACCTTTTCGTGGTGAAGTATAAACACGATCAGCAATCGCCCGATGCGCCCGTTCCCGTCCAGAAAAGGATGGGTGGTCTCGAACTGCACGTGCGCCAAGGCGGCCCGGATCAGCGCGGGGTAAGGCGTGTGTTTGTCGTGGAGGAAGCGCTCCAGCCCAGCCATGCACTCCTCTACATGCCGAGACGGGGGCGGGACAAAATGCGCGTTTCCTGGTCGGGTACCGCCGATCCAGTTTTGCGTGCGCCGGAATTTGCCCGGTGCCTTCTCGCTCCCTCTGCCGCGAGAGAGCAACACCGAGTGCATCTCGCGAATCAGCCGGTTGGAAAGGGGGAAGCCGCTTTGGAACCGCTCCAGACCATGATTGAGTGCCGCCACATAGTTCGAGACTTCCACCACGTCGTCGAAGGGCACGCCAGGGGCCTCGTCGAGCTCAAAGAGCAGCAGATCGCTGAGCGATGACTGGGTCCCCTCGATCTGGGAGGACAGGACCGCCTCACGCCGCACATAGGCATACAGAAACAGGTTCGGATCGGGCAGAAGAAGGGTGATGCTGTCCAGTCGGCCCAACGCCAATGTGGTACGCTCAAGAAGTTGCTGGCGGGCAGGCGTCATTTCCAAGGGAGGATCCGGCGGCAGAGGCATGGGCAGAAACGCCCTGATCTGCTCATCGCCTACCATCGTAATTTCGTACCTCCCGGTCATGCCGCGCCGCATCATCTCTTCCTTATGCAACGATCGCATAATAGACGATCGGCTTATTAAACGAAAGCGCCATATCGTTTAATAAGCCACGGCTCGCCCGCCATAACCGCGCGTGGCAGTTCTGTTATACATTCAGCTCATATATTTGAGCTAATTCAGTATAGTTGCGAGCGCGCTCATATATCCGAACCTCGTTCATACCAAGTGCTCTTTCGCTCGCCGCGGGGCGGTAAACGGGCATCTTTGACAAGGCGGTCAAGAGGTCGGGCAGCGCTGACCCGGCCGTCGCGCTCGATCCCGGCCATGGCGTCGTCCACGAGCCGGCCGATGGTGGGCTCGCGGGCCTGGCCCTTGAGGTGCGGCCAGCGCGCCTCGGGCGGCACCCAAAAGACGCTCTGCGCCCGGTATTCGTCCGGGTCCTCGGGGTCGGCGCCTTTCGCCTTCTCGGCTTCCAGCCGTGCGTGCTGCTCCTCGAAGGCGTCGGAGATATACTTGAGGAAGATCAGGCCGAGGACGACGTGCTTGTACTCGGCGGCGTCCATCGAGCCGCGCAGGGCGTCGGCCATGCGCCAGAGTTCGGCCTCGTATCCGACGGTGGCGCCGCTTGTGTCGGCTGTCTGCGAGCCTTTCCTTCGTTTCGCCAAGGGTTACCCCTGGGTACGCAGCGCGGGATGGCCGCGGTTTCCGAGGGGATCACAGATGGTTTTGGAAGTCAGATCAAGGAGATGGTCCTCCATGAAGTCTTCCAAATCAGTGCCGGAATCAGCGGGAGAGTCGTCTCACGGTCTCGATGATCTCTTCGTTCGCTGCGCCCGAGCCGAAGGCCGCGGCCACCCCCATCTCGACGAGCCGCTTCCTGTCTCCGGGCGTGAAACAAATCAGAATCATCATGCAGCTTCGATTCGATGTCACTTTGTCCTGAAATCCTTGAGCCTTGTATGATCTATGAGTTGGTCAAGCGTTCTAAGGGTGAAGATTTTGCCTCTGGTTGCGAGGATCATTTTCTTCATGTCTTCGCGGCGCACACCGAAACCTCGTCCACCTATGCAGGCGATGACCTCATATCTTGGTTTGTCCGCAGAGCGACCGGCGAGACTGAGTTCGCCAAGGTGCTGAATGCGAGTTGCCTTATCCCGGGCCGTACCGTCATCTTCGGTGATCTTCGCTTCAATGATGATCTTTGGGTTAAACTCGCTCGGAACAATGAAGTCAGGAGTCTGATCAAATCCCTCGATTCGTTCCGCCCGCTTCGTCTTGCGGTAACTGATGCCCGCGTCAGTCAGTACGTCTTCGATGGCCGATTCAAGGCTGTCACCGACCAGTTCGCTGACCGAATCGCGATGGCCAGCGAAAGGCCTTCCCAGAAACCGTTCGTAAAGAAGCATGGCATAGGGGACACCCATGCCAGAGACGCTTTTTATGCTTTCAATTCCACGTTTGGTGTCTGCCTTGTTCAAACGATGCAGTTGATCGCCTGCAACATTCGGCGCACCCTCATCAAGTATCAGACACGCGGTTTCCACCAAAGCTGCCAGCCTTTCCAGGCCTATTCCCCTCCCTTTGAGAGGCGTTTCTGGCGACATCCTGATTCTTCTGTCCAGGGACCTGACAAAGCCTTGCGTAACGTTCACCCCGGTTCGTTGTGTGGTTACATATCCCCATTCGGGCGGTGTGAAACCGAGCATTGTGCGAAGAACCACGATGGAAATTGGCTCTCTCAATGCTACGGGCATCACCTTTGTGGGTTGGAGTACGGAGAACCCTTGGGTGACTGCCTTTAGAGCCTCGTAGCCGCGTTCAAAGACAGGATACTCAATGAATCCTGCACCCTTCGGCATTACGAGGAATTCAGACTGGAGGCACGAAAAAACGGCGTCCACGAATCGATCCGAATCCCGCTGGATTTCATGAAAGGCCGCTTCAAAAGGATACTTCGGCACAGGTAACTCCATAGTCTTCAAGACCTTCGCGCAACGAGAACAACGGGTCATCGCGGAAAGAATCCTGAGGACCGGAAAGGTGTCTCTCGATTTCGGCCCATCCCCCAAATCTGAGAATCCAAGATGACACCGCTGCCAAGCGCTTGTTGATATCTGCATTCTTGTTCCAGGTCTTGCGCAGGTTCCACATTGCGAGCCGGATGAGATGCCCATAAGCAACGCACCTCACATCTCCGGTCGTCGGCTTGACCGTGCCCGCGCGCAGCCTGGCCAAATCTTCTGCAACGAGCTCGGCGACACGGTCTATCGACTCAGCCAGCCATTTTCGAGGAACAGTGCCAGTTGATCTGCAGACGAAAACGGTGTCGATGATTGAGGAGCCGGTTCCGCTTATGTGGATGGACGCTCCCATTTCGGCAGGGCATGGCAGGGAGGCCGAACAGGTCAAGCCAGCGTCGAGAACCGCTACCGCGAGCGGGTAGTACGCCGCAAGGTCATTGTGGTGATAGGTGAAAACGAGCGGCGCCCCTGGTTTGAGCGCCGCTGCCATCTTTTGAAAGACGCATGAAAGGCCTTGTGCAAAGTGATCAAGCCCCCTGCCCATGTCTTCGTTGCCAGTCAACTCCTGGGGACTGCGCGTCGACAAATTGGCAAATGCCTCTGCGTGGGTGTGTATGAGACGCCGAAGCCACACGTAACAGAAATCCATCAACTCCGCATATTGCACGTTCCCGAAATAGGGAGGATCCGTCAAGACCGCGTCCAATGAAAACGGAGACAGGTCCGCTTGCGCGGCATCATTACAATGCAATTCAACACTCCGCTTTCGAGCCCGATGCTTTCCATTTGGGTTGTCACCGATCCATTCCCCTTTGATAGGGACGATTTCCTTTCTTCCGTCCCGATGTCTGATCTCAAACGGGCTGTTGCAATACGCCTTTGCCTTCCGGAACTTCTCGATGATATTTGCCCAGCCGCCGCTGCCCACACAAAGACCCTTGTTCGGCTCAATGATTCCCAAAAAATTTGATTCACACTGAATGAGCCCCACCGGAAACCCATGCACGGAGAAAATATCCAGTGATTTCAGGGCGTTGACGTCATATCGGCAGAGCATATTCTGATAGCGTAACAGGTCCGAAAGGTTGGTCGCGAGTGCGTTCCGTATACGCTCGTTCGTTGTCTGAGAAATCACCCGGGCGGATAGTTCAAGGCCAAGGAGCTGCCGGGCATTGAACATTTCGCGGTAATATTTGTATCCCCAGCGATGTAGCCGATTTGTCTCGTCACCAGGGGGAATTGCGTCGTCCGGGACATGCTTTGCGCGCGTCCTTGCCCATCGCTCCTCGGCCTGGCCTGCAGTTGCCAAGTCCTGGGCATCCGGTGCCTTGAAGAATCTTCCGGTGTGGCCATCTTTGCAGGAGAGGCAGTGGTATTCAAGCGCAAAAAGCCGATGACGTGGCGCTCCTAAACTCTTGTTAGGAAATGGATTGTCGGCCCCGCAGTCAGGGCATTTGCAGCGGCTACGTTTGGCGGGTCCCTCTACTGATAGCCCTGCACCGCATTGCTGGCAATCCCCGGGCTTCTTTCGGTCCGAGGTTTCGGTCAACTGCCCACATGCGTGACAGAGAAAAACGTTCTTTGGATGTCTTGAGTCAGTAGACAAGATATACCCGGGTAACAGGTCCATGGGCTTGTTACAGTTCCGGCAGGAAACGGTTTTTACCCAAAGAAAGTACTTAACGTGGGCATCCTCGCTTCCGCACAAAACGCATCGCGTGCGGTAGAGATCCCCGATTTCTTTCTCCAAGTGCCGCCGCAACAAGTTGGCCGCCTTGAGGTATTCATCCAAATCAAGATGTTCGATCTCCTGTTTGACGATCCAGTACGCCATGGGGTTAATGTCCAGACCGACGATATCACACCCGAGCCTGTTGGCCTCTATGAGGGGAGTGCCGCCTCCCATGAACGGATCGGCGACCTTGATTCTCCTCAGGTCGTTCGCTTGGTAGAATGCATCGATCAGGGGCTCATCGAGGAATTCAGCGAGTAACAAACCACGAAACAGGGTTCCGGGTCTTCGCGCAAACCACTTGTGGACCGCGATAATCGGCCTGTAGTTCTGCTGAATCTGCTTCTCATGCAGAGCAAGGTTTGCTATGAACGAGATATCAAAATTCTTTTCTATCAAGGACAGAGTCCTCTCTTTGATGGTGCTTCTTAAGCGGCGTAACGCAGGCCATCGCCGATGTGCGAAAACTGCGCCTGCTGAGCAGGACGCCGCCGGTCCGTGCCGAATTTCGAGTCCTCGTATAGGTGCGGCATCGTAACTACGGAGGATCACACGCAGCGGCGTAGGGTCCCTCTACGTCCGCCGCAGCGCCATATTCCCCCCTCTCCACCCCGCGCACATGGCTGGTCTTTGCCCCGTTTGTCTGCACCCTGACAGCAAGCAACACGCTCATAGCAATCCCTGTGCCCGCCACTAGCTTCCTGAAAGCTGGGCTGAGAAGATCTCCGAGGACGTTTCGATCTTCAATTGGCTAAAACCGTATTTGTTCGGCAGATGATCTTTCTTCTGCATTAACGTGGCGAATCGTGCTCACTGATCCCGGATCTGGATGACCAATCAACCGCTTGAACACCAAGGGCTCATATTCGTTCGAGATCTCTGGATGGAAAGCCGCGGCTACCCCTGAGATTGCCGCGTGCTGCACGATCGAGAACCGCCCTGTGCGGACCCTTATGCCGAGTGGGGTGGGAGCTGCCAGCAGGCAACTACCGGCTACCCGATTAGGCGGCTAGCGACTCAAAGCACTCGACCTATGCGCTCAGAAAAACCGGTTTGACCGAGCCACGGAGCGACGGAGCGGTCCCCTTGGGGATCCAGAACAGGATGGCCGCGGTTTCCGAGGGGATCATAGATGGTTTTGGAAGTCAGATCAAGGAGATGGTCCTCCATGAAGCCTTCCAAATCAGTGCCGGAATCAGCGGGAGAGTCGTCTCACGGTCTCGATGATCTCTTCGTTCGCTGCGCCCGAGCCGAAGGCCGCGGCCACCCCCATCTCGAGGAGCCGCTTCCTGTCTCCGGGCGTGATGACCGAGCCGCCCACGATCACCGGGATTTGGAGATTCTCTTCCCTCATCAGGCTGAAGAGGTCAGGGAGATAGTGCAGGTACTCCCAGGAGTGGCAGCTCAGGCCGATCACGTCGAGGTCCTCCTCGAGGCCGGCCTTGACGATCATGGCCGGAACGTTGAACCGCCCCCCGTAGATCACCTCCATCCCCGCGTCCCGCAGCATCTGCGTCACGGCGACCGCCCCGAGCTCGTGCTGGTCCATGCCCAGGATTCCGACGTATACCCTGATCCTCTTCATCGATCCCGCCCCCCAGCTATCGGCGCCTCGACGAGCCCGTGCGGATCGTACGGCCAGTCGTAGGCCATGCGCAGCACGCCGCCGATCTCGCCCATGGTCGCCCCCGCCTCGAAGGCCTCCAGGATCACTCCCATGAGGTTCTCGCCCTCCTTCCCGGCCGCCTCATGAACCTTGGCGAGGGCCTCCCGGATCCTGCCCTGATCCCGCGCCTTCTTGTACGCCTTTGTCTTCTCGATCCGGTCCCACCACGGTTCGATCTTGCCCTCCACGATTTCCTTGAGCAGGGTGTCCTCCTCTTCCGGGATCCGGAAGATGTTCAGGCCCACCTTGGGCATGCTCCCGTCGGCGATCTTCCGGGAATACTCGGCCATCGCGCCCTCGAAGAACCTCCTGAACCAGCCCTTGTCCGAAAGCTCGGCCGGGTCGCCCAGGGCCTCGATCTCCCGGATTCGTTCCCGGATCCTCTCTTCCATCTCGTCCGTGAGCGACTCGACGAAATAGGAGCCGCCGAGGGGGTCGACGACCTTGGATACATTGGATTCCAGGTGAAGGATCTGCTGTGTCCTCAGCGCGACCATGTGGGCCTCCGGGCTGGGCGTCCGGTAGGCCTCGTCGAAGGCCGAGATCTCCAAGGCCTGCACGCCGGCAAGGACCAGGGCCAGGCTCTGGATGGTGCCCCGCACGATGTTGTTTACCGGCTGCTGGGGCGTGAGCGAGAGCCCGGAGGTGTGGCTCGTGATCACCGCGGACCAGGAGCGGCGGTCCCTGGCCCCGAACTCCTCCTTCATCATCCGGGCGAAGAGCCTTCTGGCGGCGCGGATCTTGGCGATCTCCTCGAAGAAGTCCATGTTGCAGTCCACCAGGATGGCGATGCGCGGCGCGAAGCTGTCGATCGCCACCCCGCGGCGCAGCAGTTCCCGGACCACGTGCCGGATCTCGATGAAGCCCAGGGCCATCTCGTCCACCGCGTTCAGCCCGGCCTGGTTGAAGAAGTAAGTGTCTTCCACGAAGGCGTGGAACCGGGGCATCACCCTGGAGCAGAACTCGATGCAGTCAGCGGCCAGCCTGAGCCTCAGGCGGAAGGGCATGTGGACCGCGTACCCGCAGTCCTCTGCATAGAAGGGCGCCTGGATGACCGAGCCGCGGAGCTGGTCGTGGGGCACGCCGTTCTCCCTGGCGACCAGGCAGAGGGCGGCCACGGTGATGGCCGGGGGCAGCGAGGCGGAGACGACGACCGAATCCAGGGGCAGGTCCTTGAAGAGAGCCCGGAAGTCATCGAGGCAGCAGAGGGAGACGCCCTGGGTACCGATCGCGTTGGCCGCGAGCGGGTGATCGGGGTCCATGAAGGCCATGGTGGGGCTGTCGCCGATCACGTCGAGGCCGATCTGCCCCTGGGAGATCAGGTACTTGAGCTGTTCGTTCGACCGGGCCGGGTCTCCCTCTCCGGAAAGCTCCCGGTGCATCCAGCCCCCGGCCGGGTCTGCGCGCCGGCCCCGTGTGTACGGGAAGTCCCCCGGGGGGCCGAGATGTTCCCGGTAGTCGTGGCCCTTCATGTCCTCGGGCGTATAGACGGGCTTGAGCGGGATCCCGGAGCGCGTGCGGTGTTCGGTCATCTCTCCATCTCCTTGAGCTCCTTCCGGCTCCCCAGGGTGCCGAGGTTGAGCCCCATGCCGCCGTCCAGGCGGATCTCTGCTCCGTTGATGTAGGCAGCCCTGTCCGAGGCGAGGAACGCGATCAGGTGGCCCACCTCCTCGGTCTCGCCCATCCGGCGGGCCGGGATCATCGCCGCCGCCCGGTCCCGTATCTCCTCGGGCATCATGTGGACCAGCTCCGTGGCGATCAGCCCCGGGAGGATGGCGTTGCAGGTGATGCCGTCCCGGGCGTGCTCCAGGGTCACGGTCTTGGTCATGCCGAGCAGGCCCGCCTTGCTGGCCGCGTAGCCGATCTGCTTGTGCAGCCCGCCCAGGGCCGCCCCGGAGGAGATATTGATGATCCGGCCCCACTTCTTCTCGATCATCGGGCCGATCACCTCCTTGATCATGTTGAAGGCGCCGGTGAGGTTGATCGAGATCTCCCGCTCCCAGGCCTCGTGGGTCATCTTCGTGATGCGGGCGATGTTCGTTACCACGCCCGCATTGTTGACCAGGATCTCGATGTCTCCCAGCTCTGCCCGGATCTTCGCGACGCCTTGGGCCGCCTGGGCCGCCTCGGAGATGTCGAACACGGCGAAGGCCGAGCGCCTCCCGAGTGCGGCGATCTCGCGGGCGGTCGCTTCCACGTCCGGCGAGATGTCGGCCACCCCCACGTGGGCGCCCTCCCGGGCCAGCACCCGGGCGCTCGCCTTGCCGATGCCGCGCGCCGCCCCGGTGATCAGGGCGACTCTTCCATCCAATAGCATCGTGAAGTGCCTCCGTTTCCTGAATCCGGTCCCTGCACCCCGTAATTGCGGCTGTTCTTGACGCCCGCTTCCGGATCCCGGCTCTCACGCGCTCCGCGCAGGGGCCGGGATGACGAAAGTCGACACAGCCGGGGGGGCCGAGTGACAGCGGTGCTGCGTCTTTTGAGACTTTCTATGCCTTACATTTATTTCATTTCCTTCAACGCCTTCTTCAGGATCTTGCCGCCCGGGTTCTTGGGCAGCATGGAAGGCGTGATGACCACGTATTTGGGCTTCTTGTAGCTCGCGATCAGCTTCTTGCAGTGATCGATGATTTCCTGCTCGGTAGCGGTTGCGCCCGGCTTGAGGAACACGACCGCCTTGACCGCCTCCTGCATCACCGGGTCCGGAACGCCCACCACGCCCACCTCCATCACCGCCGGATGCTGCATGATCGCGTTCTCCACCTCGATGCAGTAGATGTTCTCCCCTCCGGAGACGATCATGTCCTTGATCCGGTCCACCACGTACACATACCCGTCCTCGTCCACGTGGCCCAGGTCTCCCGTATGGAGCCATCCGTCCACGAAGGTCTGCGCGCTCGCCTCGGGCTTGTTCCAGTAACCCTTCACGACGGTCGGGCCCTTGACCAGGATCTCCCCCACCTTTCCCGCTTCGACCTCCCGGTTCGTGGTCGGATCCGCGATCCTGACATCGACGATCGGAACGGCCGGGCCCACCGAGCCGGGAACGCGAAGGACGTCCTCATGGGCATTGAAGGTGACGATCGATGTCGCCTCGGTCAGCCCGAAGACATTTCCGAACCGCACGCGGGGGAAGCTCTTGACCATCTGGCCGAACAGCTCGACCGGCACGGGCGAGCCGCCGAAGACGAAGTGCCGGAGCGAACTCAGGTCATAGTCCTTCCAGGGGGCCATGTTCAGGATGACCCAGAACATCGCGGCCACGCCGGCGCCGAAGGTGATCTTCTCGTCCTGGATCGTCCGCAGCGTCTGGATGGGGTCGAAGGCCGCATGGATGACCGAGCAGCCCCCGATGTTCAGGAAGGCGGTCAACTGCGAGTGGATCCCGGTGGCGTGGAACATGGGGGCGATGAGCAGGGTCCTGTCGTGTTCGTCGCCTTCGGCGATGTTCTTCGCGTTCACGGCGTTGGCGACGCAGTTGCGATGGAGCACCAGGGCTCCCTTGGGCAGGCCCGTCGTTCCCGATGTGTACAGGATCGCGGCCGGGTCCTCCTGCGAGACCGGCGGGTCGCTCACCACCCGCGCCGGGCCGTCCGCCGCGATGAGGTCGTTGAATGCCGCCGCCCACTCCGGACGCGGCTCGCCCTGGGCGAAGTAGGCCTTCACGCTCTCCAGCCTCTGCCGGATGCCCGCGATCGTCGCCCCATACTGGGCGTGCATGAGGAGAAAGACCGCCCCGGAATCGTTCAGCATGTATTCGAGCTCCGGCCCTGCGCATCGCCAGTTCAGCAGGACCGCGATCCCGCCGAGGCGAACGATGCCGAAGAACGCAACGGCGTACTCCCACGAGTTGGGCATCAGGATCGCCACCCGGTCGCCCTTGCGGACCCCGGCCTTTTTCAAGGATGCGGCAAGGTTGTTGCAGAGGCGGTCGAACTCCCTGTAGGTGAGCCGGATCGGGCCGTCGACGACCGCCTCGCGCTCCGCGAACCGGTCGACCGAGGCCTCCAGCAGACCCACGAGATGGTCCGGCCGGTCCCGGTAGTTGCGCATCTTCACACCGTCGTAGACCTCCTCGACAATGCCCTCGTAGGCCCGGGCGGGAAGGCTCGTTCTCGCTGACATCTCGTTCTCTCCTCCTTGCAGGGGTTGCCTTTGGCTCGACAGGCTCGAAAAGGGGGCTTCACGGAAGGGCGACGGCCTCGGTGACGATCTTTTCCGCGAGCCGCAGGGAAGCTTCCAGGTTGCGGTCGGTCCTGTTCAGCACCGGGTTCCGGCTCTTCCGGTACGACTTCGCATCGCTTAACTGGACGACCCCCACGAAGAGCCCCCAGAGCACGTCGGTGAGCTCATAGACGTTCACATCCTTGAGCAGCCCTTTCTCGATTCCCAGCGAGAGTACACGGCGCAGCATCTCGAAATTCCGTTTCCCTTTCGCATTCAGGGATGCGCTGAGCGAGTCGGAGATCTCCCATATCCGTCCTGACTGCTGGAAGAACTGAACGACCCGGAAGGTGTGCGGAAACGTCTGGAAGGCGGCGTACATGTTCCGGAACAGGTCGGCCACCAGGGAGGACCCTTTCTCGTAGCGTCCCTGAACCAGTCCCGCAGCGACCGCCTCGATTCTCTTTCCCAGGTCCTCGATGAAGGGGGCCATGAGCGAGAAGTAGAGCTGCTCCTTTGTCTCGAAATACTGGTAGATGGTCGGCTTGGTGATCTCCGCCTCGAGGGCGATGTCGTCCATCGTCGTGCCGGCGTACCCCTTGGCCAGAAAAACCTTGGTGGCCGCATCGAGGATACTCTGGGCCCGCTGCTGCTTTTCGCGCTGCTGGCGGCGCTTGACGACCTCTCTGTGCCTGCCTGTGGTTCCTGCCATCTGTGTGTGCCCTCAGGTGCTGTTTGCGGCTTCGAACGCGCGAGGAAGAAGACTTTACTAAGAGTAAAGAAACCTGTCAAGCAACGCCCAAGGGCAAGAGAACGCAGGGGCGAACGGGGCGCCGGCGCGGGACCGCCGGAGCGGAATCGGTCAACGCCTCGGGTCGTTCAGGTTTCGCAGGAAGGCCGTGATGCGCTCGTTCACGCCCACGGTGCCGTCGTAGTACATGTTCACGATCGGGATGCCCTTGCGGCTGCCCATCTGGCGGAAGATGGCGGCCGTGATCGCGCCCGGCATGCAGGTAAAGGGCGAGACATTCACGATCATGTCGGCCCCGTCCCTGTCGATGAACAGGGACGCCCTCCCGACGGAAAGGATCGCCTCGGCGTTGAACTCCACCGGCAGGAACTGTTCGCCCGCCTCGACCATCTCGGCGGTCCGCGGTTCCCGGCGCGCCTCGAGCAGCTCCCCGGCCGCCTCGCAGGCCTGATGCTCCAACCGGGTCAGGAAGCTGTTGCCCAGGTAGGACCGCGCCATCTCCCGCAGGCTCCGGGTCTTGCCGGCCTCGTGGCGGTGAATGAAGGAGGTGAAGAGCACCCACTCGCCCATCGGCGCGAGCCAGGGCTCGGCCCCGGCCTCCAGGATCCAGTCCACCACGCGGTCGCAGGAGAAGGGATTGCACCGGACGAAGATTTCTCCGACGATCCCCACCAGAGGCTTCGAAACGTCCCGCCTGTCGATGCGCGAGAACCGGGCCGCCGCGTTCCGGATGACCTCCGTGAACGAGGCCCCTTGGCGAAAGGCTCGGCTGGAATCCCGGGTGACGGATTCGAAGGCCTCGCGGGCCTCCCCCGGCCTCTTCTCGAAGGGGGCGACGCGGCAGAAGAATTTGAAGAGCAGGTCCCCTGTGAGGATGGCCTTCCAGAGGTCCTTGCGCAGATCTTCCTCAAGGCCCATGTAGGCATTCTGGGCCGAGGGCGACAGGATCGTCAGGTCCTCGTATCCGATCTTGTTGAGCAGGATCCGGTGAAGGGAGGCATACTGGCCGAACCTGCACGGGCCGTCGCTGGTGGGCATGAACAGGGCCGCCTCCTCGGGCCGGAGGCCGAGGCGATCGAGGGAATGCAGAATGTTGCCCGTTGTGATGTGCGCAGGCAGGCATTCGCTTCCCCGGGTGTGTTTTCGGCCGAGCTCGAACTGCTCCGGCGTGATCTCGGGGAGGACCAGGGGCCTGTATCCGTGCTTCTCAAAGGCGGCCTCGAACATCGGGACCACGCCGGGGTGCATCGGGACGAGCAGGATGCGTTTGTCGCGAAGGTCCCCGGGGGCGCGCTTTACGTAAAGAAAGCTTCTTTCTTCCTTGGCTTCCCCGTAGGTTGCCAGCAGGTCCGCGAACGCCTCGAGCCGGGTGCCGTATCCGGTGTCTGCGCTGTGTTCGTCCAGCTCGAGGGTGAGCATGGGCTTCCCGCCCATGATCTCGTCCACGTAGGTGAGAAGGAAGGAATCCGGGCCGCAGGAGAAATTGGTCAGGTAGAGGAGGAAGAGGTTCTTCTGTTCCTTGACCCGCCTGGCCGCGGCCAGGATTCGCTGCCCGTAGTACCAGAACATGTTCCGGAAGAAGGGGTCCAGATTCTCCTCGCGGAACGGGAGGAACTCGTACGGGATGACCCGATAGCCGAGTTCCGACAACTTCCTGGGAATCTCCAGGTTGACCGCTCCGTCGTACATGTTGTAGTAGCGTCCCAGGACGACGACCGCCTTCTCGCCCGACCGCTCGACCTCGCCGAGGATCTTGAGCCCCTCCTGTTCGCACGCCTGCCGGTATTCCTGGAGGGCCGCAAGGCCTCGCTTCCAGGCCCGCGCCACCCGCCCCTTTCGAATCCCGAGGGGCCTGAGGGCCGCGTGCAGTTCCCGGATGTTGACCGCGTCCGGCATGGCGAAGTCCACGACAGGCTTGAGAAGCCTGCCGCGCAGCGCCTCGGAAAGAAGCTCCGAGCAGAGGGCGATCGAAGGGGCGGCCTGCACGTAGGGGCAGAAGACCGACTTGAGCGTGATCCGGGTCTTCTCGCCTGCGATGAGGTGCGGGATGAAGACGGGGCCTTCCGCGCGGGCGGCCTCGGCCACATGGCCGAGGAATACCTTGACCGGGAAGCAGAAATCGGCCGTGGCGTTCGAGATGCCCGCCTCTATGGTCTCCCGGCGGGTCGGGCGGGTCACGCGCAAGGCCAGCCCCAGATCCTCGAAGAAGGCGCGCCACAGAGGCAAATGCGCGTACGCGGCCAGGGCCAGGGGCATCGTTACGCCGACGCCTGCGGCTTGCCGCCTCTGCGGCGTTGCGGCCTTTGTGAACAGGCTGCCTCGGAGATCGAAGGCAGCGTACAGCCGGTTCGGCTTCCGCTTCGTGTCCTCGGGCTCCCGGCCGCACATGTAGCCCCAGGAGGGCGCCGCATCCACCCCCTCGATTCTTGCGTGGGTGATCTTGCACCGATTCTGGCACAGCCCGCACTCGGAATACTCGAGCCGCACCTGCCGCCGGTGCACCCCCAGGCCCCGGAAGGAAGGGCGTCTGCCGGTGGAGTCGATCTCCTCGCGGGCCAGTCGGGCCGCACCGATGGCCCCGGTGACATGGCAGAAGGGGGAGGTGACGATCTGCCTTGCCAGGATGATTTCGAAGGCGGCCACCAGCCCCTTGTTCCTCGCCGTGGCCCCCTGAAACAGGATCTTTTCGCCCGTGACGGGCCGGTTGCCCACGACCTTGGTCAGGTAGTTGAAGCAGACCGAGTAAAGGACCGCGGCCATGGCCTGCTCCCGGGAGAAGCCCTCCATCAGGAGTTTCTCCACGTCCCGTTCCATGAAGACCGTGCAGCGCTCCGACGTGAAGGGAGGGGCGATTCCCAGGACACGGTCTCCGATTTCGTCGACCCGGAACCCGAGCTTGCCCGCCTGTTCCTCCACGAACGAGCCGGTTCCGGCCGCACAGACGTAGTTCAGGTTTACATGGTCGACGCGCCCGTCGCGCATGTGGACGTACTTGGCGTCCTGGCCCCCGATCTCGAAGAGGGTCTCCATCTCGTTTCCGAAAAGCAGCCTCGCCCCGCGTGCATGGGCCGTGATTTCGTTCACGATCCTGTCCGCGCCGACAATCTCGCCCACCAGCCTTCGGCCGGAGCCCGTTGTTCCGCAGGCCGTGAAGAGAAACTCCGCGCCCGCTTCCGTCAGGAGGGCCTCGACCCTCCTGAGCAGGTTCTGCGTCGCACCGATCGGGTCGCCGGCCGTCCTGCGGTAGATGTCCACCAGGACCCGGTCGTCCTCGCCGAGGATCGCGAGCTTTGTGGATGTGGAGCCGATGTCCAGCCCGAGGCTTACGGAGCGGGTTCCCCGCGGCTCTTCCAGGATGCGCACCTCGTTTCCGTCCTCGTCCACGTAGCGGCGGAAGACCTCGTCGGCCGGCAGCGCGGATCGCTTCAGGACGAGCGCCGGACGGACGTGGGCGGCGGGCCTCGGTCCGCGGATGTGGGGGTCTGCGTCGGCAAACAGGTCGCCCGGCCCGCGCCCGTCCGGCGCGAGCAAGGCCGCGCCGATCGCGGCGACGAGGTGCGGATGCTCGGCTACGAACAGATCCGGCCCGATCAGCTGCCGAAGCCAGCGGATCACCTCCTGGTTGAGGGCCACGCCGCCGATCACGCCCGTCTTGCCGCGGAGGGCCTCGCCCTGAAGAAGGGCGTTGACGATCGTGAAGGAGAGCCCCCGGCACAGGCCGCACCAGAGCTGGGGGATGGTGTAGCCTTCCTGCTGGCGGTGAATCAGGTCCGACTTGGCAAAGACCGAGCAGCGCGCGGCCACGGACGGGGGATCCTCCACGCGCCGGAAGCGGGCGCACTCGGCGATATCGATCCGCATCCTGCCCGCCTGCTGGTCCAGGAAGGAGCCCGTGCCGGCCGCGCAGACGGAGTTGGTCCGGTAATCGAGCAGTTCGCCCCGCTCGCCGAGCTTGATCAGGGAGATGCTGCTCGCACCCAGGTGCAGAAGGTTGCGGAATCTGCCGTTCAGATGCGCGCTTCCCTTGAGCATGGCTTGGACATCGTCGAGGCGATGGGCCTGTGCGTTGGCCAGAAGCCCCGAGAGCGAGCCGGTCAGGCCCAGGGCAATCGCCTCCTGATCAAGCCCTTTCAGGAAGGGGCGGAGGGCCTCCCGGGGGCGTCCGTTATGGGGGGCGAATTGATGGCGGACCACCCTGTCGGAGGCATCCAGCGCCACGGCCTTGATGTAGCAGGATCCGATATCGATACCGATGCGCACGGCAAATGCCCTCGTCCCGTCGGTTTGGCAGGAGAGTTATTATCTAATTGGATTGGCTGCGGAGAGTCAAGGAAACATGATCTTCAGGTAAAAGGAGGGCCCGCGGGGAAGGCCGATGCGCTACAAAACCACCTCGGGGACTTCCATCTCGCCCTTGGCGAAGGCGGCCAGAAAGGCCTTGACCACGCGGGGATCGAACTCGGTTCCCGATCCCTTGGTGACGATCGCCTTGGCTTCGAAGGGGGACATGGCCTTCCGGTAGGGTCGGTCGCTTGTGAGGGAATCGTAGACGTCGGCCAGGGCGATGATCCTCGCCTCCAGCGGGATCTCTTCGCCCGTATTGGCGCGATAGCCCGAGCCGTCGAATTTGTCGTGATGGGCCAGGATGATCGGGATGATCCGGCGCAAGGCCCCTCCTGCCGGCTCGAGCATGGCGGCGCTCTTCTCTACGTGTTTCTTCATCTCCATGAACTCGTCCTCGGAAAGCCGCGCGGCCTTGTAGAGAAGCTGCCGGCTGGTGTCGAGCTTGCCGATGTCGTGGAGCAGGGCCGCGGCGCGGACATCCTCGATCCGCTCGGGGCTGAGTCGCAGGTAGGCTGCGATCTTGGTTGCGTAGATGGAAACCCGGTAGGAGTGGTTCTCGGTGTACTTGTCCTTGGAGATGAACTGCCGCAGGATATGCAGGAGCCCGTGGTAGGTATCCCGCAGCTCCCGGAGGCGGGCCTCGCTCTTGTCGTAAAGCGTTCCCATGGCATAGGCCGTGACGACCAGAATCCCCGCCCAGGCCGTGATGTCGTACCAGCGGCCCTGCACGAATTGCGACTCGATGGCATTGTCGAAGAGCCTCGTGTTGAAATGCGCGAGGAGCCCGACCAGAAAGACGCTCGCAAGGGCGGTGAGGGTTGCGTGGCGCCGTCCGTAAAAATAGGCGGAAAACAGGGTGGGCAGGGTGTAGAGGCCCAGGACCATCCGATGGCCGGTGATGAGATAGTTCATGAGGGCGGCAAGGGCCAGAAGCGAGAGGATCAGCCAGAGTTCCTTGTTCACCTCGCCGAGCCGTTCGAAGAGCGAGGCCCCGAGCTTTGCGGGCGGGGTCCTTCTCCGGGAAGGTTCCTCGTCGGCGACAAGGGGCAGATCGTCCGCCAGCCCTTCCGCCGAGAGGTCGATCGCCCCGTCGCTCGGATGGACCGCCCGCAGGGCGTGATCAACGCTACCGGCATCTTCCCCGAGGTCGACGGGACGGGTGACGTTCTCCTTGCGCGCCGGATCCATGGTTTCCCCCTGGAGATTCGAATTCGAAACGGTTGCGACCAGCCGTTCCTATACATCGGCAGGGGAGGGAACAATCTGTAGTCAAGACCGTTTTTCGGGTAAAACGGGGCGGCGGGTAATCTTATCGGCCGGAAGTACCGATCCATAAGTGCAGGGAAGGAATGCCTGAAACATTTGCCGCCGGGGCTCTTTATGAGCGATTCGAAACCGCCGCCTCCGCGTATTCTCGTAGCCGATGACGAACAGTTCGTCCTGGACTTCCACAAGTACATCCTGTGCGACGAACGAAGAGAGGCCGGGCAGTCGGCCGCGCGCTTCGACGTGGTCTGCTGCAGGCAGGCGGAGGAAGCGATCGCTGCGGTCCGGGAGGGAAGAAGCGAAAAGCGGCCCTTCGCTGTGGCCTTCCTGGACGTGTGCATGCCGCCCGGGCAGAGCGGGATATGGGCGGCGGAGCAGATCCGAAGGCTGGATCCGCTGATCCAGATCGTTCTGATGACCGGCAATTCCGATGTCGACCCCCTGGAGGTGGTGGAGCGCGCCCCTCCGGCGGAGAAGCTGCTCTATGTCCGCAAGCCGTTTCATCCTCAGGAAATCCGGCAGTTCGCATCGGCGCTGAGCGCCAAATGGGAAGCGGAGCGGCAGTTGGAGCAGGTTCACGCGCAGCTGGAATCCCGCGTCCGGGAGCGCACCGAGCAACTGCAGAATGCCTACGAGGACCTCAAGAAGCTGGACCAGATGAAGGACGCGTTCCTCTCGTCCGTGTCGCACGAACTGCGCACGCCCTTGACATCGATCCGCTCCTTCTCGGAAATCCTTCTGCGTTACGACCAGGTGGACGCCGCGGACCGGAGGGAGTTCCTGGGGATCATCAACGCGGAGAGCGAAAGGCTGACAAGGCTGATCAACGATCTTCTGGATCTGTCGCGAATCGAGTCGGGCAGGATGGTCTGGCACGATGATCTCATGTCGCTCGGCGAAGTGATACGGGATGCGGCAAAAACACAGCTGTTCGCCCTGCAGGAGAAGTCCCTCCGGCTCGAGATCGAGATCCCGGACGATCTGCCATTCGTCTTTGCCGATCGTGACCGGATCCAGCAGGTGGTCACGAACCTTCTTGGGAATGCGGTCAAATTTTCTTTTGCAGGGGGGGAGATCCGGATACGGGCCGAGGTGTTCGAGGGAAAGCGGTCCGGGGAGGCATCGGAATGGATCCGCGTGAGCGTGGCGGATCAGGGCATCGGGATCGGCGAGAAGGAGAAGGAGTTCATCTTTGACAAGTTCCGCCAGGGGC
This sequence comes from uncultured Thermodesulfobacteriota bacterium, assembly GCA_964384945.1. Classification (GTDB taxonomy): domain Bacteria; phylum Desulfobacterota; class DSWW01; order DSWW01; family DSWW01; genus S015-6. Next base: position 234,179 of record CAYLMK010000005.1, on the reverse strand, counting down.
TGAGCGACCCTCTGACCGAGAAGCCCAGGGGCACGGGCCTCGGACTGCCGATCTGCAGGGAGATCGTTTCCTACTACGAGGGGAACCTGTGGGTGGAGGGGGAGAAGGGGAAGGGCTGCACCTTCAGCTTCACCCTGCCCGCGTTTGCACATGCCGCCTCGTCCATCGAGGCCGAGGCGGCGGACCCTGCGGGATCCAACGGCAGGAAGACCATTCTGCTGGTGGATGACAACCGCAACATGCGCAAGTTGCTGCGCTATCAGTTTCAGAGGTGGGGTTACAGTGTTTTGGAGGCGGCCACCGGGCGCGAGGCGCTGGAAATGGTTCACAGGCACCACGTCGATCTGGTCACCCTGGACCTGATGATGCCCACCATGAGCGGATACGACCTGCTCGGGATGCTTTCGGATGACCCGGCGACCAAGGACACTCCGATTCTCATCATTTCCGTTGTGGAAGACCGAGAGAAGGGGATCCTTCTCGGGGCGAGCGACTACCTCACCAAGCCTTTTCGGGAGGAGGCGCTCGTCGAGAAGGTCCGGGCCCTGCTCGGAGAAGATAAGAACTCGGTCCTCGTGGTGGACGACGACGCGGCGGTCGTGGAAGCCCTTCGCATGCAGTTGGAAGACAAGGGTTTCCTCGTCGATGTGGCCCGGGACGGGGACGAGGCCGTCCGGTTTCTGGAGCACCGTGTCCCGGACCTCGTGATCCTCGATATCCTCATGCCGGGCAGAAACGGGCAGGAGGTGCTTCGCTGGATCCGCAACGAGGCCAGGACCGCGGATCTGCCGGTGGTCGTGCTCACCGGCCATCCGATGATGGTCGAGGAGCACGAAGAGTTGATCCATCTGGGGATCGATGCTCATTTCAAGAAGTCCGAGGGGCTCTCCGCCCTGTACGATAAGGTTGATTCCGTCCTGAGGCCGCACAGGCACGGATCGGTCCGAAGGCCGACCCGCGTCTCCGTAGGTTGAGGGTTCCTTTCCCCTTATCCCCTTAGAAAACCCTTGACAGGAAGCCGAATTCTTGCTACAAAGGAAACGAAATATACAGTTAACGTATCTCTAGAGTTAATAGTGGACATAATCAGCACCAGACAGAGGAACCCCAGAGGCCCGGGGAATCGGATCGAAAAGACCCGAAGTCGTATCATCGCCCACGCGGATCGGGTGTTCCGGGAGAGGGGGTTTCGCAAGGTCACGGTGGAGGAACTCTGTGCAGACCTCGGGATGAGCAAACGCACCTTCTACCGCCATTTCGCCGACCGGGATGAACTGGTCGTGGCCGTAGTCGCGGAAAGCGTGGAAAGGCATGTGCCGGCGATCCTCGAGAATCTGACCTCCGCCGGTCCGGTGGACCAGATTCTCAGGAGGCATTTCGACATCTTGATACAGAACGTCGTCTCCAACGTACCGACCCAGTTCATGGTGGACATCCAGGTCCTGATGCCCGAGCTGTGGGCCCGGATCGATCAGTTCCGATCGGGGGCCGTGGGCATCATCACCGAGCTGCTCCAGCGGGGCCAGCAGGAGGGCACGATCCGGCCCGATCTGGACCCGGCCGTGGCGGGCAAGATGATCCAGGGCATCCTGACCCACGTGGCCCACCCGCGGTTTCTCGCGGAGCAGGGCCTGCGCTTCGACCAGTTCATCACGACCTTCAAGCATCTGCTCCTGCACGGTGTGCTTGTCCCCCAGGATGGAGGAGTCACGAAATGAGAATCAGCTGGAACCGATCCCCTGCAACCCCGTGTCTGCTGGTCCTCGCAGGACTGCTGGGCTCGGTCGCCGGGGCCCATGCAGCCGAACCGCTCCAGTGGTCTGTCCGGGAGGCCATCGGGTATGCGCTGGAGCACAGCCCGGACGTTGCGGTGGCCGAAAGCCGCATCGCCCAGAGGGAGGAGGCGAGAAAGGAGGTCTTTTCCAACTATCTGCCCGACCTCACGCTCGACGCAGGCTACCGGTATCTGGACAACGTTCCGCGCATCGATGTCGACGCCGTCGTGGAGAGCCCGCTGCCCGACCTGCCGCCCATGAAGGTCCAGGGCTCGCAGGAGATCGGCGCCCACGACAACTACCTCGCCCGGTTGAACCTGAGCCAGCTTCTTTTCGCCTCGGGCAGGGTCTACCACGCCCACCGGGCGGCGGAAGAGCAGATCGAGTCGACCCGCCAGGAGGTCGAAACGGTCAAGCTGAACGTTGCGGAGAAGACGGCGGGGGCCTACCTCGCCGTGTTGATCTCCGAGGCGGTCGCAGAGGTTCAGCGTGAGGCCCTGGCCGCGGCCCGGGCCCATCTCGAGCAGGTCCGGAACCGCTTCGACGCCGGGACCGCAAACCGGCTGGAACTCTTGCGGTCGATGGTCGAAGTCTCCAACGTGGAGCCGCGGGTGACCGAGGCGGAGCAGCGCACCGAGGAGGCGATGGTCATGCTTCGAAGGGCGGCAGGTTTGCCGGAGGGTACCCGGATACGGCTGACCGATCCGCTCGAGGCC
>CAYLMK010000005.1:34090-231678 GCA_964384945.1 uncultured Thermodesulfobacteriota bacterium | reverse complement strand
GGTCGAACCGGTCTACGAGGAGCGGGAACTCGACCGCGCACGGGCCGAGCGTCCTGAGTTCAAGGTCCTCGGCCGCACGCAGGCCGCAGCCGAAGCCATGGCCCTTTCCGAACGTGGGGGGATGCTGCCCGCCATGAAGTTGCTCAGCTCGTTCGGGTACGAGAAACCCTATTTCTCGATCGTGGATTGGGAGCATGTATTCACCGTGGGCGTGGGCATTCAGGTGCCGCTCTTCGACGGGATGGAGGCCTACCGCCGCATGCGCAAGGCGCGGGCCGAGGCGGAGACGGTCAGCCTGGCCGTGGTGCAGACCCATGCCGACGTCCGTACGCAGGTTCGCACGGCGGTGCTTGCCCTGCGGGAGGCGGCCGTCCGGATCCGGAGCACGGCCGAGAACCAGGAGTGGGCCGACCAGATGCTGGAGATCTCGGAGCACAGTTACACGGCGGGCGCCGCCACCAACGTGGAAGTCATCGACGCCCAGTTGGCCGTTACCCGGGCGCGGATGGAGCATCTCAAGTCCCTTTACGATTATCGGAACGCGCAGATCCGGCTCGCCGCGGCAACCGGGGCCCTGTCGGCGATCGGGAGGTGAGAAGATGGCCAGACGTATCGTTCCCCTGGTCGTGGCCCTCGTCCTGGTCGGCTACTTCGGGCACCGGTACCGGACCGAGAAAAAGGCCCTCGAGCGGGACGAGTCCTTCTACGGCACCGTCGAGGCGGTCGAGGTGACGGTAAGCGCCCAGGTCATGGGCAGGATTGTCGAGCTTTCCGTCGACGAGGGGGATCCCGTCGATCAGGGCAGGCTCGTCGCGGTGATCGACGACTCGCTCTATGGGGCCCAGGTCGGGCAGGCCCGAGAGACAGTGGAGTCCGCCCGGGCCCAGTTTGGCGTGCTGCAGGCCCGGTTGAAAGGAAATCGCATCATGCTGGCTCGAGTCCGGAAGCTCCTTTCCACAGGGTCGGCCACCGAGAAACAGCTGGACGAACTGGAGACGCAGGAGGCGGTCCTGGAGGCGCAACTCGAGGTCGTGCGGGCGCAGGTCGCACAGGCCGAGGCCGCGCTTCGGGTTGCGGAGACGCAGCTTGGCTACACGCGCATTCACGCGGCCTTGAGCGGCACGGTGCTGCGCCGCGATGCGGAGCCAGGCGAGACGGTTCTTCCGGGCTCCGCGCTGATGACCCTTGCCGATCTTTCCGTCATGGAGGTCAAGGTCTATGTGCCGGGGCCGATGCTGGGACGCATCCGCCTCGGCCAGCGGGTGGATCTGGTCACGGACAGCTATCCGGACCGCAGGCTGGAGGGGTCGGTGGCGACGATCGCAGACGAGGCGGAATTTACGCCCAAGAACGTTCAGACCCGCGACGAGCGGGTGCGGATGGTCTATCAGGTCAAGGTGCGGGTGCCCAATCCGCAGGGGATTCTCAAGAAGGGGATGCCCGTGGATGCATGGTTCGTCGAGGAATAGGGCATGGCACTGCTCGAGGCCCGCGGCCTTCAGAAGCGATTCGGGGACATTCAGGCCGTGGCCGGGGTCGACCTGAACGTGGAGCCGGGGGAGATCTTCGGGCTGGTCGGGCCGGACGGCGCGGGCAAGACCACCACGCTCCGCCTCCTGGTCGGGGTCCTGGACCCGGATCAGGGGCAGGTTTCTCTCGATGGCCTGCGCCTGGACCGGGAGCCGGAGCGGGTCCGCGAGCGGTTGGGGTACATGCCGCAGCAGTACAGCCTTTATGCCGACCTGACCGTTGCGGAAAACCTCCGTTTCTTCGCGGACATGTACTTTGTCTCCAGGGCCGAGCGCAGGGAGCGGATGGCCCGGCTCTACCGTTTCTCCCGGCTCGAGCCCTACGCGCAAAGGCGGGCCGGTCAGCTCTCGGGAGGGATGTACAAGAAACTGGCACTGTCCTGCAAGATGATGCACAGCCCGAAGCTCCTGCTCCTGGACGAGCCCACGACAGGGGTGGACCCCCTTTCCAGGCGCGAGCTATGGGAGATCCTCTATGCCTTCGCGGCCGAGGGGGTGGCCATCGTGGTCAGCACGCCTTACATGGACGAGGCCGAGAGGTGCCACCGGGTGGGGCTCATGTCCGGCGGCCGCTTCCTCGAGACCGAAAGCCCCCTGGCGATTCTGGCCTCCTTTTCGGAGAGGATTTTCGAGGTTCTGGTCCCGGAGGCCTCCACGGCCCGTGCCGCACTCGAGAGCGCGGAAGGCGTGCTGCGATGCTATCCCTCGGGACAGGTGCTCAAGGTTGCCTGCGGACCGGGATCAGGGAGGGAAGCGATCGAGGCCGGGCTCGGGAAGGCCGGGATCTCCGCCTCGTCGATCGAGCGGGTAACACCCGATTTCGAGGACGTGTTCCTCTCCCGCGAGGGTGTCAAGAGGAGAGAACCGTAAGGGAGTGCCCGGGCATGGATCCGGGGCCAGGGGTCGAGGGCCGGGGGTCCGGGACCCGGAGGCGAAAGGGTCAAGGGCTGATCGTCCACCCCTTTCGCCTGGGATCGGCGCTGCAACGCTGGAGATTGACCGTCTATCAGTATCCTGGCTCGGGAGGGGAGAATGACAGCCGTCAAAGCCGAGGGGCTCGTGAAGCGGTTCGGCTCGTTCACCGCCGTCGACCGGGTCTCCTTCGAGGTGGGCGAAGGCTCCATCTTCGGATTCCTCGGCCCGAACGGAGCGGGCAAGACAACGACGATTCGCATGCTCTGCGGCCTCTTGACGCCCACGGCGGGCAGGGCCACGGTGGCCGGATTCGACGCGGCCCGCGAGCCGGACCGGATCAAGGAGAACATCGGGTACATGAGCCAGAAGTTCTCGCTGTACGCGGATCTGACGGTCAGGCAGAACCTCGCCTTCTACGCGGGCGTTTACGGCATCCCGCGCAGGCGACGGGCCGGTCGGATCGAGCTGGCCTTGAGAATCGCGGGCCTTCGCGGGCACGAGCATCGACTGACCGGGACCCTGGCCGGCGGCGTCAAGCAGCGGCTCGCCCTCGGCGCCGCCATCCTGCACGAGCCCCGGATCGTGTTCCTGGACGAGCCGACCGCAGGGGTGGACCCCTCCAGCCGCAGGGACTTCTGGGACCTCATTTCCGAGCTTCGCCGGCAAGGGGTGACGGTGTTCGTGACCACCCATTACATGGACGAGGCCGAGCACTGCGACTGTCTGATCCTGATCTACTCGGGCCGCAAGATCGCGGAGGCCTCGCCCCGCTCCTTGGTGACCGAGTGGATGCAGGGGGCCCTGTTCGAGGTCTCCGGGCCTCCGCCCCGGGAGGTTGCGGAGCGGCTGGCCCCGGACTCCCGGGTCAGGCGGGCCCAGATCTTCGGCCTGACGACCCGCGTACTGCTCGAGGACGGCTCTGCGGCGGCCGACACCCTCCGCCGGTTGCTCGCCGACCGCGGGCTGCCCGGAGCCCGGGTGCGCCCGATCCGACCCAGCCTCGAGGATGCGTTCACGCACCTGATCGAGCTCGAGGACGAGCGCATCGCCGCGGAGGGAGGGAGAACCCGGTGAGGAGCCGCATCCCGGCCATGGCGCGCAAGGAGCTCCTGCACATCCTGCGGGACTGGAGAACCCTGCTGATCGCCTTTGTCCTGCCCGTCGTCATGATTCTCCTCTTCGGGTACGCCATCACCTTCGATATCCGCGACCTCAGGCTGGCGGTCGCGGACGAGGACCGGAGCGGGGCCAGCCGGGACCTGATCGAGAGGTTCACCGGGAGCCGGTACTTCCGGCTCGTGGCCTACGCCTCGGATCCGGAAGAGCTCACGGCCCTTCTCGATTCGGGCGAGGCCCAGATCGCGCTCTCGATCCCGCAGGGCTTCGGCCGGTCGATCGCGCGGATGGAGACCGAAAGGGTCCAGGTGCTGCTGGACGGCTCCGAGTCCAACACGGCCACGATCGCGGCGGGCTATGTGGATGCGATCTTCTCCGGGCTGAATATCGCTTCGGTCCGGAGCTCGCTTTCTCGGGGAGGCGTGCCCCCGACCGGCATCCCGCCGGTGGACCTGCGGATACGCGTGTGGTTCAACCCGGAGTTGACGAGCTCCCACACGATCGTTCCGGGCCTGATCGCAGTGATCATGGTCCTCATCGCGGCCCTGCTCACGAGCCTCACGGTGGTGCGCGAGCGGGAGTTCGGCAGCCTGGAGGGATTGATCGCGACCCCGGCGCGCAAGCACGAGATTCTCCTCGGCAAGATGCTGCCCTACCTGGCTGTCACGCTGATCGACTGCGGCCTGGTGGCCCTGATGGGGGTGCTCGTGTTCGATGTGCCCTTCGACGGAAGCCTGCGCCTGTTCGCCGCGACGGCGCTCGTCTTCGCGGTGGCGGGCCTGTCGATCGGGCTGCTGGCCAGCGTGGTGTCGGGCAACCAGCTTCTGGCCAACCAGATTGTCATTCTCACCACCATGCTGCCGAGCATCCTGCTTTCCGGTTTCATGTTTCCCGTCAAGTCCATGCCGGGATGGGTGCAGGCATTCACGTACGCGGTGCCCGCGAGGTACTTCATCACCATCTGCCGGGGCATCCTGCTGAAGGCCCAGCCTGCCGAGAACCTGGTGCGGCCGACGATCTTCCTGGTTGCCTTCGGAACGCTGCTTCTGGCCCTGGCGGTCGCACGTTTCAGGAAGAAGCTCTGACGATGGGACGCATCTACCACGTGGCTCGCAAGGAATTCATCCAGGCCTTCCGGGATCCTCGCATGTTCGTGATCATCTTCATCGCTCCGATCCTCCAGCTCTTCCTGTTCGGCTACGCCGTGACGACGGACGTGAACAACATCACCGTGGCCGTGATGGACCGTGACCGGAGCCCCGCGAGCCGCGATCTCGTCCGGTCGGTCTTGAACTCGGGCTACTTCACGTCGGCCGGCGCCGTGGATTCGGACGCGGAAATCCGAAAAGCGCTGATCGATACGCGGGCGGACGTGGTCCTGGTCTTCCCGGAACGGTTTTCCGAATGGCTGGACCGGGGAGAGTCCGCACCGCTTCAGGCCCTGATGGATGGAACGGACTCGAACTCGTCCGGCGTGGCCATGGGCTACCTGCAGAAGATCCTCGTCACCTTCGGCAGGGGGGAACTCGACAGACGCATGGACCGGCTGGCCGGGCGGACCGGGAACGGGCGGAGGCCCGAGCCGTGGAGGACCCCGGAGATACGCTACCTATACAACCCGGAGCTCAAGTCGAGCTGGTACATGGTGCCCGGGGTGCTCGCAATGATCCTTCTGGTGATCACCATGCTGCTGACGAGCCTGGCCATCACGCGAGAGCGCGAGATCGGCACCATGGAGCAGCTCGCGGTGACCCCCATCACGCCGTGGCAGCTCGTGGCCGGCAAGATGATTCCCTTTGCCATCATCGGCCTGATCGACGTGACCCTGATCCTGGTCGTCGCGGCCGGACACTTCCGCCTGCCCATGGTGGGCTCCGTGGGGCTGCTCTACGTTGCCTCCGCGATCTTCCTGTTCACCACGCTGGGGATGGGCCTTCTCATCTCCACGCTCTCGCAGACACAGCAGCAGGCGGTCTTTCTCGCCCTGATGATCATGCTGCCGTCGGTCCTGCTGTCCGGCCTGATGTTCCCGATCGCCAACATGCCCGACCCGGTCCAGTGGCTCACCTACGCGAATCCGCTTCGGTATTTCCTGGTGATCGTCCGCGGAGTCATCCTGAAAGGCAATGGGTGGCTCGTCCTCGCGCCCCAGCTCTTCATGCTCTTTTCGCTCGGGGCGCTCGTCTTCTGCCTGGCCGTGGCCCGCTTCCACAAGACGATGGACTGACACGTGCGAGTGCGGGGTCCGACGGCGAGGTTGTCAAGGCGGGCCGAAGGCCAAGATGAGGAAGAGGACGGAGCTGAGGATCAGAATCCCGCTCAGGACCGTCCGCTCATTCCAGAGTCGGACGGTCCGAGGAGGCCGGTTGGCGCTATCGTGATTCATGTTCGATTCCGCAGCCTCGGTTTGCCGATCGGGAACGTACCGAATGCCGGGCTGGAGGAGCAAAATCGGGGCCAGAATCGCAGGGAATGTGCTTTCGTCAACGCGAGCAACGGGTTGCGGCCGGACAGACCCCCCTGCGACAGGCAGGGGTGCGTCACATTCCTGTCCGATTTGGGAAGGGTTTTTCACAGGGCGCGTTCTTGCAATCGGGCCAGCGGCGATGCTAGGAAGTTCCTGAGAAGGCAGTCTTGCCGTGGACGAACAGGACGTGAACACAAGTCGGACCATGGGAGAGTTTCCCGAGGCCGGGGAGGAAGCGTATGGGCTCGAAGGAGGAAAGGGCGGTCTGGATGCCCAGGGTTCACGAATCGGTCTTTGTCGCCGAAGGCGCGCGAGTCTACGGGGACGTGGAAATACGGGAGGGCGCCAGCGTCTGGTTCAACGCCGTGATCCGCGGGGACGAGGGAAGAATCGTCATCGGGTCGGGCACGAACGTTCAGGACAACGCCGTGCTGCACAGCGATATGGGCGCATGCGTCGAGATCGGAAGCAACGTGACCATCGGGCACGGGACCGTCATCCGCGGCTGCAGGATTGGCGACAACGTGATGATCGGAATGAACGCAACGATCATGAGCCATGCCGAGATCGGGGAGCAGAGCATCGTGGGGGCCCATTCGTTTGTGCCCTATAACCGGAAATACGAACCTCGCTCTCTGATCATGGGCTCTCCGGCGAAAAGAATCCGTGCGCTGACGGAAGAAGAGCTGCGGGGGAACGAGCTGGCCCTGGCGATCTACCGGGATCTCGTCGGGAAGTATTCCCGCGATGAGATCCGCGCCTTCAGGCGTTGACGGAAGACGCATCCGATCCGGCCGCTTCCGGACGGGCGCGGGCCCCGAAAAGCTCTTTCATGTCCTCGACGATCAGGTAGAGCGGGGGGACGAGCAACAGGGCGATGAAGGTCACGAAGAGGACCCCGAAGCCCAGGGACAGGGCCATGGGGATCAGGAACTGGGCCTGGACGCTGGTCTCGAAGATCATCGGCGCCAGCCCGCAGAAGGTGGTCAGGGACGTCAGCAGGATCGGCCGGAAGCGCCGCACCCCGGCCGCTGTTATGCTCTCCGGGGCGGATTGGCCCTTTTCGCGATTTTCGTTCGTTGCGTGGATGAGGACCAGGGAGTCGTTCACCACGACGCCGGACAGGGCGACCATGCCCATCATGCTCATCAGGCTCAAATCGTACCCCATGATCAGGTGCCCGAGGGTGGCGCCGACCAGGCCGAACGGAATCGCAGACATCACCACGATCGGCTGAACATAGCTCCGGAAGGCCACGGCGAGCATGGCGTAGATCACGATCAAAGCAAGGGTAAGCCCGGTGCGGAGGGACTCCAGGCTCTCCCTCTGCCACCGCTGCTCTCCCTCCAGGGAGTAGGCGAGGCCCGGGTGCCTCGCCATGAGTTCCTTGAGCGCGCCCCGCTCCAGATCCTGCAGGACCTTGGTGGCGTTCGCGACCCCGGGTACCACCTCCGCCGTTACGTTCAGAACGCGCCGGCCGTCGGCGCGGTTGATCTCGGTGTAGGCGCGGCCTCGCGTTACGGCCGCCGCCTCCCGCAAGGGGATCTCGCCCCCGCCCGGCGTGAGGATCAGCAGTTCCTCCACGTTGTACTCGCTCTTCCGTTCGGCCTCGGGCAGCCGCACCATGACCTTGATCTCCTCGCGGCCCCGCTGCTGGCGCAGGGCTTCGGCCCCGTAAAAGGCGCTTCGGACCTGGCGCCCGAGCATCGATGCGGTGACGCCCAGGCTCCGGGCCTCGGGCCGGACCTTGAAGTCGAGCTGGGGCTTGCCGAGCGAGAACCCGTCGTCGATGTCGCGGACGCCCTGAAAGGAACGCAGGGCATCCGCCAGTTCGGTGGCCGCCTGCTCCAGCACGCGCACGTCCGTATGGCTGAGTTCCACGTTGATGGACGGACCGGATCCGCCCATGAGGCTGTAATTGTATGCCAGCGATTCCGTTCCGGGTATCTCACCCGCTTCCTCGCGCCACTGCCGGGCGAACTCCGCAGCCGTGATGTCGCGTTGATCGGTCGGGACGAGGTAGACCTGCACGTGGGCCAGATGCCCGCCGCCTCCGAAGTCCGAGGAGCCTTCCCGGGTGGAGCCGGCGCTCCCGATGTGGGTCAGGATCCCCCGCGTGATCTTCTCCCCTCCGTGCCTGGCCAGGACCGCCTCGGCCGCCTCGGTGATCCGTGCCTGCACGGCCCGGGTTTCTTCCACCGCCGTCCCGTAAGGCATGGCGATGCTCGCATCGACCCGTTCCGAGTCGATCTTCGGGAAGAAGGTGAAGTCGATGTGGCCCGCCTTGTCGAACCCATACGTGATCGCCAGGATCGCCAGTCCGGTCGCGACCGCGAGGTACCGGTTCCGGAGGCATGCCCCCAGGGCCGGCTTGTAGAAGCGGGCGACGGCCTGTTCCAGCATCCGGCCGATCGGGGCCTGCATGCGCCGCACGCGGGCCCAGAAGCCGCTTTCGCCGGTGGGGCGCTGGTGCCCCAGGTGCGCGGGGAGCACGAAAAGAGACTCGATCAGGGAGATCGCGAAGACGGCCACAACCACGGCCGGGATGTGCCGAAAAATCTTTCCCATGGTCCCGGGGATGAAAAAGATCGGGATGAAGGCGACCATGTTGGTGAGCACGGAGAAGGTCACGGGCCAGGCAATCCACCGGGTCCCCCGGATCGAGGCCTCGAGGAAGGGCATGCGGCGCTGGCGGTTCTCGTATACGTTTTCGCCCACGACGATCGCGTCGTCGACCACGATGCCGATCGTGATGATGAAGCCGAAGAGCGAGACCATGTTGATCGACACATCGAAGAAAGGCAGGAGCAGGAGCGACCCCAGAATCGAGGTGGGGATGCCCATGGTCACCCAGAAGGCGAGCCGCACGTCGAGAAAGAGCCCGAGGAGCAAGAGGACCAGTACGAGGCCGAGCCGGGCGTTGCGAAGGAGCAGGCTCATGCGGTCGCGAAAGACCTCGGACCAGTCCCGCCAGACCGCCACCCCGATGCCGGGCGGCAGCCATTCGTCGATCCGTGCGGCGTGCGCTTTGACCGCCTCGGCGACCTCCACAGGCGTCTGGTCCCCGATGCGGAAGACCTGGAGTTCCACGGCGGGCTTGCCGTGATAGAAGGCGGCCTCGTCCGTGTCCTCGAAGCCGTCGACGATGCGGGCGATCTCGCCCAGTCGGATTTCGGTGCCGTCCGTCCGGCTGACAATCGGAATATCGGCGAACTCCTGTCCCCGGTCCCTGCGCTCGGCGGTCCGGAGCAGGACCTCGCCGGTCCGGGTCTTCACGCCTCCTCCGGGAAGCTCGACCGCGCCCCGTCCCACCTCCTGCGCGATCGCCTCCAGGGTCAGGCCGTAGGCCCGGAGCGCGGCCAGCGGGACCTCGATGCTGATCTCCAGCGGCGGGATTCCGCTGCGCTCCACGAGCAGGATGTCCGGGTCCTGAAGCAGTTCCTCGCGCACCTGCTCGGCGACGCGGTGCAGCACGCTCCGGTCGTGGTCGCCGTAAACCACCAGGGAGATCACCTCCCTGCGCCGGGTCAGCAGGCTGACGACGGGTCGTTCGGCCTCCTGCGGAAACGAGGTGATCCGGTCCACCGCGTTCTGGATGTCCTGCTGCGCCTTGTTGCCGTCGGTTCCGATCAGCAGTTCGATCTGGACCAGGCCCGCTCCCTCGAAGGCGGTGGCGGTTACCCGCTTGACCCCGTCGAGGCCGCGGACCGCCTCCTCGATGGCCAGGAGGATCCCCTGCTCCACCTCGGCCGGGCTGGCACCGGGATAGGGCACGACCACCTGCACCATGTCCAGATCGAACTCGGGGAAGACCTCCTGCTGGATGCGCAGCCCGATCAGGATGCCTCCGACGATCAGCACCCACATCAGCAGGTTGGCCGCGACCGAGTTCCGGGCCATCCATGCAATCGCCCCGCGCCCGTATACGTCCGAATTCATGGGTTCTCGACCCGCAGCTTCATGTTGGGGATCGGCAGGGGAATGCTGTCGGTGACCACCCGGTCTCCGTCACGCAGCCCTTTTCGAATCAACACCTTGTCCTTGCCCCGCCACAGGACGTCCACCGGCCGGACCTCGAGCCTGTCCTCCTCGTTGGCGATCCAGACCCGGTCCCCTTCGCGGATGGCCGTGCGGGGCAGCGAAAACGCCTCCTCGGCCGCCCGCCCTTCGATCTCGACCCGCACATAGGCCCCGAGCATCAGGGGGATGCCCTGCGGGGCCTTGCTCGAATTCAGGCCGAGCGGGTCTTCGATCTCGACCAGGACCCGCGCCATTCGACCCACGGGGTCCAGGTCTCCGAGCAGCCGCACCAGGTGCCCCGGGCGCTCGATGCTCACCTCGCCGGTGATCTCCTGGATGACCCGCACTCTCGCCCCCCCGACCGCCTCGGTGCCGGAGAAAGAGAGCCAGCCCAACCGGTCGACCGGGATCGAGACCTGGACCCAGAACCGGTCCGAGCCGATGAGCGTGGCGAGCTGGGTCTGCGGACTCACCAGTTGGCCCACGTCGACGAACTCCTCCTGGACCACCGCGTTGAAGGGCGCGTGAACGGTTGTCCGCTCGAGCTGCAGCCTGGCCTGTTCCAGCGCGGCCTCGGCCGCCTCCAGGGAGACCCGGGCGTTCTTCTGCTGGGGCCTTCTAAGGGCAAGCTCCTGGCTGGCCTGATCGAGCGGGATGTCCTCTTCGAGCAGCCTCCATTCCCTTTCGGCGATCACCTGTCTTCCTGCCTCCAGCTGAACCTCGAGCCGGGCCTGTTCCACGGCCGCCTTCTGCTGCTGGACCGCGGTTTCATAATCCCGGGGATCGATCTGGAGGATGACGTCTCCCTTTTGGAACAGCCCGCCGGGCAGGAGCTGCGGGCTCTGGGCCACGATGCGCCCGCTCACCTCGGCCTGGAGCACGACGCGCCTTGCCGGAACGACCGTACCCATGGCGACGATCGTGACCGGCTCGGCGGATCGGACGGCTGCCGCGACCCGGACCAGCGGAGGGATCGGTTCGACCTCCGCCCGCTCCGCCCGGGGACGGTTGACCACCAGCCACCGTGCGCCGAAGATGCCTGCGGCAAGTACGACCAGGGGAAGCACCCATCGAAGAATCCTGCGGCCGCTCATGGTTCTCCCCCGGGGTTCAGCCCTTCTTCTCGTTGGATGGTTGCGCCCCGGGCTCCAAAGCGATGGTCCAGGATCCTCCCAGGGCCCGGTGTAGCTGCACACGGAAGGATAGGAGCTGCCGCTCGGCCGTGATCAGGTTGCGCTCGACCCGTTGCAGGGCCTCCAGGGCCGCCAGCACGGGCAGGTAATCGCTCAGGCCGTTCGCGTATCGCATGCGGGCCTCCCGCAGGGTGTCCCGCGCAAGTTGGGCCTGCCTTTCCAGTTCGGCGAGGAACTCGGCCTGTTTGCGTTCCCGGATGAGCGCGTCCTCCACCTCCTGGAGGGCCCGGAGCATGACCTGACCGTATGCGCCGAGGGCCTCCTTGACCGCGGCCTTGTTCCGGTCCACCTCGGCCTTGCGCCTGCCCCCGTCGAAAACGGGCCAGGTGATGTTGGCGAACAGGCTCCAGATCCAGTTGTCGAAGATGCTTTCTATCTCGTCGAAATCCCGGGTCTCGTATCCGGTCTCGGCCCCGATCCGCAGGGCCGGCAGCCGGTCGGCAACCGCTGCGGCCACGCGATGGTCGGCCGCGGCGAGCCGAAGGTGAGCGGACCGGACATCGGGGCGCCGGGTCAGGAGATCCGACGGCAGCCCGGTGGGCGGCAGGGGCGGCAGGCTCGGCAGCGCGTCGCGTTCGGGCGGCTGGAATGCGCGGGGCGCCTCGCCCAGGAGCACGGCGAGCTGGTGGCGGTAGACCTCACGGCCCGCCTCCACCAGGGGCATCTCCGACCGGGTCGACGCCAGTTGCTGCCTTTGCTGATACACGTCGAGGGCCGAGGCCAGCCCCTGGCTGAACCGCAGGTGAGTAAGCTCGAGAAAGGTCTGGCCTGTTTTTTGCTGCTCTTGCAGCAGCCCCGCCTGGGCGCCCTGCTCCACGAAAGAAAACCATGCCTCGGCCACCTGTGCGGCCAGCGTCATGGCCAGGGAGGCCAGATCCTCCCGGGTGGCCTCCATGGCAAGCGCGGCGCCGCGCTTGAGGGAGGCCACCCGCTTCCAAACGTCCACCTCGTAGGCGGCGCCGATCGTCAGCGGGATTCGTTCCGCGGTGATGGAAAAGGTGCCCAGCCGGGAGCCCCCGGAGAAGTTCGTCTGGGACTTGCTGTATCCCGTCTCGATGGAGATCTCGGGCCAGAGGCCCGCGCCCGCCTGCCGGGCAAGGGCCGTGGCCTGCTCCAGGCGCGCCCAGGCCTGGACGATATCGAGATTATCGGCCAGGGCCCTTTCGACAAAGGCATCCAGGGCCGGGTCCTCGAAGGCGGTCCACCACCGTTCTTCATACGCTCTGGGCGACCCGGACGAGCTGAACCTGTCCGGGATCTCTACGGGCGGCGGCCGGTTCTCGTTCGCCTTGTAAGGGGCGCAGGAGCCGAAAAGAGATCCGAGTGTCCCGATCAGAACGATGCGGACAAAGGGTTGAATCTTCATGGAAGTTCCCTGCTCCTTCCTTTCTATGGGACTTCGGCCGGGGCGTGAAGTTCTCAACGCGGGGTCCGTTCCATCGGCTTCTCCGTTTCTTCGGCCACGCTTTCCGCAACATCCGTGAGAAGCTGTCCGGCATGGTAAAGGATCCCATCCTTGATGACATGGAACTGCCGGATATTCTAAGTGGTTGCGCGTAATTTTTCCATGAAGAAGAACCAAGAAGAACCGCCTCTTCTCTTTTCAACCGAGTACGGCAACGGTTTTCGGTGCAAGATCCGCCTCGTGTACTGTCCCAGAAATGGGTTTACACGGCTTTGCCCCTTCTTCGGTGGCTGTCCCCGATTGCCACGGTCCCCGATTGCCACGCTCCATGACGCCCGTCCGCGCCCCTGGCTTTGCCGCAAAACGCGAAAGGGATGGGTCCGCCACGGAAGAGCTCCCTCAGCCCGTTTCGCACAGGAAGGCTCGGATCTTCTCGAAATAGGGCCTGCCGCCGACGAGATAGGTGTCGTTGTGGGTGGCGCCGGGGATCGGAACGAACTCCTTCGGCTCCGGGGCCAGCTCGTGGAGCCTGCGTCCGAGGCGGTACGGCACGATCTCGTCCTGGGTTCCGTGGAACTGGAGCAGGGGGGCTCGGATCCTTCCGATCTTGGCGGCCGAGTCGAACCGCTCGGTAATGATCCGGCCCATGGGCAGAAACGGGAGCATCTGGCCGGCCATGTCCGCGGCGGAGGTGAAGGTGCTCTCCACGATGAGCCTCCAGCAGGGAACCCGCGAGGCCAGATCCACGGCCACGGCCCCGCCCAGGGACCGCCCGAAGATCGCGATGCGGGCGGGGTCCACGTCGGCCCTGGACAGGAGGTGGGCGTAGGCCGCCTGCGCGTCCTCGTAAAGCCCCTTCTCGCTCGGGCTTCCCTCCGAGAGACCGTACCCCCTGTAGTCGAGGATGAAGACGCGGATTCCGACCTCGTGTAGGCGTTTCAAGTTCTCCACGCGGTCGCCGATGTTGCCCGCGTTGCCGTGAAAGAAGAGCAGGGTGGCCTCGCTGCCTTCGCACGGCACCATCCACCCGTGTATCGTCACTCCGTCCGCAGTCCGGATGCGCACATCCTCGTAAGCCATTCCCAGGTCGGCGGGCGTGAACTCGAGTACGGGGGTCGGGAAGAAGATCATCTTTCGCTGCAGAGTGCTCCACATGCCTTTCGCGCCCCAAGTGAAAAGGGTGATCACGACAATCCCGCAGGCGGCCAGCATGCCGACCGGGCGCGCCGCCGCCGAGCCGGAACGACCGCAGGCCGCGAGCCGAGGGCGGAGCATGCCGCCGCGGAGTCCCCGGAGACGTTGGCCGGGTCTCTCCCTCAGGATACCCCGCATCGAACCGAGGATGTGTCGCCTTGGGACCGGGTTCGAAGGGTGCTCGGGGGATCGCCGCGGCGGCTCCCGCTCCCTGGCAATCTCCTCCCGTTGTGCTCTGCCCTCTTTTTCAAGTGTGTCCGGCCCTTTCATCCGGCGTCCGCCCGGACATGGCGTCCCTGCTCCCGGACCACACGACCCTGCCGGATCAGCCGGTCCAGGTGCTTTCCCAGGATGGCCCACTCGCCGAACTCGAAGAAATATCTCGGCTCCCGGGGCTTGCCGTAAACGATCCAGGCCTCGATGTTCGACAGGAAGACGGCGTCCTTTTCGGACATCCGCAAGGGCGCGTCATCGAATAGGCCCAGGTGCATCATGTCCACCAAACATACAGTTTGAGGAGGGAGTGTCAACATGCCGTTGCAGCACATTCTGCGATGGCAAGGACGCTTCGCGCCGTGCCATCCGCCGCGGCTGGAGCAGGACCCGGGCTCACGGACAGTCCCCGATCGGCTCGCTGTCGATTTCATGCACCCAGCCGTCGCGAATATGCACTTTGGCGCAACTGCCGACGTTCCATGGTCCCTCCGAGCGGTCAAATTCCGTTTCTGAATCTGCCGTGAAGGTGCGTCCGCCGATTACCCACGGACCCTCCCACCGGTCCACCGGCCGCGATTCGACAATACCGTAATACGCGGAACGATGCTCGTCTCCGTTACGCTTTGCCAGCGGATCGTCCGGCGCTGCAATGAGGGCGAAGGCAGCCGCGAGCGCAATCGCAACCGTCTTGATTCGGACCATCCCGGATCTGCCGACGGAAGAGTTCATTTTCCGGTCCTCCTTGTCTTGGGCCTTTGTTCTTGCCACACGGTCACGCCGCCTGCTATCCTGATCCTGTCCGGAGGCAAGTTCCCACCCGCGGAGGTTCGGCGGGAGGATCTGCGCCCGGCCGGGGATTCGCGATTTCCCGTTGCCTTGGATTTACCCCTTTCGGGAAGGCCTTGGGGGTGGTTCGTTCCGGCCTCAGCAGTATGTACAGACCTTCTCGGGCAGCTTGGGTGTCTACGAGACGCATGGCAGCCTTCATGACAAACCACCTCGCTGCTTCCTGTCCGCGCATGAGGGATTCGCCGGGACGCGGGAGGTGCTCGTCGGTTGTCCGCACGCCGCCGACACGAGGAAGGAGAGGGCAGGGTGCCTGAAACCGGACTCCGCGCACTCAAGGTCGCCCTGTTCCTGGCCCTTGCGGCGGCAACCATCCTGGTCGGGGTCTTCTACGATCGGTATGAGCCTGTCGGGCCGGAGGTTCTCCTCAACGCGGATTTCAGCCAAGGCCTCGACGGCTGGAGGCTCAAGGGCCCTGCCGGAGCCATCGCCCTGGAAGACGGCGGGACGGTGCGGCTGAACGCAAATCGGCCCAATACCCACGTGAGCCTGACACAGTCGATCGAGGATCCGCGCAGGTTCGTACTGGTTCGTCTCTCGGCCGAGATGAGGACCGAAGATGTCACGGCGGGGCAGAGGAACTGGCAGAAGGCCCGCCTGATCATGAGCAGCTTTGACGGCAAGGGGCAGTGGGTCCCGGCGCCGCACCACGTCAATTCGCTGATCGGCAGCCATCCCTGGAAACGGTACGAACAGGTCTTCAGGATCATCCCCGAGGCGGGCAGGATCGATGTTTCCGCCCAGCTGGACCGGGCGATGGGAACCCTTTGGATCCGAGAGCCGAGCCTCCGCAAGGTAATCGAACGGCCTGCCTACTCTCTCCTGCAGGCAGCCTTCTTCGGCCTGTGGGGGCTGTTTCTTGTCTGGCTGCTGGCCCCGTCCGTCTTCGGTTCCGGCGGCCGGATGGCGTGGCGCGGGATGGTCCTGCTCTCCGCCCTGCTCGTGCTGGCCGGTACGCTCATTTCCGGGGAGCAGAGGCGCGAGATCGAAAAGGACCTGCTTTACGGATATGAATCCATGGCCGAATCGAGTCCCTTGCGAAGGCCATCTCCGGCAGACAGGGCGGCCACTGGCAGCACGACGGCCCCGGGCCGGACGGTGGCTTCCGCCGAGCGGGAAGTGCCCGCCAAAGCGGCGGTCCCTTCGCAAGGGGTCGTCCCCGGGCGGGAGCGGACCCGGACGATCGAGGTGTGGGAGAGGATCCGGAAGGCCGGCAAATCGGGTCACTTCGTGCTCTTCGCCCTGTTCGGGCTCAGCCTGGCCGGGGCCGCGCCGGGGGGTTCGCGCGCCCGCCTGTTGCTGGACGTCGCGATGCTGGGGGCCGCCACCGAGTTGCTGCAATTCTTCATTGAGGACCGTATGCCGCTCTTGGGCGACTGGCTGATTGACATGGCAGGGGGAGGGATGGGGCTCGCCTGGATGGGTCTGCTCGGCCGTTGGAGGCGGCTTCCGCCGGCCTGATGAGGTCTTCCGGCCTGCCGGGTTTTCCACAAGGCGGGCACAGACGGACCGGCCGCCCGTTCTTTCCTTGTATGGCAGGGGCGTCGCCCCTGCTCCGGGGCGCTACCCCGGCCCCGGGAGCGCCAGTTCGTTGAATGCCTCTCTGAGGATTCGTGCGCTTTGCCTCAGGTCCTGGTCTTCGTCAGCGGAAAGGTCGGGACGGAATTCACCCAGGATGCCCCCGGCGCCGACAAGGCGCGGAAGGGAAAGGCACGCGCCCTGGAACTCTTCCGGATCGGCCGTCAAGCCCGAGACGGTCATGATGCGGCGCTCATCGTCCCGAATCGCCTGGACGATGTGAGCGAGGCCGGCGCCGATGCCGAAATAGGTGGCCCCTTTGCCCTCGATGATCCGATAGGCCGCGTTGCGCACGCCGTCCCGGATCTCGGTCCTGGCCTGCTCGGTGAGGGACAGCCCCCTCTGGGCGGCGAAATCGGCAATGGGTATGCCGCCCACCTTGGCGCTTGACCAGGCCAGGACCTCGGAATCGCCGTGCTCTCCAAGGACGTATGCGTGAATGGAGGCGGGGGAGACGCCGAGATGGTCTCCCAAGAGGGCTCGAAAGCGCGCCGTGTCGAGGATCGTGCCGCTTCCGATGACCCTTTCCGGCGGCAGCCCCGAGATCGTGACCGTCACGTGGGTCATGATGTCGACCGGGTTGGATGCCACCAGGAGGATCGGCTCCCTCGCGTGCCGCAGGACCTGTCCGACGACGCTGGAAAACACGGCCGCGTTCCGCCCGAGAAGCTCCAGGCGGGTCTCTCCCGGCCGCTGGCCGACCCCGCAACACAGGATGACCACATCCGAACGCTCGAGCTGAGGGTAGTCTCCGGCGAGGACGCGCACGGCCCGCCCGAAGGGCGTTGCGTGGAGGATGTCCTCTGCGTGAGCCTGCGCCAGCTTGCCGTTCACGTCGATGAGCACGAGCTCGTTCACGACGCCTCTGAGCACCAGCGTGTACGCCGCCGTGCTCCCGACAAACCCGCATCCCACAATGCCGACCTTCATGGGGCATCCTTGCCTGCGTGCTTCGTTTCGAGCGTTCGGACGGCCGAGGTCCGGGAAAAAATTATAGAGGAAAGGCGTGGGGTGCGGCAATCCCAACACAAGCTTGCTGGGCAGGCAGGGTGAATCGAGAATCCGGGCCCCGATCCTGACGGGGGTTTCTCATTTTCGCGCCGATTTCGCCTTCAGGATGAGATAGTAGCCCACGGACAGGGCGAAGACGACGGCGCCGAGCCCGAGAAGGCTCGTGCCGCCGACCTTCTTGATGTCGAGGATGATCACCTTCCGGGCGATGGCGATCAGGGCGACGGTGAACACGACCTCGACGTGGACCACGTTATCCTTGATGTAGATCTCCATCGTCTCGAAGAGTTCGATCCCGATCAGCACGAGCAGAAAGAGGCCGAAGAGTTCCAGAAGTTCCTCGACCTCGAGGAACAAGAAGGGGGGGGAAGAGATGTCCTTTGCCAGGATAAACCCCAGTTCGAGCACGGCCAGGAACAGAACAAGCGCCATCATGGCCGTGATGGCGGCCACCAGGACGCGTTTGAGCCGGTCCATGAGCGCGAGCAAGCGGGAATTCTCGGGACGTCGGGCCTCGAGGTCCTGGCCGTTCTCCGGCATGTCCCGCTCCTGTCTCAATGGGGGAAGGTCATCTTGGCCCCGAACCAGCCGAGGATGCCGACCAGGAAGGCGAAGCTTCCGGACAGGGCAAGGTAGATCCAGCCGGCAGGGCCCGGGGTCAGGAGAATCTCGGGATTCGTTACGCGCCAGAACAGGGCAACCAGCACGAGGAGGAACAGCAGGGGGGATACGCTGAGCTTGACCTTGATGTTGGTGCTCATCTTGGCGCCGTAGTTCACCCACCACGTGAGCGGTCCGGTCGCCATGCCCACGAGCATGGCCGGCACGCAAAGAACGAGCATGTGAAAGGCCGTCTTTTCGAAGGGTTCGTAGCCGGTGAGAAGGTACAGGACGTTGAAGAACGGGAAGACCAGGTTGAAGGCGAGGGGAAAATGCACGGTCATCGGATGGGGATGGCGCCGGAGCATCGGGACCTTCTTGAAAAGCGCGAGAAGGAATTCCGGTATGCCCTCGTCCATGGGGTCCTTCTCCGGCTTGAGCGTCCCGACCTGGGAGACCCGCTCGAAGACCTCCGGGCCGTGCGGCGCTCCAGCGATCTCTGTGGTCAGGTCGGCCCCGGAGGGGTGCCGTTTCATGTGCGAGCCCGTCTTCCAGAGCTTGCTATTCGAAACATCGTAGACCTTCCCTTCGAAGCCCACGTACACGGTGGGGTCATCCTTGCCGTTGTGCTGCCGGAGTTCCTCCCGGCTGAACTCCTTCATTTCGGCGGCCATGTCCGGCTCCTTCTGAATCTTTCAGGTTCCCGACCGGCATCTTGAGCCGGATACAGAGTGACGGTATTCTGCCACGGGAGCCCCTGCGTGGCAATCCTTTTCGCAACTCCGCGCAAAGGGCCTGCATCCAAAAGTGAATTCAGCAGGCATGCGAGATGCAACCGGGGGTCGGCGGCTCTCTCTACCCTTGTACGTGGGCGAAAGCGCTACCTAGCGGTCCGGAAACAGAATGGCAGGCCTCCTCATATCGCTCCTATCCGGGTTTATCGTCGCCCTGGTCGCACCCTGGGTGCACCGGCTGGCCCCGCGCCGGTCAGGCTGGGTTCTCGCCTGCCTTCCGCTTGTACTGACCTTGTATTTTCTGTCGCTCGCAGGCCCCCTGGCACGGGGGGAGACCTTTCGTTACGCGGTTTCCTGGATTCCGTTCCTCGGGATCGACCTCACCTTCCTTCTGGACGGGCTGAGCCTCCTGTTCTGCCTGCTGATCACAGGGATCGGAACGCTGGTGGTCGTCTATTCGGGGGGCTACCTGGCCGGGCACCCGGAACTCGGCCGGTTTCATGCCTACATCCTGATGTTCATGGCCTCCATGCTGGGCGTAGTCCTCTCGGACAATGCCATCGCCCTGTTCGTCTTCTGGGAACTGACCAGCCTGAGTTCCTTCTTTCTCATCGGGTTCGACCACGAGCGGGAGGCGGCCCGCGTGGCGGCGCTGCAGGCCCTGCTCGTAACGGGCCTGGGCGGCCTGGCGCTGATGGCCGGCCTTCTCCTGATGGGCCGGATCTACGGAAGCCTGGAACTGACCGAGATGCTGGCGCAGGGGGCCGGGCCCCTTCAAGCGAGTCCGCTGTTCCTGCCCATCCTGCTGCTGCTGCTGGCGGGGGCCTACACGAAGAGCGCACAGGTTCCCTTCCACATCTGGCTTCCGAATGCCATGGAGGCCCCGGCCCCGGTGAGCACCTATCTGCACGCCGCAACGATGGTCAAGGCGGGGATCTACCTGATGGCCAGGGTGAATCCGCTCTTCGCCGGGAGCGAGGCCTGGTTCTGGATGCTCGTGGGGGCCGGGGCCGCGACCATGCTGCTGGGGGCCTGGCTGGCCATGGTGCAGAGCGACCTGAAACGAATCCTCGCCTATTCCACGGTCAGCGCCCTGGGCACCCTGACCTTGCTGCTCGGCCTGGGCACGGAACGGGCCGCAGAGGCGGCCATGGTCTATCTCTTGGTCCACGGGCTTTACAAGGGCGCCCTGTTTCTCACCGCCGGGGCCGTGGACCATGGAACCGGCACGCGGGACGTCAGCGAGATGGGAGGCCTGCGGGCGGCCATGCCGCTGACCGCCCTCGCAGCCGGCCTGGCCGCGCTCTCCATGGCGGGGATATTCCCCTTCTTCGGGTTCATCGGCAAAGAGGCGATCTACGCGGCGGCCCTGGAGGCGCCCTCCGCTCAGGGGTTTGTGACGGCCGCCTCCCTCATCGCGAACCTGCTCTTTGTTGCGATCGGCCTCATCGTGGGGATTCGCCCCTTCTTCGGCGAGTTGCAGGAGACCCCGCACCCTCCGCACGAAGGATCGATCGAGCTGTGGGCAGGGCCCCTGCTCCTGGGCTCTCTCGGCCTGGCCGCAGGGATCGCGACCGGTCCGGTCGGCCGCGGTTTCGTGCAGCAGGCCGCATCCGCGGTGCTGGGCCGGCCCATGGAGGTGCATCTGGCCCTCTGGCACGGATGGGGTGAGGCGCTCGCATTGAGCCTGGCCACCTTGGCGTCGGGCCTCCTCGTTTTTGCGGCTCGCAGGCCCCTGTCCCGCGGCCTGGCCGCCGTTTCCGGTGCCCTGGGCCCGGTCGGGCCGGCCCAGGGCTATTTTCGCCTGCTGGACGGAACCATGGCATCCTCCCGTGTTTTCACCCGCCTGCTCCAGAGCGGGTACCTGAACCGCTACCTGTTGTTCGTGCTGATCACGACCGTGGGGCTGGCCGGCTTCACGCTCTTCTTCCGGGCTCGATTCTCCTGGCCCGAAGGGGTCCTGGACGTCCGGTTCTACGAGGCGGCACTCGTCGGGGTGATGCTTGTGGCCGCACTCGCCGCGGTCCGGTCCAGGTCACGCCTCGCCACGGTCATCTCCCTCGGCGTTGTGGGGTACGGCGTCGCGCTCCTCTTCCTTTTCTTCGGGGCCCCGGACCTCGCCATGACGCAGATCCTGGTCGAGACCCTGACCGTGATCCTTTTCGTGCTTGTGTTCTACCGGATGCCGTACTTCGAGATTCTGACCCGATCCCGGGTGACGCGGGGGGTGGACATGGTGGTCGCGCTGGCCAGCGGGGCCCTGATGACCGGCCTCATCCTCACGGCGGTAAAGGTCCAGTGGCGGCCGAGCATCGCCTCTTACTTCAGCGAAAACAGCCTGTCTCTCGCCAAGGGGCACAACATCGTGAACGTGATCCTGGTCGATTTCCGCGGATTCGACACGCTCGGGGAGATCACGGTTCTGTCCGTGGCCGGGATCGGCGTGTATGCCCTGCTCAAGCTGCGATCCGTCCGAGGAGAGGCCCGATGAGATCCCTGATCCTTGCGGCTACGGCCCGCTTTCTCCTGCCCGTGCTTCTCATGTTCTCGATTTTCCTCCTGGTCCGGGGCCACCACCTGCCGGGCGGCGGGTTCGTGGGCGGGCTCGTGGCGGCCTCCGCCTTCATGCTGTACGCGATCGCCCACTCCGTGGGCGAAGCGCGCGCCCTGCTCCGGGCGAATACGGTGAGCCTGCTCGGTATCGGACTGATCCTCTCCCTGGGAAGCGGGCTTCTGCCGCTCTTCGGGGGGGCCGCCTTCATGACCGGGCTGTGGCTGCCTGGCCCTCTGCCCATTGTGGGCAAGCTGGGCACCCCCGTGGTGTTCGACGTGGGCGTCTATCTGGTGGTGCTGGGCGCCGCCCTGACCGTTCTGTTCACCCTTGCGGAGGATTGAGGCTTGGAAACCCTGCTCGCCTTTCTCGTGGGCGGACTCTATGCGGCCGGTCTGTACCTGATGCTCGGCCGCAGCATCGGCAAGCTGATCGTGGGGCTGGTGCTCATAAGCCAGGCGGCCAACCTGCTGATATTCACGGCCGGAAGCCTGACACGGGCGCGTCCGCCCATCCTTCCGGAAGGCGTCCCGCAGGCGCAGGCCTCCTTCGCGGACCCCATTCCCCAGGCCCTCATCCTGACCGCGATCGTGATCGGCTTCGGGGTGCTGGCCTTTGCCCTGGTCCTGGTGCACCGGACCTTCCAAACGGTTGGAACCTATGATATCGACGACATGAGGGCGACGGACACGTGAAGACGCTCCTCGTTCTGCCGGTTCTCATTCCCCTGGCCACGGCCGCGCTGTGCTACCTGACATGGCCCTGGAGGCGTGTGCAGCGGTTCCTCGGCATGTTCGGCGCCGTCTGCCTGTTCGCCGCGACCCTGGTCCTGTTGGCCGCCGTCCGGCAGGGGGGCATTCAGTCGGTCCAGATGGGCGGATGGCCTGCCCCCTATGGGATCACCTTCGTGGCCGACCTCTTCAGCGGCCTCATGGTCGCGGTGAACGGGCTCCTCGGCTGTGCCGTGATGGTGTACTCCCTTGCCAGCATCGATCCGGCCCGCGAATCCCACGGTTACTACCCGCTTTTCCACATCCTGCTCATGGGGGTTTCCGGCGCGTTCCTCACGGGCGACATCTTCAACCTGTACGTGTGGTTCGAGGTCATGTTGATCGCCTCTTTCGTGCTCATGGCCCTGGGAGGCGAGCGGGCGCAGATGGAGGGCGCGCTGAAATACGTGACCTTGAACCTCATCTCTTCGGCGCTTTTCCTTGCGTCCACGGGCATTCTGTACGGCGAGGCAGGCACGCTGAACATGGCCGACCTTGCCCTCACCCTGAGACAGACGGGTCACACGGAGCTTGTGGACACCCTGGCCATGCTCTTTCTCGTCGCATTCGGGATCAAGGCCGCCATCTTTCCCCTGTTCTTCTGGCTTCCCGCTTCCTACCACACCCCGCCCGCCGCCGTGTCCGCCATCTTTTCCGGCTTGCTGACCAAGGTCGGCGTTTACGCGCTGGTCCGGGTGTTCACCCTGCTCTTTGTGCAGAACATCGAGTTCACCCACACGCTCATCCTGGTCGTGGCGGCCCTGACCATGGTCTTCGGTGTTCTGGGCGCCGTGGTCCAGAACGAGTTCCGCCGGATCCTCTCGTTTCACATCGTCAGCCAGATCGGCTACATGATCATGGGCCTGGGCCTGTTCACCCTGCAAGCCCTTGCAGGCACCGTCTTCTACATCGTCCACCACATCATCGTGAAGACGAACCTTTTCCTGGTAAGTGGGGTGACGCACCGCCTGCGCGGCACCTACGAACTCAAGAAGTTGGGCGGGCTCTATTTCCTCTATCCCGGCCTCGCCGTCCTGTTCCTCATTCCGGCTCTTTCCCTGGCGGGCATGCCGCCGCTCTCCGGCTTCTTCGCCAAGTTCAGCCTGGTGCGGGCCGGGCTGGCGAGCGAACAATACTGGGTCGTCGCGGCTGCGCTCGCGGTGAGCCTGCTGACGCTCTTCTCGATGATCAAGATCTGGAACGAGGCCTTCTGGAAGGCGCAGCCGGAAACCGGGGGCAAACCGCCGGGCAAGGATCCGGCGGAGGACGAGAACGGATGGGTGGGGGGAATCGGGTGGGGCACCCTGGGGCCCATCACCCTGCTTGCCCTGATAACCGTGTGCATCGGACTGGCCGCTCAGCCGGTCTTCGATCTGGCGGTGCTGGCCGCCGAGCAGCTGCTCAACCCGGAGATCTACATCCGGGCTGTGCTGGGAGCGAGGACATGAGCTTCTTTCTCTGGAACATCCTGCTGGCCGTGAACTGGGCCCTGCTGGCCGGTCGCTTCACCCTGGAGAACCTGGTTTCCGGTTATGTCCTCGGCTTCGTCCTGCTCTGGATCCTCCGGCGCGCCTTCTCGGGAACGGGCTATTTTGTGAAGGTCGGAAAGGCCCTGGGCCTCTTTGTCGCCTTTTTGTGGGAAATGGTGCGAGCCAACCTGAGCGTGGCCCGGACCGTGCTGTTCAAGCCCCGCGACGGGATCCGTCCGGCCTTTCTGGCGATTCCCCTCGAGGCCCGGACCGACGCGGAGATCGCCCTGCTCGCCAACCTGATCACGCTCACCCCGGGCACCTTGAGCCTCGACGTTTCCGCGGACCGCAGCGTTCTCTACATCCACACACTGGACGTGGAAGACATCGAGGCCCTGCGGACGGAGATCAAACGCAGCCTGGAAAGGCGCCTCCTGGAGGTGACGCGATGAAGGCGCTGGATGCGGCCGTTCTGATCGCCTCGGTCATGCTGGCCCTTGCCGTGGTCCTGGCCTTTGTCCGGGTCTTGCGGGGGCCGAGCCTCCCGGACCGGGTCGTCGCTTTCGACCTGATGACGAGCGTGGCGGTCGGCATCATGGCCGTCTACACCCTGTCGACCGGAGAGACGGTCTACCTGGACGTGGCCATCGTGCTCGCCCTGATCTCCTTCCTGGGAACCGTGGCCTTTGCCCGGTATCTCGAGCAACGGGGACGGAAAGGGGGGACAAGGTTTTGATGGAATGGATCGCAGCCGCCCTGGTCCTGACCGGGGCCTTCTTCATGCTCCTGGCCGCCGTCGGCGTGGCCCGGCTGCCCGACGTCTGGATGCGGATGCACGCGAGCACGAAGTCGGCCACCTTCGGCATCGGCTGCATGGCCCTCGCCCTGGCCGCCTCCCACCTCCACGATCTCGGGGTTGTGATGCGGTCGATCATCATCATCGGTTTCGTCTTCCAGACCGCGCCGGTCGCCGCCCACATGATCGGAAGGGCCGCCTACCTGATGGGCGTTGCGCCCTGGGGGGGGACCAAGCTGGATGAACTGAAGGGCCGCTACGATCCGGAGACGCACCGCCTGTCCGGCGGCGGTCCTGCAGGAAGGAGCATTGACACGGGCGAAGGGCATGGGCCAAGATAGGGAGCCTACCTTGGGCCCACACCTTCACGGGGTGGAATCGCCTCGATGAGACGAAGGGATTTCCTAAAACTCACCGGCCTGACCGGAACGATGGTTGCCGCCGGTTGCGCCGAGGAGCCTGCGCGCAGGCTGATCCCGTTCCTCAATCCCCCGGAGGACATCGTTCCCGGCAACGCGACCTGGTTCGCCACCACCTGCCGCCAGTGCCCTGCGGGCTGCGGCATGCTGGCCAGGAATCGGGAGACCCGGGTCGTGAAGTTCGAAGGCAATCCCCTGCACCCGATCAACCGGGGCAGGCTCTGTGCCAGGGGCCAGGCCGCCCTCCAGGACCTCTACAGCCCGGACCGGCTCGACCTGCCGACCCGAAGGAGGAACGGGAAGCATGAGCAAGTAACCTGGCAGGAGGCCCTCGACACCTTCCGCGCCGAGGCGGGGAACGCCGGCGGGCGGGTAGCCGTCCTCTCCGGGCTGGAGAGCGGCTATCAGGCGGACCTTCTGGCGAACTGGCTCGAGGGGCTCGGCCCGGAAGAAATCCTCTTTTATGAGCCCGTCTCCTACGAAGCGGTCCGGGAGGGCAACCGGATCGCCTTCGGCCGCGACGAGGTGCCCGCCTTGGACCTGTCGGCCTGCGACCTCATTCTTTCGCTCGGCGCGGAGTTTCTGGAGACATGGATCTCCCCGGTGGAGTTCGCCCGGCAGTTCGCCACGGCGCGAGACCCCCAGGGAACAAAGGCAGGCTTCCTCTACGTGGGGCCGAGGCTATCGCTGACAGGGGCGTCGGCGGACCGCTGGATCGCGATTCGACCCGGTGCGGAGGCGCCGTTCGCCTTTGCCCTTCTGGCCTGTCTCCTGGCCGAGGGGGAAGGCCGGCGCTTGCCCGCCGAGGAACAGGCGGGCATCGCAGGCCTGCTCCGGGGCGCCAAGGCCGAGGACCTGGCGGCACGGGCGGGAGTCGACGCCGCGCTGATCCGGAAGGTCGCGATGCGGATCGCCCGGTCGATCCGGCCCCTCGTCCTCGCAGACGGCGCGGCCGACGCCGTTGTCGCGGCCAACCTGATCAACCGGCTGACAGGGTCGGCGCAGGCCTGCATGGATTTTTCCAGGCCTCTTGCCCTCTCCCGGGTTCAGCGGCGGTCCGGCCTGAGGGAGTGGATGGACCGCGCGGCGTCGGGGGAGTTCCATCTGCTGGTGATCCATCGGTCGAACCCGGTGTCCAGTCTGCCCGGGTTTGCCGATGCGATGGAAAAGATTCCGTTTACGGTTGTCCTCGAAAGCGCCGCGACCGAAACCGCGCGCGTATCGCATCTTGTCCTGCCGATCCCCACGCCGTACGAATCCTGGGACACGTACTGCCCCCGCGCCGGTCTTACGGGATGCCTGCAACCCACCATGGGGCCTGTCGGGGCGGCGTACAGCCTCGAGCAGCTTTTGGGAAGCGGCACGGGAAAGGGCGGCGGAGCCGGGGAGCCGCAGGCGGGCCCTTATCGATTTCTGGCCGGCAAGCTCGGCCGGCCCGGTGGGGCGAAGATGCCGGAGGTCGTCGCCGCCCTGGCCAAAGGTTTTGTCGAGACGCCGGTGGATCCGAGCAAGGCCCGGATCTCGGTCTCGCTGTGCGGGTGCGTCTACATGCCGGAGGAGGTTCCCAAGGGCTTGCGACTCGTCACCTACCCGAGCCTGCGCTGGTTCGACGGCCGTGACGCGAACAAGTCCTGGATGCTCGAGATCCCGGACCCCTTGACCCTGATCACCTGGGACGGATGGGCGGAGATCCATCCGGAGACGGCGCGGGATCTGGGCCTGTCCCACGGGGACCTGGCAGAGATTTCCACGGTGCATGGGAGGGCCGAGCTCGGTCTGTACGTCCATCCGGGCATCGAGCCCGGCACGGTCGCCGTACCGATGGGACTCGGTCACGGCGGGTACGGTCGGACCGCCGACGGCATCGGAGTCAACACGCGGTTCCTGACAGGCTGGGCGGGCGGCTCGAGCGAGGTGAAGGTCGCCCGGACCGGCTGCCGGGTCCGGTTCGCCCACGTGGACGGCTCCCGCTCGCAGCACGGCCGGGGCATCGCGCAGGCGGTGTACGACACCCCCCCCGACCGGGAGCACCACGCGAAATCCCAAGCTCACGATTACCCGGTGCGCCTGCCCATCGCCTCGGATTATGATCCGAAGGTCGACATCTACCCGCCGCATTTCCACGACAAGTACCGGTGGGGCATGATCATCGATCTGGACCGATGCACCGGCTGTTCCGCCTGTGTGGCCGCCTGCTATGCGGAGAACAACGTTCCCTCGGTCGGCAGGAAGAGGATCTTGGAAGGCCGCGAGATGGCCTGGATCCGGATCGAGCGGTATCTGGAAGAAGAGGAGAACCCGGGCGTCCGCTTTCTCCCGATGCTCTGCCAGCACTGCGAGAACGCGCCCTGCGAGTCGGTCTGTCCCGTCTACGCGCCGCACCACAACAGCGAGGGGATGAACACACAGATTTACAACCGCTGCATCGGGACCCGGTACTGTTCCCAGAACTGTCCGTACAAGGTGCGCCGGTTCAATTTCTTCAAGTACAGGCCGCAGCCGCCCCTGGATCTTCAGCTCAACCCGGACGTGACCGTACGCACCAAGGGGGTGATGGAGAAGTGCTCCTTCTGCGTGCAGCGGATCAAGGAAGCCCACCAGCGGGCCAAGGTGGAAGGCAGGTCGATCCTGGACGGCGAAGTGGTGCCCGCCTGCGCGCAGACCTGCCCGACCGGGGCCATCACCTTCGGGAGCTTCCTGGATCCCGAAAGCCGCATCCGGAGGCTTGCGGAGAACGAGCGGGCCTACCAGGTGCTGGCCGAGCTGCTGACCAAGCCGGGCGTGATCTATTTGAAGAAGATCGTCCGTGACCACGGGCTCGAGAAGGCATGAGAGATCTAACGTACGAACGTGCCCACGAGGCGATTCTGGGGAACCTGACCCGGCCGGGCCCCTTCTATTTCCTCGTGGCCTTCCTGCTTGGCTGCGGTGTGCTCGTGGGCGCACTGTGCTGGCGCTATCAGATCCTGACCGGGATCGGGGTCGGGGGCCAGAACAACCCGGTGGCCTGGGGGATCTACCTTGTGCTTTTCGTCTTCTGGGTCGGCATCGCGCACTCGGGCACCCTGATCTCGGCCATTCTGTACCTCTTCCGGGCCAGGTTCCGGACGGCCGTGGCGCGGAGCGCCGAGGCCATGACCGTCTTCGCCGTGACCACGGCCGGCTTCTTTCCGCTTATTCACCTCGGCCGTATCTGGGTGGTCCATTACATGATCCCGTTTCCGAACCAGAGGTACCTCTGGCCCAACTTCAACTCCCCGCTGATGTTCGACATGGTGGCCATCTCCACGTACCTGACCGTCAGTTCCATGTTCTGGTTCACCGGGCTCCTTCCGGACCTCGCGGCGGTGCGCGACCGTTCCTCCGGGCTTCGCAGGCGCATTTACGGACTCTTCTCCCTGGGCTGGCGGAACGACCAGAGGAACTGGCGCCACCACATGCGCGCCTATCTGTTCTTCGCCGCCCTGGCCACCCCGCTGGTCATCTCGGTCCACTCGGTGGTCTCCTGGGACTTTGCGCTCTCGGTCGTGCCCGGATGGCACAGCACCATCTTCGCCCCCTATTTCGTGGCGGGGGCGATCCACTCCGGCCTGGCCATGGTGATCACCCTGCTCATCCCGCTTCGCAAGGTGCAGAGGCTCGAGGCGATCATCACGATCGACATCTTCGAGAAGCTGGCCAAGCTCATCATCCTGACCGGCCTGATCGTGGGCTATGCCTACGGCTTCGAGTATTTCATCGCGCGCTATTCGGGCAACCCCTTCGAGATCGACATCTTCAACTTCCGGGCCGCGGGCGCCTTTGCCGTGCCCTTCTGGATCATGGTCGGCTGCAATGCGCTCGTTCCCCTGCTCTTCTTCGTGAAGAAGATCCGGCGGTCGATCCCCTGGTTGCTCGGGGTCAGCATCCTGATCAACGTGGGGATGTACTACGAGCGCTACGTGATCATCATCAGCAGCGTCGCCCATGATTTCATCCCGTACGCGTGGGGGAGCTACGCCCCATCGCCCATCGAGATGGGGATCGGGCTGGGGGCGTTTTGTTGGTTTTTCCTGCTGTTCTGGCTGTTTGTCCGGTTCCTCCCCACGGTGGCGGTCGCCGAGATCAAGGAACAGCTTCCGCCGCCGGTGAAGGAAGAAAGGGTTCGGGGGTCAGGGATCAGGCCCCGCCTCCCCACCCCGGGGGGCAAGGGATGAAGTGCAGTGGTCGAAAACGGGGAAAGGAAGAAGGGCGAGGGGACCGTGCCGCGAGCCGGACTGCTGTACGAAGCCGGGCACGGGCACGGAAGCGGCGAGATAGGCGAGCATGGTTCATCGGGGAAGAGGCGGGCACGGGCACGTAAAGAAGGGGTGGTGGGGGAAGGGCGGGGAGCTAACAGCTAACAGCCGGATCCTGTAATGACGGACGACAAGAGAATTTCCGGGGTGCTCGGCGTATTCCGGCATGTGGACCGGTGTGTTGCCTCCATCGAGGCCCTGAAGGCCTCCGGGAGGCACAGTCTCGACGTCTTCTCGCCCATCCCCTCTCACGAGATCCAGGATGCCCTGGGGCTCAAGAAGAGCGCGCTCGGCTATGCCACTCTGGCGGGCGCTCTGTTCGGCCTGGCCGGAGGGATCTGGCTCTCCTATCATGCTACCTCGAGCTACCAGTTGGTCACCCAGGGGAAGCCTCTGATGTCCTGGCTGTCGTGGTTCGTGGTCGGCTTCGAGGCAACCATTCTCTGCGGATGCCTGGCCAACCTGATCGCGATGCTGTTGATGTCCGGGCTTCCGAGGCTGAAAAGGACGCCCGGCTACGATGAGCGCTTCTCGGTCGACGCCTTCGGCGTCTTCGTTCCCTGCCGGGGCGGGGAGGCGGACCGGGTGAAGGCTATCCTCGAGGCGCAAGGAGCGGACGAGGTCCATGAAAGGCTCTGATTCTGTATCCGCGGAAGCCCGGACACGGGCGACGGGCGCGCCGCCCCTGGCCCTGCTGGGCTGCCTGCTGCTCGCGGGGGCCGGGGCCGTCGCGTGGTTCCTCGAACTGGCCTCCGACCCGCTGCGGGCGTGGCGGGTCTACCTGGTGAATTTCCTCTTCTTCACCGGGATTGGTGTGGGCGGCGTTCTCTTCGTCTGCGCGGTGAACACTGCCTCCGGGGCCTGGGCGCGCAACGTGAAGCGGATGGCCGAAGGCCTCGGGGTCTTCCTGCCCGTATCGTTCCTGCTGTTTCTGCTGATGGTTCCGGGCCTGAAGACGATCCTCCCCTGGGCCGAGCATCCGTACGGCCCGTCCTGGTGGCTGAACCTGCCGTTCCTCACCTGTCGCAACGGGGCGGGCCTCCTTGGCCTGGCCCTGCTGGGCGTCTACATCATCAGCCTCTCGCTGCGGGTGGACTTCGGTTTCCGAAAGGAGGAGGGGCGGGGGACGGAAAGATTCCTGGAGCGATTTCTCACCCGCGGCTGGCGGGGCGGATCTGTCGAGGAGCGGGCAGCGAGGAGGCGCTTGCTCGTGCTGTCGCCGGTTTATGCGGTCGCGTTTGCGCTGGTCCTGACCGTGATCGGGGTGGACCTGATCATGTCCCTCAAGGCGGAGTGGACCTCCACCCTGATCGGCGCGTACTACTTCGTGGGCTGTTTCTACACCTCGCTCGCAGCGCTCCTGCTTGCCGTGATCTGGGCCCGGAGGAGGTACGGCCTGGAAGACCGGATCGTTCCCAAACATCTCCATGACCTGGCCATGCTCACCATGGGGTTCGGCATCGTCACCGGGGATTTCTTCTACACGCAGATGTTCGTCATCTGGTACGGGAACCTCCCCGCGGAGACCTCCTTCCTGATCGACCGCATGGCCGGGACTCCCTGGCGGACCCTGGGCGTCCTGGTGCTCCTCCTCTGCTTCGCCCTTCCTCTGGCCGCCTCCTTGAGGCGGAGACTGAAAGAGCGGGGCGCTCCCATGGCGGTCTTTGCCGTGGCGGTGCTGTGTGCCATGTGGATGGAGAGGTTCCTCTTGATCGGTCCGTCCCTGACCGGCAGCGAGTCGCTCCTCCTCGGTCCCCTGGAAGTGATTGTTTCCCTGGGCTTCCTGGGCCTGCTGGGGACGACCTTCCTCCTCTTTATGGGGCAGGTTCCGCCGGTGGCGCTGCGGGACCCGGTGTTCGATGACCTTGGAGAGAGCCTGTGATGTGCAGGGAAGCGCACCCAGCGGACCGGCGGGCGCACAAGGGGCGGGCGGGACGCGTCCGGCCCGGCGCCGTGCTGCTCGTCCTTACCGTCGGGTTCACGATGCTGGTCTTCGGATGGCTCTTCTATGTCCAGATGGTCGGGCGGGTCGGGCCCGAACAGCCCATCCCGTTTTCCCACCGGCTTCACGCGGGCGTCAAGGCCATCCAATGCCGTTTCTGCCATCCGTTTGTGGCTCGTTCCGCCCGCGCCGGGATCCCGGAGGTGGGAAAGTGTCTCTACTGTCACGAGTACATCATACGGAAGCATCCCTGGATCCAGGAGGAACACCGCTATTACCAGACCGGCGAGCCCACGCCCTGGAAGCGTCTTTTCATCGTGGGCGATCACGTTCAGTTCCGGCATCAGCCGCACATCCTTCTGCGCGGCTTCGATTGCTCGGAGTGCCACGGCGCGGTGGAGACCATGGACCGGCTGCCCTATCACAAGTTCAAGATGGGCTTTTGCATCGACTGCCACCGGAAGAACAACGCTCCCGTCGCCTGCTGGCTGGCGTGTCATAACTGAGGGCAGAGGGAAAAGGCAAAAGGGCAAAGGGAGGCACAGGCTGTTGGCGATTGGCTCCCGCCCGTAACCCCCAAAAGAGGGGGTTGGTGGCTAACAGCTAACAGCCAAACGTAAACAGGCGAGAGGAACATGAACACCCCGGAATCTGTGCGAGCGGAACGAGAGACCCACACCACCGCGCTCGCTTACATGATCGGCGGATCCCTCTGGATGGCCCTGGGCATGACGGCCGGTTTCACCGCCGGCACCGAGCTGATCGCCCCGGACCTCATCGGGAACATCCCCTGGCTGGTCTTCGGCCGCCTGCGTCCCATGCACACCACGATGGTCATGTTCGGCTTCGCCGTGGGCATGCTGATCGGTGCGGCCTTCTACATCGTGCCCAAGATGGTCAAGGTGCCGCTCTACAGCGAAAGGATCGGCCTCGCCTCCTGCCTGGTATGGAACGGGTCGATCCTGGCCGGCGTCGTCGCTCTGTCCATGGGGTACACCCAGTCCCGTGAGTATGCCGAGATGTTCTACCCGGCCGACCTCGGGGTCGTGGCCGCTTTTGTCCTGATCCTCTATAACCTCATCCGCACGGTGATGCGGCGGAGGGAACCGGTCCTGTACGTCTCCGTGTGGTACTTGGTGGGGGGGCTGATGCTGTCCGCAGCCACCTACATCATCGGCAACTGCATGTGGGCGGGATGGAAGGGCGCCCTCTTCGGCATGCCGGATGCGGTGATTCACTGGTTCTACGGCCACAACGTCCTGGGGCTTCTGATGACCCCCCTGGCGGTGGGGGCGGCCTACTACGTGATCCCCCATGCGGCCCGCACCCCTCTCTACAGCCACACCCTCTCCCAGATCGGCTTCTGGAGCATCCTGGTCATGTACACCCACATCGGGACCCATCATCTGCTCCAGGCGCCGGCGCCCACCTGGCTGAAGCTGATCTCCATCGTGGACAGCGTGGCCATGATCATTCCCGTGGCCACGGTGCTGGTGAACCTGTGGATGACCGCCAAGGGCCGGATCGGTAGGCTCACCCAGGATTCCGGGGCGCGCTTCGTCTTCGTGGGGACGATCCTGTATCTGGTCGTGTGCATCCAGGGACCGTTCCAGTCCCTGCCGATCGTGCAGCGGATCACCCATTTCACCCACTGGATTCCCGCTCA
Source organism: uncultured Thermodesulfobacteriota bacterium (assembly GCA_964384945.1). Classification (GTDB taxonomy): domain Bacteria; phylum Desulfobacterota; class DSWW01; order DSWW01; family DSWW01; genus S015-6. The sequence continues at coordinate 198,964 of CAYLMK010000005.1, read as the reverse complement.
TGCCCACCTGGCGGTCCTCGGCTTCGTAGGCATGATCGGTTGGGGGACCTTTTACTACCTGCTTCCGCAGATTACGGGCAGGCCGATCTACTCCGAGAGGCTCGCCAATCTTCATTACTGGCTGATGTTCATGGGCGTGGTCTCGATGATGGTGGTCCTGACGATCTCGGGTCTCATCCAGGGACACGCCTGGTACCACGGCGAGGGAGTGTACCGCGTCCTGCCCTCCACGTTCCTGTACAACGTCATGCGCCTGATGGCAGGATCTCTGATCATCACCAGCTCCTTCGTGGGCATTTACAATACGTTCCGGACGGTCTTCGGGATGCCCGCTTTTCAGTTTGCGATGGCCCGGGAGGTGACCCCATGAGGATGAGCCTGGACGTCCTGCTGGCGGGAAGCCTCCTGGTGTTCGCGGCCGTGGTCTCGGTGGTGGTGATCCTCCCCGGGCTGACGATCCCGGACAGCCCCTCCGCAGAATACCGCCCGAGAACGGAGCTCGAGGACGCGGGCCGCGACCTCTACGTGGCCAACGGCTGCACCTACTGCCATTCCCAGTACGTGCGCTGGATCGACTGGGACCTGGGCGCGGAGCGGGTCGCCCTGTCGGGCGACTACATCGCAGAGCAGCCGCACCTGCTCGGAAGCCAGAGAACCGGCCCGGATCTGTCCCAGGAGGGCGGGGAGCATCCGGACGACTGGCATGTGGCGCATTTTCACAACCCCAGGCACACCCGGCCCGAGTCGCTCATGCCGCCCTTCGCCTTCTGGGGCCCGGATGAGAGGAAGGCCGCGATCGCCTATGTGCAGTCCCTGGGTTTCAGGCACGCCGATGCCCGAATGGAACGGCAGCGGCATTGGAAGAAGCTGGCCGTCGAGGCGTTCGAATCGGGGACCGAGGCGAACATCGAATGGCTGCACAGCCATGTCCCCGAGCCCTGGCGCAAGCTGCCGAACCCATATCCTGCGACACGGGCGGGGCTGGAACGGGGGAAGCGCATCTACCAGGGGTTCTGCATCGGCTGCCACAGCGAGGTGGGGGACGGGATGGGCCCGGCCGCTTCGAGGCTCTATCCGCCTCCGTTCAACTTCACGACCCTCAACGGCCGGGACTGGTCGGGCGGAATCATCTACTACCAGATCATGAACGGGATCACGGGCACGGCCATGCCTTACTTCAAGAGGGAGCTGGAGAGCGAAAAGATCTGGACCGTGGGCGAGTACGTGGCCGTGCATTTCATCGGCGAAAGCGATGCGGACAGCGAGCCCAGGGGCATCGATGCCTCGTACGAGGTCCGGGAGGAGTTCACCTACCGATGATCTTCTATCTCTTCTTTCTCGTTTACCTGGCTGCCGGAATCCTCATCTGCGGAGCCCTGTTTGCCTGGGCGGTGACGAACGGCCAGTTCAAGGATCAGGACCGGGCCCGTTATTTCCCCCTGTCCGGTTCGGCGCCGCAGCCCGGGGACGCCTCCTCGGCAAAATGGCCCCGGTCCATGGTCATCTCGGTGATTGTCCTGCTGGCCGCGCTTTCCGCGCAGATCGTCACCGCCCTGGTTCTCTCACTGACGGGATAGCGGGAGGAAGGGATGTTCTATTTTGATCTTTACGGAAGACTTGCCTTCCTGTTTGCACTGCTCTTCTGCGTCGGGCTCATCCTGCTGGCCGTCGTGATCTACTACTCGGTCGGAAACTATGCAAAACCGACCCGGGAGGACGGCACCCCGGACGAACACGGCGAGCCGGGCGTGCCGCTCGTGCTCAAAGGGCTTTACGTGGCCGTGGCGCTCTACATCCTCGCCGTTACGGTGCTGTTCGCAGTCAAGGGGATTCCGATATGAGCGAAAAAACCTCGGAGACGTTCGAGAAGCTGAAAACCTGGCTGATCGTGTCCCTCATCGTTCTCGGGATCCTGACCTACGGGATCGTCACGTACCTGGCCGTCGGCGACAGGGGGCCGCCGGGGTGGCGTTTCGGCGCCGTCCGGGATGTGCCGGGAGAGTCCCCGTTTTCCAAGGAGTATGTGAAATGAAGCGCGCCCTCCTGGCCTGCCTCTCGCTCCTGGCGGCGGCCTGCAACCCCTATGACCTGCTCGACGACGCGATCCGCTACGAGCGCATGAACGACCAGGACTCGTTCCGGCCCTACGAGGCCCCCATGCCCGGCGCGGTATCCGGGGCCGTGCCGGCGGAGGCCGGAGCCGTCGCCGGGGAGATCGCGTACAGGTCCGCGCCCCTCGGAAGCCTCCGGAATCCGATGCCGGCCGATGCCGAAACGATCGCGCGGGGCGAACTCGCCTACGAATACTTCTGCATTCAATGCCACGGTTCCAGGTACAACGGGGACGGAACGGTCGGCCAGAGCTTCGCCCCCCTGCCTACCGATCTCCGTTCCCCCTATGTGCAGCAGATGTCCGAGGACGAACTCTTCCGATCCATCAGCTACGGAATCCAGCGGCACCCGGCCATGGCGTATACGGTCTGCGTGGAAGACCGTTGGTCCCTCATCCGGTGGATCCAGAGCCTGGGTGTGCGCGACGATACGGAGGAGCGCATTCCGTCGGGTGATTATCGCCGATCCGTAAGGGCCATCCCCTGAACCGGCCTGCCTCTATCGAAAATCTTTTCCTCTTGGATGCGTCCGCGACAAGGCGGGACTCCTTCCCGGTTTGCCGGCTTCGCATCAAGAACCGCCTGCGCCGGTTCGATTGATTCTCGACGTGCAGCCTGAAACAATGGGTCAACCCACGGGGCCAGACCATGGTGAACAAGGAGATCGCGCCCTGCCGGCTCTGCGGACTTCCCGTACGCGGCCGCCGGGACGGATTCTGCTGCCTCGGCTGCTTTCACGCCTTTGAAATCCTCAGCAACATGCTCAACACCCCGGACCCGGCGGCTATGCGGGCTCATCCACTCTTCGCCCGGCTGCAATCGCAGGGGATCATTCCCACGGAGGAAGGGGATCCGGCGCCTTCGAAGCCGGCGCCGGACGGCGTCCCGGAAACCGGGACGGCCGAGGCTTGCGAGGAGCGCGTCTTGAAGGTCACCGGAATGTGGTGTCCATCCTGCGCTTGGGTGATCGAGCGGTCGCTGTGCAAGAAGGAGGGGGTTGCGGGGGCCACCGCATCCTTCTCCTCGGACCGGGTGAAGGTCACGTATCTGCCGCGCCTTATTGGACCCGCCGACATCATCGGGGTGATCCAGAACCTGGGATACGGGGTCCAGGAGACGAAAACCAAGCAGGGACAGGAAAAGGAACTGCGGGCAGAATTCGTCCGGTTGGTGGTTGCGATCTTTCTGACCGCCAACGTGATGATGATCTCCTTCGGAATCTACCAGGGGTTCCTGATCGAGTTGACGGCCGAGGCGGTCCGATTGATGGGGGCCCCGATCTTTCTGATGAGCACGATCGTGGTCTTCTACTGCGGATTCCCCCTGTTGGAACGGGCCTACAAGGCGGCAAGGGCCGGCGGGTTCGTCATGGAGACCCTGATCGGCCTCGGTGCCCTCTCCGCTTACGGCCTGAGCGTGTACCAGCTTCTCCGTGGCAGCCTCCATATGTACTTCGACACGGCCAGCATGCTCGTCACGCTGGTCCTCCTCGGCAAGCACCTGGAGGCCAGAATCCGGCATCGAGCCACGCGGGGCGTCGAAGAGATCTACGAGCTTATGCCCGGCAAGGCCCGGGTCGAGACGGAACAGGGCGAGCGATACGCCTCGATCCGGGCGGTCGAGGTCGGCGACGTGGTGCGGGTTCTGGAACAGGAGCAGATCCCGGTGGACGGCATCGTCCTGTCGGGCAAGGGGACGGTGGACGAATCCAAGCTCACCGGGGAGGCCCGCCTTCGGACCAGGGGAAAAGGCGATTCCGTGCTGGGTGCCAGCCTGCTCGTTTCCGGCGATCTGCGGATAGAGGCAACCGGGCTGCGTGAAACGAGCGCCATCGGCAGGATGATCGCGCTGATGGAGGATGCGCTTGTCCGGAAGAATCCTGCCGAGCGGCTGACGGACCGCGTCATGGGGGTGTTCGGGCCCCTGGTCATCCTGGCGGCCCTTTGTGTCGGCGCGGCGCTGAGGGCGTGGGGGCACTCTGTCGAGGTGGCCCTGGTCCGGACGGTTACCGTGCTCGTGATCGCCTGCCCCTGCGCCCTGGGCATCGCCATCCCCCTGGCGAGGGTGGCGGCCGTCGGCAGGGCACGCAGGGAGGGGATCCTGGTCGTCAAAGGCGAGGCCCTGGAAAAGGCATCGAGGATCACGGCCCTCGTGATCGACAAGACGGGCACGGCCACGCGGGGGGATTACGAGGTGCTGGGGGTGGAGGGATGGGAAGGGACCTCAGCCGAGGAGATCCTCGGCCTGGCCGCGGCCCTGGAGGCGGGGTGCGATCATCCGGTTGCCCGGGCGATTCGGCGTCATGCGGCCTCGGCCGGGGTCGCAGCCCATGCCGCCGGTCGGTCAGAGGAATTGCCCGGGCTGGGGGTCAGGGGCAACTGCCAGGGCAGAACGGTCCTCGTGGGCAATGCTGCCCTCATGTCGCAGGAAGGGGTGTGGTTGGCCTCGCCCGTCAAGCAGAAGGCCCTTGCGGCATCGGATCGTGGAGAGACCGCGGTCTTCGTATCGGTCGCCGGGGTGGTCCGAGGGATCCTGCGACTGGGGGATACCTTGAGGACGGGCATGCCGGAGGCCGTACGGGCCCTTCAGGCGCGGGGTCTCGAGGTCCATCTCGTCTCCGGCGACACCGAGGGTGCCACCCGACGAGCGGCCGAGTTGCTGGGGGTGGACCGGTTCCAGGGAGCCGTCCTGCCTGCGGAGAAGGTGGAATGGATACGGCTCCTTCAGCGGGCCGGCCACCGGGTCGGGATGGTGGGGGACGGGGCGAACGACGCGGGCGCCCTCGCCGCGGCGGACGTGGGCTTTGCCACGGGCGACGCCCTCACCGTCACCAAGAATGCGTCGGATCTCACGATCCTGTCCTTTTGCGGCGGAAGGCTCCTGTCCGCGTTGGACCTTTCCATGTTTGCATCGAAGACTGTCAGGACGAATCTCTTCCTCGCCATGGCCTACAATCTGGCTGCGCTTCCTGCCGCCGCCGCGGGTCTGGTCAACCCCGTCGTCGCCGTCTCCGCCATGCTGCTCTCCAGCCTCACGGTGGTGGGAAACTCGGCGAGGATCGCACGGATGCCCTCTGCGCCCTCAGGGCTGCTTTCTTGACTCTCGGTTACGGCGCATCCTATAGTCATTTCATTCGCTCTCAGGAGGCCGGGATGAAGGTCAGAGACTGGATGACAACCGATCCGTTTCTACTGACAGCGGATCAGCCGATCAAGGTGGCCGTGCAGCAGCAGGTGGAAAACCGCATCCGGCACATGCCCGTGATCCTGGATGGCGAGCTGGTGGGAATCCTGACCGACCGGGACCTGAAGCGCGCGCTCCCCTCGGTGATGGCCGGTGCGACGCCCGAGGAATACCGGGCCTTCATGGAGGGCACCGCCGTATCCAAGGTCATGACCCCCAACCCGGTCACCTGCACGCCGGACACGGACCTGCGGGAAGCGGTGCGGATCTTCGTGGAGCACAAGTTCGGCGCGATACCGGTCGTAGAGGACGGACAGGTGGTGGCGATTTTGTGCCAGACCGACGCTCTGCGCGCCCTTCTGAGCCTCCTTGAAGAACAACGTTGAGCCTGTAACGGATCGCCCCTCCCCCTTGCCGGACCGGGCGGAATCGGCCGGGGCCGCGCATTTCGGATCGCTTCCGATGGAAATCCGACGGATCGGGGACCTCGACATCCTCATCGAAAGGGGGGGGTCGCGGGAATACACAAAGGTCAGCTACCCTGTGCGGTACGGATGCTGCTCCGAAATCGTCTCCCCCGAGATCGTGTGCCGGTTCGGCCTGAACGGGGACCTGAGATTTCTGCAGGGGCGGGGCCGGAACTGGCCGCATCCGGCCGAATGGCTCAAGCGCTCCGTGGGAGGGGATTGGGTCTACTACTCGGCCGGAGAGTACAGGGAGATCTTCGACCTCTTCGGCGAGTACTACGTTCCACGCCTGCCCTACCGGAGCAACTGCATCTTCCGGAACGATCCGTTCGAGGACCCGTTCGTACAGCACGCGCTGAATGCGTGGGAATCGCTCGCGGGGAGACTCAAGCGATTCCTTCCCGGAATCCCTGCGGGGCATTTCAGGGATTTCATCGAAAGCGTGAGCGAGAAGGGTCCGGCGGCCCTCGACCGGAGGGCCGAGGAATTCCACGCACTCTTGGGCGGGCCTGTGACCGTGCTTCCCCCGGACACGCGGCACGTGGACTACGATGTCATCCCGGTCGTGGTTGCCGACGGCTGCCTCTATCACTGTGCGTTCTGCTCGGTGAAGTCCGCCCGGACCTTCCGGCCGCGAGGGGCGGACGATATCCAGGCCCAGCTCGAAGGCTTGCGGGCCTTCTACGGAAGGGACCTGAGCAACTACAATTCCGTCTTCCTCGCCCATCATGACGCCCTGGCCGCCGGCAAGGATCGGATCGAATTCGCGGCGGCCAGCGCCTATGAAACGCTCGGGATCGGCTCTTCGTACATGAAGGGCCCCCGCCTCTTCCTGTTCGGAAGCGCCGATTCTCTGCTCGGCGCAGGGGAGGACCTCTTCCGGACGATCGGGGGCTTGCCTTTCTATACGCATGTCAACATCGGGCTGGAATCCGCGGACCCGGAAACGCTTTCCGGCCTCGGAAAGCCCCTGTCGTCCCGGCGGGTGGAGGAGGCGTTCGAGAGAATGCTCGAGATCAACCGAACCTACCCGAACATGGAAATCTCAGCGAATCTCCTGTGCGGCGCAGGGCTCCCTGCAGGCCATTTCCCCTCCCTCGTCTCCCTGACGCGGGACAGGCCGGATCGCTTCCTGGACAAGGGCGCCGTCTATCTCTCTCCCATGCTGGACGAGGTTCCGCTGCGCGCAGAGGATAAGGGAAGGCTCCTGCGGGATTTCCGGGAACTGAAGAGACAGGCCCGCCTGCCGGTATACCTGTATCTCATCCAGAGGCTGTAGAAGACCGGCCCGAATCGTCAGGCTGGATCTTGCGCGCGGAGCGACTTCAAACGCTCCAGTGCGCCTCGGGCCTTTTCCATGCCCGGGTCCAGGGCGACCGCCTTCTCCAATTCCAGGCGACAGTGCCGTTGCCTCCCCGTTTTCCAGTAGCAGAGCGCCAGGTTGTAGTGGGTCTCGGCGTTCCAGGGGGTCTTGGCGGCCGCCTTTCTGAAGAGGGGAAGGGCCCTGTCGAATCGGCCCCTTCGAAATTCCACCGCCCCCAGGTTGTACTCGGGCGCGGCCGAGGCCGGGTTGAGCCTCACTGCCCTCCGGTAGAGCCGGCAGGCCCGTTCGGCATCTCCTGCCTCGAGCAGCCGCCCGCCCTCGGCCAGGAGCCGGTTGAACTCCACCTGTGCGAGCAGGTGCTTCGCCTCCCGGTCCTCCGGATGGATCTTCAGGGCCTTTCGATAGCACTCCCTCTCCTCTGCCGGCATCCGGCGGAAACAGAAGATGCGTCCCTCGAGGATGTGTTTCTTCGCTTCAAAGACCCTCCCCAGCCTCTCGGCCAGGGCATGCGGCACCTTCTCCAGGCCTTTCAAGATCACTGCGGGGCTTTTCCGGATGCCGTGCAGGTCCGACAGGTTCAGGGGTTTGGTATCTACGGCCAGTCGCATGCGCGTATGGCCCCGCGCAATGGGGGAACGATCCGTGTTCGGGTGCGCGCGGCGGGTGAAGTCTTCCAGGGCCTCGCGGTCCGCCAGAAAGCAGCCGAGGAATTCGCAGGGGTCGTCCAGATGGAGCGGTTCGAGGTCGTTCCTGACCCTCTCGTCGCGCAGCCTGTCCGCAACGATCCGGAAGGGAACCGGCGCCGCCGTCCGCTGACCGAGGAGGAAGCTGAATCGATTCACGAACCAAAGGGTTGTACCGGGGAATACGTCCAGAAAGCCCCGGATGATTCTCCTGTACTCCGGGGGCTTCAACCCGTGGATGGGTAGCCACTGGCACATGATGCCCTGGCGTCGGAGCCTTTTCGCGCACAGTTCGTAGAATTCGCTCGTGTAGAGCATCCAGCTGTCGCCGGAGCGGGGATGGGTCGCGTCGGAGGCGATGACGTCGTACAGTCCTTCGGCACGGCTCAGGAAACGCCTTGCCTCATCGATATGCAGACGGACCCTTCGGTCGGCCAGGACGTTCCGGTTTTCCTCCAGGAAACAGCCGTTCGCCTCGATCACGTCCGGGCAGCGTTCCACCGCATCGATCCGCTCCAGGGGATGCGTCGCCATGGCCCCGGTCGTGATTCCGGCCCCGAAACACAGCACGAGGGCCTTCCGGGGGCTTCGGTGCAGCACGCACGGGAGGTGGGCAAGCAGATGGAAGGCCTGCAGAGAGCCATAGTCGGTCGGCACTTCCGGCACGTCGTTGATGCGCAGCTCCTTGTGGGAGTCTTCCCGTTGGAGCACCGTGACGGTGTCGGAACCGCCCTTTTTGCAGAAGAGCAATCTCTCTCCGGCCATGCGGCCTCGCCGGTTACAGGTCGGTCTTCTTCGGGATCTTGCGGGCGCAGGGCACCTTGCTCTGGCACATCCCGCAGCCGCCGACGAACACGTTGAGCTTGGGCCCGTGCTCGGGCACGACCTTGTTCAGGATGAAGTCCAGACACTTCGCGTGGTCCTTCTTCTCCGCCGTGATCGCCCCGGCCGGGCATCGCTCGATGCACAATCCGCACGTGCCCTCCTCGTCGTGGAGGCAGTTGTCCCGGAGCCCGAGACGCCGGGGTGTGGGCTCGATCTCCAGATCGGTCACCACGGTTCCGTACCGGCCGGCGCAGCCTCTTTCGCTGATGAGCGCGTACGAAAGGCAGAAAGTCCCCAGGCCGGCCGCGTATGCGGAGTGCCGCTCGGACCAGTTGCTGGAGGTCAATTGCATCGCGAACCGGTCCGACCGGACCGGGGCCACGGCTTGGTGCCCCTTCTTCCGCAAGACCTCGACCAGGTGGTCCCTCAGGGCATCGTTGAAGACCTCGCCGTGATGACGGGCAAGATACCACTCCCTGGAAGACATGCCCGTCCCCTCGTTGCTTTTCACCACGTCCCGCGTAAAGGGCAGGAAGTAGGCGACCACGGTCCCGGCCTTCTCGACCCAATCCTGCGGCGTGCAGTGGTGGGGCCCGATGACGCTGTCTTTTTTCAGTTCGGCGTAGAGAGGGTCCCGGGCCGATGCAAACCCCACCAGCGGGCTTTCATAGATCCGTATCCCGCCGCACTCGGGGATCGCATTGCCCGCCGCCCGCTCCACGAAGGATTCGATGGTGCCGATGATCTCCGCCCGTCCGGTCATTTCATTCTCCATGGGATGTGATAAGGATTGCTTGCCGCCCGTATTCCTGCCTGGAAGGTCGGCCCTCGCCGGGCAACATACACAATCGCATACATACAGGTCCAGAAGGGCGAGGCTGGCAGCAGGAGGGAAGGCCCATGCTCGGAAGCTTGTAGCTTACCGGCAATGCCGGCTGCATGTCAACGAGAAGGGCCTGCGTCGAAACCCGGCTGATGAGGACAGGGGAGGGCTACGCAGCCTTCCTTGCGTTGCGGGCCTCTTGCGTGTTCTTCAGGTCAAAGGCCGGGGCGCTCACCAGGCAGGAGAACTTGCCGAAGTGAAGGTTCCTCGCCATCAGGTCGTGGGCGGCCGGGATCTCCTCCCAGGTGAAGCGCTTGGTCATGACCGGCTGGATCTGCCCGGACATCATCAATTCGTTCGCTCTCGCCGCCTGCTCGCCGTTGCAGAAATGGCTGCCGATGATCTTTTTCTGATGCATCCAGAGGTGGCGAACGTCGAAGTTCAGATCGTAGCCCGTGGTGGCCCCGCAGATGACAACCCTGCCGAAGCGGCGTAGAATCCAGACCGAGAGGGGAAAGGTGACCTTGCCCACGTGCTCGACGACCATGTCCGGTCCGCGATTGATCTCCATCTTGTCCTGGTATTCTTTTCCGAAGGCCTTCCAGTCCTGGAACCGGGCCTTCTCCTCCTCCGGTGTTGCGTTGTCCTTCCATAGCAGGTTCGGGTAGTTCCTGCGGTTGATGTAGCCCTTGGCGCCGAGTTTCAAGATCAACTCGCCCTTGTCGTCCGAGTTGACCACGCCCACGCTCTCCGCCCCCATCTTCTTGATGAGCTGGACGGCGAATACCCCGAGCCCGCCTGCGGCCCCCCAGACGAGGACCTTTTCGCCGGGCTTGAGCTCCCCTCTGTCCACAAGCATCCGAAACACGGTGAAGTACGTCAGTCCGTAGCTGGCCGACTCTTCCCAGCTAAGATGCTTGGGCTTGTGAAGGAGCTGCTGGGCCTGCACCTTGGTGAACTGGGCGAAGCTGCCGTAGGGGGTCTCGTAGCCCCAGATCTTCTGGCTCTGGCACATCATGGGGTCGTAGCCCGCGCACTGCCCGCAGTAGGTGTCGCAGGACTGATTGCAGTGCAGGATCACCTCGTCTCCGGGTCGCCAGTGTTTCACGTTCTCGCCCACCTTCCAAACGATTCCCGAGGCGTCGGACCCCGCGATGTGAAAGTCCTTGCCCGTCATGCGCAGCACGGATACCGGCTTGCCCCGGCCGGCCCAGACGCCGTTGTAATTGACGCCCGCAGCCATCACCAGGACAAGGGCCTCGTTCACGCCGATGTCCGGCACATCCACCATCTCCTCTTTGAACGACTGAAGGGGCTCTCCGAGCCGGTCCTCCCGGATCACCCAGGCATGCATCTTCTCCGGCAGAACGCCCAGGGGGGGAACCTCCCCCACCCGGATCTCGGGGACGGTCTTGTAAGGCATCCGCTTGAGTTCTTCCCGGCTCATCTCCTTGGGATCCTTTTGCATTTCATCCTCCGATAAAAGCCAAGAGCCAAGAGCTAAGAGCTAAGAGCTAAAAGCTAAAAGCTAAAAGCTAAAAGCTTCCCTTCCTCTTTACCAGGAACTGCTGCTCGATCTCGAAGATCTTGGAGGCGATTTTCTCCTTGCCGATCTTCTTCTTGTCGTTCTCTTTGACGAAGAGATCGGCCCCATGCATTTCCAGGGCCCGCCGGCCGCTCACGTTCTTCACGCCGACGAGCTGAACCGTCAGGATGCCCGCCTCGAGCCCGGGCGGGCCGGGCTCGATCGCCAGAATCCTCGACAGGGCCGCCACCGTGTCTCCGGAATGGGCCGGCTGTGTGTGGTACCCCTCGGTGAAGCCGAGCTGCCAGAGGGCGTTTTCCGAGATGTCCCGGCTTGCCAGTCCCTCGAGCCAGGCAAAGACCAGGCCGCCGTAAACGATCGGTTCCCCGCTCATCGGCCCGCTCAGGCCTGCGCTGTAGACCCTGTCCGTGTGCAGCGGATGGGTGTTGCCCACGACGCAGGTCCAGTACATGTGCTCGTCCGTGATCGTCCGGCCGTGTTCGTGCACCACGATATCGCCGGGCGAGAAATCCTCCAGGTAGCTGCCTCGGCCCGTCAGGCCCGCAGGGTAGGGGCCGCAGGCCGACGGCAGCTCCACCCGGGCGTTCTCCTCCCAGGGGAAGGCCGCGGGCTCCGGCTCCGGCTGTCGGCCGGGATCCGTCCTCAACCCTTTTCCGCTCGGGGGCACCATGACCTTGCGTTCGTACTGCAGAACCGTCTGATCCCGCTGGTTCAGGCCAAGGGTCTGGATGTGGACGATTCCGGGCTGTCCCTCTTCCCGTACCCTGCTGTCGTGAACCCTCGTCAGCGAGCGAAGGGTGTCCCCCGGGTAGACAGGGCGGAGGAACCGCGCGTTGTAATAGCCGAGGTTGGCCGCCGCCTTCTCCGAGTCGTTTTGCACGCCCAGGGAAAGGACCAGGTTGAAGACCAACTGGGGGCAGACCGGCGAGGCCGGGAATCCGTGGGCCCTGGCATATTCATCGTTGAGATACAGGGGGTTCGCGTTCAGGAAGGCCGCCGCGAACGAACGGGCGACGCCCCGGTCGATCGTGAAGCCCCGCGGATGAACGAACACTGTCCCCGGGGTGAATTCCTCCAGATGCCTGCCGTAGCTCGGCGATCGGGCCCGGCCGGTGTCGGCCTCCCTATGCGGGGCCCGTTCCTGCTGCGGAGAAGGCGAGAACACTAGTGCCATACTTCCAACCTCGCATCGGCATCCCGGATTCGGCGTCTCATTCGAATGTCCCCTGCTCGATCAAGCTTCGGGCAATCACCTTGATGGCCAGGATCTCTTCGGTACCCTCGAAGATGGACAGCACCCGGGCGTCCACGAAGTGGCGGCTGACCGGCGAGCCGTCGGCGTAGCCCCTCGCACCGTGAATCTGCATGGCCTCCCGCGTGAGCCACTCCGCCGCCTTGCAGGTGAAAAGCTTCACCATGTTGGCCTCGAGCTGCCCCTTGCCCTGGTCCATCAAGCGCGCGACCGAGTAGGTGAACTGCCTGCTCACGGCCAGGAGCATCGCCATCCGGGCGAGCTTTGCCTTCGTGAGTTCGTAGTCTCCGACGGGCCTGCCGAAGGCGATCCGCTTGGAGGCATAGGAAATGGCCTGCTCGAAGGCTGCCTGCATCACGCCCACGGCACGCGCGGCGGTTTGTATGCGACCGCCCGAGAAGCCTGCCATCAGGAAATAGAAGCCGTTGCCGAGCCCCGGCTCGCCGCCCAGCAGGCATTCGTCGGGAACGAAAGCGTCCTGAAAAAGGATCCAGAACGAATGCATTCCCCGGTACCCGATCGCCGGGATGGCGCCTCCCCGGATTTTTCCGCCTTCGGGCTGGACATACTCGAACTCCAGGCCGTCGAAGGAGGGCTTCTCCACCAGAAACAGGGACAGGCCCTTGTGACCCTTCGACAGGTCCGGGTCGGTCCTTGCGAGCACGAGCAGGAGGTTCGCCTTGCCCGAGAAGGTGGACCAGGTCTTGGTTCCGTTCAGCCGCCACCCCTTTCCCGTCCGCTCGGCCTTCAGGCGCATCGAGGCCACGTCCGAGCCGTAATCGGGTTCGGTGACCGCGACCGCGCCCAGGCTCTCGGCGGAGGCGAGCCGGGGCAGCCAGCGCTCCTTCTGCTCCCGGGTTCCGCCCGCCAGGATCGCCCGGGCGAGGATCTCCGGACGCGTGATCAGGCTGCCCGCCGCTCCCAGGGACCCCCGGGAAAGCTCTTCGGTGGCCAGGATCATCAGGAGGGTGTCTTCCCGGTCGTCCGGCTGCCTACCACCGAACCGTCGCGGGATGGAAAGACCGAAAAGGCCCATCTCTTTCAGGGGCTGGAGAATCTCGTCCGGCACAAGCCGGTTCTCGCGGTGAATGCGGTCGGCCAGGGGTACTACGACCCGGTCGGCAAAGGAGCGGAAGGCGGCGCGCACCTCGCGGTGCCTCTCCTCGAGCAGTGAGGCCCCGGTGCCGCCCCGTTGCCTGCGGACCTCATCGGCGATCGACTCCAGGTTCGCGCTCTCAAGACGGCCCGAGCAGAAGGAGCGAACCTCCGGCCGGTCGATCGTTGTTTCCAGGTCCTGCCGGGTAAGCCCGAAGTCGCCCGATCGGTAGAGGACCCTGGCGTGCAGGTTCTGCACGGATTCGGCCGCAAACAGCGAGGCGAGACTCTGCTCGAGCCGATGCCCGGTTTCGGCGGGAGTTCCGGCCGCCTTGCGGGCATAATCGATCATGGCCCTTCCTGCCCTCTGCTCGGAGGCGCTCATCGCGATGTCGTAGCAGACGGACTGAAAGGCGTCCATGGCATCGGCGGAGACGCGGCCGTTTCGGAGTGCTCGGTGGTGAAGCTCCCTGATCGTCTTGTTCATGAGGAAGCGGGCGGCATCCAGTGCAGACTCGGCTTGCTTCAGGACATCCATGACTCCAGGCCTCTCCCTCCGGACGGGGGCGTTTCGTTACGAAATTTCCAGGTACTCCTGGCGGCTGATCAGCCCCAGCTCGACTCCCTTCTGCGGATCGAGCAGGCCCAGCGCGATGGCCTTGCGAAGCTTGTTTCGTGCGTGCCGGTCGGTGGCCCGGTCGCTCATGACGCCTTCAATGATCGTGGCCCCCTTTTCCTCCGCCACGGCCCGGGCATAATGCAAGATCTTCTCTGTTTCGGCCCGGATCTCCTCCTCGGGCAAGGCCATCCTGTATGCGAGCCGCACCGCGAAGAGCTGCAGCGGGTGCCCCACCCATTTCCCATCCATGCCGAGCTGCTGCCCGTGCCGCGCATCGTCGAAGACGTGTTTGATCCTTTTCTTGATGAACAGGTGGTTTTCCCCCTCGGACAGGCGGCTGTCCGCCACCGGATAGTCCACGGTCATGTTGTCGATGGCCGGAACCCCGGCCGCGCCGGCCATGTTCACAATGGCCGCGCGGGCCCAGTCGCAGACCGGATGGTTGTTGTGGATCGTGGGGAGCCCGATGTCGGCCGAGTAATCCGCAATACCGAAGATGATGCCCGCCAGCCGGGGCGTGCAGGCCTTGACGAGAAGCGGCAGTTGTGCCACCGCCCATCCGGACTCGACGAGGAACTCGAGTTTGATCCGGTTCTTCTCGAGGCCGACCCGTTCTTCGATGGCTTCGAGCAGCTCGCAGACGAAGGCGATCTCCTCGGGCTGTTCCGCCTTGGGCCATACGATCCCGTCGATGGGATAGGCCTCGGGAGGCAGGTCGTTGCCTGCCTGGGTGAGAACGGTGATCAGGTCGTCCAGGCAGAAATCCAGGCGCAGCCCGCTCGGCCGGTAAAAGCGCAGTGTGGGTCCCCAGCTCGCCTCCCGGAAGATCCGGATCGCGTTTTCGCGGCCGCGCAGGATCACGTCCTCCCGAAGGGCCTGGGCGTCTTCGCTGTCGATCATGACAAAGGGCGAGTGGGGCTCGGCTCCCAGCTCTGCCTCGAGGGCGGATACGGGCACTTCGAGCGTTTCCGAAAGCTCGGCCAGGGAGATGTGAAACTTCTCCAGGATCCTGGCCGCTGCGCTACTGCCCTTCTCGACCGCCTTGAGCGCCATGTCGTAACTGCTTGCAGGGGTGGTGAAATGTGCCTGCTGCCGGAGAAACTTGAGATGAAGGCCGGGTGCGTGGTTGCGGTCCGACTCTGCCAACAATTCCCGCCGCCTCTGCTGAAACCCGGCGAGCATGTCGTGGTAGGGGCCAAGGTCTGTGTTTCCCATTCGATACCCCCTCTGTCAAAAAGTTTTCATCGAAACGAGGATCGGAAGAACCCGTGATGGCACGGAGGCTTCGCGCCGTGCCATGCGCCGCGGCGGTCATGAATCGTATCGAACGCCGAACTCAGCTCTATTGATTCCGAAAGGAGAGCAAATGTTTCGTTCGGCGCTCGTCGTGAGCGAGCCGGCTTCGGGAACAGATGCGGACTCCGTGCCGGCTTCGAAACGCGACGCGGATCCCCGGGGCACACAGGCGGTTGCCGCGGAGTTGACCGACGGTCCGGGCCGTTGCACAATCGTAACCTCGGGTTTGCCGCTTCCCGGTTCGCGGGGCAGCAGGCAAGAGGCCCGGGCGGGAAGGCCCGATCCGTGTGGCGGCAGAAGCAGGGATCAAGGAGGAAAACATGGGTCTTGCGGGTCGATTCAAGGATCTGGTCAGGCGTCTGTCGGTCGCGCTGTTGGGGGTTTTCGAGCTCCTCGGTCTGCCCCGGATCCCGGAGAGGGGAGACGCGGAAGGAGGAGAAAGCCAATGAGCGATTTCTCCCGAAAGGTGGCTCTGGGCCGAACCGGTCTCCAGGCTTCCCGTCTGGGCATCGGATCCGCATACGGTGTCTCGGAGAAGGCCTGCCGCGTGGCCTTCGATAAGGGCGTGAATTACTTCTTCTGGGGCTCCGTGCGAACCGCGGGGATGGGCCTGGCGATTCGCGAAATCGCCCGCTCCCACAGAGACGACCTGATCGTTGTGCTGCAATGCTATGTCCGACAGGCGGCATGGATCCACAGGAGCGTGGAGACCGGGCTGCGCAACCTGCGCATCGACCGGGCCGACATCCTTCTCCTCGGATGGTATGACCGCCCGCCCGGAAGGAGAATTCTGGATGCCGTGGATCGATTGAAAGAGAAGGGCCGGTTCCGCTTCCTCGGCATCTCGAGCCATCAACGTCTCCTGTTCCGGCAGTACCTGTGCGACGGCCGCTATGACGTATTTCACATCCGGTACAACGCTGCGCATCGGGGGGCGGAACAGGAGATCTTCCCCCATCTGCCGCAAGCGCAGGCCCCGGGCATCGCCTCGTTCACCAATACGCGCTGGGGCGACCTCCTCGATCCGAAAAAGATGCCCCCGGGCATTTCCTCCCCTCCCACGGCAGCGGACTGCTACCGCTTCGCTCTGTCCCATCCCGCCGTTCATGTCGCCATCTGCGGACCCAAGAACGATGAAGAGATGTCCGCCGGCCTCTTGGCCCTGAAGGCGCCTCCCATGAGCGAAGAGGAACTCGACCGCATGCGGCGTATTGGGGACCATGTTCACGGTATCTCGTCCGTAATGAGCTTTCTGACCTGAATGCCGGATCGGTGAGAGGGTCGAGGGAACAGAAACGGGCCCTGAGCGGTGCGAAAGCCTCTTCAGGGCGATCCTTTTTCGAGCGAGGCTGCATCCAACACTTTGCTGTGGCTATTTCTGAGGGCCCATGTGCCATGGCCCGAGAGGCCTTTGCTCGAGGCGAGTTTGGAATTTCGGTCGAAAGAATACTCGAAGACGGTCTCTTGACAAGACGACCACTCCTGCCGCAAAATAGCCTGTTAGTAATAGTTACCACTAACTTGCAGCAAGAATTACAATTTGAATTCAATATGTTTCCTTGAAGTAGCAGAATCCCCTCTTCGGAACTGCTGGGGAGAACTTGGACGCGCTGTGCAGTGGAGGCCTGTCACTCGGCTTACCTGAGTGCTTTGTTTTCAGCCCCATCCCCAACCCAGGCCCGCATGGAAAAGACGGGCGGAAAGGAGAAACGAGATGCAGATGAAAGGGTCCAAGACGGAAAAGAACCTCATCACGGCCTTTGCCGGGGAGTCCCAGGCGAGGAACCGTTACACCTACGCAGCCGGCGAGGCGAGGAAAGAGGGACTCATCCAGATCGCCCAGATCTTTGCGGAAACGGCGGACCAGGAAAAGGAGCATGCAAAAAGGTTCTTCTCGTTCCTTCAGGGCGGCGAGGCCGAGGTCAGGGCCGCCTTCCCGGCCGGCGTGATCGGCTCGACCGCCGAGAACCTGAAGGCCGCCGCCGCGGGGGAGCATTACGAGTGGACCGAGATGTACCCCGGTTTCGCCAAGGTGGCGAAGGAAGAGGGTTTCGATGCCGTAGCCAAGGTGTTCGAGTATGTCAGCGTTGCGGAGAAGCAGCACGAGAGGAGGTACCTCGGGCTCCTGTCGAACGTGGAGGCCGGAACCGTATTCAAGAAGAAGGCCCCGGTTGTCTGGCGCTGCATCAACTGCGGCTACCTGCACGAAGGAGTCGAGGCGCCGGCCGCCTGCCCCGCCTGCGCGCATCCGCAGGCCTTTTTCGAACTGCTGGCGGAGAACTGGTGAGAGGATCCGCCGAGTCGACACATTCGAGAAGGAGTCTGCGGTGAAAGAAAGAAAAGGACTCGTGACGTTTCAGGGCATGCCCCTGACGCTGGTCGGGGACGGACTCGGGGTGGGGGACAAGGCCCCTGACTTCAACCTCCTGGGCAACGATCTGGGCACGGTCACCCGGTCGAGCTTCGAGGGGAAGGTTTGCCTGCTCGTGACCGTGCCGTCCCTCGATACACCCGTTTGTGACGTGGAGGCAAGGCGTTTCAATCAGGAGGCCTCCGGGCTGGGCCCGGATGTTGCCGTCCTGGTCATCAGCATGGATCTGCCCTTTGCGCAGAAGCGCTGGTGCGGGGCGGCGGGCATCGACCGGGTCAGGACGCTGTCCGATCACCGCGATGCCTCCTTCGGCGCGGCCTACGGGGTGCTCATCAAGGAGCTGCGCCTGCTGGCCCGTGCGGTCTTCGTTGTGGACCGGAAGGGGATCATCCGCTACCAGCAGCTTGTGGGCGAGATCGCCCGTGAGCCGGACTATGAGGCCGCCCTGAAGGCGGCGGAAAAGCTGCTTTCGTGACATTCTGAGAAAAGACCGGAAGAAGAAAGGAGAAAGAAGATGCCGGCGAAACTCGAGATCTACAAATGCGAAGTATGCGGGAACATCGTTGAGGTCCTTCACGGAGGCAAGGGGGCCCTCGTTTGCTGCGGCAAGGAGATGAAGCTGTTCAAGGAAAACACCGTGGACGCGGCCAAGGAGAAGCATGTACCGGTGCTGGATTGCACGGCCGCGGGGGTAAAGGTGAAGGTCGGGAGCGTGCCTCATCCGATGGAGGAAAAGCATTACATCGAATGGGTCGAGATCCTGGCGGGAGGCAAGGTGTATCGCCAGTTTCTGAACCCGGGCGAATCCCCTGAGGCCCTGTTCAACATCAAAGAGGATAAGGTGGTGGCCAGGGAGTACTGCAATCTTCATGGACTCTGGAAGGGGTAGATGTCATGCTCGGGAAAAAGGTCGAGAAGGCTTTCAATGAGCAGATCAACTGGGAGCTTTATTCCGGTTACCTCTACCTGTCGATGTCGGCCTACTTTCTTTCGATCAACTTGAACGGATTCGCCAACTGGATGCGGGTGCAGGCCATGGAAGAGGCCGCGCACGCGATGAAGTTCTTCGATTTCATCAACGAGCGGGGCGGACGGGTCACCCTGCTCGAGGCAAAGGCCCCGCCGAAGGAATGGGAGTCCCCCCTGGCCGCATTCCAGGATGCGTACGAGCACGAGTGTTTCGTGTCAGGCCGGATCAACGACCTGGTGAACCTCGCCCTGGAAGAAAAGGACCATGCCAGCAACAATTTCCTCCAGTGGTTCGTCAGCGAACAGGTGGAGGAGGAGGCAAGCGTCGACGAGGTGGCCCAGAAGCTGAAACTCATCGGCGGCGACGGAGGCGGACTCTTCATGATCGACCAGGAGCTCGCCCAGCGGGTCTTCACCCCTCCTGCGGCAGCCGAATGATCTGAGGGGAATCGGGACAAGGACGGACGGGGCTCGCCCTTCTCCGGTTGCCGGGACCGGCATGCCCGATGAGGGCGGGTCCCGTTCGACTTTGTTCACCCGTGTCCTTCCTATACATGAAAAAGACAATATGAATCCCGTTGAAACCCACCGCAACCGCGCGGGACCCAACCGCCTGGCCAAGGAAAAGAGCCCCTACCTCCTCCAGCATGCGGGAAACCCGGTCGACTGGTTTCCGTGGGGAGAGGATGCCTTCCGGAAGGCGCGGGAAGAGGGCAAGCCGGTCTTTCTGTCGGTCGGGTATGCCACATGCCACTGGTGCCACGTGATGGCCCACGAGTCCTTCGAGGACCAGGAAGTGGCTCAGATCCTCAATTCGTCCTTTGTTTCCATCAAGGTGGATCGGGAGGAGCGGCCGGACGTGGATGGGGTCTACATGGCTGCGTGCCAGGCCATGACCCGGAGAGGCGGGTGGCCGCTGACGGTATTCATGACGCCGGAGGGCAAGCCTTTCTTTGCGGGCACCTACTTCCCGAAGGAAAGCCGCATGGGCATGACCGGCTTCAAGGACCTTCTGCGGGGAATCGCCGAGCTCTGGAGCCGGGATAGGACGCGGTTCGAGCAGGCTGGGGAGCAAATCACCGAGGCCCTTCGCCCTCGGCAGGAGGCGGCCGCCGGGGAGGCCCCCCTTGACGAAAGGGTTCTCGCCAAGGGCTGCGACCAGCTCGCATCCGCCTTTGATCCGGAATGGGGTGGCTTCGGCAGGGCGCCGAAGTTTCCCACGCCTCACAACCTCACCTTTCTCCTCAGGTGGGACGTCCGCAGGGGAAACGGCCCGGCCCGGGCCATGGCGGAAAAGACGCTTGAGGCGATGCGCAGGGGCGGGATGTTCGATCAGATCGGGTTCGGCTTCCACCGATACAGCGTGGACGATCGGTGGCTCGTGCCGCACTTCGAGAAGATGCTTTATGACCAGGCCCTCCTGGCCATGGCCTACACGGAAGCATGCCAGTCTCTCGGGGAAGGCCGTTACGGCGCCGTCGCCCGGGAAATCTTCACGTACGTGCTCCGGGACCTCACCTCCCCCGAGGGAGGCTTCTACTCCGGGGAGGATGCCGACAGCGAGGGGGAGGAAGGCCTGTTCTACGTCTGGACGCCCGAGGAAGTGAAGGCCCATCTCGGCGAGGAGACGGGAGACCTCTTCTGCCGGTTCTACGGGATACGCGCGGAGGGCAACTTCGAGGGCGGACGGAGCATTCCTTATCTCCCGGAAGACATGGCCGTCTTTTCGGGCAAAACGGGCATCCCCGAGGCCCGGCTGCGGCAGACCCTGGAGCGGTCGAGGGAGAGGCTCTTTCAGGTACGGGAAGGACGCATCCATCCGTTGAAGGACGACAAGGTTTTAACCTCGTGGAACGGCCTGATGATCGCGGCGCTGGCCAAGGGCTACCAGGCCTTCGGCGAGCCGGCCTACCGGGACGCGGCCTGCAAGGCTATTGATTTCATTTTGCATAAGCTGGTAAAAGACAAGCGTTTCCTTCTTCGGCGCTACCGGGAGGGAGAGTCTGCGGTTCCCGGCTACCTGGATGATTACGCCTTTTTCGTCTGGGGGCTTCTCGAGGCGTACGAGGCGACGTTCGCGCTGCGCTTCCTCGAAGCGGCCCTGACCTTCCAGGATTCGATGAATGATCTCTTCTGGGATCCTTCCGGGGGAGGCTTCTTTTATTCCGGCAGCCAGAACGAGGCGCTCATCGTGCAGAGCAAGGAGGCCTACGACGGAGCCCTGCCGTCCGGGAATTCGGTCGCGGCTTCCAACCTTCTTCGGCTCTCGCGCATGGTGGGGAGGCAGGAGTGGGAGGTGAAGGCTGCCCGGATGTGCCAGACGTTCGCCCCCTCGATCCTCGCCTATCCGGCGGGGTACACCCAGTTCCTGGGCGCCCTGGATTTCCTGATCGGCCCCGGCCGTGAGATCGTCATCGCGGGCGATCCGGAGGATGAGGGAACGCAGAGCATGCTGCGGACGGTCCAGAGACGGTTCCTGCCGAACAAAGTAGTGCTTCTGCGTCCCGGAGGAGAGGAGGGACGAAGATTGGCTGCTCTCGCACCGTACACGGAGTCCATGGGCCCCGTGGACGGCCGGCCCGCAGCCTATGTCTGCGAGGGATATGCGTGCAGACGCCCGGTGACGGACCCGGCGAGCCTTGAAGCGGAGCTGAGCTGAAGCGGGAAAGATGAGCACCCCAGAGAAGAAGGCCAAGCCGATCCTGAGAAAGCAGTTGGTCATGCGGCGCGTGGTGATCGCGTCGATTCCCTGCATCGCCGGCTCGGTGTATTTCTTCGGCTGGCGTTCCCTGGCCGTGGTCGCCGTTTCCTGCCTGTTCGGGTTTCTCACGGAGTACCTCTTCTGCAGGAAGCGGAACGAACCGGTCACCGAGGCGGTCTTCGTGAGCGCCGTCATCTTCGCCCTGGTGATCCCGCCCAACGTGCCGTGGCATGTCGTCGTCATCGGCATCGTCTTTGCCATCGCCTTCGGGAAGGAGGTGTTCGGCGGGTTCGGCCGCAATGTGTTCAACCCGGCCATGGCCGGACGCTGCTTCGTCTACATCTGCTTTCCCGTTGCGATGACCTCCCGGTGGGCCTTGCCTGCACAGGGTCCGTGGGGTGCGCTCGGGCAATGGACCACCGCGGTCACGCCGGATGCGATCACGGCTGCGACCCCCATGACGCTCGCGAAGCTCGGCGAGGCCGCGCCCCCCGCGTGGATCGAACTCCTCCTCGGGCGCATGAGCGGATCCATGGGGACCACGAGCGCGCTCCTGATTCTCCTCGGCGGACTTTACATCTATTACACGAAGAGCGCGAACCGGAGCATGATCCTCACCCACATCGTCGCCTACAGCGCACTCTACCAGGTCCTGCACATGCTGGAGGTCCGGCATTGCCATGACGGCCTCACGGCGATCCTGAGCGAGGGCTTCCTGTTCGGCGCCTTCTTTATCATCACGGACCCGGTCTCCTCGCCGAGCACACAGCCGGCCCGGATCGTCTATGCCGTGCTGGTGGCCGTCCTGACGATCGTCATACGCAATTTCTCCGTGTTCAATGCCGGCTATATGTTTGCCGTGCTCATCACGAACATGTTCGTCCCCATCATGGACTACGCCGTGAAGGAGAGAAAGAAGAAACGGCTTGCCGCAGCGCAAGGAAAGGCGGGCTGATGCGGGAGAAGGTCTGGTATCCTGTGCTCTACATGTTTGTCGCCACCGCGTTCTTCAGCTCGTTCCTGATCGGGCTCGCGCGCGCGAGCCGCGAGCGGGTGGAGGCGAACCAGAGGCTGGCCGTCGAGCGGGCGGTCCTGGAGGCCTTGCCCATCGAGTTGCCCGCCGGGGCCTCTTCCCTGGAAATGCACCGGCTCTTCCAGGAGCGGGTGTCCGAGCCGACCGCCGAATCGGCAGGGGCCTACGTTCTCAAGGAGGACGGCGCGGTCCTCGCCTATGCGGTGCCCCTGGAGGGAAAAGGGTATTGGGACAGGATCCGGGGATTCATCGGCATCGCTTCGGACCTGGGCACCATCACGGGCATCTCGTTCTACGAGCAGCACGAGACCCCCGGTCTGGGCGCGGAGATCGCGCAGCCGCCCTTCCGGTCCCAGTTCGACGGCAAGCGCATAGCGGTCGGCAGCCGTCCCGTCGCGCTCCTGCCGGTCGGCTCCGCCCTCGGGGAAAACGAGGTGCATGCGATCACCGGCGCCACCCAGACGAGTACGCGCCTGGAGCGTATCATCAATGAGGATGTCGCGAGCTGGAGATCCGGCTTGCGCTCGAACGGAGACAAGGGATCATGAGTGCGGCCCCGGACCTAGAAACGGTCCCCCCCAGGCCCCGGCCCCGAAAGAGACAATCGGTCCTCCGGAAGACGATGCGGGAGGGGCTCTGGGAGAACAACCCGATCTTCCGCCAGGTGCTCGGGATCTGCAGCGCCCTGGCCGTCACCAACCTCGTGCTCAACACGGCGGTCATGTGCCTGGCCCTGACCTGGACCACAGCGTTGAGCTGCCTGACCGTATCCCTGGTGAGGGAGTGGACACCCCACAGGATCCGGATGATGGTCCAGACACTGATCATCGCCTTTTACGTCATCCTGGTGGATCTCGCCCTGAAGGCCTACTGGCCGGAAATGAGCCGGAATCTGGGTCCCTACGTGGGCCTGATCATCACGAACTGCATCGTCATGGGCCGGTGCGAGGCCTTCGCGCGATCCAATCCGCCGGGCAAGTCGTTTCTGGACGGCCTGTTCTGCGGCCTGGGCTACAGCTTCGTGCTGCTCCTGGTTGCCTTCTGGCGTGAATTGCTTGGCATGGGAACCGTCCTGGGCGTTCCCATGCCCTATTTTTCCGGCCCCTGGGACAAGTGGATCATCATGGTCATGCCCCCGGGGGCCTTTTTCACGCTGGCCTGCCTTGTCTGGATGTTGCGGTCGATCCGGTCGGGAGAAGAGGGAAAGAAGGCATGAACGTATCTGCGGAACTCTGGCAAATGCTCGTGGTTTGTTTCTCGGCGATCTTCACGGGAAACATCCTGCTGACCACCTTCCTGGGCATGTGCTCCTTTCTTGCCGTCTCCCGGCAGGTCAATGCCTCGGTGGGCCTGGGTCTGGCAGTTGTCTTCGTGAATACCTGCACGACCCTGCTCAACTGGCTTGCCTACAGGTACGTCCTCGTTCCCCTGGAGCTCGAATTCTTCCGTTTCATCCTCTTTATCATCATCATCGCAACCTTCGTTCAATTCGTGGAGATGGTTCTCGAGCGTTACTCTCCGGTCCTCTACCAGAATCTGGGGATCTTCCTGCCCCTGATCACCGTGAACTGCGCCATCCTGGGCGCCTCGCTCTTCATGGTGATTCGGGAATACACGCTGCTCGTGACGATCGGCTACGGCTTCGGAAGCGGCGTGGGATGGATGCTGGCCATCGTGGCGATGGCCGGGATCCGCCAGAGGATGGCCGTCGAGCGTGTTCCGAAAGGCCTGCAGGGGCCGGGAATCACGCTCATCATCGCCGGCCTGATGGCCCTGGGCTTTATCGGGTTCACCGGCGTCCTGCAAGGAAGTTGATCCGATATGGTCGCCACGATCCTTTCCGTATTCGTGATCAGCGCGATCGGCGCCGGGCTTGCCGCAGTGCTCGTCGTCGCCGAGCGGTACATCACGAACTATGGCGACTGCGAGGTCAGGATCAACGAGGAAGAGGGCTTCACGGTCCGGGGGGGCGCTTCTCTGCTGGAGACGCTCACGCAGAAGAAGATCTTCATCCCGAGTGCCTGCGGCGGTCGCGGCTCCTGCGGGTATTGCAAGGTCAAGGTTCTGAAGGGCGGCGGCCCCCTGCTGCCGACCGAAGAGCCGTATCTCGACGAAAAGGAGAGAAAGGAGGGGGTCCGGCTTTCCTGCCAGATCAAGGTACGCGAGGATGTGCACGTCCGGATCCCTGAAGAACTGCTCTCCATCCAGGAATACCAGTGCGTCTGCGTGGATATTCGCGAGCTGACCTACGACATCCGGCAATTCCGGCTCGAACTCAAGGAGCCGAACCGGATGGACTTCGTTCCGGGCCACTACGTGCAGGTCTTCACGCCGGCTTACGAGGGAAGCGACGAGGAGGTCTATCGCGCCTACTCGATTTCCTCCGATCCCGCCGATCAAGGATTCATCGAACTCATCGTTCGCCGCGTCCCGAACGGGATCTGCACCACCTACATGTTCGACCACCTCAAGGTGGGGGACCCGGTGCGGATCAACGGACCGTACGGGGATTTTCGCCTCTCGCAGACGGATGCGCCCATTGTTTTCGTGGCGGGGGGGTCCGGCATGGCGCCCATCAAGTCCATGCTCCACCACATGGTGAATACGGGCAACGCCCGGCGGGCCACCTATTTCTTCGGCGTGAACACCCCGAGGGATCTCTTTTTCGTCGAGGAGATGAAGGCCTTTGAAAGCAGGCTCCCGAACTTCCGGTTCGTCCCCGTCCTGGCCTTGCCGGAATCGAGCAACGGGTGGAAGGGGGAGACCGGGCTGGTCACGGAGGCCCTCGACCGGAACTTGAATACGGCGGGATCTTACGAGGCATACCTGTGCGGAAGCCCCGGCATGATCGATGCGTCGATCGTGGTGCTCAAGAGACACGGAATCCCGCTCGAGCGCATTTACTACGATAAGTTCTCCTGAGAAGCGGGTCGGGATCGAATCGGTTTCCCTTGCAGAAAGGAGCGATCTTGAAGCGGTCGCCCGAGGCAAAGCGGCTCGAGGAGGTCCTGCGCAGTTCCCGGATGGTGGCGGGGGGCTTCCTGGGGCCGGACACCAGGATTCTTGAAGAGATCATCGAGACCGATGCGGCCACGCTGTCGCGGCTGGGAACCACCGCACGGGAAATCGCCGCCCGTATGCGGGAGATTACGGACCTCGGAAAGGCGGGTCTGGGTACTCCCGTGAAGATCGACGAAAAGCGAGAGGCCGTGGTCGACGAGCATCGGGGTCGGACGGTCTGCCCTTGGCCCCACGCCGGAGGCTATCCGAAGACCATGACGACGGTGCGGAGGCTCGACACGGGAGCGACCGTCAGATGGTCGGATCTGTCCACGCACTTCATCGAGGCCCACGGCTTCTTTGAGGGACGGGGCGCGGCCTTCCGGCTGGAACCCGAAGAACTGGTGGCGGTTCTGTTCGGTTGACCGCGAGCCCTTCCTCACGGGCCGCGGTGTGCCTGTTTTCCAAGCCGATGACAGCCGAAGCTGGAACGCAAACATCCGAAGAGAGGAGGAGTCGTAAAATGAAAAAGTATGTGTGCACCGTCTGCGGATATGAGTATGACCCGAGCGTAGGGGATCCGGACAGCGGAATCGCTCCCGGCACGGCCTTCGCAGACATCCCGGACGACTGGGTATGCCCGGTCTGCGGGGCTACCAAGGATATGTTCGAGCCTGCCTAGCAGGCCGTTGAGAAAGGCCCATCCGCCGCGTTGCACATGGGTCTTTCTTGCCGGCCGCCCGAACCGTGCCTTCTCAGCAAACATCCGGACGGAACCGTCCTGTCGAAAAGCGCGGGCAGGGTCCGTCTGCGAAGCGGTCCACGGCGGCCTTCCCCAAGCCTGAGCGCGTCAAAGGACGGCAGGGTAAGCTCCGGAGGATGCGAGGGAGCGGACGCGACCGAAGCTCTCTGCCAGGTGCGAACCCCTCTTGTCCTCCGGGACGAGGATCGTCTTCGCTTTCCCTGTGCGCTGCGCATGCGTGCGGAAGCCTGCCTTTCCGGGGCAACCCAGGGGCCGCCGGGCGGAGCCCGCCCGACGGCCGTCTTGAAACGGCCTCTAAATGAGCAGCGAGACGAACCCTACCGCCGGCAGCAGGAGGGCGCGCACCAGGGTTCGGAGCCATTGCCGCTCGGCTACGGCGCGCGCCACGGGCGGGCCGTGCCGGTAGTAAGCCTGCACAAGGGTCCTCCCCGCGGAGCTCTTCATCAGGTACGCATCCCGGAACGACCGCAGGACCTCGATCTTCCCTTCCATCGACGTCCCGAACGCGGCCGTTGCGATGAAGCAGGAAGGAGGGGCGCAAACCGGGGCGCCCTCGCAGGCGGGGTCCGAACAGCAGGGGTCCTGGTCGTCCGCTGCGCCGCAGAGCGCTTGACAGACGTCTCCCGTCTCGCTGCAGACGTCGTTCGTGCAGTCGTTGCCGTCGGTGCAATCCACCGGGATGCCGGCCTGGCAGCCGAGCAGGGAGCCGCAGGTCTCGGCCCCGTTGCACCGCAGGCCGTCGTCGCACAAGGCGTCGTCGGGCGCATGGTCGCAGGAGTCGGTCGCCTCGTTGCAGCTGTCCAGCGTACAGTCTACCCCGTCGCTGCAGTTCGGCGGGATGCCGGCCTGGCAGCCGAGCAGGGGGTCGCAGGTCTCGGCCCCGTTGCACCACAGGCCGTCGCTGCACGGGGCGTCGTCGGGCGCATGGTCGCAAGAGTCGGTCGCCTCGTTGCAGCTGTCCAACGTACAGTCCACCCCGTCGTCGCAATTCACCGGAGTGCCCGGTTGGCAGGCTCCGCCGCTGCAGTACTCCGGGCCGTTGCAGTAGTACACGTCCAGGCAGCTCGCGGAGGCGACCGGCTCCTCGTCGATGCCCTGTAAGCAGTTGTTGTCGATGCCGTCGCAGATCTCCGCCACCCCGGGGTGGATGCACCGCGCGCACCCCGAGCATTCGCGGGCGCCGCAGGAACAGGAACCGCACGCGGGCGGGTCGTCCCCGGGATCGTCGTCACAGTCGTCCCCTCCCGGCTCCGCCTCGGTGCAGTAGCCGTCTCCGTCCTCGTCCGTGCAGGAGATGGCGAGGAAGATCTCCAGGTCGACAGCGAGGTAGGCCTCCTTCCCCTTCCAGAGGATGTCGTTCTGGAGTCGGGCCGGGTTGTCGTTGATCTTCGGGGGACCCTTGCCCCAGTTGGTGTCCGTGGTGATCTGCGTGGTGTGAGCCGCCGCCGGCCATTCGCCGTCCCAGAGGAAGATCTGCCAGGCGGAAGACACAAAGGTCCTCCATACGACCTCGCCGGCCCGGTTGATGTCGGGGTCCCTGTCGTCGAGCGCGTTGGTCGTCAACTGGATGATCGGGCCCCCGTCCCAGAGGTAGATTTCCGGGTCGGATCCGTCCGAGGCGTACCAGACGGCCCTCCCGTCGTTGTTGATCCGGGGCCGGGAGTCATCCACCGAGTTGTTCGTGATTTGGGTGATGTGCGAGGCGACCGGGGTCAGGCCGTCCCAAACGAAGATCTCGTAGTCGTTGCCGTCGTGTGCGGCCCAAACCACCCAGCCGGAGTCGTTGATCTGGGGATCGATGTCCTCCTTGTCGTAGGTGCTGGAGAGGTTGATCGGCGTTCCGCCGTCGGAAAAATAGATCTCCTTCCTGCCCCCGGGATCCGAGGAGAGGTCCTTCACCCAGACCACGCTTCCGTAAGCATTCACCTGGGGTCGATAGTCGTCGTGCCACCCGTCGCTCGAAAGGTTGTTTGCGGTCGAGCCGTTGTAGCGAAAGACATCGAAGTCCTGGCCGTTGTCCCGTTCCCAGACCACGTGGCCGCCGTCGCCGATCCGCGGGTTGCCGTCATCATCGTTCGGGCTGTTGGAGATGTTGATCGCGCCCGCACCCGTGTCGAGCATGATCTCGCCCTTTGTGGTGGAACTTCCCCGCTGCCAGACCAGAGCCCCGTCGTTGTTGATGTCCGGCTTCTGGTCGTTGTACGGGTGGTTCGTAAAGGCGGGTGGGTTCTGGGTCCTTCCGGTGGAGACGAAGATCTCCCAGTCCAGGCCGTCGAAGCCCTGCCAGACCCATGTCCCTTCGTCATTGAGTTCGTAACCGAACTCGTCGGGCAGGCCCGCGCTTGGGTAGCCGTCATCGTAGTTGTTCTGGGTGAGCCGGACGACGTCGTAGGCGGCGCGGCAGAGGGGTGCGGCGGCAAGGTGAGCGACCAGAACGAAGCAAAGGCCGAAAGCGTACCTCTTCATCTTCCCTGTCTCCGGGTTGCGTGGGGGTTATGAAAATCACACAATAATCTACTAAAATAAAAAAATGTATATTGCATATATTATCTCAGATTCGCACGTAAATGGAAACATTTATTGAGGCCGTGGGGACGCGGCAGGGGCCCGGACAGGGGAGTTGCCCCTTCCGGGCATTGCCGCTACACTCGGTCCTCGATCCCCCTGGCACATGATCGAAAGGAGAAGGCGGAGCATGGTCGTGCGATTGGTTGTCGGGCCCTTGATGGTCAATTGCTACATCGTGGGATGCAAAGAGACGAAAGAGGCGGTGGTCATCGATCCGGGCGGGGACGTGCCCAAGATCGTTTCCGAGCTCGTCAAGAAAGGCCTGACGGTCAAGTACATCCTGAACACCCACGGACACTGGGACCATACGGGAGGAAACGAAGAGCTCAAGAGGATTACCCGGGCTCCCCTGATGATTCACCCTGCCGACGCGGAAAAGACCGGTGAAAAGACGGTCCGGTTTCTCCAGGAGGGGCAGGAGATCCGGTTCGGGACGTACTGCCTGAGGGTGCTCCACACGCCGGGCCATTCGCCGGGAAGTGTGTGTTTTCACGGCCCCGGGGCCGTCTTTTCGGGGGACACGCTTTTCGCCGGTTCCATCGGAAGGACCGACCTGCCGGGCGGAAGCTACGAAGACCTCCTCACAGGCGTGCGAAAGAAGCTCTTCTGCATGGAGGATGGCACCCGTGTGTATCCGGGTCACGGCCCGACGAGCACGATCGGTCAGGAGAGGCGCTCCAACCCCTTCTTCCTGTAACCGTCCGGGCCCGCGTTCCGCCCGCCCCAAAAGGCGAAAGGGCAAAGGGTCAGGGGGTGGCCAACGTCCGGACCGAGGAATCCGCACCGGCAGAAGCCGGGGCGCAAGTTTGTTACTCCGGATCCGGACGGCGAAGGCCGGATGGATGTTCTCGTCCGGAGTTGGCACAGCCGTTTCGGCTTTGACTATGCCTTCTTTCGGAAGACGGCCTGCAGGTCGTCGGCGAGCCCGCGATCGAAGTTCTCGATCTTTCCCCGCAGCGGCCGGACCAGGATCGCGAGCAGGCCCTCGGCGTATTCCCTGTGGCGGACCCGGCAGCGCCCGGCCCCCAGAGGCTCGAACTCGAACTGGTGCACCAGAGTCGCGACCGGGGTTCGTACGCCCCAGGCGATACGCCGGCCCTCTTCGAACTCGATTACCTTCACGTCCAGGGGAATGGGCAGGAAGTCCGGCATGAACACGAGCCGGAACCCCACACCCCAGTCCCGGCCCGGCCTTCGATGGGACTTCTTGATGCCCCTGGCCCAGACCGACCATTTTTCCACTTGCTTGAAGTGGGCAAACACCTCCTCGGCGGGCGCTTCGATTTCGTTCGTGTAGTCGATGATATCAAGCCTCAGCAATGCCATTCGTTCTCTCCCCTCTGCGTTTACTGGAAAAGGTCTCCTCCCGTGCCCGCCTCCGCATCGCCTCTCGCCTTTGGCCGTTCTCCTCGTTTCATCATCGGAAGCCGAGGGCTCCGTGTCAAACCGTCGGGTTTGGCAGAAGTTCCCGGAGATAACGGCCCGTGTAAGAGGCCGGGCTCTCGGCGATACGTTCCGGCGGCCCTTCGGCCACGATGCGGCCCCCCTTCTCTCCCGCCTCGGGGCCCATGTCGATGACCCAGTCCGCTGCCCGGATCATCTCCAGGTTGTGTTCGATCACGAGCACGGTGTTCCCGGCCTCGGTCAATCGCCGCAGGACCGCCAGGAGCCGCTCGATATCGACGAAGTGCAGCCCGGTGGTCGGCTCATCCATCAGGTAGAGGGTCCTGCCGGGCGCCGCCTTGCCGAGTTCCCTGGCGAGCTTGACCCGCTGCGCCTCCCCCCCGGACAGCGTCGTCGCCGGCTGTCCGAGCTGGATGTATCCGAGGCCGACCTCGGAAAGGACCTCGAGCCTTCTCTGGAGCTGAGGCACCGGTTCGAAGAAGCTCAAGGCCTCCTCGACCGTCATGGCAAGCACGTCGGCCACGCTCTTGCCCCGATATTGCACCTCCAGGGTTTCCCGGTTGTACCGCCTCCCCTTGCAGAGGTCGCAGGTGACGTAGACGTCGGGCAGGAAATGCATCTCCACCTTCCGGAGTCCGTCGCCCTGGCACACCTCGCACCGCCCTCCCTTGACGTTGAAGCTGAAGCGCGCAGGGCCGTACCCCCTGCGCCGGGCCTCCGGAAGCTGGGCGAAGAGGTCTCGAATCAGCCAGAAGAGGCCCGTGTAGGTCGCCGGGTTGGACCGTGGCGATCGGCTCAGAGGAGCCTGATCCACGGGGATGACGCGGTCCAGGAATTCCACCCCCTCCAGGGGGGAGGGCCTCCTGGCCTTGTCCTCCGGTTCGATGCGGGAGCGCCCTCGCCCGGAAAGGCGGCCCGCCAGGGCGGGATAGAGGGCGTCCAGAACCAGAGAACTCTTCCCGGACCCGGAAACGCCCGTCACGCAGGTGAGCAACCCCAGAGGAACCCGGGCGGTCACCCCCTTCAGGTTGTTTCGTCGGACGCCCCGGATTACAAGGAAACCCCGGTCCGGCCTGGCGCGAACGGCAGGGATCGGGAGGGACCGGTCCCCTCCCAGGTACCGGCCGGTCAAGGAACCGGAGTAGCCTGCCAGTTCGGCCGGCGTCCCGCAGAACACGATCCTGCCGCCCGCCACGCCCGCTCCGGGGCCCATATCGATCACATGGTCGGCCTCGCGGATCATCTTTGCGTCGTGCTCGACGACAAGCACCGTGTTGCCACGGTCGCGGAGCCTTCGGATCAGCCCGAGAAGGCGCTCCGTGTCCCTTGCGTGGAGCCCGAGTGTGGGTTCGTCCAGGATGTAGAGGACCCCCACGAGGCCCGACCCGATATGGGTCGCCAGCTGAACCCGCTGGGCTTCCCCGCCGGAGAGGGTGCTCACCTCGCGGTCCAGGGCCAGGTAGTCCACGCCGAGATCGCACAACAGTGCGAGACGTTGACGGACCAGATCGAGGACGTGCCCCACCAGCGCCTGTTGAAAGGAAGACACCGAGAGCCGGTCGAAGAAAGAACGGAGGTCGGCCATGCTCCTTGAGGCGAGCGTTGCGATCCCTACTCCGCTGAGCAGAACGGAGAGGGCCTCCGGCCTGAGACGGGCCCCCCCGCATGCGGGGCAGTCCTGGAGCGTGGTGTAAGCCCCCAGTTCCCGGCGCATTTTCTCCGAGATCGTCTGCCGGTAGCGCCGCTCCAGGTTGGGGATTACGCCCTCGAAGGGTCGATGGATCTCGCGGGTTCCGGAAGAGCCCCGGAATCGGAAAGGGATCTCGCGTCCCTCGGAACCGTACAAGATCATCTTCCGTGCCTTGGCGGGCAGCTTGCCGAACGGCGTGTAGAGGTCGATACCGAGGTGGTCTGCAAGGCTTTCGAGCACCTGTCGGACGTGGACTCCCGGTCTTCTCCGCCAGGGGAGGATTGCCCCCTCGTCCAGGGAGAGGCCCGGATCCGGGACCACGAGACGTTCATCCACCCGGCGGAGCCTGCCGAGCCCGGAACAGTCGGGGCAGGCACCCTGCGGGCTGTTGAACGAGAACAGCCGGGGCGTGATGTCCGGGAAGCAAGTCCCGCACTTTCCGCAAACGGCGTGTTCGCTGAACACCCATTCCTGTTGATCGCCGGCCTCCGGGTTGATCCAGGCCTTTACCATGCCTTCGGAAAGACGGGCGGCCGTTTCGACCGAATCGGTCAGGCGGCCCCGTATCCCGGGCCGGATTTTGAGGCGGTCGACCACCACATCCGCAGAGGAGGCGGGGTCTTTCCGGCCGAGCCCCGGCTCCGAGAGTTCATGGACCCTGCCGTCCACACGGACCCTGAGGAAGCCTTGCCGTTCCAGGTTCTCGACCGTCTTTCGCCAGCCTCCCTTGGGAAGCCCCAGGAGGGGCGCGAGAAGGATGACCGGGGTCCCGTCTGGAAGCTCCAGGAGCCGGTCCGCCATCTGTTCGAGGCTCTGGGACCGCACCGGTTCTCCGCAGCGGTGGCAGTGGGGCAGGCCGATTTTGCTGTAGACAAGTCGGAGCAGATCGTAGAGTTCGGTTGCCGTTCCCACGGTCGAGCGGGGAGAGCTGCCGGAAGGGCGTTGTTCCATGTAGACGGCAGGGGGCAGGCCGTCGATCCGGTCCACCGAAGGCTTCCGGATCTGCTGGAGAAGCTGCCTCGCCTCCATGGAGAGGCACTCGACGTAACGGCGATGCCCTTCCGCGTAAAGGGTGTCCTTGGCGAGCGATGATTTGCCCGAGCCGCTCGGCCCGGTGATGACCACGAACCGCTCTCGCGGAATGGATACATCGAGACCCTTGAGGTTGTGTTCTCGCGCACCCTGGATCCGGATTTCGCGGGGCTCGATGGGGGCCATCGTCCTATGGATTCGGTCTAGAGGAAGACCTCGATATGGGCGTTCTTCCGCAGTTCTTTGCGCCATTCCTCGAAGTGACGCTCCGCGGCCTCCTCGTAGAGCTTCTCCTGGATCTCCTCCCGGACCTTCTCCAGAGGGCGGATCGCGCCGGTGGTTCTCTCTTCGATCCGGATCAGGTGGATCCCCAGAGCCGTCTGTACAGGCTCGCTCGTCTCTCCTTCCTCGAGATGCTTGATCCCGGCCTCCATTTCAGGGCTCAGAGAACCCTTTCGGAAGAAGCCGAGCCAGCCTCCCTGGGCGGCCGTGGAATCCGAGGAGTACCGCTTGGCCGCCTCGGCGAACGGGGTCCCTTCGAGGATCTCCTGCCGAACCCGTCCTGCCTCCTTCCTGGTAGCTTCGACGACCTCCGGGGCCGGGGAGGCTGCGAGGGGAAATAGGATATGCCGGATCACGACGCCTTCTTCGGCTCGGAACTCATCCGGATGATCCAGGTAGTACTCCTCGATTTGCTTTTCCGTGATGTTGATGCGGGCTCGGATCACCCGCTGGATCATCTTGGCCTTCATCAGCTGATTCCGGATCTCGTTTCGGTATTCGTCGTATTCCAGGTTGTCCTTCTTCAGAGCCTCTCGAAGGTCCTCCTGAGAGATGTGGGCCCTGGCCAGCACATCATCGATGGCGCGATCGATTTCCTCTTCCGATGCTCCGATCCCTTCCTTCTCGGCAAACCCCTCGATGAGGTTCTTGTCGATCAGGTCCTCCAGAACCCTTCTCCTGATTGCGGTTCGGTCCCTGTCGGGCATTCCTTCCGGCATTTGCTGCCCGATCTGATGCTGGTACATCTCGCAGGCCTCTTCCAGCTCGCTCTGCAGAATCGACCGGTCGTTGATCGTGGCCACGACCTGATCCAGGATCTCGGCCTCGGCCGGCAACCCCCCGAGAAGCGCGGCCAGGAGGATGCCGAGGAAAACCGATCTTCGACGGGGCTCGGACTCCCCGCCGGGCACGGCCCGGCGAAGGAGGGACGAAAGGCGGGTATTCCTATTCTGCTTCACGGCTCGCCTCGTTCCTGAAGGAAAAGGGTTGCATGGATTCTCCCTGGGTCACCCATTTCGCCAGGGAGGCGTGGACGCGAATATCCGAATCCTGGATCAGACGCTCGACCCATTGGTCGTAAAGGGCCTGTTTCTTCTGTTGGGAGAGCCTCCGGGCGATTTCCCCGTGCACCTCTTCCTCGGGCTGGATATAGGAGGGCTTCCGCCCGATCACCTTCAGGAAGTGGAACCCGTGCGGGGTTTCCACCGGGGAACTCACCCTTCCCACAGGGGTCGAGAAGGCGGCCCTTTCCAGGGCCTCCGGAAGCTCCCCTCTCCGGTAGGTGCCGAGATTGCCCGCCTCTTCTCTCTCGGGCCCGACGGAGTATTGCACGGCCAGAGCCTCGAAGCTATGGCCCTTTCGGATTTGCCCGAGGATCATCTGGGCCGTCGAGCGGCTCTTGACCACGATCTGGCTGACCTGCACGGTCTCCGGCATGAGGAATTCATCCAGGTGGCTCTCGTAGTATTGCCTGATTTCTTCCTCCGTCACCTTCCCGGCCCCCAGGGAAACGTCCGCGAAGAGCGCCTCCAGGATCAGGTTTTCCCGCAACCCGCGAAGCCACTGGTCGTAATCCATCCCGTGCTCCATCAGCTTCTTTTGCACGGGGCTGTCGTCGTATCCCGCCTTCATCTCCTCGACGCGGGCCTGGAGCACATCGTCCGGGACGGCGATACCCCTTCGGGCTGCCTCTTGCAGCAGAAGACGCTCCCGGATCAGGTCGTTGAGCACCTTCTTTTTGAGTACGAGCAGCGCGTCTCGATGCGGGGAGGAGGCCTCAGCCACCTCGCTGTAACGGTTCTTGATCTCGTCCCAGAAGAGCGACAACGCTATCGGCTCCCCGTTCACCCAGGCCACGGCCTCTTCCCCCTCCCTCTGTCGGTCGCACGCGACCGTGAGCGCGATCATGGCCGGAAGGCACAGGAGCAAAACGGCCGGGACCGAAAGCCGCCGGGCCTCGCGGCCAGGCGGCCCGCCGCGACTCCGTTCGATGCGGCGGCACAAGGCCTCCTCGCCGCAGACCCCGGGCCCCTGCAAACCCGCCGGAGAGTGCCGGAACGTCCTCCCCGCGGTGCGATGGGCGACGCCCCGGAGCGTTCTGAGGAAATCAAGCACTCTCGCCATAAGCCGCTCTCTTGCCGGCCGGGTCCTGCTCGAGCCAGTCGAGAATCTGCTGGATGACTCCGAGCCGCTCTTCGGCGTCCGAAACCGAGAACCGAATGAGGACCCGGTCGTTCGGGAAGATCCGAAGGCGGCCGGGTTCCTGCTGCGCCCAGGCCAGGATCTTGTCGATCGAGACCGAAGGCTGGGGATCGAACGTGAGCATCAATCCCTCATCGGCCAGGCGGGCCTCCCGCACCCTGAGTCTCCGTAATCTTACCTTGATTCGGATCATTTTGAACAGGGTTTCCGCCTGAGGAGGGGGTGAACCGTACCGATCCTCCATCTCCGCACGTACCCGATCGACCTCCTCATCCTCCCGAGCCTTGGCCAGCCGCTTGTAAAAGGTAAGCCTCTGCGTGGAGTCCTCGATGTAGTGATCGGGCAGGTGCGCAGGCAGTTCGAGGTGGATCTCCGGGTCCACCTCCTCGATCGACGACTCCCCCTTCAGTTGCCGGATCGCCTTCTCGAGCATCTCCATGTATAGATCGTACCCGACGGCCCGGATGTGCCCGGACTGGCTCGCACCGAGCAGGTTTCCCGCACCCCGGATCTCCAGGTCGTGGCGGGCGATGCGGAAACCGGAGCCCAGTTCGGTGAACTCGTACAGGGCCTCGAGTCTCTTTCGGGCCTCGCCGGCGAGGCAGTCCTGGTCCGGCACGATCAGGTAGGTGTAAGCCTGTCGTTCGGAGCGTCCCACACGGCCGCGAAGCTGGTAGAGCTGGGCGAGCCCCAGACGCTCCGCCCGATGCACGAGGAGCGTGTTTGCGTTCGGAATGTCCAGCCCGCTCTCGATGATCGTCGTGCAGACGAGGATGTCGTGGCGGCCCCGGACGAAATCCAGCATGACTCGTTCAAGGCCCCTTTCGGGCATCTGGCCATGGGCCACGGCGATCCGCGCCTCCGGAACGATCCGCCGTATTCCGGCCGCGAAGTCCTCGATGTCGTAAACCTGGTTGTGCACGATGAAGACCTGTCCTCCCCTCTCGATTTCCCGGAGCACGGCGCCGCGCACGATGTCGGGTTCGAACGGGACGATGAAGGTCTCGATGGCGTGCCGGTCCTGCGGGGGGGTCTTGATCGAGCTCAAATCCCTGAGCCCGAGCAGGGACATCTGCAGCGTGCGGGGAATGGGTGTGGCCGAAAGGGCCAGCACGTCCACCGCGGTCCGCATCTTCTTCAAGGCCTCCTTCTGCCGGACGCCGAACCGGTGTTCCTCGTCGAGGATCAGCAACCCCAGGTCCTTGAAGGCCACATCCTTCTGCAGGAGCCGGTGGGTCGCCACCACGATGTCCACCTTTCCGTCCGCCATCCCGGCCAGGATGGCCTTCTGCTGCTTGGGCGACCGGAACCGGCTGAGCATCTCGATCTCCACCGGGTAGTTCTCAAAGCGTTTCAGAAAATTCGTATAATGCTGCTGCGCCAGAACCGTCGTGGGAACCAGAACCGCCACCTGCTTTCCGTCCATGACGGCCTTGTAGGCCGCCCGGATCGCGACCTCGGTCTTGCCGAACCCGACGTCGCCGCAGATGAGTCGGTCCATGGGCCTCTCGTCTTCCATGTCCCGGAGGACCGCTTCGATGGCCCGCACCTGGTCCTGGGTCTCCTCGTACGGGAAAGAGGCCTCGAACTCGTGGTAGGAAGGGTCCGGCTTGGAGAAGACGATCCCCTTCTGCACGAGCCGCTTCGCATACAGAGAGACGAGTTCCTCCGCCATGGCCAGTACGGACTCCTTTACGTTCTGTTTGGTCCGCGCCCAGGTCGTCCCCCCGAGCTTGTCCAGGGTCGGAGGCAGGTCTTCCGTGCTCACGTACTTCTGGATGCGGCTGGCTCGATCCACGGGCAGGAAGAGCTTGTCCCCGTTCGCATACTCCAGGTGAAGATAGTCGTTGACGTGACCTCGTATGTCGAGCGTCTCCAGGCCTCGATACATGCCGATCCCGAAATCGATGTGAACGACGTATTCGTCCGGCCTGAGTTCGTGAGGCTCGAGGCTGTCCGGAGGATCGATCGCCCGGAGCCTGTGTTTTCGGACCTTGCGCCCGAAGATGTCATCCTCGTGGAGGAAGACGAGGCCGCTGTCAGGCAGGGCGAATCCCTGGGAGAGCCCGCCTGCCAGGAGGTACATGCCCGGGCTGTCCGACGGGAAAGGGAGCCGGGCGTCCGGCTGCACGAAGTCCATCCGGTACTCGACGAGCAGGCGGGACATGCGCGCCTTCTCCGGTTCGCTGCGGCAGACCAGGAAGACCCTCTGTCCCTGTTCAACCCACTTGCGGATCAGCCGCTCGTAGGCGCTCAGCCCCCGGGGGAGCGCGTTCGCGGCGGAAGGCTCGACGTAAGAAGAAAGTCTCTGGGACCGGAGCCGAAAGACATTCGTCCCGGCCTCGCCGGTCGGCCCCGCGCCCCCGCCGCCTTCCTGCCCGGGGATTTCGACCGGCAGGTCGGAGAAGGCGATGCGGACTGCCGGGTCGACTCGCTTCCACAGTGCGGGAAGCGAGTCGAAGAGATCCTCGGGAGCCGGGAGAATCACGCCTTTGGCGGTGAGCCTGTCCAGCGACTCGATGCTTTCCTGCTCGAGGGTCTCTTCCACCTTTCGGAATGTTTCCGGGTCGAGCAGGACCAGGGCGTCGTCCTTGTCGGTGTAGTCGAACAGGCTGTGGAGCCCGTCGTAGAAAAACGGGAGATGGAGGGGAAGGTCGCAGGACGGCAGGCCGGCCTCGATCCGTTCCAGGAGTTCCATGCGCTTTCGCGTGGGAAGGTTCAGGGCATCGGCTCTCTGTTTCACGCGCATGCGGATCTCTTCCATCCGGGCGGCCCTTTCGACGAACAGCCCGGCCGGCGGGACGGCGGACGAGGATACGCTCCCGGATGTTCTCTGGGTCCCGATGCGGAACGTCCGGATTTCCTCGATCAGGTCGCCGAAGAAGTCAACCCGGAACGGATGATCGGCCGTCAGGGGATAAAAATCGATCAGGCTGCCGCGAACGGCATACTCGCCGGGCGCCTCCACCACGGGTACCCTTCTGTAGCCGACCTGATGGAGAAACTCCGCAAGGCCGTCGCGGTCGAGGGGCTGCCCTCGCCGGATCCGCAGGACATGATCCCGCAGGACCGGCTTCGGCGGAACCCGTTCTCGAAGGGCTTCGACGGCGGTGACGACCAGGGTCGACCGGTCTCCGTCGAGCAGGGCGAGCAGGACACGGAGTCGCTCGTGCATGGAGGTCACGGAGGGACGGGCGGCCCCCACCGGCTTCGGGAGGCCGGGCGGAAAGAGCAAAACGCGGCAGCGGTTCGGGTTTTCGGCTCCTCCGTAACGAAACAGAGAGGAGAAGAACCCGAGTTCCTCTGCGAACCGTTCGGCCTCCTCCCAGTTCGAAGCGACACAAACCATCCTCCGGCCCGTCCTCTGGGCGAGGAACGAGGCAACCAGCGCCTTCGCCGGCGGGCAGGCCCCCCGAATCAGCATTTCCAACGGGCCCGGACGGGGGGTGTCCAGGCACGACACCAGGTCTCGGAACGGGTCTAGCATCCCACGTGAAGTCGATCCGCCAGTTCCCTCGGCAGGCCGGCGGCAAGAATCCTTTCGGCGCAGGTTCGGATGTCATACGAAAGGCGTATGAACTCGACCGTCCTTTCCTCCTCATCGAGGAGGAGGAAGGCGCACCGGGAATCATGATCCCTCGGCTGCCCCACGCTTCCCGGGTTGACGAGATAGAGGCTGTCCTCCCGGAGGGAGAGCCGGGAGACGGAATGCGGAATCACGGACACGGATTCCCCGTTGTCCGCATAGGCGATCTGGAAGTGGGTGTGCCCGAAGAAGAGGATTCGGATCTCGGGCCGGGCCTGCCGCATTCGCCGCACGTTCTCCAGAATGTCTTCGTAGGACGTCAGGTAGTGGTCCCGGTGGACCAGGGACCCGTGCGCCAGCCGGAGACCTCCGTTCAGGTCGGCCTGCTCCGGCAGGGCTTCCAGCGCGCCCTTTTCGTCCGGTTCCAAGGCCTGTCTTGTCCACAGGACCGCGGCCCGGGCGATGGGGTTGAAGTACACCGGTTCCTCCAGCCCGCAGGCTGCCGCATCATGGTTTCCCATCAAGGAGAGAATCCCTCGTTCTCGGACGATCCGGACGCATTCGTTCGGGCTCGCGTTGTAGCCGACCAGGTCCCCGAGGCATACGATCCGGTCCACCCCGATGCGGTCGACCTCCCTGAGCACCGCCTCCAGGGCCTCGAGGTTCGAATGGATG
Source organism: uncultured Thermodesulfobacteriota bacterium (assembly GCA_964384945.1). Classification (GTDB taxonomy): domain Bacteria; phylum Desulfobacterota; class DSWW01; order DSWW01; family DSWW01; genus S015-6. The sequence continues at coordinate 159,524 of CAYLMK010000005.1, read as the reverse complement.
TCCGAGAGGACCGCGTACCGCATGCTCGGTACCCTGCGGTTGAACCGTCGCTATCCGGAATCTATAATGTACCCGTTATGGAAATAAGGCAATCGGCGCGATCCGACCTGAAACTTCCGGGGTTTCGAGAACGTGAAGATCGTATACAGTCCGCGGTACTGCGAGGTCTATGCCGGTGACCCTGCTTCGGTGCCGGGCCGGATCGAGGCGATCCGCGACTGCCTCGAGGGGCGTTTTCCCTTTGTGGAACCGGAACCGGCGGATGAGGCCGCCCTGCTGCTCGCGCACGCGGGGCTCCATGTGGAGTCCATACGGCGGGACCGTCGACTGTTCGAGATCGCCGCGCTGGCCGCGGGCGGGGCCCTGCTCGCAGCCCGGCAGGCGTGTGCGGGCGAGCCTTGCTTCGGGCTGATCCGCCCCCCGGGCCACCACGCGAGCCGTGCCGACTGCTGGGGCTTCTGCTTTTTCAACAACCTGGCCGTCTCGTTGCAGGCCCTGCGCGCTTCGGGCTCGGTCGACAGCGCCGCCATACTCGACTTCGACCTTCACTTCGGCGACGGGACGGAAAACATTTTCTTCGGGGACCCGGCTGTCGCCTACCTTCATCCCGATGGCCGCAGCGCGGACGCATTCCTGGAGCGGGCCGATTCGGACCTGCGGCGGGCGGGAGACCGGGACATCCTGGCCGTCTCCGCCGGATTCGACCGGGGAAGGAAGGACTGGGGAGATCTCCTGGACGAACGTGACTTCCGGCGTCTGGGAGAGATCGCCAAGGACTACGCCCTTCGATCGTGCCAAGGGCGCCGGTACGCCTTGCTCGAGGGGGGATACAACCATCACGTGCTGGGCAGGCACGTTCTCGCATTTCTGGAAGGGTTTGCATGAAATGGCGTACGTGATTTATACGGACAAGTGCAACTTGTGCGGAAAGTGCTTCGAGGAATGCCCCTTGCGGGCGATCGTCAGGGATGGGGAAGGCTACGTCATCGACCCTGCGATCTGTACGGAGTGCGGATACTGCGCGGATATCTGTCCCGAGCAGGCCATTCGAGGCCAGTAGCCCGTGACGGAGGCCGGGAAGCGGCACGGCCCCCCGACCCTGCGCGACTCGGGCAACCTTGCTACTGCGGGTACTCCCCCGGCGCGATGAGCGCCCCGAACTTCGCCCTGGCGGCCTGAATCCTCTCCATCCCGTCAAGCCGGGCCTTCTCGGCGAGCTTGTGGTTGCACAACCTTCCCTTCCGGCCCTTGAGAGGCGATGACGGGGTTCTCAAGTTTCCCTCCCGTGGTACCGATGCAGACCGTGAGGAGGAAAGAGGCGGGTTCTCGCGGCCGAAATGCCCCTGGACCGCGAAAGGGTGGTTCGGGAGATTTCCCCGCGGCAAAAGGAACGACGCCATGCCGGGCGAGCCTGAGCAAAGGCAGACGAGTTCTTGCGTGAGGTCTCTCGCAGAGAAGGGTCCGCAGCAGATCGACCTTCCACCGCTGGAAGAGGTTTCCCCTCTCCGAGCCGTGATCGACTCCATCCCAGCCGATTGCAAGCAGCCAGAGGAAAAGATCGAAGCCGGGCGTTACCGCTTCTACTCGGTGCTCGAGGATCTCCCAGCCGTAGTTTCCCTGCGGGACAGGGATCTCAGAATGGTATACACCAACCGCCGTTTCCGGGAAGTCTTCGGAGACCCGGCGGGGAAGCGCTGTCACGAGGCGCTGAAAGGCCTTGCCGTACCGTGCGAAAACTGCAAACTGCTCGAGGTGTTCGAGGGAAGCTCGGTGCGAACCTGGGAGTATTCCCACGCCTCCAGGGGCATGACCTTCCAGATGTACGGGTATCCGTTCGTCGACGCGGACGGCACCGGATTTGTCCTGGCTCTGGGTATAGATATCTCCGACCGTAAGCGCGCCGAGGAGCAGCTCCAGCGTTCGGAGGAACGGTACCGCGTCCTGGTCGAGAACGCCAACGAGGCAATCATCGTGGTTCAGGACGGGTTGTTGCGCTTCGCCAACTCGAAGGCCTCCCGGTTGACCGGCTACCGGCGTCTGGACGAGGTGCCGGAACGGAAGTTTGCTTTCTTGATCCATCCCGAGGATCTGGAGAAGGTCCTTCGCATGCATCGGGAAAGGATGGAGGGCAACAGGGAGCAGGCGAGCTATCAGTTCCGCATTCTCCACAAGGATGGAAGGGAGCGATGGCTCCAGATGAATTCCGCCTTCCTCTCCTGGGAGGGAAGGCCCGCGAGCCTCTGTTGCCTGACCGACATCACGGAGCAAAAGCAAACCCAGGAAGTTCTGGAAGCCGAGCGGGCCCGGTTTCTTACGGTTCTCGAAGAACTGCCCGGGTTCGTGTACGTCCGGGGGGCTGATTTCTCCATCCGCTTCGCCAACCGGTACTTTCGCGAGACGTTCGGAGATCCCGGGGGAAAGCGCTGCTACGAAATCGCGACAGGACGCCCGAGTCCCTGCAAGGTCTGCCATGCCATCGATAGGGGACAGGACCGGCGGGTTCGGCATTGGGAGTTTTCTCACAGGCCCAAAGGGCGCACGTTCCAGATGTACGCGTATCCGTTTCGGGACGCGGACGGCTCCGAGGCGGTCCTGGTTCTCGGGATCGACATTACGGCGCGCAAGAAGGCGGAAGAGGATCTGAAGGTTTCGGAGGAGCGGTACCACGCCCTCGTCAAGAACGCCAACGAGGGTATCTTCGTCGTCCAGGACGGCCTGTTCCGGTTCGGCAACCGCCGGGCCGCCGAGATGGCCGGCTACACCCGGGCCGAGCTCAGCGGGGTCAACTTCCTGGATCTGGTCCATCCGGACGACCGCGACACCGTTGCTCGAAAATATCTGGAGAGCCTTCACGGCACTTCGGAGGCCCAGGTCTATGCGTTCCGGGTCCTGCACAAGGCCGGGGGTGTCCGATGGTTCGAGATGAGGGCGACCTCCATTCTGTGGGAGGGAAGGCCGGCAACCCTGTGCTTCATCAGCGATGTAACGGAGCGCAGGAAAGCCGAAGATCGCGCCTTCCTGCAAAGCGCGCTTCTCGAGGGAATCAACAAGGTCTTTCGGGAAACCCTCTCCTGCGACACGGAGGAGGAAGTGGCCCGCAAGTGCCTCGATGTGGCACTGGAGCTCACCCAAAGCGAGTTCGGGTTCCTCGGGCAAATGGACACGGAAGGGAAACTCACCGTCGTTGCCATGAGCGACCCGGGGTGGGAGGCGTGCCGGATGCCCAAACCCACGGCTGTGAATCTCCTTGAGGATCGCAAGCCCCGAGGGATCTGGGGGGAGGTCTGGCGGACCGGAGAGGCCGTCATCGCCAACGACCCGGCCCGACACCCCGCCCGGGTGGGCCTTCCGGCGGGCCATCCCGAACTCCGGGCGTTCCTGGGCGTGCCCATGAAGGAGAGGGGGCGCGTGGGGGGCATGCTCGGGCTGGCCAACAAGGCGTCCCGTTACACCGCCGAAGACCGGGAAATCGCCGAAAGCCTCTGCGTGGCGGTTCAGGAGGCGATGTGGGGCAAGAGGGCCGAGATCGAACTGAGGAAACACAAGGAACACCTCGAGGCCCTGGTCGAGGTGCGCACCCGGGAACTTCGCGCGGTCAACGAGGATCTCCGCAGGGGAATCGAAAAACAGCGACAGGCCGAGGAAGAAGTCCGAAAGCTCAACGAGGAACTCGAAGAACGGGTGAGGCAGCGGACCCGGGACCTGGAGGAGGCGTACGAGCGGCTCAAGGAACTCGACAAGATGAAAGACGCCTTCCTTTCATCCGTCTCGCACGAATTGAGGACCCCTCTTACCTCGATCCGGTCTTTCTCCGAGATCCTGCTGCGGTACGGCGACCTCGATCCGGAAAACGGCCGGGAGTTTCTCGGCATCATCAACTCCGAGGCGGAAAGGCTCACGCGGCTCATCAATGATCTCCTGGATCTCAGCCGGATCGAGGCGGGCGGTATGGTCTGGCAGGACAGCGTGTTCAGCCTGGAGGAGGTGATCCGCGACGCGGCCAGGGCCTCGGGCGGGCTTCTGGAGGAGAAATCCCTCGGACTGGTCCTGGAGATCGAGGCGGATCTGCCGCCCGTTTTCGCGGACCGGGACCGGATTCAGCAGGTCCTGACGAACCTGCTGAGCAACGCCGTGAAATTTTCCTGGAAGGGCGGCGAGATCCGGGTGCGCGCCGCGAGCTTTGCGGGCAGGCGGGAGGGCGATCCGGGCCGGTGGATCCGGGTGAGCGTCTCGGACAACGGCATCGGAATCGACGAGAAGGACCAGGAAATCATCTTCGACAAGTTCCGGCAGGGCTCCCACGACTCTCTCGGGGAAAAGCCCAAGGGCACGGGGCTCGGCCTTCCCATCTGCAAAGAAGTCATCACCCACTACGGCGGTAGCCTCACGGTCGAGAGCCGAAAGGGCCGGGGAAGCACCTTCACGTTTACGCTCTCGGCCGCCGGCGTGTCAAAGGCCGGTTCAGCTCCGCCGGCCGACCGGAACCCGCACCACGCATCCTGACGCGTGCCACCAGGCGGCCTTCCAAGTCCTCCTTCTCAACAGGCTGATTTCACCCGCGCACAGTTACTCCCGGTACTCCCCCGGCGCGATGAACGCCCCGAACTTCGCCCTGGCGGCCCGAATCCTCTCCGTGGCCCTTGCCCAGGTCTCGTAAAGGATTTGGGGACAATCGGGCACGTTCTCGCGGTAGTACGCCCTCGAACGCTCCAGTTTGGCCAGCCAGGCGTCGCACCGGAACGTGAACTGGTAACGGTAGTCCTCTTCCGTGTACTCCTCGTCGAAGATTCTCCGAAACAGACTCTTGAGGTCTCGATAGGTCGGGATGAGCCCGGTGGGCGTCCGGAGGGCTTCCACTTCACGGTGCGCCCTCTGTTCCGCCCAGTGAACCCAGACCTTCTTGGCGAGCTTGTGGTTGCAGAACGCGCCCTTTTCGTCCTTTAGGAAGTAGTTCACGCAGAAGATGGGAGGCACCTTCTTCAAGCCCTTGACGAAAAGGATGTTGTTCCGGATGTACTCTCCGAGCGGGTAACTGATGAAATCAAGATTGGCCATCGGCTGGGGGGCCCGGACCCCCTCCTTTCCGAGGGTGGCCGCCGTGGTCTCCGACTCGAGCGTGCAGGCCTTCATGATGATCCCGTCCTGCCAGTCGAGGGATTCCTCGACGGGCACGGAGGTGTCGCTGTCCCTGCCCCCGTAAATCACGCCCCCCACGAGCACGCCCTTCTTGTCGTTCCAGGCCGGGTCCAGGTTGGCGAGGTACTCCATCCGGATGGTGTAGCGGGCGTTGGGGTGAGAAAGGGGAATCTCCTTGCCCTTGGCGTCCTTCTTGCCCTGAAACCAGCCGGGTCCCGAGTGGTTGGTTCCCTCCCTGGGCGTCTCGACGCCCATGCCCTGCCAGTACGGGTTGTTGTCCGCGCCGGTCAGGACGTTCGAGAAGATCATTTCCTTCGGTTGCATCAGGGTGTCGAAGATGACCGGGTCGTCTTTGGGATTGACGTCCTGAATGATTCCGAAGATTCCTCTCTCCACGTTTGCGGCGCGGAACTCGCCGTCGAGCTTCAGGAAATAGGCGATGTCGTCTCCGACCAGGGTTTCCCCCGGAAGCATGGCGGTGGCCGTCTTGCCGCAGGCGGAGGGATAGGCGCCGCAGAAATACGTGGTTCGCCCCTTCTCCCGGTTCTGGCACCCCATGATGAACATATGCTCGCACAGCCAGCCCTCTCCGGAGGCCTTCTTGATGGCGAGCCGCATGGCGAGCTTCTTCAACCCCACCGAGTTGCCCGCGTACTGGTCGTTGAGGGAGTAGACGGTCATGTTCTCGATGTCCTGGTAGATGCGGCGCTCGCGCAGGTTCACGGTGCAGCCGCGCTCGTCGAGTTTGCCCGCGCTGTGCAGGAAACGGAAGAAATCGTTCTTGTCTTTCATGTGCAGGAAATGTTCGTAGCCCCGCCGGTAGAGGATATCCTCGGAGTGCGATACGTAAAAAGAGTCGGTGATCTGCGCGCAGCCGATCGAAAACGGGCTCCGGGTCGGGCACTCACAGAAAAGCTTCACAATCGCCGTCTTGCCCTTCATGATCCCCCGGGCGATCCGCCGGATCTCGGCCAGGCCCTCCTCGTACTCCACGCAGTTCAGGTTGCCCATCCTGGCGAGGTTTTCCGCGGATACCATGAACTTGGTATTGGCCTTGTCCCGCCCCTGGTCCTCATAGCCGTCGTAGTGAACCGTCTGCCCCTCTTTGGCCAGCCTCTTTTCCTCGCCCTCCTTCAGGGCCATCCGGCGGACGTATTCCGCGTCTTCGTCGCTGTCGTCGCACATGTAAACACTGTCCGGCTCGCAAAGCTCGACGTATTCCCCGACGAAATCGAAGAGCTTTTCGTTTTCGAGGGTCGTGAGCTTGCGAAGGCCTTCCTCGCTCATCTTGGCCCGCAGCAGGGCGGCGTACTCTTTCTTCATGGGTACTCCTGCATTTCCCTCGTGGACGAAAACAAACCTATACGAGTACAACAGGACCGTCAAACGAAATCGGACGGCCGTTCCGGCCGCCGCCGGATCCGGGCTCAAGGCCCTCGAGGGATCAGGTCCGTGACCGCCCGGGTCAGCTCGCGGGTCCACTCGATGACAAGATCCCGATCGATCCTCCGGGATCGATTCGAAGGGGGCCGGCAGACGGCGCCGAAGGACACGCGGGCCCGGGAGGACATGAACAGGGCCTTCCATACGGAGGCGGAGGACGGGGTCCCGTAAACAAAGGCCGGGATCACGGGCGCCCCGGATTTCAGGGACAGGTAGCCCATTCCCAGATGAGGATGCTCGAATCCCCGGCGGATCCCTCCCTCCGGGAAGATGCAAAGCAGCCTGCCGCCGCCGAGTTCGGCCAGCGATCTCCGGACCGCCCCGACATCTTTCCGGTCCCTCCGGACCGGGACGCACCGCATCCAGTCGAAAAACCAGCGGATGCCCGGAATCCGGCAGTATTCCTGAGCGACGAGGTACGAAATCACCCGGCGGGTGGTTGCGGCGAGAATGAAGGGATCGACGCTGCTGCGGTGATTGCTCACCAGGATCGCCGGGCCCGACATAGGGATGGGGTCGGGACCCTCCCACACGAACCGGTGCCTCGTCTTGCAGTAGAGCCGGTTCGCCTTCCACAGGAGGAGGCTGAGGCGGTCCTCGTCCACCCGGATCCCCGAAGATCTCCCGGCGCCTCGAACGGCCTCCTTCCTGCCCGAATTCATGAACCGCATCGGATGCAAAGGTACTGGGAAGTGGTTGTCTTCACGTACTTCAGGCCCGGACAGGGCGCGAGATACTTCACCGGGTAATCCTCTCCAAGGATGCCGAAGATCTCGACACAGGCCGAGCAGACGAGGGCCGTCCTGTGGATCGAGTAGGGGATAACCGGGCCGTCTCCCTCCCGGAGAAAGAGCCGGGGAAAAACGAAGTTCAGGTGGTTGGCCGTATAGTATGCGAAAACCTCCTGGAGGGAACGCTCGATCTTCTCGGCCGCCAGATAGGCCCGGATGGCCTGGACCTCCCACGGAGAGAAGATTCCCCAGCCCAAGGGGAGAACCGCGGGGGCACGGGCGTGGCTCAGCAGCTCGATCACGTCTTCGTCCGTGGCGATCCGGGGCGGCCGGAAGTCCTCCAGCGTGACGCAGCCCCAGGGAACGAAGGCGTCCAGGGGCCGGTTCGTAACGAGGAGCCACCGGCCGTTCCGGCGCGACGATCGGTACCAGGACCCCTGACGACTGCATTGGAGATCCCAGACGCCGGGCTCGACCAGGACGACCTCCCGGCGGGGGTACAGGGCCTGGCAGGGCGTGTGCCTGGCCCTGTAGACGAATTTGCTCTCGTTGGAAAGTTCGGCGAGTGCGTCCCGATGTTCGACCGGGTCGATCCAATAGATGTGTTTGATGAAGGCACCCATGCAAACATACTAGCACATGGAGCGCCACTCTTTAAGTGCGCGGTCGAGGTCGACCCGCCCGGCCCCCTAGGACCAGGGTAGCTGCGCCCACACGGCCGGGCCGTCGTTCGACACCTGCGCGCCCGGCGTGGAGCGTCCGCTGGTGACGATCTCCCAGAAGAGGTCCGTGAGCTCCGAGACGATCTCCGGATACTCGTCGCACAGGTTGTGTTGTTCTCCGGGGTCTGCGGTCATGTCGTAGAGCTGATAGCCCGGCAGGCCGAAGCCGGCTGTATCGGGGTTCACCGGTTCAGACCAGCCGCAGGAGCCCGGGCAGAAGGCGAGCTTCCAGGGGCCGGAGTGGATCGCGAAGCAGCCGAGTGAGCTGTGGGTGATCACCGCTTCGCGCAGCGGGGCGTTCTCCTCCTCGTCCAGCAGGGCGGGGAGAAGGCTCACGCTGTCCTCGGCGGCGGACTCGGGCAGGTCGTAACCCACGATTTCGGCAACGGTGGCCATCACGTCGACGAGCGAGACCCTCCCGGCCGAGGTCGAGCGGGGATGGATCACCCCCGGCCAACGCACGAGGAAGGGAACGCGGTGGCCTCCCTCCCAGATGTCGGCCTTGTAGCCTCGCCAGCGGGCGCGCAGATCGATTCCACGGGCCGCGAGCCATTCGAAATCGCACTCGGGCGAAGTGCCGTTGTCGGCGGTAAAGATCACGAGCGTGTTGCCGGCGATTCCGTTGTCCTCCAGGGCGCGCAGCACCTCCCCCACCGCCCAGTCGGTCTCGATCAGGAAGTCCACGTACCTGCTCACGCCGCTCGTGCCCCGGAACGCCTCCGAAGGACTGATCGGGGCGTGGGGCGATGTCATGGGGAAATAGAGGAAGAAGGGCTGTCCCGCATGGGCCGCCTGTGCGATGTAGTCGACGCAGCGCTCCGTCAGGGTGGGCAACACCGCATCGAGGCGCCACCCGGGAGTCATCGGCCCGGCCGACACGCCGTTCGACGGGTCCGCCCGCATGAAGTCGGTCGGGATCGCGCGCGCGCGCTCGTCCTCGATCCACACATAAGGCGGACAATTGGGCACGTCGTCGCCGAAGTAGTGGTCGAAGCCGTGTGCAAGAGGGCCGCCGCGGATCGGCTTCGTGTAGTCCACCGCCCACCCGTTCGTCGTCGGCCGCCCGCGGATGTCTGGCCAGCGCCAGCCCAAGTGCCACTTGCCGAAGCAAGCGGTCCGATAGCCCTGCTCCCGCAGGAGATCGGCGATCGTCAGGCGCTCCTCGCTGATCAGGGGCCCCTCCCACGGGTTGAGGACCCCGGACTTCAGGCTCGTGCGCCAGGCATAGCGGCCGGTCAAGAGTCCGTAGCGCGTGGGAGAGCAGACCGCCGAGCCAGAGTGCGCGTCGAGGAAACGCATGCCCTCGTCCGCCAATCGATCGATGTTGGGCGTCGGAACCCCGGATTCCGGGTGGTAGGCCCCCACCGAGGCGACGCCCATGTCGTCGGCGAGGATCAGGACGATATTGGGTTGAGAATGTTCCGGGGGTTCCTCTGCCGTCTCGGTCGTTCCACAGCCGGCGACCGAAGCGAGGAACGCGGCGAACAGAGCGGTGAAGATGTGTCGGCGATGCAAGCTTCCGTCTCCACATACCGATTCCACCCCTATTTCGACAATCTGCACCGCGGACTTTAACCTCGGGGCCGGAGGTCGTCCCGGGTGTGACTGCGTGTCGAGCCTGGATGATGGGCTGCGGAGATGAGGCCCCGGCAGGCCGTGGCTCCGTCCGGAAATCCCTGACGATGGCCGTGGTTGGGAAAATCATGGGAGGACGCGTGCGCAGGGCTCCGAGGCCTCCGGCCGGCTCCGGTTGGGTGCCGAAAGTGAGCGACTGCGGCAGGCCCCTCGCCCTTCCGGGCAGCGGGCCGGCCAGCTGCGACGTCAGCCGGAGGGAACGTTCGCTCATGCGTCTGTTGGAGACGCTCCCCCCGGTCGGGTTGAGCGGCCCGAATCAAGTGGTCCCTGCCAGAATTCCGGAGTCGTTGGGGCCTCGGAAAGGCAGACGACGGACCTGTCGGACGCCTGCACGGGCGAGCATGTCGCGGATCTCACGCTCGGAGTATGCCTGCCCGCCGGGCGTACCCACCAGCATGTTCAGGGAGAAGAGCGCGGGAAACAGGGGGCCGTCGAGTCGGTCGTTCAGCAGGAATTCGTGGATCACGATCAGCCCGCCCGGCTCCAGGCAGGAGACCGTCTTCTCGAGGATCAGCCGGCAGCCTTCCGGACCTTCGGCGTGGAGGAGCTGCGACAGCCAGGCGACGTCGCAGCCCTCGGGCAGGGGGTCTTCCAGGCAGTTTCCGGCCGCGAAGTCGATCCGGTCCGACAAGCCGGACTGCCGGGCGAGCCTTTCCGCGAAAGGCCGGGTCGTGGGCAGATCGAAGACCGTGGCCCTGAGCCCGGGGTTCTTGCGACAGAAATGAACGGCGTACGTCCCGGGGCCTCCGCCCACGTCGAGAAGCCTCTTGCGGCCGGAAAGGTCGAGGGCGGAGGCCACGCGTGGTGCCAGGAACCTGGCCAGCGTGTGCATCCCCATGAGAAAGCTCTCGATGAACTCCTGGGGGGCCTCCGAAGATTTCCCCCGCACAGGCTTTCCGGAAAGCACGGCCTGATCCAGCTTTGCCCAGGAATCCACCAGGTGGTGATGGTGCATGATCATGTGGCCCAGATACTGCTCCGAGTGTCTCGAGAGAAACGCCCTTGCCGCGGGCGTGCCGGCGTACCTCTCCTCGGATTTTGCCAGCAGTCCCATCGCTGCCAGGGCGTTCAGGAGCATGGAGACCCCGCGCCGGTCTCCCCCGATGCGCCGCGCGATCTCGTCGGAGGAAAGGTCCTCGTCGCCGATCCGGGTGAACAGATCGAGCTTGACCGCGGCGTGAAGCGTGCAGCTCTGCCAGTAACTGCCGGACACCTCCAGGAGGGTTTGCGGGTTCCAATTTGCCGGCTCCGTCATCTCTTTCTCCTTCCTGATCCGCTTGATAGGCCTCATCGCCCTCTCCCGGATGCCATCCATCCGGCACCTGTCCGCACAATCCCCGCGCATCCCGCGGCTCTCCGGGTCGATCTTGGCCGGATAGGCACTGACGCAGCGGTCGGCCGATCGTTCCTTTGGAGCGTCTTGAGGTCTTCACAACAAGCATGCGCTGCACATGCATACGGTTATGGTAGATGATTCTTTTCGCATTCGCCGGGCCCTGCACCGGGGCCTCTTCCTCGCCCATCTTGAGGAGGCCCGTCCGTTCCCGCCCGGAGATCGCCCTGCTCATACGGTTGTCGATGGAGGGCCGGGCCGCCATGTCAAACTGGATGCAGCCTTTGTCCCGCAGGGCTGGCTCGGCGAGGCGATGCTCTGCATTGCGTTGGGCTGGGAAGAAGTGTAGCAGACACAAAGCCTGAATGCACTCGAGAGGAACCATCGACTCTGCAACTTGCGAAGAGACGGTGGCAGGGTCCTTTTCCGACACTTCACGGCATGCACAGCAGAAGCTGCATCCATCCTTTTCGTTTTGCGGATGCCTGCTTGAAACCCTGGGAGCGGGGGTTGGTGCGGATCGTCGACCTGGGTATCGGCGAGGGGCCGGACATCCTGCGATGCTGCGGGAAGATCCGCATCATTTACTCGGCTGTATCCTGGAAATCCTCGTGAAACCCATCGAATCGGCGGGAGATTAGAGGGCGGCACTACGTTCGCTGCGATGGTTATCCATCGAAGCGGTTCTCAAGGAATTGGGCGGCCCTGACCCCAGAGGTCTTCGAAGTCGACCCCATGCTCCGCTCCCCGAAAGCATCCAAGTGCGCGGTTGACAGGGTGGGTGCGGGCCCGGATACTCGGGAACTGCCCACGGGCGCAAGAGCCCGACCGCCGCGATCAGGCCGAACGGAGCCGTGAGGAAAGGGGGCCGGATGCCGGTTCATCCTGCAAGCCGCCGGATCGCCGAGGCGATGCTGAACCGGCGCTGGTCGATCCTGGCTGCGCTGGTCGCGCTCACCTTGCTTTTTGCACTCCAGATACCGCGGATCGTCTTCCGGATCTCCCCGGAGGGCATGGTGGTGGCGGGCGACCCGGACACCCTCGCCTACGCCCGCTATGTCGAGGCCTTCGGTACGGACGAAATCGTGCTGATCGCCCTGTTTTGCGAGGACGTATTCTCCTACGAGGCCCTGGCCGCGGTGGAGCGTCTCACCGAACGAATCCAGGGGGATGAGAACGTTCGCAGGGTGCTCAGCCTCTCGAGTGTGAACGACATCCGCGGCGGCCCGGACGGAATCGAGATCGCTCCCTTCTTTTACGATCCGCCGAAGACCGTCTCCGAACTCGAGAGGATCCGGGCCCGGGTGCACGCGAACCCCCTGGTCCACGGCAACCTCGTCTCGCTCGACGATCGTTCCACGCTGCTCCTGGCGGAGCTGAACCTCAGCAAGGACGGCTTCCCCGAAGAGAGGAAGCGCGTCGTCCGAAGCATCCTCGCCCTTGTCGCCCGGGAGCAGGCCGAAGGCCATGAGCTGTATGTAGCCGGGTTCCCCGTTGTCTCGACGACCCTGGTCACGATGCTGGTCGAAGACCAGTGGATCTTCGTGCCGGCGATCGCACTGCTGATCGTGGTCACGCTCTATGTCTCCTTTCGGTCGGTCTGGTGCGTCCTGGTTCCGATGCTGGCCGTGCTCGCCAGCCTGGTCTGGGTTCTGGGCTTCCTTGTTCTGTGCGGCAGGACCGTGGAGATCATCACGAACGTCCTGCCTCCGCTCATCCTGGTCATCGCCTTGGCCGACTCGATTCACATACTGGAGCATTACCGGGAGGAACGGGCAAGGAGCGCCGACAGGGACGAGGCCGTTCGGAATGCGACCTCCTATGTCCTAACGCCTTGTTTCCTCACCAGCCTGACCACGGCCATCGGGTTCGGTTCTCTCATGGTAAGCCGCGTCGAGGGCATTTGGAGCCTCGGTCTGCTGGCCTCCTTCGGCGCGCTGGCGGCCTTTGTCATTTCGATTACGCTGGTGCCGATCCTCCTTTCCCTGCTGCCGGCCCGGGCCTTCCTCCGGCCGGCGCGCAGGGGCACGCCCGCCGTGGAGAGGGCCCTGGCTTGTCTCGGCGGGTTCAACGAATCCCACGGGCGCCATGTCCTCGTTGCAACCCTCGTGCTGGTTGTCCTGTCCGTCATCGGGATCTTTCGGCTGAATGTCGAGACCACCCTGATCGAGTACCTCAAGGAGGCGAACCCCCTGGTGAAGGCCGTCCGCCATATCGAAACCCACCTGACCGGCACGTCCACCCTGGACGTGGTCTTTTCTTTCGAAGGGCAAGACCGGGTCAAGGAGCCGGAGAACCTGGCTCGTGTCGAGGCCCTGCAGACCTACCTGGAAGGGCAATCGATCGTGACCGACAGTTTCTCGCTCGTGAACATTCTGAAATGGATGCATCAGGTCTTCCGGGGAGGCGATCCGGCCGACCACCGTCTGCCCGCGAGCAGGGAGGAGATCGCCCAGTATCTGCTGCTTTACTCCCTGAGCGGGGAGGAAGAGGACCTGGCCCGCTATGTGAGTGACGACTACCGGACCACGGTCCTCGCGTCCCGACTGAAGACCGTCAGTTCGGCCCGGATGGACCGGTTCCTCCGGGAGGTGAAGGAGCACATTCGAAGGGAGCACCGGGGTCTCGGGATTCAGGTAACCGGGGTCTCGGTGCTCGTCACCAAATCGATCGATGCCATCGTCAGGGGGCAGATTCAGAGCCTGGCCCTTGCCCTGGGGCTCATCTCCCTGGTTCTGATGGCCCTTTCGAGATCCGTTCGGCTGGGCCTGCTGAGCCTGATCCCGAATCTGATCCCGATCCTGACGACCCTTGGGTTCATGGGATGGCTGGGCATCCCGATCAACACCGCTACGGCCGTCATTTCCTGCGTGGCCATCGGGATCGCCGTGGATGACACCATTCACTACCTGGCGCGCTTTCGCAGGGAGTACGAGACCGAGACCGACGAGGTGACGGCCGCGTTTCGAAGCCTCGTCTCCACGGGCCGGGCCATGTTCCTCACCTCCTGGATCCTCACGGTCGGCTTCTGCGTTCTCGTTTTCTCGCATTTCAAGCCGATCATCTACTTCGGCTCCCTCATGGCCGTGACCATGGTGAGCGCCCTGGCCGGAGACCTGGTGCTGCTTCCGGTCCTCCTGATGACCATGAAGCCGGTTCGAAGGAGAAGGCCGTAAAGCCGGGCAGGAACTTGCACCCCGAGGCTCACGGCACCGGCGCGGCCTGGAAGAAGGTGCGTTCGAGATCGTTGTTGGCCGGCACGTCCGTCATCAGGAGCCTCCGATGCGTGCAGTCGTACGCAAGGGCCTGAGGAAACTCAAAGGCGAAGCTCACGCTGAATTGGGCAACCGGATTTCCGCCCAGGTTGATGTCGAACTGTTCCACCTGGCCGAGTTGATTCGACCGGAGGGAGAGCAGGTCCGCCGGGCCGGGTTGATCGTCCGTCGGTGCGACCGCCAGGCCGGTGATCTCATAGTCCTGCGCGATGAAGGCCGAAGCGAATTCCGAAGTCAGGGTCACCGGAGATGTGCGGGTCGTCGCATTGGGAATCGAAAAGACCCTGCCGCCTAGCAGGTCTTGACCCTCGCTCTTCATGCTCACGAAAAGCTTGTCGCCTTGTGCGTAATAGGCCATATCGACCAGACGCCAGCCCGGCTCGGTCATCGTGGCGATCGTCCTGGGCGAGTTCGGCAACCAGGTCGACAGGTTGATGGAGAGCCTCCGCACGCTGCTGGAGGCCCCGTTGTCGTTGAGGACGAACAGGGCGGCCGTATTTTGGCTCACGTGCACGGCGAGGTCCGTGGGCGAGGCGAAAAAATCGGAAGACCCGAACAGAGGCAGCAGATCTTGATTCGTGATCGGATAAGGGTTTTCGAATCCGTCCGGGACCGTGGTTCCGGTGATGTCGTAAAGATAGAGCCTGTTCTGCGTGTCGACCGTGAAGAACAGCAGGGTTGTGGTGCCGGGATCGGGATCGGATGGGTCCGTACCGTACGAAAAGGTCATTCCCTTGGGAATGACGGCAAGGGACAGCCGGTCCGGTTCATCGACCTGCTGCGGAAAGATGTCGATCACGGCCAGTTGGGCACCCCCGCCCTGGTATTCCGCAAGTCCGGAGAAGGGCCTGTCGCAGGTATTCTCCGCCTTATTGGAATAGAGAGCCAGTCCGGAAACGTTTCCATATCCGGAGAGAAGGGATCTTCTTTGCGCGGCCGGAAATTCGTAGAGGAAGATGGTATTGACGAACTGGCCCGCGAGGATCACATCGCCGGGCTCGGCGGTACGCGCCGAGCCGCCCCCTCCTCCTCCGCCTCCTTCTCCGTTGCAGTCGAAGAGACAGTAGTCCCCGCAGCCGACCAGCAGGGCAGGGAGCAGGCAGAACAAGCCCCCGAAGAATCCGGGGAAAAGCCCGATACGGAGAAGGCGCACGGCAATCCTCCCGAGAGGGGCGCTGGAGTGGCGTTTCTGCATCGTTCCCTGCCAGGTCATTGGGCCGGCCTTGAACTTCCTCGATCAGTATAGGTTCATACGCAGGCCGGCGTCAAACCCGCTTTTCGGGCTCCGGATCGTCGGGCCGTGGCCGCAGATCAGTTCGTCAAGGCGGACAGAGGCGCCGGGATGAGGCCTCCACGCCGGATGAACCCTGCGGACGAAAAGCGGCTGACCTCCATCACCGTTCCGCGACCGAGGAGGCCCCCGAAGTCGACACGGGTGCCCGCAGCCGCCCCCCAGACCGGGATCAGCCGGCACCCCGTGGTCTTGTTGTTGACAATCCCGATCGCGCACTCGTCCGCGATGATCCCGGCCAGGGTCTCCGCCGGGGTGTCCCCGGGCAGCAGCACCATGTCCAGGCCCACGGAGCAGACCGAGGTCATGGCCTCGAGCTTCTCCAGGGTGAGCGACCCGCGCTCGACTGCGGCCACCATGCCCGCGTCTTCCGAATACGGGATGAAGGCGCCGGAAAGCCCTCCTACGCGCGAAGAGGCAAAGGCGCCCCCCTTCTTGACCGCATCGACGAGCAGGGCCAGGGCCGCCGTCGAGCCGGGGGCGCCGCAGGACGCCAGGCCCATTTCCTCCAGGATGTTGGCGATGCTGTCGCCCACGAGAGGGGTGGGCGCAAGCGAAAGGTCGACGATGCCGAACCGCACGCCGAGGGCCTTGGAGACCTCCTGGCCGATGAGTTCTCCCATCCGGGTGATCTTGAAGGCGGTCTTCTTGATCTCTTCGGCCAGCTCGCCCAGGCCGGCCCCCTTCCTCTTGGCAACCACGGAACGGATGACCCCCGGGCCGGAGACGCCCACGTTGATCGTCGCTTCGCCTTCCCCCCAGCCCACGGTCGCCCCGGCCATGAAGGGGTTGTCTTCCGGGATGTTGGCAAAGGTGACGAGCTTGGCGGCTCCGATCGACTGGCGCTTCCGGGTCCGGTAGGCGAGGTCCCGGATCACGCCGCCCATGAGGAGTACTGCATCCATGTTGATGCCTGCCCGGGTCGTCGCCACGTTGACCGCGGAACACAGTCTGCGTGTGTTCCCGATTGCCTCCGGAATCGAGCGGATCAGGCCGAGATCGATCGGAGTGGCCTCCTTGTGGACCATGGCGGAGAAGCCTCCGATGAAGTCTACGGCCAGCGTCCGGGCGATGTCGTCCAGGGCCCTGGCCACATGCAGAAAATCCTGCGGCCTCTCCGCCAGGAGAACCCTGGAGACGGGGGTCACGGAGATCCGTTTGTTGATCACCGGGATTCCGAACCGTGACTCGACCCCTTGCACTGCGGAGACGAGGTCTCTTCCGAGGCGGAGAAGCTTCTTGCGCAGCTTTCTGCCGACCGTTCTCGGATCGCAGTGGGCACAGTCCTGAACATCCACGGCCAGGGTGACGGTCCGGATGTCCAGATGTTCGGATTCGATCATCCGTATGGTTTCGATGATTTCTTCTGTTTCGAAGCCCATCGCTCAGATCCTGTGCATGAACCGGAAGATGCGCTCGTGTTGCACGATGATCTGGAGGCCGATTCGCCTGCTCAGGGCCTCCAGTTTCCTGCGCAGGGTATCGAGACTGAGGCTCGCTTCCGCCAGGTCCACGAGCATGATCATCGTGAAGAGGTCCCCCATGAGGGTCTGTGAGATATCGATGATGTTGACATTGTGCCTGGCAAGGAGCCCGCTGATCTTGGCGACGATCCCGACCTTGTCCGTGCCCACGACCGTCACCACCACATGGTCGCCGTCTTTCCGCATTCCATTTCCCTCCCCCATCCAGGGACCTCCCCGGGTCGAGCATCCCGAATCTTGGGGCCCGCCCCGGATCGTCAGGCTTGCCCGAAACCGGGGCCGCCGGTATCGACACTAGCGAATGGGGGGCAGGAAATCAATGAAAGGCCGATGCCGTTTCGAACCGGCGGGTTGACAATCGCCCGAGGACGCTCCACCATGGTGGGCTCGGGACGTTCAAGAGGTTGACCGGAAAGGAAGCGGAAAAAAGGGAGCGGAGTCGATGGGCTCGAAAGGGGAAAAGATGACGTGCGGCATTTCGACCGTTCTGTTGACCTTCCTGTTCGTTTGCTTTGCCTTTGCGCCGGCCGCCAAGGGCCTGGAACCGAAAGACCCCTCGCAGCCGTCGGGTGACGCCGCAGGGCAGAAGGAAACGGAGAGCGACAGCCCGCGGGTGGCCCTGAAGACCTCCATGGGACAGATCGTCCTGGAACTCGACCGGAAGCGGGCGCCTGCCACGGTGGCCAACTTTCTCCAATACGCGAACGAGGGGTTCTACAAGGGTACCCTCTTCCATCGCGTGATTCCCGGTTTCATGGTTCAAGGGGGCGGGATGGAGCCCGGAATGAAACAGAAGCCGACCCGAAGCCCGATTCGAAACGAGGCGGCCAACGGCCTGAAAAACAAGACCGGCACGATCGCGATGGCCAGGACCTCCGTGGTGGACAGCGCAACGAGTCAGTTCTTCATCAACTGCAAGGACAACGACTTCCTGGACCATCGGGACGCCTCGCCCCAGGGATTCGGGTACGCTGTCTTCGGCAAGGTGGTCGATGGCATGGACGTGGTGCGGAAGATCGAGAAGGCCCCGACCGGAACCAAGGGCCCTCACCGCGACGTGCCGGTCGAGGACATCCTGATCCTATCGGTGGACGTCCTGAACCCCTGAGGACCCGGGGAAGGATCCCTCTTGATCGTCCTGGCCGTGAATGCGGTCGAGGAAGTCCTGCGCAACGCCGGGGAGCACCAGATAGAGACCGATGCGCACCACCCAGGGCGGAAACGCGCCCTGGGCGGGGGAGTGCATCTCGTAGCTGACCCGGGTTCCCGTGCCCTCCGGCATTTCCCGCACCTCGATCCTTCCATGGCTCCTTGTCAGGTCGTCTCGGTTCGACCTCCAGAGCATCAGGCGTTGCTCGGGCAGAACCGAAATCCAAATCAGGGAATCGAAATTCCCGATGGGCCAAGGGGGAGAGACCGAAAACCGGTATCGGGTCATGGCTCCCCACCTTTCCAACACCGCGACATCCGAGAAGATCCGAAGGAACTTGCCCCATTCTTCGACGGCCTGCAGGGCGGTCCATGTCTCCGCCACACCGGTGTCCGCCGCAACCTGCACGCGCAGCCATGAGATCCGATCCGTTCTTTTCTGTTCGATCTCTTCGACGCGGAAGCCCGGCGCGGGACTCGTTTCGACCGTCTCCTGTGGTTTGGCGGGGCCGGCCGGTGACGATCCCGATGGAAAGAGAAGGCAGAGCAGGAGCGCGAGGGTCGACAGCAGGGTCCATCCGCGCATGCGGTTCCTCCGCCGATGTCTGTGTGCCCGGCAAGCCCGCGTCATCGTCTACGATGCCTCCCGGGAGCGCAAGGTTACGGGTACCCGGGACATCGGCAGGTTTCCCCGCCGCGCTGAACCGTTTGGCGGCGGGCGGTCGCCGAGGGGTTGTCTTCTGTGCAAAATCTATTCTATAATATAAAATATGTTTGTCGCTTGTCCCCTTTCGCAAGGGGGGTTTCCTTGAACTCGACGGCATGCGAGCCCCGCCTGCACTTCGGTCAGTGCGTGGGGGGACGATACCAGGTTTTCAACACCCTGCGCCAGGAAAATGTCTTCAGCCTGACGAGGGCCTTTGACCCGCAGGAAGACAGGCCGGTGTTGCTGGTCGCATTCCCACGGGCCATCTTCCGGGATTTTCCCCAGGCATCCGCGCAACTGAGATTCCATGCGGAACAGTTGGGCAGGTTCTCGAGCCCGTTCCTGTTGAACCTTCTCGGGGCGGGCGAGACAAGTGCCCTGTTCTACTTCGTCGAAGAGTCCCCCCGGGGGCAGTCCCTTTCCGAAATCCTTCGCGATCGGAGAAGAAGGAATCAGCCCTTCACGGACCGGGAGGCCCTCGGCATTGCCTGGCTGCTGTGCCGAGCCCTCGAGGGGGTGCAGGATTCGGCGGTTCACGGATTCCTGCATCCCCTGGAGATCTATCTCGACCCGTGGCCCGACGGCCCGATTCCCTTCTTTCCGAGAATGGCCCACATCGGCATCCGGGCCATGCTGCGAGCGGTTCTGCGCAGGCCCTTCGAGGGTCTGGAGGAGGAGGCTTCCTGCTACGGGTGTCCCGAGTTCGTGGCCTGCCGGCCCCTTGGGAGACAGGCGGATATTTACGGCGTGGGCGCGATCCTTTACAGCCTGCTCACCCTTCGGGGGCCGACCGGTCGTTTCATCAGACCGAGCGGAATGCGGCCGGGGCTTCCGGAGGCTGTCGACCGGATCCTGCTCCGGGCCCTTGACGAGGACCCGGAAGAGAGATACGCCGCCCCATCCGATCTGGCTGCGGCCCTGGAAGGGCTCTGGGTCCGGGGATCGTGTCGACAGGAGCTGGGCAAAGCTGCGGACCGCCTCGTTGGAGAGCGCCCTGTCTCGAAGGCTGCGGCCCGAGAGGCCGGGCTGCGGGCACGAAGCGGGCGATGGGGAACCGTCGGAGAGACGTCGGCGGAGCCAGGCGCTCCGGCCCCTCTCATCGCGGACAGGGCTCGGGTCGTTTGCCTCGTTCTCCTGACGCTCCTCAACCTGGGATTGGCCCTGGGGGCGATGCTGGTGGCGGGCTCCCGGGGTCTTGACGAGATCTCCGACTCCGGCGCCCTGGCCAGGTGGGAGGCCTTGTTTTCGCGCACAGAGCCGGGCGGGCCGGCCGGAGCGATGCGGTCGGGTTGAACGGACGAAATCCCCTTTGCACGGATTCCGGGGGTGCCTGGATGGGTTTCAGGAACACAGAGGGCATGAGCCCGAGGTTTTTCTCAAAGGCAGTGCTCGTTGTGACGATACTTCCTTTGTGGGCCCTGTGG
This sequence comes from uncultured Thermodesulfobacteriota bacterium, assembly GCA_964384945.1. Classification (GTDB taxonomy): domain Bacteria; phylum Desulfobacterota; class DSWW01; order DSWW01; family DSWW01; genus S015-6. The sequence goes on along the minus strand of CAYLMK010000005.1, from coordinate 139,195 downwards.
ATATACGCGTATGCGACGCTCAAGAGCCTTCAGGGCGAGGCAGAGGCCCTGCCGCGGCTGTACGGTATGTACCTATACAAGGAGCATGTCCAGTCCCGGCTCGCCGGAGCGGTGCGGTTGGCGAGCCGGCCGGAGGACGGGGGGAGCGAGCCGATCGCGGAGGCCGGGCTCGAGGCGCTCGTCGAGGCATGGGGGGAGCGATTCCGCCTGTTCTTCGGACCCGATGAGCCATTCATCCTGATGGAGCGGACAGGCTTGCGCATCCTGTACCCCTCCGAGCCGCCCTTCGGATCGGCCGCCTTTCTGAATGAGCCGGAGGGCAGGGAGGCCTTTCTTCGCACCATGCGGCGAATGGAGAGGAAGTGGATCCGAGGCGGCTATTTTGCGATCGACATGCCCGGTTCTCCGGATCGGTCGAAGAAGCGAAGCTGGTTTCTGGCCGTGGCGCCTGTGGGAGAACAGTTGCTTTGTGTTCTCCCGGTGCCGGAGGAGCAACTCGTGCGGTCCGGCGGCATTCTGGAGGAGGCCCAGACGAACGTGCTGACGGAAATGCGGCGACGGTTCGTCCGGCTCACCCTGCCGGTCGTTGTCCTGAGTTCTCTGTGCATCGGGGTCCTCTACCGCCGGGCGATCCGCGCCGGTCACGGTGGGGAGACGTAGGGGCTTTTCATGAAAAGGCAAGATAAAGAGCACATCCTCTTCCTGGGTCTCGATCATCGACTGCTGTGGCAGTTGACCCGGACGCTGGCCCTTTTCGAAGACCGGTTCGTGATCGACTGCGTGACGGACCCTTCCGAGGCAAGGGAGATCTGTGATCGGGAACCGGTCCACGTGATCGTTGTGGACGGCTGGGAAAAGGCCTTGGCGGCCGCTCGTTACCTATGCGGGGATCAGGCCTTTGAAGGCGGGACATGGAAGTGGATCATCCTTGCGGAGTCGTTGCCCCTGGAGTGCCTGCCCTCCGGCAGGCTGTCCCCGTCCGCACTCTTTCTGGAGAAACCCTTCAACCCGAAGGAATTCCCCTCTTTTCTGCTCGCCTTCATCGAGAGCGGAGGCCAGCCCCGGCCGGAGAAGGCCCCGCAGACGGAGGTCGAGGCGGTTTCGCTGCCCGTTGTCCGTGGAGAGACCTACCGTGCGCCCGAGCAGGCGGGCCGTACCGAGCCGGTTGCCGGCGCTGCCGAGTCCGAGTCGGACGCCTTCCATCGCCACGTGGATCAAGGGTTCGCCTGCCTGAGCGTGAAGGACTGGAAGGGAGCCGAGGAACACTGGTCGACGGCGCGCAGGCTGCGGCCGAACGACCAGCGTCTGCAGGCCAACCTCAGGCGCCTTCAGCGAAGGATGGCGAAGAACGGCTAGCGCGGGCGCCCCATGGCTTTCTTCGCGCCGATTGCGGCCTCGATGACCGTCCTGGCTGCGAGGCTTGTGTCCCCGCCCTATTTCGAGATCTCTTTGCGAAGCCGCTCGATCTCTTCCATCAGGATGAGGTGCGATTCGATCACGTTCCGACAGATTTGGGGCAGGACGACCCCGACGATCAAGACCAGAAAGAAGACGATGGTGCCCATCATGGAACCCTTGAAGTAAAACATGAGGAACACGGAAACGATGAGCGGAAGGAGGGAGATCACCTGGATCATCTTCCATCGCTGGATGTTCCGTTCCGTAAAGGCCAGCCGGGTGGACCTGTCCGTCATGTTCGTCTCCTTTTCCGGAAGTTTGGTTCCTTCGTCTTTATGATTTACCTGGAAAACCGTTTGTTTGTCAATAGAAAAACCCACGTCTCGAACGACCGATGCGGGGCCGTCTACTCCAGGTCGTCCATGCTCGTGTATCCCACCGCCCAGAGGAAATCCGCCGGGGGCATCGGGAGGGGAGGCGGTTCGAGGTTCATCATGCGGTCCTTCTTGTTCTGGGGGATCTCCACGACAAGAGGCAGGACGACGGCGAAGGGAAGGGGGACTCTCCGGAAGAGTCTACGGGGGATTCCGCAGCCGTGGCGCACGTGGTGGGCCCCGGCCAAAACGACGAGTTGCTTTCCCCTCCCCTCGGGACTCCGGAGGTACCGGGCCGCGGTGTCGGCCATGGTTTCGTCCCAGAGGACCTGCACCCGATAGAAGGCCTCCGCATCCTGCGGGCCCATGGGATGCGAGGCGAAGATCGCCTGTGTCACGGACCTGTGATAAGGGTCCTCGAGGTCCATCTCCGGCAGGCGGCCGGCCAGATCCGACTCGATCTCGGCGGGCGGCTTCCTTCGGACCGCCTTGCGGAGGTCTTCCTCCACGTTCAGCGCCAGCACATGAATCCGGTTGTCGCGCGCAAAACGAAGGATCTGCTCGTAATAGGCGAACGAGTGGCCCCAGTAACGAGTCCACACCGGCTCGAACTCCGACGCCTCCAAGTCGCCGAGGAGGTAGGCATCCAGGTCGGCCTGGGCGGTCCGGGGGAGCATCTCGATGCCGAGGGACACGCTCCCGGGCGATCTCCTGTGAAGCCCGCTGAGGATGAAGAGTTCGACGGCATGGTCGTCCAGGCTGTCATGGGTTTCGCCCACGTAAACGATCGGGTACCGGGAGAGGGATTCAAGGAGTTGCCCCTCCGAGACGAGCCGGCCCGTTGCGAGGTGCAGGATCTCTCCCTTCTGCAGGGTGGCTGGGTCCCGGTAGGGAGAGGCACGGTCGAGACGCGTTTGGGGGGCCGCGCATCCTGCCAGCAGGATGAGGAGTGGGATCCAGAAGGGTCGGGCCGGCCCGGGCATCTTCCCTTCCTTTGAAAAAGTGACGCTTGAAGCGGGCTCTAGTCCGCGAAGAACTTCTCTTTCATCTCTAGGGTCAGTCCGTCACTGGCTTTCAGGCGCCTTCCGAGGCCGTCGATCTTGGGCAGCTCGTAGGCGAAGAAGTAACGGCAAGTAAAGAGCTTGCCCGTGTAAAAGTCCCGTTCCGCCTCGATCGGGTTCCTGTCCAGCGCCTGCTGTGCCTTGACGGCCTGCACGAGCCACTGCCATGCGATTGCGATGATCCCGAAGAATTCCAGGTAGAGCGTGGCATCCGCGAGGAAAAGATCGATCTTCCCTTCCGCGGCGATGCCTGTCAGGCGGCCGGTCACCTCCTTGAGCGTTTCCAGGGATGTAGCCAGGGCGTCCGCCAGCGGGACCAGGGGGGCGACGGCCCGGGCCTCCCGGATGGTCCGTTCCACCTCTTCCAGGTACAGCAGGAAGGCCTTGCCTTCCTTCATCACGACCTTGCGGCCGAGCAGGTCCATGCCCTGGATTCCTGTCGTGCCCTCGTGGATCGGGTGAATGCGCATGTCCCGGTAGTGCTGCTCCAGGGGGAACTCGTCGCAGTACCCGTACCCCCCCAGGCACTGGAGGCCGGCGCTGACGGCGAGAATGCCCATCTCGGAGGGGTAGCTCTTGGCCACGGGGGTGAGCAGGTCGAGAAGCAGCTCGCAGCGTTCCTTCTCCTCTCCATCGAGGACGCGCGTGAGGTCGACGTACCTGGCACATTGGAAGATCAAGGCCATGGATCCCTCGACGACGGCCCGCTGGAACAGGAGCATGCGCTTGACGTCCGGATGCTCGATGATCGGGACCTGGGGCTGCATCGGGTCCTTGCTGGTGATCGGCCTGCCCTGGGGCCTCTCCCGCGTGTACTGAAGGGAAGCGTAGTAAGCGGCCGATGCGATCGCGGCGGCGCTCATTCCCACGTCGATCCTGGCCTCGTTCATGAGCTGGAACATGTACCGAAGGCCCTTGTGCGGCTCTCCCACGAGCCAGCCCCGGCAGTCGTCGTTCTCGCCCAGGCTCAACTGGGTGATGGGGGAGCCCCTGTAGCCGAGCTTGTGGTAGATCCCGGTGGTGAGCAGGTCATTGCCCTCGAGCCCGCCGTCCGGCGTGATTCGCTTCTGGGGCACCACGAACAGGGAGATCCCCTTCACGCCCGGGGGCGCCCCCTTGATCCGGGCGAGCAGCAGGTTGACGACGTTGTCCACGCCGTCGTGGTCCGCGGCCGAGATGAAGATCTTCTGGCCCTTGAGTTTGTAGTATCCCCGGTCCGTGGGCTCGGCGGTCGTGGTGATATCGGTGAGCGAACTGCCTGCCTGAGGCTCGGTCAGGGCCATGGTGCCCTGCCACTCGCCGCGGAACATGCGGGGCACGTAAGTCTCGATGAGTTCCTCGGAGCCGAAGCTTTCGATCAGGTGGGCCGCGCCCCCGGTCAGAAAAGGATACACGCTCGCCGAGTAATTGGCCGCGCAGAAGATGAACCGGAAGGCATTCATGATCTGCGAGGGCATCTGCTGCCCGCCCCGCTCGTACGAGGCATGGGCGCCGATCCAGCCCCCCTCGCCGCACTCCCTCATGAGCGTTCGGACCATGGGCAGGACCTTGACGTGCCCGTCCACGAATTCCGGCGGATGCCTGTCCATCTCGACAAAATAGGGGTGGAGCAGGTCCCTGCCCATCTTCTCCCCCGTTTCCAGGACCATCTCGAAGATCTCGCGGTTGTGCTCCTGGAAATAGGGGAACTTCGTGATCGACTCCACGTCGAGGATCTCGTAGAGCAGGAATCTCAGGTTTCGCATGCTCACGAATTTGTCCGCCACGCCACGCCTCCTTGTTTTGCACGGGGAAGAACTCAACGGTATCGGGACCCAGGGGTGAAGTCAAGAAAACCTCCTGCTCGGGCAGGGCCTGGAAGGTTTCCCTCGTTCCGTTCGCGCCGTCCGAGGGACCGCACAAGCCGTTCGGCCCTGTCATGAGGCGGGGCGCGATGTGCTCGAAGGCCCGTGGGCGCGGCCTGCCGCCTGTCTTCAGCGGACCCGAGGTTGAAGCGAAAAGAGCCGGATGCTGGACAGCGGCCGGGTCCCCTGTGTATCCTGCCCGCCAGACAGGGGCCGGGACGAGACCTACCAACCAGGAAGGAGTCGGGCATGGCGGATCCGTCGAAATCTGCCGGTGAATGGAAGGCCTGGAAGGAGTGGGGCACGCTTTTCCTGCAAACGAACTCGGCCTATCCGGAGATCGGCCTTCTCACGCTCAATCGTCCGGAAAGGCTCAACGCCGTCAACCCTGCCATGATGGAGGACCTGCACGGATGCCTCGATTTCCTGAACCACGCCTTTGACTGCCGGGTGGTGGTGATGCGTGGGGCGGGAAGGCTCTTCTGTTCCGGCGCCGATCTGACCACCAGCCCCGAGGGGGAGCAGCCCGCTGACTGGGCCCGCTTCCCGGACAAGGTCAAGGCCTTCTGGCAGATGCAGCACGAACTGAGCTCGGCGATCGCCAAGCTGCGACGGATCCCCCAGCCGGTCATCACGGCGGTCCACAGGGCCGCGGTGGGTGCCGGGATGGCCTTTGCCAATGCGAGCGACATCGTGGTCGCGTCCAAGGGCACACGGTTCATCAACGCCTTCATCAAGATCGGCGTGAGCGGGGCCGACTGCGGCTCCTCGTATTTTCTGCCCCGGATCCTCGGGTTCCATCGGAGCGCCGAACTGCTCTACTCGGGCAGGGATCTGCCGGCAGAGGAGGCCTACGCCTGGGGGTATGTGAATTTCCTCGTCGAAAAGGACGAGGAGGTTGTTCCCAGGGCCGTGGCGTTCGCTTCCGAATACATGCTGACCCGAAGCCCGATGGGCCTGCGGCTGACCAAGGAGGCCCTGAACTACAACATGGACGCCGGCGGCGCGGAGGCCGCCCTCAAGTTCGAGGACAGGAACCAGGTCCTGTCCGGGCAGACCGAGGACGCGCTCGAGGGCGTCGCGGCCTTTTTCGAAAAGCGAAGACCCAGGTACGGCCCTCGCTGAATGCTTGCCGGCGGCAGGCAGGAACCCCTGGGAAGGAAGACATGAGGATGACGCCGAAGGCCTCGGGAGTGCGAAAAAGGCTTCTCCGGCTCGCGAACCGGCAGAAAGCGGGAATCGCTCGGCGATTCTTCAAGACCGGCCCGGGAGAATACGGCGAAGGGGACGAGTTCCTGGGCGTGCGGGTTCCTGAATTGAGGAGACTGGCAAGGGAGTTCCAGGATCTGCCCCTGCAGGAGGTCGGGATCCTGCTCCGGTCCGGGATCCATGAAGAAAGGGCCCTGGCCCTCCTGATTCTGATTCGTGCCTACCCGAGGAGGGAGGCGGAAGAGCAGGGGCGCATTTACAGGTTCTACCTGGATCATCTTCGGTACATAAACAACTGGGACCTCGTGGACCTGTCGGCCGAACACATAGTGGGGGCATTCCTCAAGGACGGGAGCAAGAGGATTCTCCACCGCCTGGCCCGGTCCGGGAACCTCTGGGAAAGGCGTGTCTCCATCCTGGCGACCTTTCACTACATCAAGCGGAACGAGTTTTCCGAGACCCTGAGAATCGCAGGCATGCTGCTCTCGGACGAAGAGGACCTGATCCACAAGGCCGTGGGATGGATGCTTCGTGAGGTGGGGAAGCGGGAGCCGGCCGCTCTGGAGGGATTCCTCAGAGAGCATTACCGGGCGATGCCCAGGACGATGCTGCGGTATGCGATCGAGCGGCTCCCGGAACCGAAGCGGCAGCGCTATTTGAAGGGCAAGGTGTAGAAGGCGAAAGGGCAAGGGCCGGGGGTCAGGCCCCGCCCTTGTGCGACGAGCCCCCTCATTCCGACCTTCTCCCGGGAGGGGAGAAGGAAGTGCTCTCGAGAACGAATCGCAGTGACAAGATAAGAGGGAGGGACCGATGCGTGACGAGCGAAAGATCGACGCGGCCGTCAGGAAGCCCAGGAGTCGGGAGGTTTTTGAGGACCAGGGTCTTTTCGTGGGGATTGCCAGGCGATCGATCCTTCAGGGGTTGGGGATCGAGCAGCAGGAGATGCGGGAGAAGCCGGTGATCGCCATCGCCAACTCGTATGCCGAGTTCAACCCGGGACATACCCATCTGCGGGCCGTGGCCGACCGCGTCAAGGAAGGGATCTGGGCCGCGGGCGGCATCCCTTTCGAGTTCGGGGTTCCGGCTCCGTGCGACGGCCCTGCCAACGGCAACGAGGGCATGCGGTTCATCCTGGCGCAGCGGGAGATCATCGCCGACGCGGTCGAGACCTACGTGCGCTCCCAGCTCTTCGACGGCCTGGTCACCCTGAGCTCCTGCGACAAGATCAACCCGGCCATGCTGATGGCCGCCGCGCGGCTGGACCTGCCCACGATCTGCATCCCCGGCGGCGCCTGTGCCTGGAACATCCGCTTCTGCACCGGCGGACAGGACAGCATCGATACAAAAGACTACGAGTCGCTCGAGCTCAAGATCCAGACCGCCACCCCGGCCACCTGCGGCGCCTGCGAGATCATGGGGACGGCCAACACCGGCCAGATCCTGATGGAGGCCCTCGGCATGGCCCTGCCGCGCACCTCCGCGACCCCGGCCTTCCACGAGGAGGTCCTTCGCAAGGCAAGGGAGGCGGGCAAGCGGATCGTGGGGATGATCTCGGAAGGGCTGACCGCCCGCCGGATCCTGACGAAGCAGGCGATCGAGAACGCGGTCATGGTGGACGTGGCCGTGGGCGGCAGCACCAACGCCACGCTGCACCTGCCGGCCCTGGCGCACGAGATCGGGGTCGAGCTGCCCCTGAAGACGTTCAACGAGATGAACCGGAAGATCCCCACGCTCCTCGGAATCGCCCCGAACGGGCCGCACGGCATCGTGGATCTCTACCGGGCCGGGGGGGTTCCGGCCGTGATGAGCCGCATCCGTGGCATGCTGAACCTGGACTGCCTGAACGTGTCCGGCCGGAGCCTGGGCGAAATCGTCTCCGAGGCGCGCGTGCTGGACGAGAGTGTCATCCCGCCGCTCGACAGGCCCCGGCTGCCGGAGGGGGCCACGGTCATCCTTTACGGAAACCTCGCGCCGGAAGGGGCGGTGGTCAAGCAGTCCGCCGTCGACCCCTCGATGAGGACCTTCACCGGCCGTGCCCTGGTCCTGAACGGGGAGCAGGAGGCCCTCGATGCCCTTCAGGGAGGGAAGATCGAGGAGGGAACGGTGATCGTGATCCGCTACGAAGGCCCCAAGGGGGGGCCGGGCATGCCCGAGATCCTGGCCGTGACCCTTGAGCTCGTCATGTCCGGCCTGAGCCGGGTGGCCCTGATCACGGACGGCCGGTTTTCAGGCGCCACCTCGGGACCGTGCGTCGGGCACGTGTCTCCCGAGGCTTACGTGGGCGGCCCGATCGGACTGCTGGAAGACGGGGACCGGATCACGATCGACATCCCCAACCGCTCCATCTCGGTCGATCTGTCCGACGAGGCGCTCGAGAAGCGCCGGAGGCTCTGGCAGCCGGTCCAGAAGCCCGTGCCCCCGGGCTACATGAACCGCTACCGGAGGCTGGTGAGCAGCGCCGCCAAGGGTGCGGTGCTCGGCTGATCTCGTCGCGCAAGGCGGGCTTTCCCTCTCGGATCCGTTTCGTCTTTGACGAGCGCTGCAATCACGCGACCGTGACCAAGATCCTCTGCGCGGAGAAGATCCGGCCCTTCTTCGCCGCGGTGCAGCCCGCGTCCTCGAAGTGTCGTTCCGCCTTTTCGGCGGCGCGGGCCTCGCGTTGATGATGACCGACACGGCCCCGATCTGTTACATCCGTCCGCGTTCCGCAACAACTTGATTTCTTGGTATATCTCATTCTTTCGCGTGGTGTCATGAACGCTGTTATGAAAGGTCGGATCGCACGTGACGCGGTTCGGGCCCCGGCGGTGGGCCTTGCGTGAGCCCGGTCGGCCGCGCGGTTTAGCGCTGCGGAACGTATTGAAGATGGCATTCAGGTTTGCTAAAGTCCCCGCAGCCGGATCACAGACGCGGACACGCACATCCAGACCGGGAGAAAGGACCGATCCATGGACACGAAGAGATTCATTGACGAGCAGGTGGCCCGGGTCAGGGAGACCGTGGGAAGGGAAAAGGCCATTAACGCCCTTTCAGGAGGCGTGGACAGCTCGGTGGTGACAGCCCTGGGGCACCGGGCGGTCGGGGAGCGGTTGGAAACGGTGTTCCTGGACGACGGCCTGATGCGGGAGAAGGAACCGGAGTCCGTTGCGGCCGTCTTCAAGCCTCTCGGGATCCGCGTCCGGATCATCGATGTGAAGGACCGTTTTTTCTCCGCCCTGAAGGGCATCGAGGATCCCGAGGAGAAGAGGAAGGCCTTTCGAGACACCTTTTACACCTGCCTTGGCGAGGTCGTGAAGGCGAGCGGCGCGAGGTTTCTGCTCCAGGGGACCATCAAGGCGGACATCATCGAGACCCAGAAGGGGGTGAAGACCCAGCACAACATCCTCGAGCAGATCGGAATCGACCCGGAGGCCGGATACGGCTTCAAGGTGATCGAGCCGCTGATCGACCTGTTCAAGCCGGATGTGAGGCAGGTGGCGACCGCGCTCGGTCTTCCGGAGTCGGTCGCGCAGCGCATGCCGTTCCCCGGGCCCGGGCTTGCGACCCGCTGTTTGGGGGAGGTGAATCCGGAAAGGATCGGGATCGTCCGCAAGGCCGTCAAGATCGTCGAGGAGGAGACCGGGGGCATGCGAGCCTTCCAGTGCTTTGCGGTCCTGCTCAAGGACCGGGCGACGGGGTTGAAGGCAGACGGCTCCCGCGAATTCGGACATATCATCGTGGTCCGCTGCGTGGAAAGCGAGAATGCCATGACGGCGGAGCCCGTGCATCTCCCGTGGGAAGTGCTCCGCAGGCTCGAGAAGCGGATCGCCGGGGAAATCCCGGGGGTCTCCCGCGTGCTCTACGATCTGACGCCCAAGCCGCCGGCGACCATCGAGTACATTTAGCGTCTTGACACATGAGAAGAGAGAGAGAGGGGGAGCCAGGCATGGGAAGGCAAAGGAGGCGAAAGGGCTGAGGCGAAAGGCGAAAGGGGCGGATGAAGCATGGAAGAACGAATCCGAAGGGCTCTGCGCGCCGGGTATCGGTGTGCAAGGCATCCGTTTTCCGAACGTCAACCATCCCTTGACTCTTTGCCCTGGATCCTTTCGGCCTCGAGCGATCAGGGCGACACCGCAGGACTTGAGACGTGACAGGGGGATCGCTGCATGCCCAAGAGAGACGACATCAGGAAGGTAATGATCATCGGCTCCGGCCCGATCGTGATCGGCCAGGCCTGCGAGTTCGACTATTCGGGCACACAGGCATGCAAGGCCCTGCGGAAGCTGGGCTATGAGATCGTGCTGGTCAATTCCAACCCGGCCACGATCATGACCGACCCGGGCATGGCCGATTCGACCTTCATCGAACCGCTCACTGTGGACGTGATGGAGGAGATCATTGCCAAGGAGAGGCCCGACGCTCTTCTCCCCAACCTGGGCGGCCAGTCCGGGCTGAACCTTTCCTCCGAGCTTCACAAGAGAGGAATCCTCCAGAAATACGGTGTCCGGATCATCGGCGTCCAGGCGGACGCGATCGAGCGCGGCGAAGACCGGCAGGCCTTCAAGGACACGATGAACCGGCTGGGCATCGACATGCCGCGGAGCAAGGTCTCCCGGAGCGTGGAGGAGGCCCTGCGGATCGCCTCCGACCTGGGCTACCCGGTCGTCTTGAGGCCGGCCTACACCCTGGGCGGCACCGGCGGAGGGCTGGTCTACAACGAGGAGGAACTGCGGGTGGTGGCCAGCCGGGGCCTGTCCATGAGCCTGGTGGGCCAGGTCCTGGTCGAGGAGTCGGTCCTGGGCTGGGAGGAGCTCGAGCTCGAGGTCGTCCGCGACGCCAAGAACCAGATGATCACCGTCTGCTTCATCGAGAACGTGGACGCAATGGGCGTGCACACGGGCGATTCGTACTGCACCGCACCCATGCTCACCATCGACCCGGAGCTCCAAAAACGCTTGCAGAAGTATTCCTACGATATCGTCGAGGCGATCCAGGTGATCGGAGGCACCAACATCCAGTTCGCCCACGACCCAACGACCGGAAGGGTGGTCGTGATCGAGATCAATCCGCGCACGTCGCGTTCGTCCGCCCTGGCATCCAAGGCCACCGGCTTTCCGATCGCCTTTGTCTCCTCCCTGCTCGCAGGCGGGCTCACCCTGGACGAGATCCCTTACTGGCGCGAGGGCACCCTGGAGAAGTACACCCCCTGGGGGGACTACGTGGTGGTCAAGTTCGCGCGCTGGGCCTTCGAGAAGTTCCGGGACTCCCTGGACAGGCTCGGCACCCAGATGCGGGCCGTGGGCGAGGTGATGAGCATCGGGAAGACGTACAAGGAGGCCTTCCAGAAGTCGATCCGATCCCTGGAGATCGGACGCTACGGCCTGGGCTTTGCCAGGGATTTCAACAAGAGGCCCCTGGAGGATCTGATGAACCTGCTCAACGAGCCCACGAGCGAGCGGCAGTTCATCCTGTACGAGGCGCTGCGCAAGGGAGCACGGGTGGAAGATCTGTACGCGAAGACCTACATCAAGCCCTGGTTCCTCGAGCAGATGAGGGAACTGGTGGCCCTCGAGGAGGAGATCCTCGCGTACAAGGGCAGGGGCCTTCCGGACAAGCTGCTGACCGCGGCAAAGAAGGACGGGTTTTCGGACCGCTACCTCGCGCAGCTTCTGGGGGGGAAGGAGGCGGACATCCGGCAACAGCGCTCCTCTCTCAACGTGGTCGAGGCATGGGAGCCGGTGCCGGTGAGCGGCGTGGAGAATGCGGCCTACTACTTCTCCACTTACAACGCCCCGGACAAGGTCGGGGTGAGCGGCCGGAAGAAGATCATGATCCTTGGAGGGGGCCCGAACCGGATCGGGCAGGGGATCGAGTTCGACTATTGCTGTGTTCACGTGGCCTTTGCGCTCCGCGACCTCGGGTACGAGTCGATCATGGTGAACTGCAACCCGGAGACGGTCTCCACGGACTATGACACCTCGGACAAGCTCTATTTCGAGCCCCTCACCGTCGAGGACGTCCTGAGCATTTACGAAAAAGAGAAGCCCCTGGGCGCCATCGTACAGTTCGGAGGCCAGACGCCGCTCAACATCGCCGGGGAGCTGGAACGGGCCGGGGTGAGGATCCTGGGAACCTCGACCGAGACGATCGACCTTGCCGAGGATCGGGACCGGTTCCGACACGTGATGGAGAGGCTCGGGATTCCGCAGGCCGACTCCGGCATGGCGAGCAACCTGGAGCAGGCCCTCGAGATCGCCGCTCGCATCGGATACCCGCTCATGGTGCGGCCTTCTTATGTCCTGGGAGGCCGCGCCATGGAGGTGGTCCACGACGAGGCGATGCTCGAGCGGTACGTGGCGGCGGCCGTGGATGTCTCGCCGGAGCGGCCGATCCTGATCGACAAGTTCCTCGAGAACGCCATCGAGGCGGAGGCGGACGCCATCTCCGACGGGAAGGACGCCTTCGTGCCTGCCGTGATGGAACACATCGAGCTGGCCGGCATCCACTCGGGCGACTCGGCCTGCGTGATCCCCACGGTCAGCATCCCCCGGAAGCACCTCGATACGATCGTCGAATACACGAAGAAGATCGCCCTCGAGCTTTCGGTCGTGGGCCTGATGAACATCCAGTACGCCATCGCGAACGATGTCGTCCACATCCTGGAGGCCAACCCGCGCGCCTCCCGGACCGTTCCCCTGGTTTCCAAGGTCTGCAACGTCTCCATGGCGCGGATCGCCACCGGGCTCATGCTGGGCGCGAAGCTCTCGGACTACGGCCTGGCACAAAGGAACATCCCCTACTTCGGGGTCAAGGAGGCCGTGTTCCCGTTCAACATGCTCCCCGAGGTGGACCCCGTTCTCGGGCCCGAGATGCGGTCCACGGGCGAGGTCCTGGGCCTGGCGGACTCCTTCGGCCTGGCCTTCTACAAGGCTCAGAAGGCCACCCTGCAGGAGCTGCCCTGTGAGGGAACGGTCCTGATCAGCGTTTCCCAGGCCGAGCGGGAGGCCGCGCTGCCGGTGGCCCGGCAGTTCGCGGCCCTGGGCTTCCGGATCAAGGCCACCGAGGGCACCCAGGCCTTCCTGGCCTCGCACGGCATCGCGGCGGAACCGGTGAAGAAGATGCATCAGGGACGCCCCAACATCGTCGACGGGATCATGAACAAGGAGATCCACCTGATCGTGAACACGCCCAGCGGCAGGCTGAGCAAGGAAGACGACTCTTACATCCGCAAGGCCGCCATCAAGTACAAGGTGCCTTACATCACCACCATGGCCGCGGCCCTTGCCTCCGCGCGGGGGATCGCCGCCTACCGCAAGGGGCACGGCGAGGTGAAGTCGCTGCAGTCCTACCACAGGGAGATTCGCTGAGGAAGCGCCCTGCCGACCGCGACGCAGGGGGTCCTCCCTGCAAGATTCGGGATTCCTTTGAGATTCTTGCGGCATCGACTCCCACAAGTCGCCGTGTGCCGCTCCGGCCCCGGGCAACCAGGTTTGGGTTGTGCTGGAGGGCGGAAAATGTTATGGAAGTCCCGGTGAGGGGGATCCTGTCATGATCGCCGGCGTTCCGAAGGAGACCTTCCCGGGAGAGAAGAGGGTGGCCCAGATACCGGCCGGCCTCCCGGCGCTTGCCAAGGCGGGCGTACGCGTCCTGGTCGAGGCGGGCGCCGGTGAGGCGGCGGGGTTCCCGGATGCGGCCTACCGGGAAAGGGGCGCCGAGATCGCGACCGGACGCGAGGATGTATTTGCCAGGGCGGACGTGATCCTTCAGGTCCGGGCAGGCGGCGCGAACCCGGATGCAGGCTTCGCCGACCTGAGGCGCATGCGGCCGGGGCAGGTCCTGATCGGTTTCCTGGAGCCTTATGCCTCGCCGGATGCGGTCCGAGAGCTGATCGACCGCAAGGTAACCTCCTTCGCCATGGAACTGGTGCCGCGAATCACGCGGGCCCAGGGCATGGACGCCCTTTCCTCGATGGCCACGGTGGCCGGCTACCAGGCGGTCCTCATGGCCGCCCGGGCCCTTCCCAAGATGTTCCCCATGATGATGACCGCGGCCGGGACGATCCTGCCGGCCAAGGTGTTCGTCGTCGGGGCCGGGGTCGCCGGCCTCCAGGCCATCGCCACGGCCCGCCGCCTCGGCGCCGTGGTCTCCGGCTACGATGTGCGGCCCGCGGTCAAGGAACAGGTCGAGAGCCTGGGCGCCAAGTTTGTGGAGATGGACCTTGAAACCGCGGGCGCCGAGGGCAGCGGGGGATACGCCAAGGAGATGGGCGAGGACTTCTACAGAAGACAACGGGAGATGATGATCCGGGTGCTCTCGGAGAGCGATGTGGTGATCACGACGGCCGCCGTTCCCGGGAAGAAGGCGCCCGTCCTGGTCACCCGGGAGATGGTCCGGGCCATGCCCCCGGGCTCCGTCGTCCTGGACCTTGCGGCCGAGCGGGGAGGGAACTGCGAAGCCACCAGGCCGGGGGAAGCCGTCGTAGAGGGGGGCGTCACCGTGCTCGGCCCGGTGAACCTTCCGGCCACGATCCCGTATCATGCGAGCCAAATGTATGGAAAGAACGTATCGAACCTCCTGCTCCTGCTCGTCAAGGACGGCTCGATCCATCTGAACCTGGAGGATGAGATTGTGCGGGAGACCCTGTTCACGCGGGACGGCGAGGTCGCAAACGCCCGTGTCCGGGAGATTCTCTCGCTCTGACTGCGCGTGTTTGCGGCGCGAGTCTACGCAGATGTTTGCGAATGAGGCTGTCTCATGTTGTGTCATCCCGGCCCGCGTGCGGAGCGCGGGAGAGCCGGGATCCAGAAGTCTGCATCCGGAACAGCCGCAAGTACGGGTTCCATCCACCCAACGGGGGCAAACCATGGAAGCGTTCACCGGCGTGCTGACCGTCTTCGTGCTGGCCCTGTTCGTGGGCGTCGAGGTGATTACCAAGGTGCCCCCGACCCTTCACACACCGCTGATGTCGGGGTCGAACGCGGTCTCCGGGATCACCCTGATCGGTGCAATCCTCTCCGCGGGCGCCCAGCATACGACCCTGACCACGACGCTCGGCTTCCTGGCGGTTCTGTTTGCGACGATCAACGTGGTCGGCGGCTTCCTCGTCACCCACCGGATGCTGGGCATGTTCAAGCGAAAGGACTGACTCCATGCCGCCGGCCGTCGTCAATCTCGCCTACCTCGCCGCCGCCGCCCTGTTCATCCTGGGACTGAAGGGCCTGGGCCATCCCCGGACCGCCGTGCGGGGCAACCTGCTGGGCGCGGTCGGGATGCTCGTCGCCGTGGCGGTGACCCTTCTCGACCGCAGCATCGTGGGCTATGGGGTCATCCTGGCCGGCTTCGTGGTCGGCGCGGCCCTGGGCGCGGTTCTGGCCGTCAGGGTCCGGATGACCGCCATGCCGCAGCTCGTGGCCCTGTTCAACGGGCTCGGCGGCGTCGCCTCCACCTTGGTGGCAGGGGCTGCCCTCACGGAGGCCACGCTCTTCGCGGCCTCGCAGCCCGCTCAAACGACGGTTGCCACGGTCATTTCCGGTATCGTTGGGGCGGTGACGTTCTGGGGCAGCCTGGTCGCCTTCGGAAAGCTGCAGGAGATCCTGCCGGGCGAGCCCTTCCGGTACAAGGGAGAGCAGATCGTCAAGGTTGTCTTGCTCATCGCCTCTCTGGTTCTCGGGGCGCTCATCGTGGCGCGCCCTGCCGGCGTGCACCTCTACTGGATCATGGCCGGGCTCTCCTCGCTGCTGGGGGTGCTTCTCGTCATTGCGATCGGCGGCGCGGACATGCCTGTGGTGATCGCCCTGCTCAACTCCTACTCCGGGCTGGCGGCGGCCTCCACCGGTTTCGTCCTTTCCAACAACGTCCTGATCATTGCCGGCTCCCTGGTCGGCGCATCCGGGATCATTTTGACCAACATCATGTGCAGGGCCATGAACCGCTCGCTCCCGAACGTGCTCTTCGGAGGCTTCGGCGAGGTCCAGAAGGCCGGCAAGTCGGAAGACATCTATGGCGGCAAGGTGAAGGCCACTTCGCCGGAGGAGGTGGCCATGCTGCTGGACGGCGCCCGGAGGGTCGTGATCGTTCCGGGTTACGGAATGGCCGTGGCCCAGGCCCAGCATGCCGTCCGGGACCTCGCAAACCTTCTCGAGTCGAAGGGGATCACGGTCGAATTCGCCATCCATCCGGTGGCCGGGCGCATGCCCGGGCATATGAACGTGCTGCTGGCAGAGGCGGACATCGCCTACGACCGGCTCAAGGAGATGGATGAGATCAACCCGACGATGCAGCAGGCCGATGTCGCCGTCATCCTGGGAGCCAACGACGTTGTCAATCCGCTCGCCAGGACCGACCCGGCGAGCCCGATCGCGGGCATGCCGATCATCAACGCGGATCAGGCCCGGACCGTCGTTGTGGTCAAGCGAAGCCTGAGCCCCGGATTCGCCGGGATCCCGAACCCACTGTTTGCCGCGGACAACGCCCTCATGCTCTTCGGGGACGGCAAGAAGATGGCCCAGGAGATCGTGCGGGCCCTCAAGGAGTCCTGAGACGGCCTCCGCTTCCAATATCCGGTCGGATGCATCTTCCGCCGGAGCCCGGGGCAGGGGAAAAGGCCCGGAATCCGGGAAACGCCCCGCGTCCTGCGTGCAGTGTGAGGGGACTTCTGACGTGCACCGTTACGGCAGAAGCCCTCGCACCAGCGCTTCGCATTCCTGCCGGCTCATGATGCGCGGTACGGGGTAGGCGGGGTTCGCCTCCTTCAGGGCCCGCTCCGCGATGAGGGGAATGTCCTTTTCCTGAAGCTCCCGGAGGGTGGTCGGGATGCTCATGTTGCGGTTCATGGCCTCGATCTTCTCGATGAATCGATAGGACAGTGCCTCATCCGAATCGCCCTGCCGCCCGATCCCGCCGACGCGCGCCAGGCGGGCCAGCTTCCGCTCCGCCTCCTTGCGGCAGAAGCGGAGCACGTGAGGCAGGATGATCGCGTTGGCCAGGCCGTGAGGCACGCCGTAGAGCCCGCCCATGTTGTGGGCGATGGCGTGCACGTAGCCCACCGAGGCCCGGGTGAAGGCGGACCCCCCGCAGAACGAGGCCAGGGCCATGTTGTTTCGCCTCTCCAGATCCGAGCCGTCCCGGTAGACCGCCTCCAGGTCCTGGAAGACGATCCGGACGGCCTTCTCCGCATTCTCGTCCGTGAACTTCGTTCCGTGCCATCCGATGTAGGCCTCCACGGCATGGGTGAGTGCGTCCATGCCCGTGGCCGCCGTGATGGCAGGAGGCAGCCCCAGCATCAGCTCCGGGTCGAGCACGGCGACGTCCGGGACCAGATGGAGATCCACGACGGCGAACTTCTCGTGCGTTTCCGTGTCGTTCACGACCGCCGCGACCGTGGTCTCGGATCCCGTCCCGGCCGTTGTGGGCACCGCGAACAGGGGCGGCAGCTTCCTCCAGACCTTGAACATTCCCTTCATCGCGCGGACGGAACGCCTCGGGTTTGCGGCCCGGGCCCCGACCAGCTTGGCGCAATCCATGGGAGAGCCGCCCCCGAATGCCACGATGCCCCTGCAGTCTCTTGCAAGATAGAGCCTCAGGCCGTCTTCGACGTTTTGAATGGTCGGGTTCGGCTGCACCTCGTCATAGAGGGTGAAGGGGATCTGGTATTCTTCGAGCGCCTTGAGCAAGCGTTGCGCGAGGCCCGCGGCCACGAGCCCCTTGTCCGTAACCACGAAAACCGGGCCGACGCCATCGGACCGTATCCGCTCCGGCAGCCTTGCCAGGGATCCTGCGCCGGCGAAAACCTCTGGAACGGGAAAGGGAAGGATCGTGACGACACCCTTCATGCCCGCCTGGTAAGCCCGATAGGAGGCCTTTCTAAATGTCCAAAACATGGCCGGTTCCTCGCGGTTCTGAGTCGGTTCGCTTTACGAACTCGATGTGCAATAGGCGAATTCCACGATCGCACGGGCGATTCACGCCGTGCCATCCGACGCGGCTTGATCCGACGGTCGTCGCGGCGAGCAAAGCCCCCTCATTTTCCCGCAGCTTGAGCCGCGGCGGTTCGCGGGTCGTCAGGCACGATCGCACGTTTGGATGATCGAATCAAGGGAAAAGGGTGCGGCACCCGGCAAGAATCGTCCGGGGGAATCGGCAGCCCTGCCGATTCGGGACGGCGACAAGCGCCCCGGTCGCCTTCCGCGTCCTGTCCAACCCTTGCATACAATCGGAAAACCGGAGCCTTGCGGAGACGAAGCGCTCCCCGGCACGACACTTGCTTTTCGAGCAGCTCCGACGGACGGTCGGACCGCCGTCGGGGTCGATCGGAGGCGGAGATCCGCGGCGGCTCGACAGGCATTCGAAACCCTTGCGAGAGGAGGTGATCCGCACGGTCCGATTCTTCCACCAGCGTAGACTCCGTTCATCCAAACAAAACCGGCTCGGTCTCCCTCAACGGGATCCCGATAAAGAGCTATAAGGCGGACGATCGCGGAAACTTCGTTGCGAAGTTTTCGATTGAGGAGGTCAAGGCCCTGGACAGCCTGGTCGTCGGGGACTACAACACGCTTGTACTCGAGGGGCTTTTGATCACCGATACTGAGGAAGAGCCGTTGGGTTTTGTGGGTGAAGAGGATATCTTGGTCATCGATGTGATCCCTCAGCGCCGGTAGCATCCTTGAATACTGCAAGGTCTTCCGTTCGAATGGGAGGCGGGTTCATGTTCGACCCGCCTCTTCTCTTTCGGGGGTCGAGGCGGGGCTCGGAGATGCTGCTGCGGGGCTCGCGTGTTCGCCCCCGTTCGCTGTCTTGTCCTTCGCCCCCGGGTCGTGTAGAAATCAAGAACATGGGAATCGAAAACGATCCGTCTTGCCTTGCACGGATGGGGGCCGGGTGAGCAGGCATCTCTGGTATATCCGGCCCGGCTATCTGGCCGTGATCGGCGGGATCCTCGCTGTCTTCATGGTGGCGGTCGCCCTGTTCGAGGTGCGCAACGCCCGCCGGACGATGCTCCATCTGATCGCGGAGAAGGGAAAGATCGCGGCCGGCCAGCTTGAGCAGGGGGCCGTTTTCGCCCTGCGCGCCATGGATGAGGCCGAGTGGAACCTTGAAACCAGGCTTCTCACCGTGGCCAGGACCGTGGCGAGAATGGAACAGGGAGGCAGACCGGGCGCCGAAATCCTCGCCGGGGTCGCCCTGGAGAACGACATCGAGGCCATCCACCTCGTGGGGGCGGACGGCCGTGTACAGGCCTCGAGCCGGCCCGACGAGTCCTTTCCGGACCGGGCCCCACCGGACTACCGTGAACTCTTTCCGGGCCTCTTCTCCGGAGAGGAACGCGAATCGGTCCCGGGCCTGCACTACCGCTCCACGGACGGAAAGGCCCGCTTCGCTGCCGCGGCCAGAAGGAGCGAAGGCGGGATCGTCCTGTGCAGCGTGGACGCCTCGGTCCTCCTCGAACTTCGCAAGACGCTCGGCCTGGGCCGCTGGGTCCGGGACGTGGGCAGGGTTCACGGGGTCAGCTACGTGATGATCCAGGACGAAGGGGGGATTCTGACCGCCACGCCCAACATCTCAGGGGCCAGACGGATCCTCGACGATCCTTTTCTCGCCTCCCTGTGGAAAGAGGGGGGAGAGGCCACCCGGATGGTGCCTTTCGAGGGGCAAGACGTTTTCGAGGTGGTCAGGACGGTCGCGCCCGACGGAGAGAAGCTGGGGCTCCTTCGACTCGCCTTTGACCTGCACGAGATCCGCGCCCTGGAGAGGAAGTCCCTGCAGCGCATGCTGATCACAATCGCTGTCCTTTCCCTGCTCGGGGTGATCGCCCTGAATGCGGTGGTGATTTATCAGAACATGAATCTCGCGGTCCGGGCGCGTGATGAGGTGGCCACCTTCTCCGGGAGCGTGCTCTCCGGGATGGCGGACGGCGTGCTCGTCGTTGCCGAGGACGGCAGGGTGGCCCTGGCAAACGATGTATCGAAAAGCATGTTCGGGGAGCGGATCGAACTGGTGCCGGAGGGGATCGACCCCCTGGTCCGGGAGACCCTTCGAGGGGGCGCGCCCGCGGCGCAGGGTCTCGAGATCCGGGGCATGGATGGAAGGCTGCGCTTCCTGACCCTGTCGGCCTCCAAGGTGACGGTGCCCGGGGAGGAGGATCCGTACGCGGTGGTCATCCTGCGGGACGTGACGGAGGAGCGGCGTCTGAGGGAGCAGATTCAGAGGGCGGAGAAGATCACGGCCCTGGGCCGGCTCGCCGCAGCGGTCGCCCACGAGGTGCGCAACCCGTTGAACGCTATTGGAATGACCGCGCAGCGTCTCCGCGCGGAATTCGAGCCGCAAGCGGGCAGGGAGGAATACCTCCGCTTCCTGGACGTCATCGGTTCGGAGATCGCCCGCCTGGACGGGATCATCACCCAGTTTCTTCGATTCGCAAGCGAGCCCAAGATCGCCTTGAGGGAGGAGGATGTGGGCGCGCTCATCGAATCCGTGATGACCCAGCAGGCGGGTCCGGCCGCCGGAAAGGGGATTTTACTCTCCTCGGAAGCGCCTGACGGCTTGACGGCCGTGATGGATGTGAAACAGATGAGGCAGGTGCTCCTGAACCTCGTCTCGAACGCGATCGAGTCCATGGGGGGCGGGGGTGAGGTGAAGATCTCCGCGTTGCGGCAGGACGGATGGGTATGCATCCTCGTGGAAGACCAGGGATGCGGAATGACCCCGGCCGAGCTCGAGCAGGCCTTTGATCTGCATTTCACGACCAAGGAAAAAGGGACGGGCCTGGGCCTCGCGATCAGCCAGAAGATTGTCGAGCGGCACGGAGGATTCCTGGGCATCGAGAGCCGCAAGGGGGAAGGCACCCGGGCAACGGTGCGCATTCCCCAGGGAGGGCCGGACGCATGAAGGGAAGGGTTCTTGTCGTAGACGACGAAGAAAACCAGCGGGAAATGATCGCCGGGTTCCTCCGAAAGAAGGGCCACCACGTGGTGACGGCCCCGGACGGGGCCCGGGCCGTGGAGATCTTCCGCGAGAGGATCTGCGACGTGGTGGTCACGGACTACCGCATGAAGGATACGGACGGCGTCCAGGTCTTGAAGGCGGTCAAGGAGATCAACCCGGTCGTCGGGGTGATCCTCGTGTCTGCATACGGGACCGTGGAGACCGCCGTAGAGGCGATGAAGGAGGGTGCGGAGGATTTTCTCGTCAAGCCGATCGACCTCGCGCAGCTCGAGGCGCTGCTGCAGAGGGCACTCTCCCACCAGGCAGTGGTCCGTGAGAACCTGGAACTCAGGGAGCGTCTGGCGGAGCGCTACAGGTTCGACCAGATCATCGGCGAAAGCGGCACGATGCAGGAGGCGCTGAACCTGGCCGCCCGCGTGGCCAAAAGCCGAGCGACCGTCCTGATTCGGGGCGAGAGCGGCACCGGCAAGGGGCTGCTGGCGAACGCGATCCACCTGACGAGCGACCGGAGGGAAGGGCCTTTCGTCGAGACCAACTGCGCGGCCCTGTCCCCCGGGGTGCTCGAGAGCGAGTTGTTCGGCCACGAGAGGGGAGCCTTCACCGGGGCGGACCGCATGCGGATTGGGAGGTTCGAGCAGGCGGATGGCGGAACCCTCTTCATCGACGAGGTGGGAGACCTTCCCTTGCCCGTGCAGGTCAAGCTGCTCAACGTGATCCAGGAACAGGCCTTCCAGCGCGTGGGAGGCAACGAGACCGTGCACGTGGATGTGAGGATCATTGCGGCTACCCATCAGGACCTGGAGGGCATGCTCGAACAGGGAAGGTTTCGGCAGGATCTCTATTTTCGGCTCAATGTGGTCTCCATCGCGATACCGCCTCTCCGGGAGCGGCGCAGCGACATCCCTCTGCTCGTCGAACACTTCGTCGCAAAGCACGCGGACAGGAACAGGAAGCGGATCGAAGGCGTGTCGCCGGAAGCCCTCGACTCCATGATGAGGTATTCCTTCCCCGGAAACGTACGGGAACTGGAAAACGCCCTCGAGAGGGCCGTGGTCCTGAGTCGGGGCACGCGGGTGGAACGGGAGGATCTGCCTCCCTCGATCCGGCACTGCAGCGCCCCGGGGGCCGGCCCTGAAATCGAGCTGGGGAAGGCGACGCTCGCGGAAATGGTGGAGGTCCTGGAGAAGAACGTGATCATCCGGGCCCTCGAACAGACAGGCGGCATTCGCACCCGGGCCGCCGAGCTACTGGGAATCAGCGAGCGGAACCTCCGTTACAAGATGGACAAATACGGGGTGGCCGGCCGATGAGGGCGCCCGCGGCGAACAGGCAGGAATGGTCGAAGAAGGCCGGCAGCATTACCGGGTTCGAGTCACAAAGCCCGGAACCGGATGGCCGATTCCGTCTGAAACCAGTTGATATATTGAGAGAATATAGGATCTCCCCGGTTCCGGCTTTCCTTGGCACACCCCTTGCTCCCCTCCCCATTCGAAAGGCATCCGGCAACCGCATACAGGGAGGGAAAACAAATGAAAGGCTACCGGAAGATTCTCATCGTGTTGGCGATCGGGGGCTGCATGGCGATTCCCATGTCCCAAGGGTTCGTATCCGCCGGACAGACCGGCGAAGGCGCTCCCGGAGCCGGGACCGCGCTCCAGCGGACGCCCTCGGAATCCGCGGGCGGGCAGAGCGAATCGGAATACACGTACCGGCACGCGTGGAGCCACCGGAACGAGGAACAGCACCGCTACGGGGACATGGGGGCAGATGCCCCGTACGCCCGGGGACGCGGCTTCGTCGATGAGAACGGAGACGGGATCAACGATCTCGCCCCGGACCATGACGGAGACGGGATTCCGAACTGTCAAGATGAGGAGTGGGTTAAGAACAAGAGGGACGGGACCGGAAACAAGTACGGGAAGCAGATGACCGAAGGCGGAAGCCGATCCGAAACGTCTTCGTCCCGCGGAGGCAAAGGGGCTCGGGCGGGCCGTTGAAGGGATGGGGATGAGCATGCGGGCGACAAGGACGGTTCGGCGGCCCCGGGCCCCGAACCGTCCCGGCCCCCGCCCCGGGAGGAAAACCATGAAGAGGCCGTGCAATTCCCGGAACGCCGTGATCCCCGTCTTGCTCTGGGGGCTCGTGGTTTGTCTGCGGCCCGCAGACGCGAGCGCCCGGACGATATCTCCGAAGGGCCCGCCGTTCACGATCGACGAGCCTGATCTTCTCGAGGCCCGGAGCGACACGGGCTACGTGGACATGGGAAGCAATGCGGAAGGGGACCGTTTCGTGGACGAGGATGGGGACGGATTGGACGATAGGCAGATGGAACGGCACCGGAAGCGAGGCCGGCACAGGGGTCAGGACGACCAGAGGGGTGGAGTCGGCCCGGAGGAGGCGGACGGAGGGTCCGTGGGACGCCAGGGGCCGGGCGGCGGCGGTCCGGGCGCCGGTCCGGGCAGGGGCGGGAGGTGACGGCTTGAAGGCCTGCCTGTTCTGTGCACTCCTCCTCGCGCTCTTCCCGGGCGGGTCGTGGGCGGCCGTAGAGGGGGAGGTCGGCCTGGAGGGCACGTGGACCGAGAATCTCTACCTGACCGCCTCCTCGCTGGAAGACTTTGTCGCCATGCCCTTCGGGCATGTGCGGGCCGACCTTGGAGAGGATTTCGGAATGCTGTACAGGTTGAACGGTTACCTGTACTACGACAACAGCGAACTGAACGCCCTCTGGCAGAGGGCATCGGCACTCTACCAGGCCCAGGTCGGCGAGGCCCACGAGCTGGAGGCGGAGATCGGATACGGCGGGACCCTCCACGTGTCCGATACGAACAACCTGGACCACCACCGGGTCGGAGGCCGCCTGGACCTGAACTGGCGGCCGCTGAAGAAGACGCTGATCATTCCAGGCATCCAGGGCTACTGGGGAACCTACCCCGATTTGGACGGTCTGGATTATGTCGAGTCGATCGGTAACCTTATCGCGAACAAGTCCTTTCGAACGAAGACCACGCTCCGCCTGGGAGGCACCCTCTATTTCAGAAGATACCTGGAGTCTGTGCCCGAGGAACCGGCTGCCGGTACGCCGGGCGGCCAGGGGGACTCCGGCATACTCCTGGCCGCCGCTGCGGCCGGGCCCGGGGATTCACCGGGGCCGGGGGGCGGTGGCGGAGGCCCCGGCAGCGGACCGGGGCAGCCCGGCGGCAGCGGTCGGGGGCGTGTGAGGTGGCAGGGTTCGGAGGAGGAGCCGCCGCCCGGCACGACGATCACAGGAAACCGGTCATCCCAATCGGCCGGGCAGATCCTGTTCGCAGCCAGGGCTGCCCAGGCCCTGGGCTCCCGGGCAGGCATCTTCGCCGAGGGCACGTACCGGACCAATTTCCTGGACCCGCCCCGGTTCGCCGAGGGAACGATCCCCGGCCTGGACAGGGACTTCCTCGACGATCATTACGGGTACGAGGGGCCGGGCGGGCTTGTGCAGTTCTCCCTGCTCCTGCCGCGAAGCGTGCGCATGGTCGCCAGGGGCCTGATCGAGGAGCGACGGTACGTCGGCAGAGAGGCGCTGGACCTCCAAGGAGCCCCGAAGGATCCGGCAGGGGAAGAACGGCGGGACGAACGTTACGAACTCGAAGTGCGGGGCGAGTTCTCCCGCAGTTTCGAATGGGCCTTCCCGACCGGGGTGTCCGCGGACCTGGGTTACGTGCACCTCTGGAACCGATCGAACGACGACTGGTACGACACCGAGGAGGACCGCATCTTCGCCTCGGTTTCCCTCGCCTGGTAGCCCGCCACGATTCCCTGCCCCGGCGATCCCGCATGGGTGATGACACGCCGCCGATCCGGCGACCGCTTTCTACCGCGATTGCGGTCGAAAGGCGGTCTCGGAGAGGAGACTGGATGGTACAGATCATCTTCGTTGACAGGAAACCGCTCCTGTGCAAATCTGCACAGGGCAGTGGGGCGTGGTTTTCTGCCCGCACATCCGATACGAATGCAGTGATCCATCGGACAAATTCATCGGCTGAGCGGTTCGCATCTCTTGGCGGGCATATCCGAATCCCGTCGTCCCCTCCGCCCGGGATCTCCCTTGGACCGAAAACAGACCAAGAGAACGATCGCCGTATTCGCCCTGGCCTCCTTCCTGAACGATCTGGGCTCGGACATGATCTATCCGATCTGGCCCGTGTTCATTACGGCCGGGCTCGGCGCCAGCATGTCCGTTCTCGGGTTGCTGGACGGCCTGGGAGACGCGCTCGTTTCCCTCTCGCAGGCGACATCCGGCTACGCGTCCGACCGGCTTCGAAGGCGCAAGGTCTTCGTCTGGCTTGGCTACCTGTTCGCCTCCGGGTCCAGGGTCGGGTACGCCCTGTCCGCAACCTGGCAGCAGGTGATCCCCTTCCGGGTACTGGACCGGTCCGGAAAGATGCGTGGCGCGCCCAGGGACGCGATGGTCGCGGACGTATCCAACGGCCAGAACCGGGGCGCGCACTTCGGGGTGCTGCGGGCCATGGACAACCTCGGGGCGGTCTGCGGTATCCTTGTTTGTATCGCGCTGGTCGGTGCCCTGGGGTATCGGTCCCTCTTTCTGCTGGCGGCGCTGCCTTCCGGGGTCGGCGCAATTCTGGTATTTCTCATGATCCGGGAGGGCAAGCCCGCCGAAACGCGGCTCTACCGGGGGATTTCCCTCTCGGCGCTGGATCGTAACCTGAGGTTGTTCCTCTTCCTGAGTGCGGTCTTCGCCCTCGGGTCCTTCAGCTACTCGTTTCTTCTCCTCTACGCGAGCGAACGGGGCTACCGGGCGGGGTCCCTCCCCGTGCTCTACCTCCTTTTCACGGCGGTCGCCGCCCTGGCCTCGCTTCCCTTCGGCAGACTGGCGGACAAGTTGGGCCGGCGGGCGGTGCTCATGGCCTCGTTCGTCTTCTGGGGGCTGGTCTGCCTCTGCCTGGCCTTCTTCCGAAGCCGCGAGGCCGTGGCCGCGGCATTCGTTTTCTACGGGCTGCACAAAGGCGCGATCGAGCCGGTGCAAAGGGCCTTCGTTTCCGAGCTCTCCCCCGAGGCCTACCGGGCCAGCACGCTCGGAGGGTTTCAGATGGTCGTAGGCCTTTGTGCCCTGCCTTCTTCGCTGCTCGCCGGGCTTCTCTGGGACAGGGTGGGGGTCTTCGTGCCTCTCTACGTGTCGATCGGGCTGACCGCGGCCGCTTCGGTACTCCTCTTTTTCGTGAAGGAAGGCAGAGCAAACGGGGCCGGCGGTCGAGCGGAGGCCCGCCCTGCCGTTCAGGAATCCGCGCCGTGAGCGCGCATGACCGAGCGGAACCATCCGAGGCCGAGGAAGAGGATCGCGAGCGCCCCTCCAACAATCGGCCGCAGGTCCGGGATCGCCATTTCCGCCGATGTGGGTACGAGGATAAATTCCATGCCCATGAACTTGAAATGCCCGATCTTCACATATTCCGGGTCCGTGAGCAGCTCGAAGAAGGCGCGACGTTTCGGGTAACGGATGAAACCCAGCCGGGACCATTCATCCAGTCCCGGCCCGCCGCCGATCACATTCTTCCCCTGGGCATTGCCCCACACCGCCGGAATGCCGCCGCGCTTGACCAATAACGGCATGGCGTGATCTTCATAGATCCGGTTCGCCTCTTCGGCCGTACCGCGGAAATCCGCTGGCGTACCCGGGAACAGATAGGGTTGTTCGCGGGCACGCATCAGATTCAGCATGTACACCGGCCCGCCGTCATCCGCCTCACCCCATGCGCGCAGTCGCTCCAACGAGTCGTTCTTCACTTCCTCCGGAATACCCGCATCTGTCTCCAATTTCGATAGGTAGGCGTCAACCTCTTCCCGAGAGAGCTTACCCCCGCCCGAACCGCCATACCAGAAAGAGAAGATACCGTAGAGTGCAATGCAAAGGATCCCCAGGCCGATCTCGAATCCAAACTTGTTCCGTCTCATCACGTTCCCCCTTTTGGCCGCGGCCGGAGCGGGGTCGATCGACCGAATGAACTACAAACCCAGAAACCGCGCGATCTCTTCATTCACCTCCGCGGCCGCTTCCTGCTGGACCCAGTGGCCGGAACCCTTGACCAGGTGGAATTCGAAGCCTCCGTTCGTGTGGCGCTCGATTGCGTGCCCCAGTTCCCTCTCGAGGGCCCTGTCCACCTCTCCCCAGATGACCTTGACCGGCGCCGTGATGGACCCGGGGGACAGGCGGCCGGCTCGGATTTCCGAAACGGCCCACCTTGTGGCCCGGTAGTAATTTACCCCACCGCGAAGGCCGGATCTTCGCAGGTAATCCTTCCAACGTTTCATGACTTCGGGGGTGAGCACCTCCTTGCGGACCGCATAGCGCTTGACGAGCCATTCGAAGACCGTGTAATCCCCTGCCTCCAGCAAGGCCTCGGTGAAGCCGGGGATCTGGTTCATCAGGACGTACCACGACTTGGCAATCTGTCGTATGCTTTTCTTATTGTAAAGAAGGTCCACGTAGTCCGCTAGGTGGGGTGCGTTCATCACGACGAGTTTCACGACCGTCCCGGGGTGTGCCTGGGAATAGTGAAGTGCCACGATTCCACCCCAGTCGTGGGATACGATCGTCGCCCGGCTCTCCCCGAAGGCCTCGATCAGACCTCGGACGTCCTCGATCAGGATGGGAAGCCGGTAGGCCTCGACCTCCCCGGGTGCCTCGGTCTCGCCGTAACCGCGCATCTCGGGCACCACGACCTTGAACGATCGTGCAAGAAGGGGGATCTGATTCCTCCATGAGTACCAGGTCTCCGGGAAGCCGTGGAGACACAAGCAGAGAGGCCCTTGTCCTGCGGTGACACAGTGAAAACGTATACCGTTTGCGTTTAGGTACTCATCCCTGAAGTCCGACTGATCCATCGCCGATCCCCTCCCAAGAAGAATAGGCTGAAATGCCGAGAAACTTTGGAAAGATACCAAGGGCATTTCGATAAGTCTATTGAATTCTTTTTATCACGACAGCGTCAGGCAACTCCGGCTTCCACCTGCAATCGCGGTTGCGTACATTCACGATCCGGTTCTCCAACTTAATTCTTGACCCACAGTTGTATACCCTCTATTCTTCTTCCGTATCCAGCCTCAGAGAGGTGAGAACATGGGCATCATCTGGACTATCGTATTGGGTTTTGTCATCGGCGTCATCGCCAAAGTGATCCACCCGGGCAAGGAAAACATGGGCTTCATCATGACGGTCGTGCTCGGTATCGCCGGCTCGTTTCTGGCTGGTGTCATAGGGCAGTTCGTCGGCTGGTACCAGGCCGGCCAAGGGGCGGGCTTTATCGCCTCGGTCGTCGTCGCGATCGTCCTCTTGGTGATGTACGGGAAAATCAAGGGCAAGACCTCGTCATAGCCTTCGCTTGAGCCGCCACATCTTCTTTGCGCTCTGCCGGCAGTCGTGCGGCGTGATGACCGCGGTGCTGCCCGCGATCGGGGCTGCCCGGGGCCTTCCCCCAAAGGTCACACCCTGATCCGGCGCGACGCATCCTCCCTTGCGGGATTCGGTTGCGTCCGGAAACCGGCTATCCTCCGATCGGGGCGGCGGGGGTTGAAAGCCCGTTGAACAGCTCGAGGAATCGCTTGGCGATCTCGGAGCCGGAATTCCGTGTTGCGTACCGCTCGGCCGCCAGAAGGTGGTCGTTCAGGTACGGGGCGCCCTCGAAGACGTCTCGGAGCCTCTGTTCGAGCTCGCTCTGGTTTCCGTACTTGATGACCTCATCGCCCGCCAGATCGAAGAAATTGCAGTAGCCGGGAACGAGGACAGGTCGCCCCGCACCGAGGCATGTGGCCACCGAGGAAGAGACTCCGACCCCCTGCGTTTTGAACTCATCCCCGCGGACATAGTGCAAATAGACGTCGCAGGCGTGCAGGTAGCTGTAAAGGTCCGCGGTCGTGGGCATTTCGTCCCGGATGCTCAGAAATTCCGGTCGCTTGTCCACCCTTGCCATATCGTGATGGGTGACCAGGACCAGCAGGACAGGGTAGTCTCCGGACAGCCTCCCGACAAGGGGGATGAGATCCTGGTGCGTCTGGAGGAGGTTGAAGCCGTAGGTGAAAACGATCCTCTTGTCCAGGGGGAGGCCGAGACGCATGCGCGCCCGGGCCTTCTCACCGTGCAGCGGAGGATGGCAGGGGAAGGGGATGATGGAGATTCTGTCCTCGGGAAACGCCTGGGACAGGAATGCCTTGTAGCGCTCATCGAAGCAGACGATCCTGTCCCACTCGAATCGGTACCAATCGGGGTCAGAGGGCAGGCCGGTCTCGTGAACGACCAGCACCGTTTTCGCCTTTCTGCGGATCTGCGGGAATATCTCGAGAACCTCGGCCATGGGCATGAGGCAGGCCATCTCCATCAGGAAGACCTCGAAGTCCTCCTCCAGAAAAGGCCCTGGGTCGAAGAAGAACCCCTCCCGCCCTCTCTGCCCCCAGACATCCTGCATGTAGCAGCGCCGGACGAAGGGCTCGTCCTCGCGGCAGAGCAAGGCCATGTCCAGGCCCTTGGGGGCAAAGACCTTGAGCTCGTGCCCCATCTCCCGCCAAGCCTGCCCGATCGGCTCAGCGTGGGAGGACTGGCCTGACGGAGCGTTCCACCGCGTCATCAACCCTATCTTCATGGCTGCCGTCCTTCTGCCTCCTTGCCAGATGAATCGCCTCGCAGACCCTGTGGATCTCTCCCTCGGCCAACCCCGAGCCGGAGGGCAGGTAGAGTCCCCTCGCCGCAAGCCTCTCGCCCACCGGATACTGCTCCCCTTCGAAAAGCCCCAAGTCCCGGAACGCGGGCTGCACATGCATCGGAATGAAGAAGGTGCGGGTGTCGATCCCCCTCTCCCGGAGAAAAACCATGAGGTCGTCACGGCTCATCCCGAATTCGTCCTCGATCACGATCCCGTACATCCAATAAACGTTCCTGGCCCAGCCCTTTTCGACGGGAAGGATGAGTCCGGGCGTTCCCCGGAGCAGCCCGTTGTACATACAAGCATTCCTGCGCCTCATCTCGACGAAACGGTCGATTTGCTCGAACTGAGCGAGCCCTATGGCCGCCTGGACGTTGGTCATACGGTAGTTGAAACCGACCTCGGAGTGCAGGAAGCGCCGCTCGCGGTAGAAGGCCTGGTCTTTGAGCCGCCTGGCCCGGTCGGCCACCTTCCCGTCGTTGGTCACGACCATGCCGCCCTCGCCCGTGGTGATGATCTTGTTCGCATAGAAACTGAAGCACCCGACGTCTCCGATGCCTCCGGCCATCCTGCCCCTGTAGGCCGCTCCGTGCGCCTCGGCCGCATCCTCGACGACGAAGAGATCGTGCTTCCGAGCGATGGAAAGGATCGCGTCCATGTCGCAGGGGTGTCCGTACATATGGACAGGCATGATTGCCCTGGTTTGAGCCGTGATCTTCTTCTCGATCTCCAGGGCATCCATGTTCCAGGTGCCGGGCTCGGAGTCGACCAGGACGGGCTTGGCTCCGGTGTAAAGGACGGCAAAAGCGCAGGCCGCCATCGTGAAGGCTGGAAGGATGACCTCGTGGCCTCTGCCGATGCCCAAGGCCGCCAGGGCGAGGTGGAGCGCTGCGGTGCCGCTGGAGGTTGCAATGCCGTACTTGGCCCCGCAGTATGCGGAGAATCCCTCTTCAAACCGAGAGATGTACTTCCCCGCGGATGAAATCCAGTTTTCCTTCAGACAATCGGTTACGTACTCCAGTTCTTTGCCCCCGGTGAGGGGCTCGCAGACCGGTATCATCTCTCTTTCCTCTCCAGGGCGCCCTCATTTTCTCACCCTGGCGACAGCGGTCACATTCCATTCTTTCTCATCCACTGTCCCGTCCAGGCGCAGGAAGGGGCAGAGCCTCAATAGCTCGAAACCGGCATCCTCCAGATAGTGCGCGATCTCCTGCGGGAAGAAGTACCTCACGGTGTGGGTTTCCCTGAATTCGTCGACCACGGATGCGCCCCGCGTCACGAGAACGTGGTAGTTGCTTCTGCAAAGATGGTGAAAGGCGTCCAGTTCGGGGTGCACCGTCCGGATGACCCGCGTGCCGTCTTTTTCCACAGCCTTCACCCGGACGGAAGGCAGTTCTCTCAGTACGGCCAGGCCGTTCCAGAAGTCGAAGGTGAATACGGAACCCCTCTCGAGGTGGCGCCGGACACAGCCCATGGCCGCCAGGACGTCGGCGGTCTCGGTGAGATAGCCGAAAACGGCGAACAGGCTCGTGCAGGCGTCGAACGGCTGCCCCAGGCTGAAATCACGGATATCCAGGACATGGAAAGCGATCGAGACCCGGGCCTTCTCGGCCTTTGCTCTCGCCTGCCGGATCATGACGCCCGACGCATCGAGCCCTGTGACCTCATAGCCTCTGCGGGCCAGCGGGAGCGCGTGCCCTCCGGTGCCGCAGCCGGCATCCAACAGGCGCTTCACAGGCCTTCGGGAGTACCTTTTGAGGATCTCGTCGACGAAATCACATTCTTCTTCATAGGCCTTGTCGCTGTAAAAGGTATCGTAGTATTCGCCGTAATTCCGAAACACCGCCGGTTGCACGCCTGCGCTACTCCCTTCTGCTGAACTGCTCCAGCAGTTCTTCCTCCTTGCGACCCCAGACCTCCACCCGCCTGCCGGATCGCGAAGACTCGTACACCGCGTAGGCCATCTGCACGGCCCGCAAGCCGTCGAATCCGTCGGGCCGGGGCTGCGTGGCGTTCCGGACCGACCGGACGAAATCATCGAACTCGAGGTCGTGCGAGCGGGCCGGCACCTCGCTGTAGTCGAAGACCTCCTGCCTCCCATCCTGGCTCCCGCAGGTGGTGGTGCAGGTCTTTCCGCGGTTGTCGACACGAATGTAACCCGTACTTCCATACACCTCGAGGTACATGTACTCGGCCCACTCGGTCCAGGAGGCGTGCACAAAGGCCTGCTTCTTCCCGTCGAAGGTGAAGATGCCCATGCCGTTGTCCTCCACGGGGCTGATCGGCCAGTGCAGGGTGGATACATGGCCGACACAGGCCCTGGGCTCTCCGATGAACCATCGAACGATATCCATCAGATGGCATCCGTTGTCCAAGAATGTGCCGCCCCCCGACATGTCGGCATCCGAAAACCACATCTTCACCGGCCAACCCGAATTCCCCACCCATCCCCTGAGGAAGAGCACCTCGCCCACGGCGGAGCTGTCCAGAAGCTCCTTTGCCTTGAGGATGTTCGGGAAATACCGCAGGTTGGACCCCACCTTCAGGAAGCCCTCCGCGTTCGCTGCGGCCCGGGCGATTCCGAGGGCCTCCTGCGGGTTCCGGGCGAGGGGCTTCTCGCACCACACATGCTTTCCCAGATTCAAGGCCGCAACGGCGATCGGATGGTGAAGCTTGTTGGGCACGGAGACAACGACGCAGTCCACGTCGGGCCTCCTGACCGCCTCCTCCCAGTCCTTGAGAAACTCGCAATCCATCTCACGGCTGAACCGCTTGGCCGCCTCCCGATCGTTGTCCGAAAGGCAGACGAGCTCGGTTTCGGGATGATTTCGGATCGCCTTCATCCTTCGTCCGCCGATCCTTCCGCAGCCGATTGCCGCAAATCTCAGTCTTTCCGCCATGGTTGGTCTACGCTTTCTCTCTCTCCCCACAGGTCCGTGTTGCCCGGTTTGTCGGAGACAGTCCCGCAGGTTGCGCACAGGAGCTTTTGCGTCGGAAAGGGGACAAGGATCGGGGGGTGGGTGTGTTCGTAGGCTTCCGGTGGTCCTTCTCGAGGCCCTGCTCTTGCGGATCGAGGTTGTGTGGTTATGGATGAAACAGGATTTCGGCGCTATTCACTACCACTCTGCCCAGGTCTTGTCAAGCGCTGCCGGGAATCGCCGGCCGCCCGGTTGATGGGACCGCCCGGACGGTCGAACCGGTCGGGACCTTTCGGGCGGCCGGCGAGATGCCTGCAAGCGCGATCGGGTTCTGCCCGGCCCTTGGCTACAGCGCATTCCGGTAGATCTCGACCACGTCCCGAAGGGAGGGGGAGCGCGGATTCGTGAATCCGCACGCGTCCTTCTGGGCATTGGCGGCCATCAGCTCCAGATCCTCCTCCTTCACGCCGAGCTCGGCGAGGCCCTTGGGGATTCCAACGTCCGAGGAGAGGACCCGGATGGCCTCCAGGGCCCGTTCCGCTGCTGAGCGCGTGGAGATCTTGCTATCCCGGACCGGTTCGCCCATGGCCTCGGCGATGTCAACGAACCGGTCGAGCCGTGCGATCATGTTGAAGCGCTGGACATGGGGCAGGAGGATCGCGTTGCAGACTCCGTGGGGCAGGTCATAGAAGCCGCCGAGCTGATGCGCCATGGCATGGACATGGCCGAGGCTCGCGTTGTTGAAGGCCATGCCGGCCAGGTACTCGGCGTAAGCCATGTTGTCCCGGGCCGTCAGGTCCTCTCCGTAGGCCACGGCAGCTCTGAGGTTGGTGGCGATGAGCCGGATCGCTTTGAGGGCGCAGGCGTCGGTGACCGGCGTGGCGTCGGTGGACACGTACGCCTCCACGGCATGCGTGAGCGCGTCCATTCCGGTGGCCGCAGTCAGGGACGGCGGCATGCCGACCATGAGCAGGGGGTCGTTGATGGCCACGTCGGGTGTGACACGCCAGTCCACGATGGCCATCTTCACCTTGCGGCTCGTGTCCGTGATGATGCAGAAGCGGGTCATTTCGCTGGCCGTGCCGGCGGTGGTGTTCACCGCGATAAAGGGGGGCATGGCCTTTCCCGATTTGTCGACTCCCTCGTAGTCCCGGATGCTTCCGCCGTTGGTTGCCAAGATCCCGATTCCCTTGCCGCAGTCGTGCGGACTGCCCCCTCCCAGGGAGATGATCATGTCACATTGGCTCTTCTGGAAGAGATTCAGACCGTCCTGGACGTTCTTGTCGGTAGGGTTGGGCACGGTATCGTCGAAGACCACGGGGATGGCCCCGGCGTCCCGCTTCACGATCTCCACGATCTTGGAGGTCAGCCCGGCGCTGGTGATGCCCTTGTCTGTCACGATCAGGGGTCGCTTGCCTCCGAGGATCCGGATCCGGTCCGGGAGCTTCTCATGCGACCCGATCCCCATCAGGGTCACCGTGGGGATGTAGAACCCGTAGACCTTCCTGCTATCTCCCATTGTGCCTCTCCTTCTTTTCGGGGGTTGGTCGGGCCCCAGGTCCTTCTAGTGGCCTCCTTCCCACAAACGGACCGCGGAGCAGACCGGTCGGCCATTCATGCCGCGAAGGTAGAGCCCGGACCTGTCCACCCGGCGGCCTTCGCGAACGGGTCGGCCACGACGGGATCATTCCGGGACCGATTGTCATATCATCAGGATAGGGAATAGACGAAGGGCCTGTCAACGATGGATATTCGCGTGTGCTCTCTTTCTTCAGCTTCAGCCCGGGAAGTTGAAGTAGATCGGGTTGGAGACGGCCTTGAAGAACCCCCGGAGCAGGGTGTTGAGGAAGTCCGGCGGGGGCATTCCGAGCAGCTCGATTCGGTAGTAGGCCGGCTCGGCCGGGGCGATCCGTTCGGTGATCTCGATCTCGGCCGTGTCCTCCAGGGCCTTCCAAAGTCCGTGAGGTTCCCCGTTCCTTCGCAGAACTACCAGATACTGCCCGTCTTGGAGCAAGGCGGACGCGAGCCTCTCCGGAGCGAGGTCCGCCTCCTCCTCGTCAGCAGCGATCAGCTCCGAGGAGAGGTCCAGGCCCGGCCCGGCCGCCTCCCCGCCGTCCGCGGACACGATCCGGATCTTGAACGTGACATCCGCCTCTTCCGGCAGGACGACATTGTCGCCCATGAGGGTCTCGAACACCTCGTCGCCGTCCGTATCCGCCGTGAAATCGATGCGGGGCCCCTCGGGCTGGTCGCTCACGGACACGTGGCCGGCCCGGATGGCGGCGAGAACGGCTTCGGCCGTCCGCTCCTCGGCGTACACCCAGGTGGTCGGTTCGGCATGGCGCAGGAAGTTCGACTCGAACCCCTTGAGCTGGTGCGTGTCGCTGCCGCCCACGCCCGGGATCCTCCGGCCGGCGAGGAGATGGCGGTCCCAGAAGCTCCGGATCGAGATGAAGTTGAAATTCGGCAGCAGATACATGGCGTTCCAGATCTCGATGCTGTCGATGCCCTCGTATTCCTCGTACTCCCAGGGGCAACAGAGGTTCGCGCTCGGATGATTGACGGAAAACAGGGCGCCCTCGGCATGGGCCGCCTCGACGGCCGTCTGCGCGTCTTCCGCCCGGTTGGCGAGCCAGAGGTCTCCATAGTCGAAGGGCTCGGAAGCCCACACGTTCGCGTGGCCGAGTCCGGTGGTCCATTCCACGCCGTAGAGCATGACCATCCCGTCGGAGCGATAGTCCGGGTCGTACCACTGTGTTGGGATGCCCTCCATGTTTCCGTCGTGGTCGGTGATGACGAAGTAGTCCAGGCCCCTGGATTCCGCGCTCGCGATGACCTCCTGCACGGAGCTGTCGCCGTCGCTGTGCGTGGAGTGGCAGTGAAGGTCTCCCTTGATCCATTCCCCCTCGAGGGGCATTGCCGCTTTCTGATTGCATCCGGCGCAGAGGAGCGCCGCCCAGGCCAGCAGGGTCAGACGGACGAGCCCGGCCCGTCTGTCGAGTGAGGTCTGCCCCATGTCTCCACGTTCCTCCATCTCTCCTGGCTTCCGGGCCTTTCGGAAGGAATCCTCGATTCCGCTTATCTACCAGACTTTGATAAACGGCGGGTTACGCCCTTGTCAAGTTTTATTTCATTTCCATGCAGCGGGGTCGATCTCGAGGCCCGGCGGGTCCAGGGAGACCACCTTCGCCAAAGGCTTGATAAACGATTGCCTGAGACTGTACGTGTAAGCCCCCTGTCCGGGGACCAGCAACGTGTCGCCGGGCTCGATCCCGTCCCCGAAATATCCGTACCCCCAGACATCGTGCGGCGTGCAGAGAGAGCCGAAGAGCATGCAGGGCCTCTCCACAAGGGAAGGCTTCGAGAGGTTGATCACCGGAACATAGTCGCTCTCGTAGCGCTCCCATCCGACGATGTTCGTGCCTGCGTCGGCGATCACTAGATCCTCCGCCTTCTTGTCAACCACGGTCAACAGGATATGCATGGCGTCGTCGACGATCCAGCGCCCGGGCTCTGCATACACCCTGCACCCGACGTTCGGGAAGACGGATTCCCTGAGGCAGGAGCCTATCTCGGCCGCAAAAGCCTCGATCGGCGCCGAGGGCAGCCTGCAGTGCTCGTTTGGCCCGAGTCCGGGCTGAACCGATTGTGCAAGCCTCCCCGCGGGCGTCGAGCGGAAATGAAGCCATTCCCCGAGGGGGGGCCAGAACCCGCCCCCGATATCCAGAAATTCGATGGAGCGGCGGCGCTCCGGGCGCGTGGACGCCAGATGCCGCCCGAGGCGGCGGAGAAACGATACCTGCGCCCCGGGCTCGAGGTTCCAGCTCGTGTGGAACTGGAGGCCGCAGAGGACTAGGTGCCTCGATCGGGCCGCCTCTTCCATAAACCGGTCCAGGTCGGCAAGCCGGATGCCGAACTTGCGCCACAATCCCGTCTCATCGGTGGTCAGGCGCACCCCTGCCCGAAGAGGCGCGGCGTGATTCCCGGCGATCCCCTCGAGACGAGCGAACTCGCCGAAACTGTCGATGAGGACCGTCACCCGCTCCCTGTTCGCGCATGCCAACTCCAGCTCGGCTCGGGTCTTGCCGGGGCCGCTGAAGAGGATCGTGCGGCAGCCTGTGCCCAGGGCGACCTCGAGTTCGAGCCCGCTCGAGACGTCCAGTCCGAGGCCCAGCTCAACGAGACGTCTGGACACGGCCGGGTGGTTGTTGCTTTTCATGGCAAAAAAGGCTTTGAAGCCAGGGATCTCCTTTTCAAAGGCAGCCGTGAAGCGGCGGGCGCGATCGCACAAGGCCTTTTCGTCGAACAGATACAGGGGGGTATCGTGATTCCGGCGACACTCCAGGAAGAGCTCCTTCCGCTCCAGGAAGGCGCGCACGCGGGCGGAAAGGACCTCCTCCTCCAGGAGAGGAAGGGTGGGTCTCTGGTCCAGCAGTTCCCTGGCTTGTCGGAGAACCACCTCGGAGTCGATCAGGGCCGGTCCTCCATCTCCACGACCATCCCGGCGGCCAGCTCGGCGCATTCCTCCTCGAGGGTCGTTTCACCCGAGGGCTTGAAGATGACATGTCCGAGCAGCCTGGAATCGTAGTCCTCCGGGGGAAGAGCCACGCGGTGACCCGGCCGACGCTTGATCAAGACCTCCCGGACCCTCGGGTCGCTCTCGATCGCCCGGGCATCGATCCGCGCGAGGACACCGGCCGTCTCCGCGAACATGCGAAGGCCCACAAGCGGGTTCCAGCTCGCTTCGTCGGGCAGGGGGGGCTCGTTGCCTTCGGCAAAGTCCAGGGCAAGCCCCAGCATGTCCAGCCCGCTGCTCTGCCGGATGAGCCAGGGCAGGCAATCGCCGCCCGGCCTGGGGGTGAGCTCCAGGAGATAGGCCTCTTTCTCCTGCACGATGAAATCGACCATGCACAGGGCCCTTTCGAGCCCCAAGGCTCGTGCCGCGCGGTGAAGCCGGTCCCGGAAATCCTCCGCGGAGACCGCCGCAGGCAGCGGGGCGGGCAGAACATAGGCGGCCGCAATGCCGATCTGGCCGCCGGGCAGCGGGATCTTCCTTGCGGTGCGGATGATCTCCAGAGTCCCGTTGTCAAGCAGGAAGTCGCAGCTGTATTCGGGCCCGGTAACGGCTTGCTCCAACACCACATCCCGGAGCGGATCCAGGCCCTCGAAGCAGGCGGGCGCCTGTCTGTACATGCGGCTCCCGTTTCGCTCGCTCAAGCCTCGCCGGATCGTCTCGAAGGCGGACCGGCCTTCCTCCCGGTCCGTGCACCGGAATACGAGTTCGCTTCCGGAGCCGGTGAGCGGCTTGAGGATGACCGGGGCGCCCAATCGATCCATGAACGCGGAGACCTCCGAAGCTTCCCTCGCGACGGCCGCCTTCGGGCAGGGTACGCCCGATTCCCGCCAGAGGCTTTTCGAGAGGAACTTGTTCCTGCTCACCGACACGGCCCGCGGAGAGGGAAACGGAAGGCCCATCCCCTGGGCCAGATCGGATGCGAGGGCGAGGGACTCACAGTCGAAGCAGGCCACCCCGTCCGCGACGATACCGTGGCGGTGCGCATGGTCCCGCAGCGCGTCCGCCGCGCCGGCGGAATCGGTGAGGTCGCACAAAACCTCCTCCGCCTCGGCCGGAGCTTCCTCCGTCGCCCTGGCCCGCTCCGCCGGATCCGTGACAAAGAGCGCGCGGCCCGGATGGCGACGGCGGATCAGGTCGATGTAATCCGCGGTGGTTCCCACGACCAGCACGCGTCGTGACAGCATGAAACATCTCCGGCGGGAGGCCTTTCCTGTGGAGACTTCGTCATGCGGTTGGTCAACAGGAAGAGCGGCCTCGGGGTGAGGTGGAATAGCTTCTTCCAGTTGAAGTCCCCGCAAAGAAAATCCACCTGGTCCGACCGATCCTGGCAAGCCCTCCGCATGTGATGGAAATTGATCAGCTTGGCAATTCCCGGGAAGCGGCGGTTCGTTCCGCCGGCCAGGAGGGTGTACACACCGCGGAACATGCATCCCATGTCGATTGCGGCCGGCTCGCCGTTGATGAGAACCGTGGTGAACCGAAGCCATCCCTTTTCCCGTAGAAAGCCGGCGAGGTCCCGGAAACCGGACAGGAAACGGGGGTCGTAAAAATAAGACTGGGGTCCGAACCGATCGAGGTTGAGCCGAACCATGATGTCGAAATCGGCGATCTCGTCCTGCCTGTACGTAACGCCGAGGCTCTCGAGGGCCGCGATTTCCTTGAGGATCCCCTTCGCCGACTTGCGGGAGAACTCCGCGAGGTAGTTCGACATGTCGTAGTCGTACCGCGGGGGAAGAAACAGGTAGCCGATCTCGTCGATGGACTCCCCGCTTTCGGCCCTTCCCGGAATCGAGGAGAGGTAACGCAGATGGAAGGCGGACGGGCAGGCGGAAAGGAGATCCGCAAGCCCCCCGTTCCCGTTGCAGACGATCTTGTTCTGCTCCAGCCACGTCTTGCCCTGCCAGGTCTCTCCCGGGAAAAAGCCGAAGGAGCCGTTCTCCTCGATCCAGCTCAGGGGCAGCAGATCGCAGGAGCCGTCGCTCCGCTCCGAAACGACGAAATGGGGACGGTGCCGGAAGTGTCTCTGGAAGCAATCCCGCACCTCCCACAGGTCCCCGATCGACTCGCAGGGCATGAATCGTTCCCACAGCTCCCTGCACTCGGACAGATCCGAAACGACGCGGATCGATGCCATGATCATCGCCTCAAGGTGACGTGCGTGATGCATCTCTTTCCGGAGAAGAACCTCTTGGCGAACGCCTCGACCAGGTCCGGATCATAGGGCTTGCAGCTGAACACGTCGAGGTACACGGTGTTCGTGAGATTCGCAAAATGGGCGGAGATGAGGGAGGTCTCGATGAGCTGCACCATGGAGAAACCCGCCACCCGCTCGTCCTCCCCGAAGTGTACGACGACCGTGTCCTGGAACCGTCTCATGTCGATCAGATCGCAGAGCTCCTCCACGAACTGCTTGATCTTTTCCGCACTGCGGATGCTCTCGGGATCGCAGTCGTAAATATCGATGGCCGATGCGATACCCCAGGCGTTTTCCTCGATTGCCTGCTCCATGATGGTCTTTGCTTTCGGCTGAGCGCTTCCCATCGCCTTCTCCCTGCGTTCAAGTTTGTTGTGCCCCGCTGCGCCGGGGCGCCTTCTTCCTCGTCTTTGTGCTGCTGGGGGGTGCGGTTGTCTGGGTGGCGGAGGTGGCTTCTTTGATGAACCTGACCAGGCTGGCCACGAAGGCGTCCTTGATGCCGTGAAAGGATCTGTCCAGCTCGTCCCCTTCGGTGGCGATGACCGCAAAGGAATAGTATCCGGAAATGAACCCGGCCACCGCGTACCCGAACCGGCTGAGCAAGGGCTTCGGCAGGCGGTAGGCGATGACGGAATCGATCATGTTTTCAAGCTTTTCGAGGTATCGCATGAAGGGCTTTTCGATGCCCGAGTACCCCTCCTGGAGCTGCAGGTCCGCCCTTCCGTGAAAATAGAGCACGAAGTCCTCCCACCGCTTGCTGAAGAAATCGATGTGTACGCCCACGATGGTGTCCAGAAGGGTTGCCAGATCCGTGACCCCCTCGCACTTCTGCTCGATGACCTGCACCAGGTCCCGCATGATCTCGTCGATCAGCTTTGCGATGAGCTCGTTCTTTTCCGAGAAGTGGTAATAAAAAGTTCCCTTGCCGACGTCGGCCCGCTCGGTGATGTCGTCGATGGTCGTGAGGTCCAAGCCCTTTTCCGCGAAAACCGCCCGGGCCGCTTCGAGAAGCTTCCGCTGGGTGTCCTTCACGCGCCTCTGGTGGCGCGACCGGACCTTCTCGTCTTCCTTCTTCTTTTCGGGCTCCATAAAGTGCCTGGATGTCCTGTTTCGGCGGTTCCGACCGAGCGGCCGGGGTCGACGGGCCATTCGGCTTCGACCGGCCATTCGCCCTTGACCGGCCATTCGTCATTGACCGCTCATTCGTGTTCGACCGCTAATTCGTCAATGACCAGACCCTCATTGTCGACCTTTTAATCTATTTCGACTTGATAGTCAACTTCTTTTAGGAAAATTTCGGCCGGAAAGAAAAAAAAGAAGGAGAGGGGCCCGACCCGGGCCGGCACGCCCCGGATTCGATAAGGGGGGACTACCCGGGAAGCACGAGGGCCCTGCCGTTGTGCGGGACGGTCTCGAACCGGGCGTCGAAGAGTTCCTCCAGGAAGGCGGCGTCCCAAGGGGCCCGGCCCGGCCCGGGGCTCTGGATTCTGCCCCGCTTGATGAAGAAGAAGGCCTCGCCGTGGGCGAAGGCCACGTTGGGATCGTGCAGTACGGCGAGCACCGTGATCCCCTCGTCGATGAGCCTCTTGAGAAGTTTCAGCAGATTGGATTGATTGGCGAGGTCGAGGTGGGAAAGCGGCTCGTCGAGGAGGATCACCCTGGGCTCCTGCGCCAGAACCCGGGCCATCATGACCAGTTGACGTTCCCCGCCGGAAAGCTCGGTGTAGGGGCGCCCCCGCAAGCCCGCCAGGCCGACCCTGGCCAGCGCCTCCTCGGCCTTCTCGCGGTCCCTCGCCCGCGGCACGGTAAAGACATAGGGAGCCCTGCCGGTGAGAACCACCTCCTCCACCGTGTACGGGAATACCGGAGAGTGAAACTGGGGCAGGTATCCGATGAGCTTCGCCCTGCCGGCGGCCGAGAGCCTGGCCATGTCCTGCCCCAGGACCTCGATCCGTCCGCTCATCGGGGACTCCAGGCCGGCCATGAGCCGAAGAAGGGTGGATTTCCCGCTTCCGTTCTTCCCGAGCAGGACGCTCAGCCTTCCGGCGGGCACGTGCACGGAGACCTCCTCGATCCGAAAACCGCTCGGGTGGGAGAAGCAGAGGCGATCGACCCGGATGGCCATCCTTCAGGCCCCTCCGTAGGACATCTTCCCTCGTTTGAGGAGATAGACGAAGAACGGTCCTCCCACCAGGATGGTAAACACCCCGATCGGGATTTCGAAGGCCGCCAGGGTTCTCGAAATGTCGTCGACCACGACGAGGAAACAGCCGCCCAGGCTGAAAGACACGGGCTGCACCCGCTGGTTGTCGGGCCCCACGAGCATGCGCACCATGTGGGGGACCGCGAGCCCGACCATTCCGATCACCCCCGCGACCGCCACCGCTGCGGAGGCGACGAGGGTGGCGGGGAGAAGGACCAGGAGCCGCTCCCTTCGGGGGTTCAGGCCCACGGCCCGGGTCTCGTCGTCTCCCAGGGAAATAACGTTCATCCGCCACCGGAGCAGGTAGAGCCAGGCGATGCCGACCAGGATGGGAATCGTTGCGGACCGGACCTTGGGCCAGGTTGCATTGTGAAGGTTCCCCATGGTCCAGTGTACGATCGTCTGGAGCTTGAAGGGGTCTGTGAGGAACTGGACGATCGTGAGCAGGGCGGTGAAGATCCCGGTCACGATGATGCCGGCCAGGATGAGCGAGAGGGTCGACACCCCTTGCCGTGTGATCGCGATGAAATAGCTCGCCCCGACGGCCAGAAGCCCGAACAGAAAGGCGGTGGGCAGCAGCGGGAGGAAAGGGGCCGTCAGCGCGAGGGCGGCCCCGAAGGCCGATCCGGAGGACAGGCCGAGGATGTAGGGCGAGACCAGGGGATTTCGGAAGAATGCCTGCAGGGCGCTGCCCGACACGGTGAGCGCCGCGCCTACGAGAAAGGCCAGGAGGATCCTCGGCGTGCGCACCTGAAGAATCACCACCTCGACCATCGGATCGCTCGGCATGGCCGAGCTCCCAGCGCCTGAAGGAAAGAAGTGCAAAAGGAACCAGTTGAGAACGTCCGAGGGCCGGACACTCTCGGAGGGCCCGAGGAAGAGGGATCCGAAAAGGACGGGCACGGGGGCGAGGTAGACGAGAAGCTCCAGGGGCCTTGAAAGAGGACGCTTACTCGACATCAAGCTTCCCGTCGTAAAGGAATTCCAGCATGGCCCCTTTCTCCTTCGCGAGGTCTGTGTCTCGAAAGAGCTCCGGATGGGACCACTTCGCCACCGTCCGGACGGCGTAGGAGAACTTCAGTGTCCACAGATCGCAAAGAAACACGTCCGGGAGTTCGTGCACCCTGCCGTTCCTGACCGCCGCCACAGCCCGCCATGCGCTTTCCTTTGCAAGGTCCTGCGGGTCGAGGCGGCTATTGTACCACATGACGATGAGGTCGGGATTCCACGAGAGGATTCTTTCCATGTTGACCACGAGGTGCTCGCTCGGGATCGAGGCGCACACGTTCCTCGCTCCGGCAAGCGTGATGAGATCTTCCACCGTGCTCTCGCCGCAGGAGGTTTCCAGGGGACCCTGTGCCCACATGTAATAGACGCCGGGCCGTTTCTCGG
Organism: uncultured Thermodesulfobacteriota bacterium; assembly: GCA_964384945.1. Classification (GTDB taxonomy): domain Bacteria; phylum Desulfobacterota; class DSWW01; order DSWW01; family DSWW01; genus S015-6. The sequence continues at coordinate 96,420 of CAYLMK010000005.1, read as the reverse complement.
CGGGAAGGGGCCGCACCCGCTCCTTGATGCGGGCCAGGGCCATCTTCGCATAGCCGATGAGCTCGGCCGCCCTTTCCGAACGTCCGGTCAGCTGCCCGAGCGCGGTGATCTCCTTGTAAACGTCCTCCAGGCGCCGGAGGAAGACACCGTAAACGGGGATGCCCCTCTGCTCGAGCGATGCGATCGCCTCGGTCTGCTCCGCCCAGAGGATCACGAGGTCGGGCCGCAGCGAAACGACACTCTCCAGGCTCACAAAATCCCAATTTCCGGGCGCGGGAAGCTCGCGGGTACGGATCCGGGCATCCAGGGAGGCATAGTAGCGGTTCACGGGATCGGTGTACACGTTTCTCGATATGCCGACGACGCTGCCTTCCGCCCCGAGCATGTAGAGGCCGGAAAGGGCGCTCTCGATCAGGCAGACGATGCGGCCGACCGGCCGTGGGAAGACGAGTTCTTTTCCGCGGAAGTCGGTCACCGAGACGGGCCCCGCGTCCTGCGGCGAGCCTTCGAGGCCCGAGAGGGGCGCGGGAGACAGAAGACAGAGAAGAAGGAGGACCCCGGTGCAGCGGGCCATATCATAGACCCCTTTCCGTCGATCGCCATTCCGGGCTCGGGTCGCGCCCCCGTATCTGCGGCCCGAGCCCTCGCCGTCTCAGAAGGTCCCTACGACCCCGCCGAGCACCGAGAACCCCGTATCCTGGAACTGCCAGGGCATCTCATACCGGTTGTCCGTGAGGTTGTAAAGATCCACATTCAGGCGGATCGAACTGCCGGGCGTCTCGTAGACGACCTGCTGGAGATTTGCGCTGATGACCTCATACGGGCCGAACTCCTTCCGCCCGCTCACCGATGTGCTGTCGTAGTAGTTGCCCACCACGTGAACATAGGGGGAGATGCTCAGGCCGAAGGGGAAGGTTGCGGTAAAGCCCACGTTTCCCATGTGATCGGGCACAAAGGGGACGTCCGAGCCGTCCTGGTCCGGGTCGATGTCGTTCTCTACATCCGTATTCGTGTACGTGTAGTTGGCGAACCATTGGACGTAACGGTTCACGATCTGCCCCGTGTCAAACTCCACGCCGTAGGTGCTCGTCTCCCCGGCGTTGACCGACTGGCTTTGCGAAGGGTTCTCGCTCACCCGGTTCTCCACAATGGCGTCGCTGACCTCATTCATGAACAGGCGGACACCCGCGTGAAGGCCGCGGAAGATGAACACCTCTGCACCGACGTCGGCCCCGATCCCGCTCTCCGGGTCCAGGTCCGGGTTGGGGAGCTGGCCGTTCTTGCCCGGCACGCCTGCGTCTTCGGGCTTCAGGGTCCCGCCCACCGACTTGGCGGAGGGCACGATGAAGCTCGAGCCGCCGTTGGCGAATAGGGACAGCCAGTCCAGGGCCGCGAAGCGAACCCCCGCGCTCCAGAGGGGCCGGGTCCAGGTCTCGTCGGAAACCCCCGGCGTCTCCCCGCTGATCAGGTCGTATTCGTTCTTGGTTGTGTTGAGGCGGACTCCGGCGCGAAGGGTCCATCGATCCAGAACGAACTTCTCCTGCGCGTAGGGCCCGATATTGTAGGCAAGGGCGTCGTTGATGGTGGACTCGATCCCGCCCACCTCGGATGTGGTTTCGTACGTGGCGACCTGCGCGTCCATGCCCGCGGTGAGCACGCTCTTGCCCCAATGGGTGTACGTGAAGGCAAGGTCCATGGGCACGATGTTCTGGTCGACGCCGCCGCGTTCTCGCAAGGCCAGGTCGGCGGGATAGTTGTCCTCCGCCCATTCCCTGTCGTAGTTTCGGTAGCCGACCTTGAGCTGGCCGAGCAGGGAGGCGCCCAGGGGGTTGCTGTAGACCGCATTCACGGTCGTGTATCTGTGGTGGAAGTCCCTGTTGGGCCGCCCCGCATCCCCGGTGTGCTGGGTGTAGTGGCCGAACAGGTAGATCTTGTGGTCATCGTCGCCGAAGAAGTGGGTGGTCTTTCCGTACAGTTTCACCTTCTGGTACTGCGGATTGTCGATCATGTTGAGCCACGAATCGGCGGTGCCGTAATTCGTGTAGCTCGACCGTTCGAAATCGCCGCCCAGGAAGTAGTGAAAGTCGCCCGTATTGCCCTGGTGAAAGGCCTTGGCCTTGAGCGTGTCGAAGGAGCCTCCGAGAAGGGCGAACCGGGTCATCGGCTCGTCGATCTTGTCCCGAAGGACGAGGTTCGTGATTCCGGCCAGCGGGGTCTGGTTCCCTGCGAAGTCCATGGAAAGGTAGTTGGAGTACATGACCGAGGCAGGGCCCCGCTGGACCTCCGCCCTTTCCAGGATCCAGGGATCCAGGCTCTGGGTGTCCACAAAGGAATCGATGGGCAGGCCGTCGAGCAGATAGCCGTTGTATTTGGGCCCGAGGCCGCCGTAAGAGCCCCAGTTGGCATCGTTCCGCGAGAGCACGCTCACAAAGGTTCCGGGCTGGTAGCGGAACAGCTCGGACAGGTTCCCCATCCCGAGGGGCGTCCGGTCGATCTGCTGCTGGTTGATGACCTCGATCCTCTGGGTGACGTTTTCCTGGTTCTGGGGGAGCTTTGATTCCGTGACGACAAGCTCCTGCAGATCGTAGACCTTCGAATCCCCGGCCTTTCCCGCCTCTTCGCCCGGCCCCTCGGCGCGGGCGGCAAGCGGAGCGAACGAAAACACCGCGAGCAAGCAGACTCGGAAAAAGAAGTTGAACCCCGTCCGGGCAATCAGCCCTTTTCCGCAGCTCATTTGAAAACCTCCCTTTTCGCGTTTGTGCGGTGGGCACGGACCCGGGAACCCTTCCGGATCCTGTGCGTTTTTCGACCGGAATTCGTGGTACGATATCAGATTCCGTGCTACGGGTCAAGGGAGGTTTGCCTGGGAGCGAACGAGATGGATTCCGGGACGAGGCTGCGGATCATCTCCTCGCCCTCGATTTGCGAAAAGCACGTGCATCTCCTCGGTGGCGAATCCGTGATTCTTTTACGGGAATCAAAATGGTGCAATCCCGGGCCCGTGCCGCCGGGCACCTCGACGCGTGAACCGGCGATCCGGTTCCAGCCGGGCTGACCGGCCTGCCGGAACAAGGATGGCATATCCGTGTGCGCCGCTTCACCCTGCTGTTCGACCCCGAGGAAGACAAGGCCCTCCGAGAAAGAATCCTCGCTCTGTTCGAAGGGAACGAGGCGCGAGCGGCACCTCTTGAGTCGGAAGCGATTCCGGAACCGGGGTCACCGAAGGCCTGTCCGCCCGCGTGCGCCGGTTTGCGGGCTGGGTGAGAAGCCTGCGCACCTTCCGACTCCGTCCGTTCAAGATCACCACGCAGAAGGGAAAGACCCTGGAGACCGCGGCCATGGGCATCGTGGCCGTGGAGCACGGGCGCAGCTCGGTTCTCACCCGCCCCATGCTCGAGGATTCCGCGGTCAACGACGGGATGCTGCACGTTCTGGTGCTCGCCCCGCGCAGCGTTGGGGAGATGATACGGCTTCTTTTCGCTTCTCTCTTTCTGCCCGGGTCCGGAACAGGGGGCCCTTTGCCGGGCTCCGTGGGTCACATCAAGGCCGAGGCGGTGACGATCGCCGGCACGGATCCGATCGACTTCTCGGTGGACGGGGCGGAACAGAGCGCCAAGGAAATCGAACTCCGCGTTTCGGCGCGTGTGCTCCACCTGATTCCCGGACGTCATCTGGCCGTCGATCAAGTCCAGGCCGACCCCAAGGAAAGATACCGCGTCGACGGCCTGCCCACGGGGGAGACTCTCCGGGCCATGACGGCCTCCCCGCTGCCGTGGATCCGGCATGCGAGCACCGAGGCGTTCAAGGAGCTTTTCACGATCCTGAGGGAAAACACCCGGTTCTCCGAGTCGTACGTGATCCTGACGCTTCTTTCCACCCTCCTGGCGACCTTCGGCCTGTTCGCGAACTCCGCACCGGTCATCATCGGCGCGATGATCCTCGCCCCCCTGATGGCGCCGGTCATCTCCCTGGCCATGGGCCTGCTGCGCCTGGAGAAAACCCTCCGGAACCCGACCGCGCCCGTGAAGCCTTTCCGGCCGGCCGGGATTGAAAAAACGGCGGGCGGCGCGTATCATTCGAGATTGCCGTGGAACGGCAGGTAGAGGATTTCTTCGTTCTCGAGGACTGACGGATATGTCAGGATTGAAACGACAAGGGCTTGCGATCATGCGCTTTTGCGCCTTTCCAAACCGGGCCTGAGCCTCGGGAGCGCCTCCGGCCGGGTGCCGGGGCAGGAGCGAGAGAGCGCAATGGCTCTGCGCGAGATTCCTTTATTCGCTTGGTCGAAACCTCGTACCCCAGGGTCTTCCTGTCTAGGGTCTCCGCCCCTCCTTTGCCCCGCGGCTCCTCACCTCCTCCTTTCCCGTCAACTTGATTTCCGTCAGACAGGTCGGCGCAAGAGTTTGCGCCTTGCCTGCTTGCGTCCGCCCTCAAGCGGGCCGGCCCGGCAACCTTTGCCCCGCCGAAGGTCGATCGCCTCTCTCGATCGGGGCCGTCCCGGGGATCGGGGCCGGAAGTACACCGACGTACCGACTTGTCATCAAACCACCTCAACCGCAAAGGAGCGAACATGTCTCTGAACAAGGATCTCCTGCTCGTGATCGACTCCTCCGGCATGGGGGACGGCGAGCCTGACCTGGGAGAGAAGCTGATGAAGGCCTTCCTGAACGTGTTCCTGGAGACAGGAGACCTGCCGGCCAGGATCGTCTGCATGAACAGCGGCATCTTTCTCACCACGGAGGGCTCGCCGGTCCTGGACATCCTGAAGCGGTACGAGGAGCAAGGCAGCGAGATTCTCTCGTGCGGCACCTGTCTGGGCTACTACGGAAGGAAGGAGAAGCTCGAGGTGGGCAAGCCCACGAACATGCGGGAGACGGTGCAAGCCCTTCTGGGCTTCAAGAGGGTCCTCAAACCTTGAGGGGCCCGGACGCCAGAGGGTGGGAGGACGGGGGCCGGCAGGGGAAGCTGCCCGCGGCGGTGTCAGCCGCCCGTGCAGGAAAGGAAGCGGTATGAAACGCGAGTGCGAAAGGAGAAGCGCCTATGGCCTCGAAGTACGAAAAAATGTGGGACGAACTGGGCATGGATTTGCCCGCCCATGACAACCTGCTCAAGGTGCTGGGAAACTTCTACGGAGACATCTACTTGTCGCAGGAGGGGCGACTCAGGGGGGCCGAGTACCTGGACTTCGTGCTCTCCGAGGTGCACGGGCTGCGGATCCAGGAGCTTCTCGAGGCCAAGAAAAAAGGCAAGAAGGTGATCGGCACCTTCTGCGTCTTCGTGCCCGAGGAGATCCTCTGGGCGGCCAATGGGGTGAGCGTGGGCCTGTGCGCGGGCGCGGAGATGGGAAAGGAAGAGGCGGAGCGCATTCTGCCGAGGAGCACCTGCGCGCTCATCAAGTCGTTCATGGGGTTCAAGCTGGCCCGCGTCTGTCCCTTCTTCGAGTCCTGTGATCTCGTGATCGGAGAGACTACCTGCGACGGCAAGAAGAAGGCCTTCGAGATCCTCGAGGAGCACACGCCGGTCTACGTGATGGAAGTTCCGCAGATGAAGGAGGCGAGGGACCGGCGCATGTGGAGGGAAGAGGTCGTGCGTCTGATGGGCCGGGTCCAGGAACTGACCGGCGTCACCGTGACCGCGGGGAGCCTCGCGCGCTCGATCCGGATGCTCAACGACCGGCGTCGGGTCCTGCAGCGGTTGAACCGGCTTCGGAAGGCCGTGCCGACGCCGATCTCGGGCAGGGACGCGCTCTTAGTCAATCAGATCTCCTTCTACGACGACCCGCCGCGCTTTATCGAGAAGATCGGGGAACTTTGCGACGAGTTGGAGGCGCGGGTGAAGAAGGGGGAGGGCGCGGTGCCCAAGGGGACTCCGCGCGTGATGGTCTCGGGTTGCCCCATGGCCGTGCCGAACTGGAAGCTCCCGTTCGTGATCGAGTCGAGCGGGGCCGTTATGGTGGGGGAGGAGTCCTGCATCGGGACGCGCAACACCCGGGATCTCGTCCGGGAAGACGGCCGTACCCTGGAAGAGATGGTGGACCATCTGGTGGACCGCTACATGAAGATCGACTGCGCCTGCTTCACGCCGAACAACGAGCGCCTGGAACACGTCCTCGAGATGGCGCGGGACCTGAAGGTCGACGGGGTGATCCACTACGCGCTCCAGTTCTGCCATCCTTACGGGATCGAGTCCTTCCGGCTGGAAAGGGCGCTGAAGGAGGCGGACATCCCGGTGCTCAAGATCGAGACCGATTACAGCAACGAGGATACGGAAATTATCAAGAACCGCATCGAGGCATTTGTGGAGATGATACGACGGTGAACATCCCTGTCCTGCCGGACATCTCCAGGGAGAGGTGCGGGGCTGGGTCCCCCTGCGGGCTGCAAACCCGTGAGCCGGGTATGAGCAATACCTGGAGTGGGTTCGATTCCCACCTCCTCTCTCCAATCTTGCGAAAGGAGATCGAACGATGAAAGAAGATTTCGAACCGGAAATCCTGGCCTTCTGTTGCAACTACTGCGCCTATGCGGCGGCCGACCTGGCAGGGTCCATGCGCATGGAATACCCTTCCAACGTGAAGATTCTCCATGTCCCCTGCACCGGAAGGGTGGACGTTCTGCATCTGCTGACCGCCCTGGAACAAGGCGTCGACGGGGTGATGGTGGCGGGCTGCCTGGAAGGGAACTGCCACTTCGAGACGGGAAACCTGAGGGCGCGCAAGCGCATGGAGCTCGCGAAGGGTCTGCTTCGCGAAATCGGAATCAGCCCGGAACGTATCGAAATGTACAACCTCTCGGCGGCGATGGCGTCCCGATTCGTCGAAGTTGCTCGCGAGTTCACCTGCAGAATCAAGGGGCTCGGTCCGAATCCCGTGAAGACCCACACGGGCAGGGAACGGTCCGTGCCGACGGAAGAGGCGATCGCCTCGGATCAGGCCTGAGCCTTCGCCGGGGAGGCCTCGGTGGAATTCGGGCGGCACGCAACGGAGGGAAATGTGAGATGGCTGAAACCTTTGAACCGGAGATCCTGGCTCTGTGCTGCAACTACTGTTCCTATGCCGCCGCCGACCTGGCGGGCTCGATGCGCCTGGAGTACCCGGACAATGTGAAGATCATTCGTATGCCCTGCACGGGGAGGCTGGACCAGAGCTTCATCCTGAAGGCGCTGGAAAAGGGGATCGACGGCGTCTACGTTGCCGGGTGCCTGGAGGGAAACTGCCATTTTGAGACGGGCAACTTCTTTGCACGGAAACGCGTGACGCACTTGAAGAGGATCCTCGAGACCATCGGGATCAACCCGGAACGCATTGAAATGTACAACATGTCCGCGGCCATGGGGGCGAGGTTCGCAGAGGTCGCCCGCGAATTCACCGAGAGGATTCGAGCGCTGGGGCCGAGCCCGGTCAAGCGCAAGAAGGGAAGGGAAATCGGGACCCGCTCGGCGGAGAAGGCCAAGGAAGCATCGCCGGGCGTATGAGCCGCTATTGTGAGCGCTGAGGGGAGCGCCGGGCAGAGATTTGTGCGGCGCCGGAAGCCTTTGGACGCGAAAAGAGGGGGTAACCATGAGGAAGGCATCCGTCCCGGTTCTTGTCTCACTCTTGATGCCTTTTTTCATCCTGGCCTGCGGAAAGGCGCCCGAGGGGTTGGAGGCCGAATCGGGGAGGGACGCGACGCATCCTTCCCCGGTCGGCATCTCGGAGGCCTCAGCCGCAGGAGACAATGACGAGCATGGCAAAACCGTCCCGGGCAACGAGGCGGTGATCGAGTTTGATCACACGGAATATGATTTCGGTGAGGCGGCTGAAGGGGAGGATGTCGTCCACATCTTTTCTTTCAAGAACACCGGCGGCGGGGTGCTCAAGATTGATCGCGTCCGAACCTCCTGCGGCTGCACGGGCGCCGTGGTGAAAGAGAAGGATATACCGCCCGGGGGCACGGGAGAGATCAAGGCGAGGTTTCAAAATTCAGCATAGAGCCTCGCAACATTAACTGGGGGACCGTGAGAAAGGGCGATCCCCCCAGGCCCGTTCGATTGAGGATTCAGATGCCCAAGGGCAAGGGGCTTGGCGTCAAGGCGGCTCGCTCCGAGAGTTCCGCGGTATCCCTGAAACGGGAAAGCGAAAGAGAAGAAGAGGTGGTGTACGAAGTCGCCCTGACGAAGGATCTGCCCCTGGGAAGGCTCGCCGGAAAGATTGTACTAGAGACCAACGGCCGGAAATCGCCCCAGATTGTGGTGCCCTTCTATGCCCTCATCCAGGGAAAGGTCAGGGCGTCTCCGGAGATGGTCTCTTTCGGCCTTGTCCCTCGGGGAAGACCATCGACGCAAGAGATCCTTCTCGTGAAAACGGGGGAAGAGGAGTTCACGGTCGGAGCGGTTGAAACGACGGCCAAGGAGATCCGTACCGAGATCATTCCGGGAGGCGACGGGGAAGACTGCCGCATCCGGGTCACGTATGATCCGGGAGACAGACCGAGCGGCAGGATATCGGAGAGACTTAGGATTCATCTGGGGAACGGTGAAGAGGAGATCATGGAGGTTCCCGTCTTCGGTATCCTTCGCGACGAAAAGGAGGGCTCTGCCCCCTGAAGAGTCCGGCGGGCTGCAGGTTCGTGGAAGCCCCTCTCAACGCCCGCCCATCCCTTCCGGGCCCAGGAAAGGCCCGGACCCCTACCTGATCGCACGGGACGGCCAACGCGGCTTTCCCGTTCGGGCCGGTTCTGTTAGAATGCGCAGGAACAGCTTGTGGCCGAAGGCCGCGCCGAAAACGACGGAGGGAGCAGGCTGTCCCGTGGATTTCCAGCTCGTGATGAGAAGAATCCTGGAAGCCTTCGAACGGGAAAGGTTGCACTACGCCCTGATCGGAGGATTTGCCCTGGGAGTGTGGGGGGTGACGAGGGCCACGGTGGACATCGACTTCCTGACGCTGCGCGATGAGATGCCGAAGGTGGATGGCGTCATGTCGGACTTGGGCTATGCGTGTCGTCATCGTTCCGAAAACGTCTCTCAATACGTATCCTCAGAGAGTCTGTTCGGCGAGGTCGATTTTCTGCACGCGTTTCGCAAGCCCGCCATGAGGATGCTGGCGGATGCCGTGGCCAAGCCCGTCTTCCAGGGGGAGTTTTCCGTCCGCGTTCTGATCCCTGAGGACCTTGTGGGCCTTAAGGTGCAGGCCATGGCCAACAACCCCTTGCGCAAAACCCGGGACCTTGCCGATATCGAGGAATTGCTGAACCTGCACGGAAGGAATCTTGACTGGGCCAGAATGCTGGACTACTTCGCGCTTTTCGAAATGACGGGGCTCTTCGAAGAGCTGAGGGAGAAGCTCGTTGCGCCTGACTGACGCGGAGCTGGCAGAATTCCAGCGGTTCTCGGAGTCGCCGGAGGCAAAACAGGACTTCGAACGGCTGCTTCGACACCGACATAATCCCCTTGCGGAAGAGGGTTCCGTGGATGTGGACCGCCTGATGCTGTTCCTGAACGGTTACAACGCCTTTCTCGGCCATGCCCCGAAGACTCCGACTCCTTTCGTAGAACGGCACATGCGGTTGTAGCAGGCGTTGAAAAACGCTTATTGGCGGTGTTCCGATGAATTCCCGGGGACGGAGACCTCTGACCAGGCCTCTCGCCCGAAACCTATCGCGCCTTCCTTCCGCACGCCTTCTTGTTGAAGCCACCGGTGCCGGAAATGCAGGTTCCGAATACGGGAACTCGCGCGCAGGACAAGGGAAGCGACCCCGCGAATGCGCAGGCTACTTGCCGTCGCGCTTTCGCGGGGCGTGGTGCTCATACCGATGCGGCAGGAGCGAGTGGGGAACCTCCAAGTTACAGGATTCCATCAGACCCTTGTCGGCAAGTATCACTGCCGGATCGCCCTGGGCGACGAGCCGCCCGCGGTCCAGGACGAGAACGCGCGTGCAGAAATCAAGCACCATCTCGAGATCGTGGGTGGCAAGAAGCCGCGCGTTCTCGAGCCCGTCGAGGTGCCGGATGAGGCTGCGGCGCGACTTCGGGTCCAGGTTGGAGGAAGGTTCGTCCAGGAGCAGGATCCCCGGCTCCGTGACGAGGACCCCTGCAAGAGATGCCAGCCTCTTCTGCCCCGCGGAAAGATGGCCGGGGAACTTGCCCTCCATTCCGGTCAGTCCCCGGTCTGCGATGGCTCTGCGCACCGCCCGGTCCAGGTCTTCTCCCTTCATCCCCCTGTTCATCGCTCCGAAGGCAACGTCTTCGTAGAGGGTGGGCATGAAGAGCTGATCGTCCGCATTCTGGAAGAGCACTCCCACCTCCCTGCGAACCTTGCGAAGCGTCTTCTTTCCCACCCGGAGACCCTTTACGGTGATTTCACCCCCTTCAAGTTGAAGGAAACCGACGACACAGAGCATGAGGGTCGTCTTTCCGGCGCCGGAGGGGCCCACCAGGGCAACCGCTTCCTTCGGGCCGACCGAAAAGGTCACGCCCTCGATCGCAAGGGTCCCGTCGGGGTACCTGTAGGAGGCCTCTCGTATGTCCAGTGCACAGGGGTTCATCTCATCAGGACCCATTCGCCCAGCCGGACCGTGACCGGCACCACCCGCAGTCCCAGGCTGCATGCGCTGACGAGGAAGAGAAACACGGTGTCTGAAAAGCCCCAGAAAACGCGTTTGGGGCTTCGAACCCGGCCGTCGAAGCCCCGGGCGAGCATGGCGCGCCAGATGCCTTCACTCCGGTCGACGGTGCGCAGGAGAAGCACGGAAAGCATGCGGGCGGCCTCCCGCGGGGAGGTCCGGAACGTGGCCGCCCGCAGAGCCCGGGCGCGCCGCAATCTGCCGGCCTCGTCCGCAAGGACGAACAGGTAGCGGTAGAGCAGAAGCAATTGGACCACCACGGCCCGGGGAAGGCGAAGGGCTCCCAAGGCCTCCGCAACCCTGGGTACGGGGGTCGTGGCGATCAGGACCATGGCGGCGCCGACGCACAGGAGGCCCCGCAGGAGGATGGAGGCGAAGCTGACCCAGCCGCCCGAGATGCGCAAGCCTCCGAATTCGATCATGACGGCTCGATCGAGGAGCGGATTGAAGATGCCGACCAGCAGGATGAAGGGCAGGGCGACGGCGAGCCGCCGGACGATCAGGCCGAACGGTATGAACCCGAGGACGGCAACGATAACGGGAAAGAGGAGGAACGGGAACAACGGGCCGAGCGCATACCGGTCGAAGCTCACGACGGAGAGGACGAACACCAGCGTGGCCAGCACCTTGGCCCTCGGGTCCAGACGATGAACGACACTGTCCAGATAGGCATGCCGGTCGAGACGGCTCGCATCGAGGAAGCTCAACGGGACCCCTCTCTTCCCGTCCGCAATCCTCTGCCGCGAATCCTGGAGAGGAGGAAGGCGATGAAGCAGACAAGGGCGAGCACGATCAGGGATCCGACGACGCCGGACAGGCTCCTGCCGGCGGACACCTCCGGCCATGCCTCTTCTTCCGTTTGGGCGGCCGCTTCCGCGCCCGGCTCCCTGGTCTCGGGTTGTGCTGCGCCGATGTCGTAGTCGGCAAAGGGCGCCGTTTTCTCCTGCATCCTCGAGAGGCGGCCGCTCAGTCCCTCCGTTGCCCCCGGCAGTTCCTCCGACCCGGTGATCTTCCGGATGCTCCACTCGAGTCCGTCCGGGCGGGCCGAGGCGAACCATGCGATCAGGCCTCCGACCAGGAGGCTCGCCGCGAGGAGGATCCCCACGAGGGGCCGGAAGGAAGGCTTGCTTTGTTCGAAGGCCCGGCCGATGCCGAGGCTTTCCCGCACGATCTCCGGCCGGACTCTGTGTATGGAATTCACAACGGCGAGGGTGACGAATCCCTCGACGACGGCAATGGGCGGGTGGACCCCGAGCATGGCGATCGAGAATTCCTTCAGGGGCAGCTCGCTCTTCCCCGAGAGCACGGTCTGGACCGCAACGCTGAAGGCCCCCAGTTCGAGGGAGACCAGGATGCCGAGCATGGCGGCAAGGCTCAGCCTTGCATAGGTGGGGTTTCCTCCGACAAGGAGTCGGTAGATCCACCAGCCGAGCAGGCACGGATAGAAACCGAGGTTCCAGACGTTGGTGCCGAGCGCCAGGATGCCACCGTCCGCAAAGAGCAGGGCCTGTACGATGAGGACCGAGGCGATCGTGATGAAGGCCGCGTAAGGCCCGAGGAGCATGGCCAGGAGCATGCCGCCTCCGATGTGGCCGGACGAGCCCGTACCGGGAATCGTAAAGTTGATCATCTGGGCGGCAAACACGAAGGCGCCCAGGACCCCCATCAGGGGGATCTTCCGGTCATCGGTCTCCTGCCCGATCCGCCTCGCGCTGTATGCGAGTATGCCGCCGCTGGCGGCCAGGAACCCCACCCCGACAGCGGGCGACAGAAGTGCATCCGCCATGTGCATGACAACGGCCTCCTCGGCCGGGAACGACCGCGTCCTTTCGGAAGCTGGGTCAAATCGTCTGTTGCCTGCCCGTGCACTGCACGGCGGCACAGGCCGGGGGATGGCAGGGCCATCCCCCGGCCTTTCGCGAGGGAGCCGCCCCGGAGGGGCGGCTCCCTCCTGCACCTTCCCAAGGGCGGTCTCAGTGCAGGCAGTGCCCTTCCCCGCAGTGGCCGAGTGTGCCGAGGGCGTAAACCAGCATTCCGTAGGCATACTGGAGTTCGGGGTAGTTGCCCGCGAGGTTGCCCCATTGTTCGCGGAGATCCTCCTGGGTAGCGACGATGCAGCGATCCTCACCGGCGTTGCATCCGCCGGCTTCGGCCACCTTGTTGAAGGGCTCGAATCCGGTAGCGAAGTCGTCCAGGTCCGGGTCCGGCTCCTCTCCATTGCCGAAGATGTGATCCGAGTGAAAGGTCATCTCCACCCAGCCGGATCCCCCGGCCGTGACCAGGCCCGGACGTTCCGGGTCTCCTTCCCAGGTGCACGAAGACCAGGCGAGGCCCGATGCATCCGGGTCTCCATCCAGGACGGGAAGAAGCCGGATGTCGAAGCCGACGGTCTCCACGCCGTCCGAGGCCGTGCCGACCATGCGCAGCCCATAGCCCTCCATCGCCTCGGCCGCTTCCGCGCATTCCGAGGCGCTCATTGCGGGGCAGGTCCCGGTGTAGGCGCCCAGCAGCCTTTCGACGGGCTTGACGTTGAAGTTCACGGAATTGTAATCCCCGGTCTTGGCAACGTTGCCCAGCGCGTCGCCGTCCTCCACGGTGCCCACCAGCGTGCGATCTTCGCCCTGTCCGGCAAGCGGGGTCTGATGCAGGTCGACCAGATAGTCTCCGACGAGCGCAACGTGCACCTCGCCCGCGGTGATCCCGGTGTGGGGATGGCCCGCGTGCATGGGCTCCACCCCGCCGCGAACCGCCTTGGCGGAAGACCCGCCCGCGTCCGCCTCCTCGCCCTCCACCGTGCCCTGAAGGGCCGTGGGTCCGAAGAAGTTGACGAAGAAGTGATCGAAGGCGATCGTCCAGCCGTCCTTGGAGACAAAAGGCTCGCGGATGAAGTCCTCTCCGTTTGCCATGAACCGGACCGTGCCCGTCTGCACGGCTTCATCCCCGCCTCCGTTGTCGTCGTCGCTGCTGCAGGCGGCGAGCCCGAGCAAAAGGGCAACCACAAGCAAACAGCATGCGCAGTGTCTCCCCCGTCGATGCGTTGCAGTCATCTCCTATCCTCCTCTTTCTCTGAGTGGCTTCGGTTTCCGGATCATGACCGATTCACGATTCGGTTACGGTTCCGTTCCTAGAACTTGAGGGTCACCTCTCCTCGGATCGCGAAAGGGGTTCCCGGCGTAATGTACTTCCCCTGGTAGGTACCCGTTCCCGCCGGACGGGTCGCGCTCGGTTCCGGGCTGGAGGGGTAGGCATAGGACGTGTCGTCCCATTCCGTGTCGAACAGGTTCTCGATCGCGACCACAACCGCCCATCGGCTCTTCTCGTAACCGGCCAGCAGGTCCATTACGTAGTACGGGTCGGAATGGAGGGTCGAAAGAGGCTTCTCCCTCGGAAGAGGCCTCTCCCCCACGTAGCGGCCCCGGAGGGAACCGTGGACCCCCTTCGGATGACGGACGGAGACCACATGCTGAAGGATGAACTCGGGCGTCCCCGGGATCGCGTCGCTGCTCATGCCTGCCTGCTCGTCCTTGAACTCCGCGTCGCTGCGAAAGATGTCGAGCGTCACGTAGAGCCAGTCCAGCGGTTCGACGCGAAGCTCCGCCTCCTGCCCGATCCTCCGGCTGCTCCCCCGTGGGATGGAAATGCCGGTCTCGGGCTCGAACACGAGTTCCTCCTCCTTGTCGGCCCACCAGATCGTCCCTGCCACGGATGCCTTTCGCTCCCAGAAGTGAAGGCGGAAGGCGCCCTCGGCGCCCCTGGCCTTGGGGATGTCGTGCTGGATTCCCGGGTACCGGGTCGGCAGCTCGACGCAGGATGCGTTGGGATAGCCGGAGACGTCGGGAGCCTCCTGGTTGGCGATCAGGGGCGCCCGCGTTGTGTAGAAGCCCTCCCCGTAGTTCAGGAAAAGGTCCAGGGAATTGAAGAACCTCGCGGGCCGGTCGAAAGGCGTGATGACGACCGAGGTCTTCGGGCTGGTTGTCCATTGGTAGGTGTCGACCGCCACGGGGACGTCCTGCAGCGTATCGGGTCGGTTCTCGCAGAGGTTCTTGAAGTCCACGTCCTGCGTGCCGTCGACGTCGTAGAGGACCGCATCGAGACGCAGGCCGGCCATGACCTGCAGGTACTTGTTGAGAAACAGCGTCTCTTTGACATAGCCCCCCAGGTTGCTTTCCAGAAAGTCATAGTCGGTGATCTTGTTGAATCTCTCTCTCGTGTGGGTGTTCCACTGCATCTGGTCGACCTGGTCGACCCGGGCGTCGAGACCGACCTTTGTCTGGAGATCCAGCCCGAACAGGGGCGAGGGCAGACTGTAGGAGGATCTAACGCCCCCGTAGTGCCTTTGCTCCCAGAGTTCGTACTGGTCCCCCTCGCTCGGGTCCGGGTTGAGCAGAAAGTAGGTGTAGTTGGTGAAGAGCACGGTCTTTCGGTAGTTGTAATACCCGCTGAGGTTCAATGTCCGTTCCCTCCGATGCCAGTCGTAGGAGAGGCCCAGCAGGTGCCGGATCGATTCACCCCCTCCCGAATCGTCCACCGAATCGAACCTCCCCACGGCGTCTCTCTGCACGTACGAGTAGTTCGTGGGCACGACGTCGGCCGAATCGAAATCCGATTGGTAATGGCTTGTCAGGACGCGGAAGTCCCTACCCGTTCCGACAGGGATGAGGGCGCTGAAAAGGCCCCGGACACCCCACCACTCCCCCGGGTTCGTGAATCCGTCGCCGCGGTCCCCCTCCGCGGTGAAATAGATCTCGCGGCCGCCCAGGTTCGCCCCAACCTGCCCGAGTCCCCGGAAGGTGTTGAAGCTCCCGTAGCCCACGCTCAACCGGTTCTCGGGAAGGGAAGGCCGTGTGAGAAAGTCCATGGCCCCGGCCACGGCGAAGTTCCCGTACTCCGGGAGGTAGGGGCCCTTGATCACGCGGATGCGCTGCAGGGTTTCCGGAACCAGGAAATGAAGGTCCAGGTATCCCTGGCCGTGCACCTGCGAGGTTTCGTTCAAGGGGATTCCGTCGAGGAAGCCGGCGAGGTCCTGGCCATGCTCGGCGTCGAAGCCTCGGAGAAAGATCTGGTGGGCCTTGCCCCCGCCGGTATGCTGGTTGATGAAGATGCCGGGCATGATCCGGAGCAAATCCGACGGCGTCTGGTTCGGGAAGTTCAGGAAATCCTTGTCCCGGATGAGTTGATCGGAGGAGACGGTCGCCGGCTTCTCGGCCCGCACCTCCATGGCCTCGATTTCATAGACCTTCAAGCCTTGTTCCTCGGCCGGGAGGTCCTCCGAGGCATCGGTGTTCGGGCCGCCCAGGCAGAGGCCGAGCAGGCAACAGGCGAGAAAGAGCTTGCCAGATCGCGGAATGCACGGATGAGGCGAGATCGAGTGCCGTAACGATCCGGTTGAGTTGGAGTTGCCATTCATTCGCAGACCCCTCCATTCGTTTGAGAGCAAGCGAGCCGGTTCGAAACCACGTGCACGAGGGCCCAGACCACATCCAGGGGGAAGTGCTCCGTCAGGGACGCATCGAAGGCCACGGTGAGCCGGGGAGGGAACTCTTCGTCTTCCCTCCAGAGGACGTAGTTCAGCGGCACCCGGGGGAGGACCTGGAGGCGAAGGGCGGCGTCGCCGGCCCGAAGGCTCTCTGCGCCGAAGAGACGGCCCGCCTCGAGCAGGCCCTCGGGGTCTCTTCCGTAGCGCTCCAGGACCGGCTCCGTCGGCAGCTTGCGGGGGCCGCGGAAGAACAGCGCCCCTCCGGGCAGGTCCTTTTCGGTCACCCACCTCTCGAACAGGGGAACCTCTTTCGCCCGCAGGAGGTAGTTCAGGAGCACCAGCGCCTCGCCGAAGGGGATGCGCTCCCGGCGGTAGGGCGCATTCGCTTCCCGCTTTCCCGCCCGCGCGAGTTTACGCAGATAGGGGTAGACCTTGTACGTTTGGCCGAGAAAGCGCAGCGTGTACGCCTCGTGTTCCTTGTTGAAGGAGACCATCGCCCTGCGGCACACATCTTCGGGGTCCGAGAAGATGAGCCTCTGCCAGTAGTCCGGGTCGAGCTCATCGGACTCCCAGGCGGCCATCTGTTCGAGGTTCAGGGAAGGAGGGCGAATCGCCTTTCTCATGCCCTTCTGGATTCGCAGGAAGGCGTCGCTGAAGGGGGCCGGTCCCTGCTCGAAGGTCCTGCAGGGGAATCTGCGGCAGTCCCGGAGGCAGACGGCAACGTGATGACCGCGGGCGCACTCGAGGATCGGGCAGCATTGCCCGAAGATGCGGTGCTGCGCATCGAGCTTTCTGCCGGCGATCCTGCCCGTGCCTGCGCCGCAGCCCATGCAGAGACCCCGGATCTTCAGACGACAGGCATTGCAATCGATTCCACAGGCTCCGGTAGCCATGTACGAACCTTTCAGGCTGGCAAGATTCGAGCCGACATCGGAGCAGGCTCAGAAAACAAAAAGGCCACGACACCCGGCAGGTACGATCCGCCGTGGGGCCTTCGTGGCCTTTGAGATTCGTTGGGTTGTTTCCCGCGAACGATGCGTCAGCGGCGCTTCATGCCGAGCTTTGGGAGGCCTTCAGGCCCCCGCAGCGTTCAACTTTGTGATTCTCCTGCCGATACATGAGACGGCTCGTCAGGTCATCCTCGCGGTGGATAACCATTAAAGGAGAGATTCCTCCAAATCCTTTCTGCAGATTTGCGCCTTGCTCAACCCTCCGGCGCGGGCCTGCGCTGATTCCGGGGGGAACAGAACCTGGGGGCAGGAACCCTTCCAAAGGGCTGAGCAAGGCGCAAATGTCGACGCAGACTCCGAAGCAGCCCGGGTTGAATCAAAATTCGGACACCTTATGGAAAAAGGCGCCCACTGAAGTTCCATGCATTTCCAAAGACGCAGCAAAGCAAAAAGGCCACGAGGCCCGGCGATGCAGATCGCCTTCGGGCCTTCGTGGCCTGATCTTACGGAAAGAAAAAAAACGGGACCGCTTCTAGCGGGTAGGGATAGGCGCCTTCATGGCGCCATTGAGTTCGGTTAGTTTATCCTGCGGCCGCAGATATTGTCAACGCCCCTTCCCGGAACGACCCCTCACGCAACAAAGACAGACCGCGGGAGCCTACTCTTCGAAAAGGATTCGGTGGTCCACCAGATTCATCCGCTTGATTCTGCCCGGAACGATTCGTTGGTCTCCGAAGATATTGACGAGCCTGTACCCTCCTTCCTCGGCCGGCTCGACGATATTCACGGCTTCCAGAACAAGCTCTTCCTTCCCTTCACGGTAGAGATACGCATTGGCCTCACACATCCTCCAGGACCTCCTTGATCTTCTCCTTTACGATATTCTCGACGAGGTGGGGCAGGGGTTCCCGACCGAGTCCGACCAGAAAGATCCTCTCCTGGGACAACGGCAGAAGGATCTTTGGCGCTGAAACGGATGTGATCGCCTCGGCCATCCGGGGAGTCACCTCCCCGAGCATCGCGTTACCCCACGTGACGGAAATCGGTCCGAGGATGACGTCCGCCGTCTGTACCGTCCGAACGATGGAGTTCTCCCCCGTCGCCCCCCGGTTGGCTCCGGCCTTCATCATCTGCAGCGTGGCGACCGCATTGGTCCCGAGCGCCACCAACTCGATCCTCTCCCCGTATGCCTCTTTCAGGGCCCGGATCAGGGTCGCCCCGATCCCGCCCCCCTGTCCGTCAATGATACAAACCCTCCTGCGCAATTTTCCTCCCACTGCACGATTCCCGGAAAGCGAGTCTTCCGACGGGCGAATCCCGCCGTCTCAGCCTGAAGATCTCCATGGGATTGTCGATGGAAACAAGATAGGGTAGCCAAAATAGCCTGTCAAACCGAACCGGCCTCAGGCGGAGCCCAGGGCGGCCAGCGCCTTTGCCAGGTCTTCGGTCTGCCGGGAAGTCTCCTCGGCCACGCCGAGGATCAGTCGGGCGGCTTCCTCCTCCCCCAAATTCCGGGCCTCCTCCGCCATACGGCGATAGGTTTCCCCATGCTCCTGGTGGTGCTGGAGAGCATGTCGCAGGCGAACGATCAGCTTGTTTTTCACAGAAAGCGTGGATGCTTGCTCCGGCCCGGAGTGATGATGGGTGGCAATCGGCTTTCCGCCGGGATGATCATTCATCTCCGGGCCTGGGTTCTCGCGGCGGCGATTCATCAGAATCCCTCCTTCCATGAACAAAAAGGCCGCCTCCACCGCATGCTGTGTCCTGGTGCGGCATTGGCGGCCTTCGTGGCCTCGCATTCTTCAAGCGAGCCGGCTTTGAACGACTCAACGCTTGCGGGCGCTTGATAGATAGCAAAAGTCTGCCCGCTTGCCCGGTCCTTGTCAACATCGGAACCGGGTTGATCCAACCACGTGGGCGACGGGTACCTGCTGATCGCCGGCCGGAAAGGCTGAATCTCTCCCAACCCGCCGCAGATCCGCTGTTCGATCGGAAGCCTGCCCGCCCGGGGTTCAGAAGGAGATCTCCAGTCTGGCGCCGACCGCCAGGGCATCCGGGTTGGACGAGCCGCCGGGATCGACAATGTACTGCACGTCGGGCTTCACGCTGAGGAATCCGCACAGCTGGGCCTTGTAGAAAAGCTCGACGGCCGTTTCCGCTTGCTTGTCGAAGTCGGCCTCATCGCTGAACTTGACGTGGAAGACGCCGACGCCCACGACATCCTGCTCACGGGTCGGAATCGGCCCTGTCCACTGGAGGCCGCCGCCGAGATAATGCTCCGCCTCGCTGCGATCTTCCGGCGCCCACCCGTACTGCCCGAATATGCCGATACCCCGGTCGTCTTCCTTTTCTTCCAGCTCAAGCCTCCATAAGGTCTGGTCCCAGCTCAGGTAGAACCCGTAGCTCTCGCCGACGGTGCCGGGGGCCGGGTTGTCGTTGTCGAGCCTGTCGAATCGATCCCCGTTCCACCAGCCCCCTGCCCTGAAGTGTCCTGCCCGCCCGGCCATCGTGTAGTGCAGGGCGGGCTCCAGCATGACCATGGGGCCGAAAAGGTTGTCCAGCGTGTCGCCAACGGAGCGCCCTCCGTCCGGGCGGCCCTCGTAGACGCCCGTGTTCACGGAAAACCAGCGAACCGGTTCCAGACCCACAACCAGGCCCCAGCCCGGATCGGGATACGTGACGAGGGGGATCGTGGGACTGAAGCCTGCCGAGGAGTTGATGAACTCTGCGCCATAATCCACACCCGCGAAGTCCTCATTGGCATCCTGTTTCCCCAGCTTCATCCGAAGCCGGTCTTCCAGAAAGGCGTGTCGGTACCAGATCTCGGAGACTTGCTGGAAGTCGTCCGCGTCCATGTTGGACAGCACCTGAAAATCACCCACGTAATCCTCGGAGATGCCGTTTCCGTGCTGGTGCTGCAGGTGAAGGAAGAAGGCGCCGTTCTTCCAAAGCCCTGCCACCTCGGTGTCAAGCATCAGGAATAGGCTCACATCCCCCCGATAGGCCCCTGCATCCCTCGTACGAATGCCGCCCCGGGTATTCCAGAATCCTTCCGCCGTGTATACCAGATCAAAAGAAAGCCCATTCTCTTCCAGGCAGGTCCTTCTTCCCCCCAAATCACCGGTCAGGTGTTTCCCGTGGATCTTGGGCGGAAATGATATCCGGGACGGGTGGGTCGCCTCCTCTGGCGAAAGGGCGTCTCCCCGAGGCCTCTTGGGGGTTGCCCCCGGGGTCTCCACTGCGGGAGCGGGGCCCGCTGCCGCCACGAACAGTAAGTACGCCGAAATCGCCATACTGACCGTGACCGCCTTCATGCGCTCCGTCTCCTTCCGATCCTCTCCCTTCCTGCCGGGTGGGGGGCAGACGCCGGTGTTCTTCGGACTGTTGCTGCAACGAGTCTCCACTGCTTGTCGAAAGGTTGCGGATCGCCATTTGGATCTTCATGGGTCCTTCTCGACACAGCACCGACCGCCCTTGACCGACAGCACACAAGGCCCGTGGGGTGCCTTGCCAACAAGCTCTTTGTGCCCCCCCTCAGGTACACATATCCAGAGACTCGATTCATTCCATAAGCCTTTCCAGGATAGGATGCGGCACGGCAACCTCCATTCCGCACGCGCCCTCATCCGCGCTTGCCATGAATGCCTCCGAACCTGGCATGACGGCTCCCTTCCATCAAGGCCATAAAAGTTAGGAGACTCTAACATTTTGCGGAACTCCTAAATTATGTCAAGAGCCCTGGGAAACTCTCCTGTTCCTGTGGCTACCGGCTGCCGGCATAGAAGCCCCACAGCTTGACAGGCGGAGGCCGGGAGGAATAGGTTCCTCTCCAACAAGGCCAAGCCCTACTGACGCTGACGAGGGGTTCACGGAATGAGGTGCGACTGGATCCGCGCGATCATCCCCGTTCGCCTTTATCTGCGGTGGCGTTACTGGCGCGGGCAGACCCCCTGGGATACGAACATCACCCCGCCCGAGGTGATGGAGTTCGTTGCAGGCGCCACGCCCGGCAGAGCCCTCGACCTGGGTTGCGGTACCGGCACCAACGCCATCACCCTGACCCGCCACGGCTGGGAGGTGACCGGGGTCGATTTCGTCCCCGCCGCGATCAGCAGGGCCCGCCGCAAGGCCGCAGCCGCGGGCCTGAAAATCGATTTCCTCTGCGCGGACGTTACCCGGCTCGGCATGCTGTCCGGCTCATACGACTACGTTCTCGACATCGGTTGCCTGTTTACGCTGAAAGAGGCGGGTCGGATGAAGTATGCGGGCGAACTCGCTCGGCTGCTGCGACCGCAGGGCTGGTACATGCTCTACGCCTGGCTGCCGCGAACCTGGAAAGGCCGGCCGGCCGGCATCTCGGCCGAAGAGGTGGATCGGCTGCTTGGCCCCGTCTGCGTGCGGTCGCGCATGGTCATCGGAGAGGAAAAGGACTCCGGCTCGGCCTGGTACTGGTACCGGCGGCGCTGAAGACCCCCTTCGCGCTTGCCGCGGGCTGCGCACGTTGCGGTAAGCGCCGCGATCCTGCCCCCTCTTCGGATGAGGGCTCTGGAGATGAAGTGCCCGAAGTGCCAGACCGACAATGCGCCGCATGACAGCTTCTGCCGTAAGTGCGGACACGATCTTCGCAAGGCCGTGGAGCGCCCTCCTATCGGTTACTCCAACTTCGGGATCTGATGAAGGCGCCTTGAGAACAGGGATAAGGCCTTCTTCGTACGCCTATCTAACTACTCTTTTGACAGACCCATTCATAGGTGCTATTATTTATACTGTCAAAAGCACTTATCGGAGGTTCCATGATGGCAAATGTGAAATACTCAGAAGATGTCGTTCCGATCAGCGACCTCAAGGTCAACCCCGGCAGGATTGTCAGCCAGGTGGACAAGACCAAGCGGCCCGTGCTCTTGACCAGCCGGGGAAGGGGGGTTGCCGTTGTGCAGTCCCTCAAAGACTATGAGGCAAGATCGGAAGAGCAGTCCTTTTTGCGTGCGGTGGTTCAGGGTCTGGTGGACCTGGAAGAGGGGAGGGAATTGGATCTGGCGGCGGTCAAGAAGCGACTGGGACTGAGCGACTAGCCATGCCGCGGAAACGCAAGATCACCCTTGCGGGCTCGGCGCTCAGCGACCTCGAGGAAATCCTCACCTGGTATGCCGACCAGCAGATTCCCGCAGTGGGAGAGAGCCTGCTCAAGGAGATCATGGCCGAGGTGGAAAGGCTGGCCGATTTTCCCGAAAGCGGCCGCGTGGTGCCGGAATTTGGGATCGCAGATCTGCGGGAGGTCGTCCATGCCCCCTTCCGCATCGTATATCGCCTCGGGCGGAACCGGGTTAGAATTGTCAGGGTATGGCGCGGCGAAAGAGTGCTCGAGATGCCGTGATCCGGCTTTTGCCATCCCGAAATTCGCAACCGCAGGATTTGCCAAAATAGACAGACTTTCCCGGTCTTCTCCTGCCTGACCTCTATGGGACCTGCCACCCGGCTCCCACACTTCCTCCTGCCTGTCCTTTCACACACAAAAGCCTTTGCGTTTTGCTCTCTGGTGGGATCTTTCGATCATACCCTTATGATGATTCCAACACGACCGAATGTCAGACATGCCAAGGGGAGTCGCCGGTACTCCCGCGTGGGAGAATCCGTCCGCACAGTACGGCTCAATCGGTGTACCCGCTCTGCGCCCGGCTGCCGCGAGCCTGGAAAGGCCGGTTGGCGGGCATCTCGGCCGAAGAGGTGGATCGGCTGCTTGGCCCCATCTGCGTGCGGTCGCGCCTGGTCATCGGAGAGGAAAAGGGCTCCGGCTCGGCCTGGTATTGGTGCCGGCGGCGCTGAAGGCCCTCCCTGCGCCCCGACTCACGGCCTCAGACGCGTCGATCGGCCCTGGTGCGGCGCCCCGCTTTGCTGTAAAGTCCCCATGAAGTCCGGATATCGGCCGGCGGCTCGAATCAAGGAGGCCTCGATGCAGGATTTCGAAAGACTGGGCGTTTTCTACCTGGGCAAGGAATATGATTCCGCCTCCGGCGAGCGGAAAGAGGGCCTGATCCTCTACGACGCCAAGGATCTGACCACCCACGCGATGATCGTGGGGATGACGGGCAGCGGAAAGACCGGCCTGGCGCTCGCCCTGCTCGAGGAGGCCGCCATCGACGGCATCCCCTCGATCCTGATCGATCCCAAGGGCGACTTGGGCAATCTCCTGCTGCAGTTTCCGGAGTTGCGGCCCGAGGATTTCCGGCCCTGGGTGGACGAGGCGGAGGCCGCCCGCAAGGGCATGGACCCCGACGCCTTTGCCGCGAAGACCGCCCAGGCCTGGAAGAACGGCCTGGCGGAGTGGGGGCAGGACCCGAATCGCATCGAACGGCTGAAGGGTTCGGTGGACATGGCCGTGTACACGCCCGGCAACAGCGCGGGCCGGCCCCTGCAGATCCTGCGCTCCTTTGCCGCGCCCCCGCCCCCGGTCGCGCGGGACAGCTCGGCCCTCCGCGACCGCATCCTCTCGGCCGTCTCGGGCCTGCTCGGCCTGCTGGGGATCGAGGCCGATCCGGTTCAGAGCCGCGAGCACATCTTGCTGGCCAACCTCCTCGAACGCGCGTGGCGGGAGGGGAGGGACCTGGACATCGAGGCGATCATCGAGGAGACGCAGAGACCGCCGTTCGACAAGGTGGGCGTGTTCGATCTGGAATCCTTCTATCCCGCCAAGGACCGGTTCCGGCTGGCGATGAGCCTGAACCATCTGCTCGCCTCGCCCGGCTTTTCCGCGTGGCGGGAGGGCGAGCCCCTCGACGTCGAACGACTGCTCTACACGCCGGAGGGCAGGCCGCGGGCCTCGGTGCTTTCCATCGCGCATCTTTCCGA
Organism: uncultured Thermodesulfobacteriota bacterium; assembly: GCA_964384945.1. Lineage (GTDB taxonomy): Bacteria > Desulfobacterota > DSWW01 > DSWW01 > DSWW01 > S015-6. The sequence goes on along the minus strand of CAYLMK010000005.1, from coordinate 72,550 downwards.
CGCGGAGCGCATGTTCTTCGTGACGATCCTACTGAGCGAGGTGCTTGCGTGGATGCGGGCGCAGTCGGGCACGAACAGCCTGCGGGCGCTGCTCTACATGGACGAGATCTTCGGGTACTTCCCGCCCACCGCCAACCCTCCCTCGAAGCCGCCCATGCTCACCCTGCTCAAGCAGGCCCGAGCGTTCGGGCTGGGGGTGCTGCTCTCCACGCAGAACCCGGTGGACCTCGACTACAGGGGACTCTCAAACTGCGGCACCTGGTTCATCGGCAGGCTTCAGACCGAGCGCGACAAGACTCGTGTGATCGAAGGGCTCGAAGGCGCGGCGGCGGGCGCCGCCGGCTTTGACCGCCCGCAGATGGAACGCACGCTCGCCGGCCTTGGCAACCGCGTGTTTCTCATGCGGAACGCGCATGAACAGGTTTCGGTCGTGTTCGAGACCCGCTGGGTGATGAGCTACCTGCGCGGCCCGCTCACGCTGCCGCAGATCCGGAGGCTCTGCGAGGCCCGGGGCGCACCTGCGCGGGCGCCCGAGCCGGGGGTCTCCCTCGCTGCGAAAGCCGCCGGCAGGGAGGCAGCCGACTCCGTGCCTCCTCCGGTGGCTGCCGCGCCCCTAGCGGTCCCGCGTGCAGAGGAGGGGAAGCGGCCGGTCCTGCCGCCGGACGTGCCGGAGTATTTCCTGCGGCCCCACGGCGGCTCCGGCCCGATCATCTACCGTCCGGCCGTCGTCGGTACGGCACGCCTGCATTTCGTGGAGGGCGGGGCCAAGCTCGACTTCTGGCTCACCCGTTCGCTCCTGGCACCGCTCTCCGAGGACGGCCGCGAGGCGTTGTGGGACGAGGCGGAGCCGCAAGGCGATTTGAGGAACGAACTCGAGGCCGAGCCCGCGGGCGACGCCCGGTTCGCGCCGCTTCCGCCCGGGGCGGCCCGCGCGAAGAACGTGGCCGAGTGGCGGAAGACCTTGGCCGCGCATCTCTACCGGCAGGAGACGGCGACGATCCTGCGGTGCCCGGAGGCGGGACTGGCATCCCTGCCGGAGGAGACCGAAGGGAATTTCCGCACGCGTGTCGCGAAGGCGCTCCGGGAGAGACGCGACCTCGAGGTGTCCGGGCTCAAGGCCAGGTACGCGCCCAGGCTGCAAGCGCTCACCGACCGGCTTCGCAGGGCACAGGAGCGGGTGGAGCGGGAGAAGGCCCAGGCAGGCCAGCAGAAGATCGGCACGGCGGTCTCCATCGGCGCCACCCTGCTCGGGGCCTTTCTGGGCCGCAGGGTGGGCGTGGGCACGATGGGCCGGGCCGCAAGCGCCGCGAAGAGCGCGGCCCGGATCGGCAAGGAGAATGCCGACGTGCTCCGGGCGAGCGAGAGCGCGCAGGAGATCCGGGAGCAGTTGAACTCGCTCCAAGTCGAGTTCGAGCAGGAAGCGGCCTCCCTCCGGGCCGAAGTCGATCCCACGCGGGTGCATCTGCAACCCGTGCAGGTCCGCCCCCGGAAATCGGATATCTCCATCGGCTCCGTCGGCGTGTGCTGGGTGCCCTGGCGCACGGGGCCGGGCGGCGTCGAAGAGCGCGCCCTCCGGCGTGAAGGCTGTCCCAGGACGCCTGTCGGTCTCGGGGGTCGAGTCCGATCCCGGGCGGGGGGATAGCCCGTGGATGCGCGGTCCTTCCGGGCTCCCTGCGGGAGAACAAAAGGCGGCCCGTACAGGGTCATCCTTCCTCGCTCAAGCCGTCTTCACGCGGCGCCGGGGCCTCCGGCACCGCCGTGGGAAGGAGGTGTCGGGGCAGGAAGGCGGCGCCGGCGATCAGGGTCGGAACCACGGCGCTTGCGATGACGACTGCGACCAGGAAGGAATACTGCTCCTTGGTTACGATGTTGTTGGACAACCCGTAGAGGGCGGAGATCGTTCCGAAGGTAAGTCCCGTGGACATGAGCAGGGTGTAGTACCATCGCTCGTCGCGGGTGCGGCGGAATTGCGCGATGACCGGGTAAAGGCCGAATATTTTGGAAAACACTTTCCCCCCCAGAAGCGCCAGAAACACAATCGGTGCGGAGACCAAGGCCGGCAGGGAAACGAAGGTTCCGGCCCGGATGAAATAGAAGGGGGTGAGAAAGCCCACGGTCAAGGTCCGAAGGCGGCGGATCCAGAAGGTGTCCCCGTTCGAGAACTCCGCCAGGACCATGCCCACGATGTAGGCCGGCAGCACGGCCTCGCTGCCGGACCAGAGGGCCAGTGCGCCCAGGCCGAAGAGGACCAGGATCACCCACTTGGTCCGGATCGCTGCCGTGCGGTAGGCGTAGATGCGGGTCAGGAAACGGCTGGTGAAGGGCAGGATCGCCAACGCAAGGGCTGTTACCGCGATGAAGATCACGGTCTTGTAGGTGAACGGCGCGAACAGGAGTCCGAGCGCGATCACCGTGCCGAGATCGGTAATGAAACACGCGCCCAGGATTCCCTTGCCGAACTCGGTCTTGTTGAGGCCCGTCTCCAGCATGACGGCATAGACGACCGCCATGCTCGTGGTGGAGAGTGCCACGCCGCAGAGAAGGCTCGCCCGGGGATCCCAGCCCAGCAGGTAGTGTGCGATCGCCGCACACCCCAGGAAGGGCGCAAAGAAACTGATCAAACCGACAACCGTGACCTCTTTCAATTTCTTCTGGAGCGCTTCGGGCTCGAGTTCCGCCCCCGCGAGAAACGTGAGCAGGACGGCTCCGGCGGCAGCCAGAAAACGAAGCCACTCCGCGTTGGAGCCCAGGGCGTCCGGCTTGCCGAGACTGCCCGCAACCGCGGCAGCGGCCACGCCGACGCAGATCTCGACCAGTGCGATGGACACCCGCAGATGATAGGCGATCAAGGCGGACAGAACGGCGAGGGCGAGCCACAAGGCGGCGATGGCGAAGATGGGTTCCATGGGCGCGGCTTCCTTTTTCGAAAGATTTCGGCTTCCTGGCGCAGGAGCAGGCACAAAAAAACCCGCCTTGCAGCGGGCAGTGGATCCGGGTTGACGGACCCTGCCGCTGCGAAGGCCTGCGCGGCAGGAGTCATCAGCCCGATTTGGGCGGTTCTGCAGGGGGACTCCATCCCCAAGACGGTCGATAACGTACCAGATAGGCCTGGGAAAATCAAGCCGGGCCTACGGAAGATTATGCAGGGAGGACGACGGATCAGCGCAGGTTTTTCCGGAACTCCTCGTCGTCCATGAGCTGGTCGATGGCGCTCGACAAGGCCTCGGAGAGAAGGCTCTCGACCCGGGATACCGAGAACTTGACATCCTCGCGTTCCATCGCGCAGTTGAGCATGAGTTTGCGGAAGATCCTTCGTTCGGCGGCATCGGCCGCCGAAATCCGCAATTGCACATCGACCTTGTAGCTCGCCTTGACCGTCTTTGTGACCGCATCCAACCGCAGGTTCTTGATCCCGCCGCCGATCAGGATGTCGACGCCCTTGACCGCGGCCGGCCCGCCGGGCAGGTCCCACTCCGGCACATCCTTGACGAAGAGGCCGCGTCTCTCCAGGGCATCCTTGAGCGCCGTCGTCACGATGTCGGCTACCGTGCCCTGGACCACCAGATCGTTCCCCTGGTTCGAGGAGGCCTGGGATTTCCTGCCCAGCACGGAGGCGGAGGTGCCGCGTTCGTCCCGTACAGGGCTCACCCCTACCACCACCTTCCGCGACTCCTCAACCAGATCCTGGGGCGCACGGTAGGACATGCTCACGAGGATCGGCCCCTTGGGTCCACAGCCGAAAACGAGTAACGAGACAAGAGCCGCGACCGCAAGACAGACTTCCAAGATTCTTCTGTTCACGTCGGGTCCTCCGAAGGGTGGTTTGACTTCTTCTTTCTGTACGGGTTCACGGTCATGACCGGCACGGGCGAGGCGGTCACGATACGGTTCGCCACGCTTCCGAACAGAATCCTGTCGAGCCCTTTCCGGCCGTGGGTTCCCAGGATGACGAGGTCCATCCCCTCCTCTGCGGTATACCGGATGATCTCATCGGCCGGATCGCCGGCGACGACCTTGACTGCGGCCGGGCGAAAGTCTTTCAGGTGCTCCTCGACGAACTCGTCCAGCCTCCGTTTGCCGCCGGCCAGGATCTTCTCTTCGAAGTCGGCGATCGACAGGGGAGGCACGTAGATGCTGTCGTAGTAAGTAAAGATGCGGGCCACGAACAGCACATGCAGGTCGGCCCGGAAGGTGCCGGCCACGGTGGTTACGACCGGCACGATCTCGGCGGAAACGTCGGACAGGTCGACCGGGAAAAGGATCCTCTTGAAGGTGGGCATGGTCCGTCTCCTTCTTGGCATGTAGAGGCGCTACTCGCGTTCCGATCCCGGATGCTCCTCCTCCGGATGCGCACCCGCGGTCTCGAGCGGGATGGTAAGGCTGTAGATCCCGTATTCCATCTTCGCCTTGATGGGCAGTCCGGACTTCTCGAAGACCTTCATCATCCCCTTGTTCGTAGCCAGGACATCTGCCGTGAAGGCCTTGATTCCCTGTTTCTTGGCCAGCTGGACGAGGCGCTTGAGCAGATAGGTGGCGATGCCCAGCCCTTGATACTCCTCGTCCACGACGAAGGCAACCTCCGCATAGGGTCGCTGCCGGTCCCGGACGAACCGCGCCTCCGCGACGATGCGGCCCTCGCCCGCGTCGCCCACGAGGCCGACGATGGGCAGCGTCTGGCCGTAGTCCACGTTCACGTATTCCTGCATCTTGGCGTGCGGCATGGCCTTGATCGGGCTGAAGTATCGATAGTAGACCGCCTCGTCGGAGAAGCGATAGAAAAGGCGCCGCATGGCTTCTTCGTCCGAGGGCTTGATCGCCCGGAACCGGACCTCCACCCCCCCCTTGAAGGTGTGCCTCGTGGCGATCCAGTCCGGGTAGAGGTGGGCCGACTCGACCACATAGATCTGGTCTGCGTAAAGGATCTTCTTCTCCTTGGCCTGCTCGACGAGACCCGGCCGATCGTCCGGGTGGGCGATGTCGATCAGGGCCTGGGCCCGCTCCCGGACCGTTCGCCCCTTGAGGTGGGCGACGCCGTATTCGGTGACCACCATGTCGATGGCCTCCCGGAGGCTGAACTCGTTCGGGAATGTTTCCACGGAGAGGCGGATGTTGGCCTCCCCTTTCAGGTTGCGGCTCGGCAGGGCGAAGACCGTGCGTCCCCCCCGGGAAAGCTCGGCCCCGTTGACGAAATCCACGGCATTCTCCGGGCCGGCCGCCACGTTCCCCTTGCCCACGTGCAGGGCCACGCGCCCGGAGAGGTCCACCTTGCGGGCGGGCAGCACGCAGACAAAATCCGGGTTGCGGCCGATCTGGTTCGGGCTGAAGACCTTGTCCACGCTCTGGAACTCGATGAGCGGGTTGCGGCTCAGCCAGCACATCAGGTCCGGGGTGCCGAGGCCGTAGGAAGTGACGGACTTGCCCCGAAAGACCTCCTTGTTCCGGTTGGTGACCGCGCCGCTCTTGACCAGATCCATCAGGGCGTCGGTGAAGAACGGCGTGTGAACACCCAGGTTGCGCTTGTGGACCAGGTGCCTGCTCAGGGCCTCGAAAAGGGGGCCGATCGAAAAGGCGATGCAGCTTCCGTCCTCGATTTCCGAGGCCACGTGTGCTGCGATCCGGTCGAAGACCTCGTGAACGGGCCAGCGGTTGAAGTAGATGGGCTCTTCGGTGCCGGCCACCAGGAGGTCGAAATCCGTGATCGGCACGAAGGTGTCGCCGAAGGTGACCGGTACGCGCGGGTTGATCTCGCCCACGAGGAGAGAGGCCTTCTCCATGGCCTGGCGCGCCACGTCCACGGCCACCCCCAGGCTGCAGTAGCCCGCCTCGTTGGGCGGAGTGATCTGCACGAAGGCCGCGTCGATCTGGATCTGGCCGGAGGCGATGAGCCGGGGGATGTCGGAAAAACGGCTCGGAATCAGGTCCACCCGGCCGGCCGTGATGGCTTCGCTGGCCACCCAGCCCGAGAAGAACGTCTTCAAGCGGTACTTCTGGGCGGTGAGCGCGTCCAGGGAGATGGCGTCGCTCAGGCTGATCACCTGGATGAATTCCAGGTCTTCCAGGTTCGCCGCCTCGGTCTTCATGATACGCCGGACGAGCGTCCTCGGCTCGGCCACGCCCGTGCTGATAAAGATGCTCATTCCCGCCTCGATCCTCTCGAGCACTCGCTCGGGCGGAACGGTGAGCTTTTCCCATTGCCTGTCTTCTGCATGATGCATCGAATGGCCTCGCTCGCTTCTTCGAAAACGGTTCCTATTCTATCACGCGACGGACGCTCTCGGGAAATCCGGCCGCGGCCTCCCGCGTCGGCCCTCTCACACGTACTGGCGCTTGTGATTCTTGAACCCGATGAACGTGAACCGCGTGAATGGATCCTTGTGGGCCTCCATCTCCGCAGGGTGGTAGAGTGTTTCGGCGCGGCTCGTCGAATACCACTGAACGTACTGCTCGAAGGTCACCGCCCTTCTACGGCCGAGCTGCTCTCGAAAGCGCAGGCCGTCGACGATCCGGCCGAGTCCGGTCTTCATGCGGCAGAGGAAGAACTCGGCGCCGCACCCGCTTCCGTAACTGAACACCCCCACCTGTTTTCCCTCCACGCGATCGCGTTCCGTCTCGAGCAGGCTCACCAGGCCCATGTAGACCGAGCCCGTGTAGATGTTGCCGACCTCGCGTGCCCCCAGGAGTCCCGGCTCGACCTTGGCCCGAAAGGTCTCCTCGCAGAGCGCCCGCAGGGCCTCGGGGCTCGAACCGAGGTGTTCCATCTCGACCAGGTGGCGGTGAGCCTTTCGGGCCATGCCGGTGAACGGCATGTGGTAGAGAAGGTAGTCGAGATGTTCCAGCAGCCGGCCTCTCGGAATCCCGGTATTGGAGCGGAAGTGGGAAACCGCCTCTTCCATGGCTTCGAGATAGCACGCGACCGAGTACTTGCCGTCCACGATGGGCACCCGGTGTCCGGTGGGCCTCCAGAAGTCGAACACATCCTTGGAGAAGATGCCGTTCAGGCGCGTGTCGATCGCGAAGAGCCGCGGGTTCTGCTCCACGAGCAGGGCGACGGCGCCCGCCCCCTGCGTGGGTTCGCCCGGCGAGCCGAAGCCGTATCGCGCCATGTCGGTCATGATGACCAGGGCCTTCTTCGAGCTTCCGTGGTTCCGGGCGATCCAGTCGATGGAGGTCACGATGCCGGCCGTGCCGCCGTAGCATGCGTGCTTGATCTCGTAGATGCGGCACCGGGAGCCGATCTTGAGCAGTCCCTGGACAAAGCTCGCCACCGGTTTCGAGTGGTCCACGCCGCTCTCGGTGCTGACCACGAGCTGATGAATCTCCTGGGGGTTCGTTCCCGTCTTCTCGAGAAGCTGCGCCGCCGCGTTGGCCGCCATGGTGACCGAGTCCTCCCAGATCGGGAGAACGGACATCTTGCGGTTTCCCAGGCCCTCCCGGTATTTCTCCGGCGGCACCCCCCTTGCCTCGGCGAGCTCGTCGTGAGGAAGATAGTACTGCGGAATGTAGATGGCGATGTCGCTCACGCCCACGTCGATCACGGTTGCATTTCTCCGCCGAGCTTCCCTATACTTTGCCTGGCCGGTTCAGAGGAAAGGGCTCCGGAAGGACGAACGCTTCTCGAGGGTGTCGGACCGGCTCCATCCTAGTGTATCGAGTGGGCAAAGGCAATGGGATTCAGGGACTTTATCCACGCTTTGCAGAATTCCGGACAGATCGCGACCGTTCGGAAGCCGGTGAGCAGGAGGCTGGAGGCGGCCGCCGTGCTCGACGCGCTGGACGACAGACCGGTCCTGTTCGAGCGCGTGGCGGAGTCGGACTTCCGGGTCGTGGGGAATCTGTTCGGAACCAAGCAGCGATTTGCCGACTACTTCGGGGTCGAGCCCCGCGAGCTCATCCCGAGGATCGTACGCGCCATCGAGCATCCGACGAGGCCCGAGGAGACGAACGACGCCCCTTGCCGGGAAGTCGTCGAGGAGGAGGTGGATCTGGACAGGCTCCCGATCCTCTTCCACTGCGAGCAGGACGGCGGGAACTACATCACGAGCGGGGTCTTCATTACAAAGAGCGGCGAAGGGATTCAGAACGTGGACTTCCACCGGGCCATGCAGATCGGCAGGGACCGGTTCAGCGTGCGGATCGTCAAGCAGAGGGATTTCGACGCGCTTCTCGCCCGGGACGGGGCCTTGCCCGTCGCGGTCTGCATCGGCAACGCTCCGAACGTGCTCCTCGCCGCAGCCACCTCGGTGCCTCTGGGCACGAACGAGCTCGAGATCGCAAACGCTCTCGAGCCGCTCCGGGTGACCCGGGCGATCACCTTCGAAGGCAGGATTCCTGCGGAGTGCGAGTTCGTGCTCGAGGGGGTGGTGCGGCTCGAGGAGAGGGCGGCCGAAGGACCCTTCGTGGACCTGACGGAAACCTATGACATCGTGCGCCAGGAGCCGGTCTTCCGGGTGACCTGCGTGACCCACCGGAAGGACGCCCTCTGGCAGGCCCTGCTGCCGGGCAAGCGCGAGCACCGGATGCTCATGGGCATGCCCCGCGAGCCGACGATCTACAAGGAGGTCAACGGCGCCGGCGTGGCCTGCCTGGACGTGAACGTGAATCCCGGCGGATGCAGCTGGCTGCACGCAATCGTCAAGATCGCGAAAAGGCGGGAAGAGGACGGAAAGCTCGCGATCGAGGCCGCGTTCCGGGGCCACAGGAGCTGCAAACACGTTTTCGTCGTGGACGAGGACATCGACATTTACAACCCGCTCGAGGTGGAATGGGCGATGGCGACCCGTTTCCAGGCAAACCGCGACCTGGTGGTGAAGGAGCCGGAAAAGGGCAGCAGCCTCGATCCGAGCGCGGATCCGGAGACGAGCGTTACGGTCAAGTGCGGCTTCGACCTGACCCGGCCGCTCGGGGAACGGGCCCGACACTTCGAGCGCGCCCGGTTTCCCCGGATCGACCTGAGAAAGATCCTCGCGTGACCGGACGGCCGATCCGGATGGAAGAGGGCGGACCGATGGAGCTCACGGCGGAAGATCGGGCCATGCTTGGGGGCAGGGATGGCCGTGCTGCGAAGAAGGCGATGGAGATCCTGGTCGCGCTGGGCGAGATCTACGGGGCAAGAGGGCTCATCGAGGTCCGGAGCGTGCAGATCGCCGGCGTGAGCTACGACAACCTGGGGGATGCCGGCCTCGCCTTCCTGGAGGAGATGGCCGAAGACGGGAGGGCGCGCGTGCCCGCCACCCTGAATCCGGCGGGCATGGACCTCGAGGACTGGAGGGAGCTCGGCGTAGACGAGGAGTTCGCCGCCAAGCAGAAACGGGTTGTCGAGACCTTTGCCGGGATGGGCGTGATCACGAGCTGCACCTGCACCCCCTACTTCATCGGAAACGAGCCCGCTGCCGGCGATGCGATCGCATGGAGCGAAAGCTCGGCCGTCTGCTATGCCAACTCGGTGCTCGGCGCCAGGACGAACCGGGAGGGCGGCCCGAGCGCGCTGGCCGCCGCGCTCACCGGGAAGACGGCCGCGTACGGCCTTCATCTGGAGGAAAACAGGCAACCCGTCGTTTCGGTCGAGGTCTGCGCGCCTCTGGAGGACATCGTGGACTTCGGGGCGCTGGGCAAGGTCGTGGGCGAGCGGCTGGGAAGCCGGGTGCCCTGGATCCGGGGCCTGGAGGGAGCGACCAAGGATCAGTTGAAGAGCCTCTGCGCGTCGATCGCGACTTACGGGGGCACTGCCCGCTTTCATGCAGCAGGGATTTCTCCGGAGGCGATGAAGGAGCCTCGGGAGCGCATGACCGTTGCCCGGGAGGAGATCGAAAGGGCCAAGCTGGAAATGAGCGACAGCGAGGCGGTCGATTTCGTGGCCGTCGGCTGCCCCCACTGCTCGCTGGAAGAACTCAGAGAGATCGCCGCCCTGCTGGACGGCAAGCGGGTCTCCAAGGAGACATGGATCGCCGTGGCAAGGCAGGTGAAAGAGGCTGCGGAGCGAGAGGGGACCCTCGCCGCGATTCGGCGGAGCGGCGCCCGGATCGCGGCGGACACCTGTTTCGTCGTGGCGCCCATCCGCGGCCGGTTTCGCTGCATGGCCACCAACTCCGCCAAGGCGGTCTTCTACGGGAGGGCGAAGAACCGGTTTCGTACCGTCTTCGCACCCCTCGACACGCTCATCGAAATCGCCACCGGGACGTGAGATGAAGCTCCGGGGAAGAAAGATCTTCGGCGGGAAGGCGGAGGGCCTCGCCCTGGTATCCCGGAAGCCCATCTCTTTCTACGGGGGCGTCAATCCGGATACGGGCATTGTCGAGGAAGAGGGTCACCCCCTTCAGGGAAGGAGCGTGAGCGGGAGGATCCTGGTTTTCCCCCGGGCAAGGGGCTCCACCGTGGGCAGCTACACCCTGTACCGCATGCGCAAGGCCGGCACGGCCCCGGTCGCAATCCTGAACAGAGAGTGCGAGACGATCGTCGCCGTGGGCGCGATCATCGGGGAGATCCCGTGCATGGACCGGATCGACATCGACCGGATCCCGGACGGGGCGGCCCTGGTCGTGGACGCGGACAGCGGCAGCGTGGAGATCCCGCACCTGTAACCTCGTGCCCCTGTCTTTCCTTCGCAAACCGGCTCCAGCCGGAAAATCGTTGATGGGGGGAGTCCTTTGCCTTATACTGAACGGTAGCTCTTGGTCGTGAAGGTACGCCCTCATGTCCGAGGTCCATCGCGCCATGGAGGAAAGAGGATCCGCTACCACGCAGGCCCGAGCCGCCCCGAGAGCGGACCCGCCGATTGCCTCCGGCGCCCTCCAAGTCAACCTGCAACGCACGGCCTTTCGCGGATCCATTCCGAGGGAACAGCGGCTCCTGCTCGAGATCGTCGGGGAGAAGGTGGGCATCCGCCAGCAGACCGAGGCTCTGCTCCAGGAGGCCAACCATCCGTACGCCAACTGGGCGGAAATCGTGGAGCCCTTGCGCATGCGGGTCCTCGGGGATTTTTACGATTACAACGCGCACCCGAAAGGGCAGGAGGCCTTTTCCGTCTTCACGGGACTCCTCTTTGAATGTCTCGACAAGTGCGAGCCGGAGGGGCCTCGAACCAGGTGCTTTGCGACCCTGCTCGATTTTCTCGAGTTGATCCTCCTGGAGAGCGGCCCGGCCGCGGAGCGCAACCGCCGCGTGACCGGCGAGGCGCTGGCCCGGCTGCGGGCGTGGATGGAGGACCGGCCCTGGTTCGCCGCCAAAGGGACGACGCGGATCCGGAGAATGGCCGAAAGGGCGCTTGCCGCGAACCCTTCGGAAGATCTGAGCGGGCTTGCCGGGCTTCTTCTGTTCTGCCTTCGAAGGAATTACGAGATGTGGCTCGAACAGGAGGATCTCGAGGCATGGTTTGAGCGGGAGAAGGACCGGGTTTTCGGTGGCAGGGAGTACGGACCCCTTTTTCAACCCGTGTCCCGGAAACGCATCCTGGGCCTTCTCCGTGAGCTGGAAGCGTTGGGGGCGGAACTCTCCCTCGACCCGGCTTCGGTCCTCCGCCGCTCCCTTACCCTGGCGGACTTTTCCCAGATCGAGCGCGCGTATTTGAGCATCGTCCGTCAGATGGAGGACCGGGCGGATCCGATCTCTTTCCTGGACAAGACCCGCCTTCTCCTCCACCTTCTTGAGTTGCCGGCCCTTTCCGAGCAGAGCGAGACGATCCTGAGGGAGCTGGGAAACTGCCTCGGGCAACTGCACGGCCAGGAGGAATCCGTCTGGGGCGATTTCCTCGAGGAGGTCTTCTGCATCCTTCGGCAGCAATCGAGCCGGCACCGAAATGCGGTGCTTGACACGGTCTCCACCATCGGGCGGGAAGTCTACGGCACGGGAAACCGCCGGCTGGTGGAGATCTTTGTCGATGAGGTGATCAAGCTGGGCTTCGAGGATCCGGGCATCCGGGGGGTCGGCCGCGACTGGCAGGTGATTGCGAATCCCCTGCACCTGAAGAACGTGCGGGTCTGGCTCTCCCTGATCCGGAGGAAGCCCGCATGGAGCCGCAGACTGATCTCCGCCCTGATCATCCATCTCAGGCTGGGCGGGTTCTTCGTGAGCGACACGGATCTGTTTCAGAAGGACGTATCTCGCCTTCTCTCAGCCGACATCCGGGAATGCTACGGGCTCGTCAAGGCGCTTGCAAGGCTTTTCCCGGTCTACTTCCACGAGATCGGCGCGGAAGGGGAGCTGCGCGAGGTCTCCACGGCTGTGGACGAACTGTGCGGCCGAAAGGATCTCTTGATCCATTTTCTGCGCAAACAAAGCCACGTGGAGAGCAACAACCAGATCGTGCCCTTTATCGAAGGAATCATCGGCTACTGGCGTGACGGGAGGAAGGAGGGTCTGCGAGGGTTTCTCCCGGAGGATGTCTACGGACAAATACCGGAGCCGAGTCCTTTCCAGCAGGAGATGGCCCCTGTCTTCGAGGCGATCCTTGAAGGCGGCCGCTTCAGGCCGCCGGATCTCCTCGCGCTTCCCGAGCGTGAGGTCGTCGATCGAATCCGGGGTCAGGAGGGCCTCGCCGAAGACGTCCGCAGGAAGGCGGAACTGCTTGTCCGGCTCTATCGACTCCTGGTCAAGAAATACACGATCCATCATCACGATATCCTGAAGGACCTGCGGGCATCCAACTTCTTCGAGGCCCGTACGCTGGACACGTTGGAGGAGGACCTCGAGAGGCCGGATCCCGAGCGGTCGCTCGCGCAGATCCACGCCCTGCTCGCCGTTATGCGGGAGAACGTGCTCTCGCCCGGGGAATCGCCGGCCCAAGAGGAGATCTACCGGAAGCGCCACATGGCTGTAGGAATCCCTTCCATGTACGGCCGGTACAAGGAGAAGCGGTTTGACAGCCTGGGCCTGATGTTCCGCCTGGAGAGCCTGGCAAAGGTTCTTCTGGAGGATCTGAGCACGGACCTGAACCTCGAATTCGTGACCCGGACCACCCTGGAGAAGGCGCACACGATCCTGAGGTTCTACCTGGAGTCATTGCGGTTGGACGGCATCGCGGCCGAGGCGCTCGCATCGAATCTGGACCTGCTGCAGCATGCGTTGGAAAGCAGGCGGATCACGGTCGACCAGTACCTGAACATCTTCCAGTTCATCGCCCGCACCGTCCAGGAGATCATCCAGACACAATACGTCGGCATCCATGAAGGCAACCTCAAGATCGTCGTTTCCCAATGGCTGGAGGGAGGGAAGCCCTTGCCCTTCCGGCCGCCCGAAGACGCCCCGTTGGAACAGGTCGGCTACCAGGCGGCCGAGTGGTTCATCCGGGATCATCTGGCCAACCGTTTCGGGATTCAGGGACTGGACAACTTCGTCGGAAAGGTGATCGCGGGCCTTGCCAAGGAGAGCCAGACCCTGGACCGGCGGACACGGACGCTTCTGCTGAGCTACAATCCGGAGAGATGCTTCTTTCCTTTCGATTCCCGGGAGAGATCCCTGGACACCCAGATCTATCTGGGGAACAAGGGGTATTTCCTCAAGTGCCTTCGCTCCTTCGGCTACCCCGTGCCGCCGGGATTCATCGTCACCACCGAATTTTTCCGCTGCCGCTCGGCCATCCTGGCTTACGATGCGGCGGAAGCCGATTTCCAGAGGCGTCTTCGCAGAGAGGTCCTGCGTCTCGAAGAAACGAGCGGAAGGCGGTTCGGCGACCCCCGGTGCCCCCTGCTGCTTTCGGTTCGGAGCGGATCGACGATCACCATGCCGGGCATGATGGATACGTTCCTCAATATCGGGCTCAATGACGAGATCGTCGAAAGCATGTCGAGACAGCCCCGGTTTGCCTGGGGGGCTTGGGACAATTACAGGCGGTTCCTCCAGTGCTGGGGCATGTCCTACGGGATCCCCCGCGACCGTTTCGACGAGGTCATCTCGACGACGAAACGGATCTACAGCGCAGCCTACAAGCGGGAGCTTCTCCCCGAGCAGATGCGGGAGGTGGTCGAGGCGTACAAGAGGCTCCTGAAGCGCTCCTCCGTGCCGATTCCGACCGAGCCCTGGGAGCAGCTGGAAAGGGCCATTTACCGTGTCCTGGACTCCTGGCGGTCGGAGACGGCCGAACTTTATCGTCATGCCATGAAGATCGCCGACGAGTGGGGGACGGCCGTCGTGGTTCAACAGATGGTCTTCGGAAATCTGGACACCGAGTCGGGCACGGGGGTGGTCTTCACCCGGAATCCCAAGAAGACCGATTCCGCGGTGACTCTCTACGGGGACTACACGGTCTGCGCCCAGGGAGAGGACGTGGTCTCGGGCCTGGTGGCAACCTATCCAATCTCCGAAGAGCAGGCCGCCGCGGAGCAGCGGAGAAGCGGCGAGAGCCTGGAAAGCCGGTTTCCCAGGATCTACGGCCGCCTCAAGGAGATCGCAGAAGAGCTTGTCTACCAGAGAGGATTCAATCACCAGGACATCGAATTCACCTTTGAGGGTCCGGACGGGGAATCCCTGTTCGTTCTTCAGACCCGGGACATGGCTCCGCTGGCAAGGGAGAGGCTGCAGGTCTTCGTGCCGACCCCCAAGCTGCGGGCGGATCTCCTCGGCGCCGGCATCGGTGCGGGCGGCGGCGCCCTGAGCGGCGTCGCGGTGCATCGGATCGAGGAGACGAAGATCCTCCGGGAGCGGTTCCCGGGCGCGCCGCTCATCATGCTCCGGCCCGACACCGTTCCGGACGACATCGCCATGATGCTCAAGGTGGACGGGGTGCTCACGGCCCGAGGCGGAAGCACCTCCCATGCGGCGATCGCGGCGCATCGACTCGGAAAGCCGTGCGTGGTCGGCTGCAGGCTGCTCCAGGTGAACGAACGCTTGGGGAGAAGCGTATTGGGAAACCATGTCATTCGAAGCGGCGACTGGATCGGCCTTGACGGTCACAGCGGCTTCGTCTACATCGGCCGGCACGAAACGATGACGGTTACCGATGAGGGCAGGCAGGCTTGAAACCGACGGGAGGAGAGATCATGCACGCACCGTCGCCGGAAAGGGGCTCCCCGGGACGCGTCCTCGGGATCAACGGCCTCGGCCGGATCGGCAAGCTCACCCTTTGGAATCATATCGCGCGGCGCAGCTTCGACCGGATCGTCGTGAACCAGGGGAGGCAGGTGGGCAGAGGCCTGAAGGACGTGGCCGAGTCGATCGAAAAGGACTCCACCTACGGCCCCTTGCATCGGTTCCTGTACGGATGCAGGGCGGAAAGGATCATCGAAATCGTAGAGGAAGGGCGCGGGGAGCTTCGCATCGACGGGATTCCGGTGACCGTCCTGCGGGAGCACCGCAACCCTCGGGAGATCCCCTGGCGGGAGTTCGGCGTGGAGATCGTCGTCGAGTGCACGGGGAGCTTCAACGACCCCACGGCGGAGCCGGACCGGCCCTCCGGGTCGATTCGGGGACACCTGCTAGCCGGTGCCCGGGCGGTGGTGAACTCCGCGCCCTTCAAGATCAAGGACCGTTCGAGAAAGATGCCCGGGGATGCTGTGAGCCTGATTTACGGCATCAACCACACCCGGTTCGATCCGCAGCGGCACGCCCTTGTCTCCGCCGCTTCCTGCACGACCACCGCCCTTGCCCACATGATCCTGCCCTTGCTGGAGCGCTTTCAGGCCAAGACCCTCCTGACGGCCTCCCTCTCCACGGTGCACGCGGCAACGAACACCCAAAGCATCCTCGATTCCGTGCCCAAGGCGGGTACCGGCGACCTGCGCAAGACGCGAAGCGCCTTGAACAATATCATTCTCACCTCTACGGGGGCGGCCCAGGCCCTCGAGACGGTTCTGCCCGAGATCCGGGAGATCGGGTTCATGGCCGATTCCGTGCGCATTCCCATCCCCACGGAATCCCTGATCATCCTGAACGTCACGTTTCAGTCGAGGATCCTCGAGGACGGCGGCAGCAACATTACCAAGGAGGTGCTGAACGACCTCTACCGGGACGCCGCGGCCGGCAAGCAGAGGGGGCTGCTCCGGTTCACCCTGGAGCAGAATGTCTCCTCGGATCTCATCGGGGATCCGGCGGCCGTGATCATCGAAGGGTGTGAAACGCACACCCGCACGGGATTCCTGTCCTTGGACCTGACCGAGATTCCGGGGTTGTCGGAGACGGTTCTGAGGGGCCTTCCGGATTCCATGCTTCGGGTGCCGGTCACGCATGCAAAGATCTTCGGCTGGTACGACAACGAGTACGGCAGCTACACGAACCGGCTCGCCGACCTGTGCATTCACATCCAGGAATCGTTGTAGGCCGGCTTCTTTTCAAAGTGTAAAGGACATCGACAGGAATCCGTTCGCGCGGGCGTCCCCCCGGCCTCCGGGGTATTGAGATATTGAGATTGCGAGCGCTTTTTCACGTTTCTTGCGCGCGCCCGGCGGGCCTTCGCGCATGGCACGGTTGTTGCTCACAGTGCGTGGCACAGGACGGGAGCCTTCCGGCGGCGGAAGGAAAGGCCGGTTTGCGCGGCATCGGACCTTTCAGGAGGACGGACAGATGGCGATCAAGACGAGGAAGAGCCCTTTGGGATTTGGGGTGTTTCGCCTCTATACGGAACGCGAGAAAGATCAGCAGATCGGAGCCATGCTTGCCGAATGGGAGAAAGAGAAGCGGCGGAAGCGATCGGCGGGGAAGCCCTTCCTGACGATCAGCCGGCAATACGGGTGCATGGCCCTGGAAACCGGGCTCCGATTTGCCGAGTCTCTGAACCGGATGGACGGTTCCGAGGCGAAGTGGACGCTCTACGACAAGGAGATCGTCAGCCGGATCGCATCCGACATGAGAATGAACAAGCGCCTTGCGGATCTTCTGACAAGCGGAACCAGGGCCAAGATCGCCAGGTACATGGATGCGCTTCTCGGAAAATGGCCGGTGGAAGACGAAGTCTTCCAGAGAATGGTACGCGTGATCCGCAGTGTCTGCGAGAAGGGTCACGCCGTGGTCGTCGGACGGGGGGCCTGCAAGATCGCGCAGGATCTGGCGAACGGTTTTCACATCCGGATCGTGGCGCCCCTTGCCTGGAGGGGCGAGCAGGTGGCCTCTTTCTATCATCTGTCCCGAGAGGAAGCCGTCCGCAGGATTCGGCTGTTCGATGCGGAACGGGAAGCGTTCTTCAGAAAGTACTTCAACGAGGACATCAACAACCCCAACCTGTACGACCTGGTGCTGAATCAGGGAACGCTTTCGATGGACCTCATCGTGGATGTCGTGGCCCGGGCCATGCAGGGCAGGGGCCTGATCCAATCCCATGGAAAACAGAGCCCTTCCAGAATGTAAAAGCGCTTTACACCAATCCGACAAGCCGTGTCCGCCGCCGGGGCATGTGCGGCTTGCGACGAAGGGGCCGCAGGAGGCCCAACCCTTCTGAAAGCCTCATCTTTTTCAAGCGAACCTTCTAACCCTTGCCGCTCGGGCGGATTGCCGGAAACCTGGCATCCGGGTTGCGTATAAACGCAGGCAGCAGCAAACCGGACAGAACCCGCACAAAGGAGGAAACGCCATGTACCCGGAGCCGACCGTTCCCTTCTATATGGCCCTGAGCGTTTATGTTCCGTTGATCATTCTGGCCTATTTCGCGGTCTATCTCACCCTGCGGCTGTTCGTCTTCGCGGTGGAGCGATTGGCCGCCCGGTGGAATGCGCGAGGCCGTGACACGCTGGGCAAGCACGGGATGCATCTTCCGCACGCCCCGGCCGGCCGGGCCTGACCCTGCTGAAACGAAACTCCGCAGAGGATCAAGCCGCAGGCCGACCTGCGAAAACGAAGGCCTTCTCGAGGAATACTCTCTCCCCCTGCGCCCGTATCATCGGATGCAGGGGGAGTCTTTTTTCAGGGTGTCGTCATCCTGTACGGATTGACCGTCATGACCGGGACGGGCGACATCCGGACAACGTAACCGGCCACACTGCCGAACAGGACCCGGTCGATCGATTTCCGTCCGTGGGTTCCCATGACGACCAGATCGATCCCCTCCTCTTTGATGTAGCGTACGATCTCCTCGCCCGGATCGCCGGGAACGACCTTTGCCGCGGACACGGATCCCTGCTCGAAGTGCTCCCGGATGAACTCTTCCAGCCGGCGTTTGCCTCCCTTTACGATTTCATTCTCGAACTGGCAGATGGATACCGGCGGAACATAGATGTTGTCGTAATACTTGAACAAGCGAGCCACGAACAGCAGATGAAGTTTGGCCTGAAAGGTCCGCGCCATCAGGGTCGCGTAAGGAACGATCTTCCGGGAAACCTCGGACAGGTCGGCAGGAAACAAGATCCTTTCAAATGCCTTCATCCTTTTTCTCCTTTCTTCCTTGCGGTTCCGCGGCCGCGCGCGCGAAAATCGTTCGCACCGTCTTCTTCCCTCGTGCCCGGGGTGCGAGAAGATAACGGCTTCCCCGCTATTTTGCAACCGTTATGCCAGAGGCCCTGAAAAGGGGACCCGCTCATGACCCCCGGCTTTTGACTCCGTTGACGCGCTCTCGTACTATTCGGATGGTCTCGTGTGGCGTTGTGTGTGCCGGAGGATCCTCTGCCATGCCGTGGTGGTCCAGCCTGCGTGTTCGAACCCTCCTGATTCTCGCCTCCCTCGCCATGATCACCCTTCTGGGAGGCGTGGTCATGATCTGGTACACCTTCGAGATGGAGTCGCTGCTCGTGCGGTCGATCGAAGCCGAGATGGCCGTCTCCCAGCAAACCGACGCCCTGTTGCGGGCGCTGATCAAGGAGAAGGGGTTCGTCTCCTACTACTTCATGGACGGGGATGCGAAATGGCTCGAAAGACTGCAGGAGCAGCGGACGGCCTTTCGCAATCTCCTGGCGGCCGCCCTGAGGTCGGCCGGAACAGAGGAGGACCGGTCGACCCTCGATCGGATCAGGGAGCGTTATGACCAGTACGTCCATGCGAAGGACCAAGTCATCGATCTCTACCGGTCGGGAAGTCGGCAGGAAGGCCGGGCCCGGCATGCCGAGGTGCGCGCTTATTTCGACGAGATCCTGGCTACCTGCGAAGGCTACGAGGCCATCCAGGCAAAACGGCTCGAGAATACCAAGAGACAGGGCCAGAAGAGGGTCACCTGGATGCGGGCCGCTGCGGCCGGCGCAATCCTCCTGAGCACCGTGCTCTCCCTGACGCTGGCCTTCGTGCTCCTGAGCCAGATTTTCGGGCCCATCCGGGGCCTCATCGAGGAAGCGGAGCGGTTCGGATCGGGGCGGCCTTCCGGAGACGAGGTCAAGGCGCTCCGGCGCGGGGTGCGCGGCCTCATCCACGATGCGGACCGGACCCATCTGGAACTGGAGAAGAGCCGGACCCGGCTTCTCCAGACGGAGAAGATGGCCACGGTCGGCAGGCTGGCCGCCGGCGTGGCCCACAGCATCCGGAACCCCCTGACCTCGATCAAGATGAGGCTTTTCTCCCTCGAACGTTCCCTGGACCTCGCTCCCAGCCAGAAAGAGGATCTGGAGGTCATCTCCGAGGAAACCCGACATCTCGACACCATCATCCGGAATTTCCTGGAATACGCGAGACCCTCGAAGCTCAGGATGCAACGGATCAGCCCCTCGGAGGTGATCGATATGGACCTTCAGCTGCTCCGCCACCGATTCAAGTCCTATGGAGTGCAGATCGCATTGAGGCGCACCGACCCGCTCCCGGAGGTCCTCGCCGACCCGGACCAGCTCAAGGAGGTCTTCGTGAACATCTTGATCAACGCCTGTGAGGCCATGGGGGAAGGCGGGACGGTCACCATCGAGGAGGAGGAGCAATGGCAGGAACCCGCGGGTCCTGCGGCCGTGGTCCGTATCAGCGATAACGGGCCTGGGATCCCTGCGGAGCTCCAGGAGAAGGTCTTTGAGCCTTTTTTCAGTACAAAAGAGGAGGGCACCGGCCTGGGTCTCAGCATCGCGGCAAGGATCATCGAACAGCACGGCGGCTCCTTGAGCCTTACATCCGAGGCAGGTGTGGGTACAACCTTTGTGATCACACTGCCCTGCCGGGAGGGCGAATCTTGGGAAAAATCCTGATCGTCGACGACGATGCGCAGCTTCGGCAGAGCTTCGAGAAGATCCTCAAGGAGGAAGGGCACACGGTCCGTACCGCATCGAGCGGGGAGGACGGCATCGCCCTGGTGAAGCGGGAGGTGCCGGATCTGGTCATCATGGATGTTCGCCTTCCCGGCATGGACGGCCTGGAGGCCTTCCGGGCGATCCACGATCTGGAGCCCAAGCTCTCCGTCATCATCATGACCGCCCACGGCACTACGGAGACGGCCATCGAGGCCACGAAGACAGGGGCCTTCGACTATGTGACGAAGCCCTTCGAGATCACGGACATGCTGGCCCTGATCCATCAGGTCCTCGAGTCGGCGCGTCTGATGCGCTCGAAGGTGGAGATGGACGCGCTTCCCGCGTCAGGGGCCTCCGAGGCCCTCGTCGGGAAGAGCCGGGCCATGCAGGAGGTCTACAAGGCCATCGGGCGGGTCGCCTCCACGGACGCCACGGTCCTGATCCGGGGGGAGTCCGGAACCGGGAAAGAACTGGTTGCCCGCGCCATCTACCAGCACAGCCTGCGGGCGGACAAGCCCTTTCTCGTGATCAACTGTGTCGCCATCCCGGACACGCTGCTCGAAAGCGAACTGTTCGGCTACGAGAAGGGCGCCTTCACCGGGGCCGCTCATCGGCGCATGGGCAAGATCGAGCAGGCCAACGGCGGCACCGTCTTTCTGGACGAGATCGGCGACATGCCCTTCAGCATCCAGGCGAAGATTCTCCGGCTCCTGCAGGAGAAGAGCATCGAGCGGCTGGGGGGCCGGCAGCCCATCCCGGTCGACGTCCGCATCATCGCCGCCACGAACCGCAACCTGGAGAAGGCCCTCCAGGAGGGAAAATTTCGGGAGGATCTGTACTACCGTCTGAAGGTAGTGACGCTGCAACTCCCCCCTCTGCGGGAGCGAAAGGAGGACGTCGGACTCCTGGCCGAGTACTTCCTGAACCGGTTTGCGCTGGAGATGGAAGTGGAGAACCCGGGAATCACGGAGGAGGCCAAGCAAACGCTGTTGCGCGACGATTGGCCGGGCAATGTTCGGGAGCTGGCCAATACCCTCCAGAAGGCCCTCATCTTCAGCCGCGGCGTTCCGATCGGACCGGAGGACGTCTCGCGCGCCATTCGCGAGAGAACCTCGGGCGAGGCGCCGGAGTCCGCGACCATCGAGGCGGCGATGCGAAAATGGGTGAACGAAATGCTTCGCACCCCGCCTGCGGAAGGTCACCTCTTCGACGCACTCATGGACCGGTTCGCCCGGATCGTCATCACCGAGGCGCTCAACATCACCGACGGGAATCGAAGCCACGCCGCGAAGCTGATCGGGCTCTCGCGCCCCACCCTCCTTTCGAAGATCGACAAGTACCAGATCCAGATCCGGACCCGGGTCGAGCGAGACGAAGATGCCTAGCGCCGGCCTTTCCCCATGCGTCAGTCCCGGGACCTTGACGGTCCAGCCTTCTGTGTCATTCCGGACAGGAGTCCGCGGAACGGGCCGATGCTTCCCTCATTTACAGGCTGTAAAGAGGCCTGACATCCCTTCCTCGCCTTGCTCCCTCCCGGACCTTGAGTAACCGGTCTGATCCATTCGGTTTTGCGGGTCTGCGTTCCTCCCTTTTCCCTCTCGCCCTGATGGCATACTGGTTGCACTAATGCCGGCTGTTCCGATGGTGGAGGTGCCGGAATCGTGCGGGAAAGATTCAAGATTCTGATCGCAGCGCGAAACCCGCGTATTCGTCGGTTTCTCGAGCGTGAGTTCCTGGCCGCCGGGTATGGAGTGGCGCTCGCCGAGAACGGCTACGATCTCCGCCGAATCAGCAGGCAGGAATGCTCCCTGGATCTCCTGATCCTGGACGACGAGTTGCCCGGGCTGGAGGAGTTCCGCGCGGCCGAGGAACTCGCCAATCGCATACCCTGCCTGCCCTTCATCCTCCACAGCTTTTCGACCGAATACGCGGATCCGGAACTCGTGGATGCCGCAGCGGCCTTTGTGGAGAAGAAGGGGAACATCGAGGAACTGGTGCAGGCCGTCCGGGAGGTGCTTCGCAGCACGTATCCCTCCCGCTTCGATCACCGGGCGCGGGGGCCTTCCCAGGGCGGGACGGAGGGCCTCGGGGATCCGGCAGACACGATGGAAACGCCCAAGCCATGAACCAGGAGACGGGACAGCCCCCCGTGGTGGGTCCGAGAGACGAAGTCGCCATGGCCCGACTCCGAGACAC
The DNA here is from genome assembly GCA_964384945.1 of uncultured Thermodesulfobacteriota bacterium. GTDB lineage: Bacteria > Desulfobacterota > DSWW01 > DSWW01 > DSWW01 > S015-6. The sequence continues at coordinate 50,306 of CAYLMK010000005.1, read as the reverse complement.
GAGGGAGTATTTTCACAGGCTCCGGCGCCGTCTTCAGATCGGCCTGTCTATTTCGTTTCTCGTTCCTCTGGCCATCCTCTCCCTTTACTTCCATTTGCAGCTCGACCGGACGCTGAAAGAGAGCGGAAAGCTGCATCTCACAAGCCTGGCCACGATCGAGAGCAACACGATCGACCTGTTCCTGCAAGAACGGGTGGTCAACATCTTCAATCTGTTTCACCGGACCCACTTCACGCTCTCGCCCACGCCGTCCGACATGCAGCTTTACCTCCAGTCGCTTTGGGAGGCGAGTGACGCCTTTGTGGACGTGGGCTTTCTCGACGCTTCGGGAAGGCAGATCGGCTACGCGGGTCCTTATCCGCAGTTGCACGGCGAGGATTACAGCGGCGAGCCCTGGTTTCAGACGCTCCTTGCGCGGGAGCAGAACTACCATATCACGAACATCTACACGGGCTTTCGAAAGAAGCCGCATTTTACCATCGCCGTGAAACAGGATTTCGAGGACCGTATTGCCGTGATGCGGGCCACGCTCGATCCGAAGAAGTTCTACATGTTTCTCCAAGCGATCAGCCACGGGAAGGGGGTCAATGCCGCCCTCATCAGCCGGGAGGGGTTCTGGCAGGTCGTGGATCCTGAAAAGGGGATGCCCCTGGAGGCCTCGGACTTCATGCCGCCCGAAACCCCGGGGACAGGGGTGCAGGAGATCGTCCACAGCGGGGACACGGAACTCGTCGCCTACGCCTGGCTGAAGGAAGTCCCCTGGGTGCTGACCGTCCGGCAGCCCCTGGGGGTCGCCTACGCGACGATGTACAGGGCCCGCCGGATCATGATTGCGACCACCCTCGTTTTCGTGGCGCTTCTGCTCAGCGCGGTCTGGCTGACGACGGAGCGGCTCCTGCGCCGCGCCCAGGCCTCGGAAGAGGCCCGGAGGTCCCTGAAGTCCCAGCTTCTTCACGCGGCCAAGCTCGCCTCGCTGGGGGAACTGGCTGCAGGCGTGGCCCACGAGATCAACAACCCCCTGGCCATCATCGCCTCGGAGAGCGGGTGGATCCAGGACATGCTGGACCCCCGGTTCGCCATGGAACTGTCCGCCGAAAAGATACGGGAGTCTCTCAAGCAGGTGGACCAGGCCGTCTACCGGGCCAGGAACATCACCGACAAGCTGCTCAACTTCGCCCGCAGGACCGAACCCCGCCTGTCCCCGTGCAACCTGAACGAGGTTCTGGAGGATGTGGTCGGCGGCCTTAAGGAACAGGAGTTCAGCGTCTCGAACATCCGGCTCGTCCGCGAATACGACCCCAATCTTCCCGAGCTGTTCCTGGACGCCGATCAGATCCGGCAGGTGCTGCTGAACCTGGTCAACAACGCTCAGGACGCGATCAACGGTGCGGGCACCATCACGCTGCGCACGGAGAAGGCGCAGGACATGGTGCGTGTCACCGTATCGGATACGGGGAAGGGCATGACCAGCGAGCAAATGGACAAGATATTCTTGCCCTTTTACACCACCAAGGAAGCAGGGAAAGGAACCGGCCTCGGGCTGAGCGTGAGCCTGAACATTGTGGAGGCCATGGGCGGGCGCATCGATGTGCAGAGCCTGCCCGGCGCCGGAAGCTCGTTTGCCGTGGAACTCCCGATTCAGCAGGGCGCATAGGAGAGAAGAGATGCAGGAACGCAACAAGACAAACCGTGCGGAACCGCAACCCCGAATCTTGCTTGTGGACGACGAGGATTCGTTCCGGGCACCCTTGAAGAAGCAGTTGGCCGTGCGGGGATACGACGTTCTGGACGTGAGCAACGGCGAGGACGCGATCAAGGCCGTCCGGCACGAGTCGCCCGAGGTGGTGGTTCTCGACCAGAACATGCCCAAGGTGGACGGCATCCAGACCTTGAAAGAGATCAAGAAGGTCAGGCCCGAGGTGCAGGTCATCATGCTGACCGGCTACGGAAGCATCGAGTCGGCTCGCATGACCGGGAGGCTGGACGTCTTCAAGTACCTGCCGAAGCCCTGTCCGGTGGAGGACCTCGTCAACTACATCGAGGCCGCCCGGCAGGAACGGGTCTACGCACTGGCCCGGCACGAGATCCCGGAGATCAAGCGAAAGAGCGTCAAGTCCTGGCTCATCGGGTCGCACAATGCGCGGCCGGGCGTCATGATCCTGGGCGTGCTGCTGTTCGCCGCCCTGTACTTCATACCGGCTCCCGCCCGGCTCATGTCCTTTGTTACGGCGCAGAAGAGCGACCCGGCCCGGGATCTGATCACGGGTTACGCGGACTATCGCAAGATGAAGCCGGGCCAGACGATCGCCCAGTATTACTCCGATAAGGGCGGCGTCTACCAGAAGGGCAAGGATGCGCAGGGAAAGGAGGTCAAGGAACCCCTCAGCCCGGAGGCGACGGCCCGACGCGCCAGGGTCATGGTTGGCATCCTCGTGGTAGCCGCCCTCTTCTGGGCCACGGGCGGGGTCCCGGTGGGCATCACGGCTCTCCTGGTGGGCGTACTCATGTATTTCTTCGAGGTCCTGCCCCCGGACAAGGTGGCCCAGGCCTATGCCAAGGACTCGGTGATCTTCATCTTCGGGGTCCTGGCCCTCGCCTCGGCCATCTCCAAGACCGGCCTGGACCGCCGCATCGGCATGCTGCTCCTCGGCACGAGCACGTCCCTTCCGAGGATGCTCTTCCTCTTTGCGCCCATGCTGGCCCTGACGGCCTCGTTCCTCTCGGAGCACGCCTTGACCGCCTTCATCGCGCCCATCCTGCTCATGGTTTATGCAGCCGGGCTGCACTCGGCCGGTGTCGTGAAGGACCGAAGGCTGGCCGTTGTGCTCTTCCTGACGCTCACCTACGCGGCCAACATGGGCGGCCCCGGCTCTCCGGCTGCGGGCGGCCGCAACGCGGTCATGCTCGGGATCCTCTCCGACTACGGGATCCAGGTTTCCTTCCTCCAGTGGGTCAAGCTGGGCCTTCCCTTCGTCCCGGTCGGGGCCCTGGCGATCGGTCTCTACTTCTATCTCTTCTCCCGCAAGGGGATGAAGGTCAAGGAACTCAATGTCGCGGCCCAGGTGATGCGGGAATCGGAGAAGATCGGCAAGATGACCCCGGCCGAGTACCGCACCGCAGCGGTCCTCGTGGCCCTGATCGTGGTGTGGTCCACTCTTTCGGACCGCTTCGGCATGGGCGGGCCTGTGATCCTGGCCCTCGTGGCCCTCAACGTGCTCGGCGTGCTCCGGTGGAAGGACGTCAACTCCATCCACTGGGACGTGGTGGCGCTCTACGCAGCCGCCAGCGCCATCGGGGGGGGGCTTGCGATCACAGGGGGCGCCCTCTGGATGGCGGACGCCTTTGTGGGGATCCTGCCGGATTTCCTGAAGAGGGGTGAAGGCCTGTGCATCGCCACGAGCCTCATCACAGGCCTGATCACCAATTTCATGAGCGACGGCGCAACGGTGGCGGCCGTGGGGCCCATCACGGTTCCCATGGCCACCCTCTCGGGCACCTCGCCGATCGCGGTCGGGCTGGCAACCGCCTTTGCCTCCTCCTTTGCCAGCATGATGATCATCGGTACGCCCAACAATGCGATCGTCTACGCCCTTGCCAAGGACCCGGAGACGGGCGAGCAGCTCGTGACCATGAAGGACTTCCTGATTCACGGAACGGTCGTCCTTTTCCTGAACTTCGCCGTGCTGTGGCTCTGGGTGATCTTCGGCTACTGGCGATGGATGGGAATCTGAACCGAGAGGACCTCGGAGAAGGGGGCCGAATGGCCAAGGACAGGATCAGCGTTCTCATCGTGGACGACGAGGAGGCCTTTCTCGAGTCCATGAGGAAGCGGCTCGAGGTCAGGGGCTTCCTCGTCACGTGTGTCAACCGGGGCGACAAGGCGGTCGAGGCGGCCCGCGAGCGTCCGTTCGATATCGCCCTCGTGGACCTGAAGATGCCCGGCCTGAGCGGAGAGCAGACTCTGGAAGCACTCAAGCGGGAACACGAAGGGATGGAAGTGTTGATCCTGACCGGGCACGGATCGGCCGATTCGGCCGAGGCGTGCACGAAGGGGGGGGCCAACGTTTACCTGCAGAAGCCGTGCGATATGGAGGTGCTCCTCCGGGCGGTCAAAGATGCTTACAAGAAGAGGGTCATGACCAAGCTTCGGATCCCGGAGGCCCGGATGGACGCGCTTCTTCAGGAGACGCCGGGTGACTCGCCGCTCGCCGTCCTGCAACGGCTCAAGGAGATGGAAAAAGGTGCAGCCTGAAGAGAAGGAAAGGGATCGGCAGCGTTTCAAAGGGATCCGGCGGAGGATCCTGCTCCGGGTGCTTCTCCCGCCGTTCCTCATCGTGATGGTCGTCTTCGGCACGGTGGTCTATTACTTCGGCACGAACCTGAAGAGCCGGGTGTTTTCCGAACTGGCCCTCATCGCAAGGGACCACCGCCGCCTGATCGAGCAGTTTCTGGAGGAGAGGGTCGCGGACCTTCGTTTTGCGGCCTCCCTCTGCCAACTGGACGAACTGGGCGGGGACGGACGGCTTTCCGCGGTCCTCCGTGATCTCCAGGAAGGTTCCAAGGCCTTCTTCGACCTGGGAGCCTTCGATGAGCAGGGCAATCACGTCGCCTACGTGGGGCCTTACGATCTTGAAGGAAAGAACTATGCCCGGGAAGAATGGTTTCAGGCGGTCCGGGAGCGGGGCGTGTACGTCTCCGATGTCTTCCTCGGCTACCGCAAGTATCCCCACTTCGTGATCGCGGTCAAGCGCGAAGGCGGGCCTTCCCCATGGTATCTCCGTGCCACGATCGACACCCAGTTCTTCAACGATCTCGTCGAGAGCATCCGTGTGGGGAAGACGGGCGAGGCCTATCTCGTCAACGGGGCGGGCCTGTTTCAGACCCGGCGCCGCTCCGGGGGAGCGCTGATGGAGGAAGATCCGGATTACGATCTCTACAAGAGCGCTGAGACCGGCACGGCCTCCTTTGTCGCGGAGGACCGTTCCGGAACCCGTTACCTGCACGTGATCAAAAAGCTGGGTCTGACCGGCTGGATGCTCATCGTGCGGCAGGAAGCAGGGGAGGCCTACGCGCCCCTGTACCGGGTCTTGGTGGTCGGGATCTTCATCATCCTCGCCGGCGGGGCTCTGGTCGTCCTGATGGCCTTCCTTCTCGCCTCGGGCCAGGCGCGACAGCTCGTTCTCTCGGAGAGGGAAAAGCGGACGCTGGGCAATCAGTTGATCATGGCCGGAAAGTTCGCCGAGCTGGGCGAGATGAGCGTGGGCATCGCCCACGAGATCAACAATCCCCTGCAAGTCATGAAGGCCGAACAGGCGCTCATGACGGAACTTTTGAAGGAGATGGAGGCCGGGGAGGGCATGGACAAAGGCAACCTCGGCATGGTTCTCGACTCGGTCCATCAGATCGGGATCCAGATCGACCGGTGCAAGCAGATCACGCAGGGCCTGCTAAGCTTTGCCCGCAAGGACGAGGCGGTTTTGAAGACGATCGATCTGGCCTCCTTCATTCCGGAGGTAGTCCGCATGGTCGAGCAGAAGGCCCGGCTGGAGAGTGTGCGTCTCCTCTCCGAGGTGGAGCCCGGGCTTCCGGAGATCTGCAGTGATCCGACGCAACTCCAGCAGGTCCTGCTCAATCTTCTCAACAACGCACTTTACGCCCTCCGGAAGAGGGAAAACGGCGAGATCCGCATCGCTGCCGGCCGCGAGAACGATTCGGTCAAGATCTCGGTCGCGGACAACGGGTGCGGGATCGACCCGAAGATCATGGACAAGATCTTTCTTCCCTTCTTCACCACGAAACCGGTGGGGCAGGGGACGGGCCTGGGGCTGAGCACGATTTATGGAATTGTGGAGCGGCTCGGGGGCCAGATCCTGGTTGCGAGCGAACCGAATGTGGGGACCGTATTCACAGTACGTCTCCCCTTGGAGAGAGAAACCTGAATGTCCGGATCTCTTTCGTGCGCGGAAGATCCGGCGGAGGATGCAGGCGATGAGTCACGTGAGACTGCTGCTCGTGGACGACGAAGAGAGGTTCCTGGCCACGACACGGATCCTTCTCGAGAAGAGGGACGTACAGAACATTCAGACGGCCACGAACGGAGCGGATGCGCTCCAGATTCTGCGCAAGGAACGGATCGATGTGGTCGTGCTGGACGTGAAGATGCCGGGCATGGACGGCGTGGAGGTGCTGCGAAGGATCAAGCAGGAGCACCCCCTCGTGGAGGTGATCATGCTGACGGGCCACGCCTCCGTCGAGTCGGCCGTCGACGGCCTGAAGCTCGGAGCCTTCGATTATGTCATGAAGCCGATCGACATTCCGGATCTTCTGGTGAAGATCGAAGAGGCGTACGGAAAGAAGAAGGCCCATGACGAAAAGATCCGGTCGGTCAAGGTGAAGGAAATCATCAGCCATCCGATGGCGGTCTTCAGCGACAAGGAAGAGGATTGACCGAAATCGGCAAACGGAACGGGGGAAAAGGTCATGAGACATCCAGGCTCCAAGGAGACGTCATGCGCAACAGAATGAGGCAGTTTTTCGAACAGGGGGCGATCCGAATCCCAAAAGACAAGGAAAGGGCGATCTACTTCTATGCCACCGTGATCTTCTTCCTTGTGTACCTGATCCATCGCCTTCAGGGAGGCGGATAGCGGCCGGGGCTTGCCAACGCCGGGGTGCGCCCTTGCCGGGCCCCCCGCAAGACAGCAGGACGCAGGCCTCGCCGATCTCGGACAACGGAGGGTGCAGGGTGAAAAGGTCCAGGCGCTTGAGGGGGTGAGCGATGACGGAACCGAAGGCAAAAACGAAACTGTCAGGCTACGACAAGTTCATCAACTGGAGACTCTTTGCCATTCCTCTGGGGCTCCTGATTCTGCTCTTGTGGATTCCCACGCCCGAGAGCATGCTGGATGTGGGCGTGGAATATTCCATGGGCCCCAAGTATGTTCAAGAGCTTTTTGCAAAGGAGCTTTTCAACAGACCCACCCGGGAACTCGCCCAGTGGGAAATCCAGATGGTGCGCATGATGGAGCAAAGCGTGCAATCCTCCGCCTTCAGCCAGGCCGCCTTCCTGCGACGGGACCAGCGCTGGTGCGAGCAGAGCGGGATTGCATCCACACCCGCGCACCTCGAACAGGTGCTGGCCTTTGCCAAGGAGATACCCCCCGAGCGATTTGGCGAACTCCTCGCCAAAGGGCACGAAATCCGCACGGAGTCCCTGACCTTCGACAAGCTCACCGACTCGGAAAAGGCCAAGGCCAGGAGGGCCGGGTTCCACGTTCAGGCCGGGGTGGGCATCGTGCTCTTCGTGGTGCTGTGCTTCGTGACCGAAGCGATCCCGCTGCCCATGGTGGCCTTCAGCATCGGCGTGATCGCCCTGATGTGCGGCATCGTGGACCGGAACAACATGCCGGGCCTGTACTGGTCCGATGCCACCTGGTTCATCATGGGGAGTCTGATGTTCGCCACGGCCTTTGTGAAGACCGGGGTGGACAAGCGCATCGCCATGGCCATGTTCGGCCGGCTGAAAAGGCCTAACGTGCGCTGGATCTCCCTGATCATCATCCTGATCATCTCGCCGCTGACCATGTTCATGAGCGACCATGCCCTGGCCGCCATGTTTCTTCCCATCGGCATCGTCCTTTACGTGACCACCACGCAGGCGACCGGCCGGGAGGATCCTGAGCTGGCCAAGATGCTCATGATCACGATCTGCATGGCCGCAAACCTGGGAGGCTCGTTGGCGCCGTCGGGCGCCGCCCGGAACATCATCATGATGGGTTACAGCGAGGATATGTTCGGCATAACCATCGGCTTTGTGCAGTGGGTCCTCTATTGCGCGCCTCTGCTGCTGTGGTTCATGCCCGTCACCTGGGTCATGATCAACTGGCGCTTCAGGCCCGCGATCACCGACCTGTCCCATGCCATGACGGTGGTCAGAAACGAGGTCCAGAAGACCGGGGGCGGAAAATGGACCCGGCCCCAGATCATCTCGATCGTCATCTTCATCGCGATGCTCTTTACCTGGGTCACGGAAAACAACCTCATCCTGCAATGGACCGGGATCCGCTTCGGCATCGGCGTGCTGGCGGTCATCGGCGGCATCACGTACATCCTGGCCGGTGTGGTCAACTGGCGCGACTACCAGACCCGGGTGGACTGGGGGGTGGTGTGGCTGTATGCCGGCGCGATCATCTTCGGCCGCGTCCTGGTGCAGACCGGCGCCGCGTACTGGATCGCCCGGAGCATGCTCAAACTCACTGCGCCCCTGGGGCTGGGCGAGGGCCTGGGACTGCTCCTCTCCGGCAATATCATCGTAGGCCTGATTACCCAGCTCATGGCGGACGGGCCGGCATGCGCGGCGGTCGGACCGGTGACCCTCGCCATGGCCGGCATTGTTCATCCGGGAACCGTCATGATTCCGTTTGCCGCGATGGCAACATCCGTCGCGTCCTCGTTTGCCTACTGCCTGGTCATCGGCACGCCGCCCAATGCCATCGTATATGCGAGCGGTTACCTGGACGCCAAGGATTTCCTGCGGGTGGGCGTTATCTTGTGGTTCACCAATATGGCCGGGCTGATGCTTCTGTCGGCCACCTACTGGCGGTGGATGGGCTTTCCCGGCCTTGCCCCATTTTGATGGAATGAGGCTTACGGAGAGCACCAACCCTTATTCCGGTACAGGAACGCAAAGGAGACCCTACCGATGAGCAAAGGGATCAAACTATTGATGGTGGACGACGAGGCACAGTTTCGGGCTACGACGCAGAAGATACTGAACAGAAAAGGGTTCGATACGATTCTGGCGGCCAGCGGGGAGGAGGCTCTGGAGAGGCTCGGAGAGGATCCGGACGTGGTGATATTGGATGTCTACATGCCGGGCATGGACGGACACCAGGTGCTCAAGGAAATCAAGAAACGCAGGCCGGATCTGCCGGTCATCATGCTCACGGGCCACGGAAAGGTGCCGTCGGCCCGGGAGGCCCTGGAAAAGGGGGCCTTTGACTACCTGACCAAACCGTGCGATATCGACCTGCTGTCGGCCAAGGTGATCGAGGCCTATCGCTTCGGTCACGTGGACAAGCCCACGGAGGAAAGGCTGGTGCGCGACGTGATGGTCCCGATTACCGAGTACACGACGATCACCGAGGACCGGAGCGTCGGCGAGGCGGTGAAGAAACTGCGCGAGTCCTTTTCCGCCGCGGTGTGCACCAGCCGGGTGATGGAGACGGGCCACCGATCGATCGTCGTGTTCGACCGGCAAGGCAAGTTGAAGGGCATGCTGGCCATCGTCGATTTGCTCAAGGCGATCATGCCGGGCTACCTGTCGGCGCCGAAACCGTCGATGGCCGATTCGATCCAGTATTCGCCCATGTTCTGGCGCGGCGCCTTCAACCGCGAGGTGGAGTTGCTCGCCCGGCGGCCGGTAGGCGAGATCATGTCGCCGGCGCCCATGACCATACAGGACGACGCCAACCTGATGGAGGCAGCGTATACGATGGTGACCCACAAGTTGCGGCGAATGGTGGTGATGCACGGCGGCGAGATCGTGGGCGTGATCCGCGAACAGGATCTCTTCTTTGAGATCGAGAGGGTGCTTGTCAGGTAACCGGAACGCCGGACGGCCGCCGCCGCTCCGGGGGGTACAATCGGCTCAGGTCGTCGATCAGGGGCTCGACGCCTTCGTACAAAGAAGCGGACGCTAGACGACCCAGACGGCCAGGTCGCTGGCCATCTGCAGCAGCTTCCACGGGACCCTGCCCATCGGGAACTCCTCGATCGACGTGTGGCCCCTTCTTCCCACGAGGACCGTACCGCAGGGACCGTTTTGCGTCGCCGCCAGGATTCCCTCCGCCCGGCTCGTTTGGTTCTCCAGTTGCCGCACAAAGACGCGGCTCGGGTGAAAGCCCGCGCGAATCAGTCGGTTCTCCGCCTCCTCGAGGGAAAGCTCCATTTCCTGCCTGCTGGCCTCAAACCACCTCTTTTCGTGTTCGGATCGAATGACCGAAGGGTCGCCCAGATGGGCGCCCAGGGATCTGACCACAAAGCACAGGGTGACCTCCCGGGCGCCGGCCCGCGAATTGATTGCCGGTCCGAACGGCGTCCGCCCCTCCCGCGCTTTACAGCCTGTAAACCGGCCTGACACCGATTCCAAGTCCGACCGGGGCAGCAGGCCTCTGTCTTCAGAGGAGAGAGTCCGGCTTTCCGAAGCTTTCCCTGAGGCCAGGATACCCTTCTTCCTGGTACAAAGATTGCTGTTTCTTGAACCGAGTTCATCAAGGAACAAGCGCCCGGCGCGGAGGCGACGTGAGACACCCCCAAAGGAAGGTCCTGGTCGCTGTGGACGGTTCGGAGCAGTCCCTGCAGACCGTTCGTTATGTCGGGCGTGTCCTGCCGGGGGACAGGACAAAGATCACCCTCTTTCATGTAGCCCACTGGATCCCTGAGTCCTTCTGGGACTTCGAGTCGGATCCCGGCTTTCGCCGCCGGATGCGCGGGTTCGGGCCCTGGAGGTCCGGTCAGGCGGCGATGGTCGAGCAATTCATGGAGCAGGCGATCGCCCTTCTCCGGGAGGCGGAGTATCCCGCGCACCACATCACGATCCACGTAAAGGACAGGCAGGTGGGGATCGCCCGGGACATCCTTCGGGAGGCAAGGAAGGGGTATGCCGCCCTCGTCCTGGGCCGTCGCGGCCTGAGTCCTTTGAGGGAGCTCACTCTGGGAAGCACGGCGCAAAAGGTGGTCTACCATGCCGGGCGGATTCCGGTCTGGGTGGTGGGGGGGCAACCGGACCCGAGCCGGATCCTGCTTGCGGCGGACAAATCGGACTCCACCGTCCGGATCTTCGACTACGTAACCAACTACCTGGGCCTTCGAGACAAGGATCTGCTCCTCCTTCACGTGATTCGCAGGTTCGAAGTGCCTGTCGCGGAGGGAAGACTGCCCGCCAAGGGCGCCAAGTGGCTGGGATGGTTCGAAAGCGTGAGACGAGAGGCGTCCGATTGCGAAAGGGAGGTCATGGAATCGCTTTTCCAACAACGAATCCGTGCCTTTGAGGAGACCGGGGGGGATACGAGCCGGGTCAGGACCAAGATCGTGCAGGACGCCTCCAGCCGCGCGGGAAGCGTCCTGGCGGAAGCGGAACAGGGCGGGTACGGCACCATCGTGGTCGGCCGGAAGGGCCTCTCCCGTGTGGAGGAGTTCCTCATGGGCAGGGTGAGCGGAAAGGTCCTGCAAATGGCAAAGGAGAAGGCGGTCCTGATGGTCCATTGACAAAGTCCTCCGAGAAGAGCAGGAAAGGAGGGGAAAGGGCCTTTCCGGCCTCCGGGTGGGCCGGGGGAAAAGGATATCGGCGGGGTCGGGTCATCATGCATGGGAAGCCTGAGCGGCAAGGCCCTGCGGCCTCGCAGGTGCGCGTCGGTCCGGGGGGTGCCTTGAGTCGAACCGAACCGGTCTCCGCCCCTTACCGGGTCGAAACGGTCAGGGTCTTCGGCGTCGCTTACGCACACATCCGATGCCGGAATCAGGACGATCTCTACCTGACGGAATTCGGGCTTCCCTTCCTGGAGCACCTCCTGCCCGAGAACTGGTTCTTGGACCGCTCCTGGTTTTTCCAGAACGCTGTGCGTCTCCAGGGGAGCAGTTCGATCTACCGCGTACGCAGCAAGCCGGTCCAGGAGAGGCAAATCGACTTCGTGCTGAAGTGGAACCGGATGGGCCAGCAGGTCCCCGGCGGGGAGGACCGCGACGACTTCCTCACCTGGAGGTTCAACAGCCCCTTCGAGGAATTCGCCCTCCTTCTGGAGATGCGGGACGCGAGGCGCGAAGCGCCGGGCGTCCTCTACACGCACAAGCCCCTGGCGATCTACGCGCCTGCCGAGCGCAAGGATCTGGACAGGCTCGGAAGGAAGGAATACAAGATGCTCCCCATCCTCGAGCTGCACAGGGAGATCGACCTGGACATGCTCCGCTCCTACGGCGTGATCTATGAGTGGGTCAAGGGGATCGATGCTGTGGAGGCTGCGGACCGCGGAATGCTGGGCCTGAGGGAGATCGCCGAACTTACCCTGGATGCGGAAGGCAGGATGCGAAAAAGGGGCTTCGCCGTTTGCGACCGAAAGCCTCATCACTTGATCGTCCGGCCGAGAGGCGGCGGTCGGCTGGCAAAGGATCGAAACGGGAAGGTTCTCTATGCGTTGGTGGACTTCGAGCTGCTCCAGCGATCCGGCGATCGGGAGGCGGAGATTCGCAGACAGAAGAGAAGAGAGTTCCTGTCCCGGGTGAGGCGTCGATTCGAGGAGGCCCCGTCCGCCGGTCCGGCGCACGGGAAGCCCGTTCGCGTCCTCGGCGTGGACTATGTGTTCGGAAGCGTCGAGAGCACGAAGGGAAGGCTCTGGGTGGTCGGCAGGGATCCCGGGCTCTTCGACTATTTCCTCCCCGAAAGGTGGGAGGTGACGCCGAGGATGAAGCTCTGTGCCACGCGAAAGGTGTATCACACGGTTTCAAAAGACGAACTGCCCCTCGTCTGGAACGTCTCCAACGTCGGCGTCGCGCCGGACGTGGATCCCCTCGAGGAGAGCGGCCGAAGGATCCTCGCCTTCGGCTACAACAGCCCGTTCGAGGAAGTGGATCTGGCCCTGACGCTGCGCAGCCGCGGGGTCTCGGCCCTCAACCCCTTGGCGGTCTACGTGGCAGGACACAGGAGCGAGCTCGACCCGCGCATGCTGGACGAGAGCCGATACGTTCGCCACCGCCACGTGCTGAACCCGGACGGCACCCCGCTTCTCGCCCAGGACCGCCGTTACATCACGGTGTGGGGTTCCTGGAACGAGGTGGAGGCGGAGATCGACGGGGACGAGGACATCTTCGAGAGGATCACCGCCTTCTGCGCCTATCGAAAGCGAATGATCTCCAGGGCCGAGTATGTCGAGCTGATGGGAAGGGTCGGGAAGCGGCTCTGGGAGGCGGGCGTGGAGGACCTGAATCTCAAGGGCACGCACATCCTCGTTTCGCTGAACAACAGGGGATCGCTTGTCCGGGACACCCGCGGGGTGCCCAAGGTGAAACTCTGCAGCTTCGAGCTGCTTCGGCGTCTGTAGGCGGGGGCCGGCGGGGGATCCCTCCCTCAGCCGCCGATCAGCCTTTTCCCGACGAGGAATTCCAGGATCCGTTGGACGCACTGCTCCACGGACAGTTCGTCGGTGCGCAGGCGGATCTCCGGGTTCTCGGGCGCTTCGTAGGGCGCGCTCACGCCAGTGAATTCCTTGATCACTCCTTCCCGGGCCTTCTTGTACATCCCTTTCGGGTCCCGGGCCTCGCAGACCTCGACCGGGCAGTCCACAAAGACCTCGATGAAATCCTCGGGCGCGCCCAGGCCGCGAGCAAGCTGGCGGTCCTGGATGTAGGGGGAGATGAAGGCCGTCATGTTGATGATGCCCGCGTCCCGAAAGAGCTTGGCGACCTCCCCGATTCTCCGGATGTTTTCTTCGCGGTCCTCCGGAGAAAAGCCGAGATTCTTGTTCAGGCCGTGCCGGATGTTGTCGCCGTCCAGGATGTAGGTGTGGTACCCCCTCTCGTACAGGGCCTGCTCGAGGGCGGATGCGAGCGTGGATTTCCCGGATGCGGACAGGCCGGTGAACCAAAGGGTGAACCCACGGTGCCCCTTCATGCGTTCCCGGTCCCTTCGGCCGATCGCCCCCGGGTGCCAGTGGATGTTCGTCGCTTTGGCCTCGGTCATGGTGTCCTGGCCTTTTCGGGCTTGTGGAAGAGGTCCGGCCTGTGCTTCTGAATGGATTCGAGGATCGGTCGGATGTTGCCGGAATTGTAAATGTCCACCAGGAATTGCTGGAGAACCTCGTCCCCCTGGAGATGCAGACCGAACCGGCTCGCCTTTCTGAAGATCATGGGCAGATGCTCGTCGCGGGCGACGACCTCGAGAAGCAGGAGAAAGGCCAGCGGCTTCTTGCCGAACCTGGAGAAGGCGTAGATCGGGGCGCTGCCTTTCTCATAGACCGTGTCGTAGAACCGGCTCACGTCCTCCATCCGGATGGCCTCCCGCCGGATCGGGATGCTCACGTAGCGCAGGCCCAGGTCGGTCGCCCTTTTCTGGACCAGACCCCCGAACTTCTCCTCCTCTTCTCTCAGGTCCACGAGCGTCTTGTACCCGAGTTCCTTGAGCTGTTTGAGGTCGTCCCCATCGGGTACGCTCCCGATGGTGATCCTTTCGTCGAACCTTCTGGCGTTTCGCATGGGTCCCTCTCCTTTCGTGGATCGGACCGATCCTCAAGGCATGCCGCTGCCCCCCCGCGTCTGAACGTCTCCGGCCTTGGCCTCTCCGACCGTTCACGCCGTCTGTGAGCGGTCGTTCAGGGGTGCTGAAGGGCCATGTAGACCCAGAGCAACAGGAACCCCCAGACGAGAAACGGGGACATCACGCGGAAGACGAGCCAGATCTTCTCCTTCGAAAACGCCTTTCGGTTTCCTGTCACGTTTTGCATGTCGACACCTCCCTGTGATGCATGCGGCCGTCAAGGGACGGAGCCGGGCCTACCCGCCCATAGGCAAAACGAGCATCAGGATGCCGTACCAGAGCATGAGGTTGAGAAAGAGCGCACCGATCAGGGGCCAGTTCGGAGTGAAGGCATTCATGGACGCTCCCTCCTCTTACACCGGCTCGCCCGGCCCGGCCATCGCAGGAAACCCTGTACGATAAGTTGCCTCCCCCCACACGCTTCAATCCAGCAATAACCATACCAGCGGGGCGTATACCCTGGGTTGAGTCGTAACTTCTTGAGAAAACTGGGGATTTCAAGAACAACGAGGGAGGCTTGGCAAGCCGGTGGATCAAGGCGCCTGGCGCTTTCTTTTACAAAAAGTAAAAGAAGCCTTGCACGCGGTCAGAGCGGGGAGACCGGCGGGCCGATCAGCCCGCCGGTCTCCCCGCAGAGCCCTCGGGGGCGTTTCGCCGTTGGGGCGGAGTTCCCCGTTCCATTGCGCCGGGGCGGTCCTTGAACGCATGGACAGATCCTGCAGAAAACCTATCGCAAGGAAACGGTGCAGGAATCGTCGGCCGCTATTTCAGACCGACGTCTTTGATGGCTCGTTTGCATCGGTCGCTGATCTTCGCCTCGTTCTTGTTGACACAGTCGAGAAGGCGGCCTTCCCCGGGCTCGATCGATGCGCAGTGGGTCCTCAGGTCGTCCCGGCACTCGTTTGCCAGGTAGGTCAGTGCGTTCACCGCCCTGCCGAGCTGCGCGACGGAATCATAGACCGCATATTCGCATCTTGCCGACAGCTTATCCTGGTATGCGTACAGGCAGGCCAGGACCCGTGCTTCACCGGGGGTTACGCCCTTGCAGTACGTTTCAAGCTCCTGCTGGCACCCACCGACAAAGGTGTCGACAATCCCGTCTGCAATCTCTGCGACAGGGTCTGCGGCGAAGGTCGAGGCCGCTCCAAGCAGTCCCAACAGCATTACGGGGGCGAGTGCGAATGCCTTCCTCATCAAGAATCCTCCCTTATCCGCAAGTTACCCGGCCCTGCCTGCGGGCACATCGCGCGGCGGCTATTCGCTTCGGGTTGCGTCTCCCGCCTTGCCTGAAATCAGCCACGCATCCAAGGGACAGCAACCCTTGCGGGAATCGCTTCGAGGACCTGACCCGCCGATGCGTTCCCGTAAGGGGGAGCCGGTCGGGCCAGGCCCACGGTCTACGGAAATACCCGCCAGTACTCGATCCTGCGGTTCATGGCACGACCCTCCTCCGTTGCATTGTCCGCCATCGGCACATTCATGCCGTAGCCCTTGGTCTTCAACTGGGACGCAGGAATACCCTTGGAAATGAAATAGTCCCGCACAGCCTCCGCTCTTCTCTCGGAGAGCTTCTGGTTGTAGTCCGCCGTACCCGTCGAGTCGGTGTGGCCTTGGATCTCCACAAGGAGCCCGGGATTGTCCTTGAGGAACTTCACAAACTGGTCAAGCTCCGGATAGGATCTGGGATGGATCGTGGATTTGTCGAACTCGAAATGGATGCCTACGGCACTTATGGGGGAGCAGCCTTTTTCATCCAGGCGCCTGGCTCCCTTGGGCGTGTCGGGGCACTGGTCGATGCCGTCGCACACTCCGTCGCCGTCGCCGTCCAGCGGACAGCCGCGCGCGTCCACGATGCATCCCTTGGGCGTGTCGGGGCACTGGTCGATGCCGTCGCACACTCCGTCGCCGTCG
>CAYLMK010000005.1:0-33990 GCA_964384945.1 uncultured Thermodesulfobacteriota bacterium | reverse complement strand
CTGTCCAGCGGACAGCCGCGCGCGTCCACGATGCATCCCCTGGGCGTGTCGGGGCATTCGTCCTTCGGATCCACTACACCGTCACCGTCCGAGTCCGCCGGAGGGGGAGGCGGAGGGGGAGGCGGAGGCGGCGCAGGCTCCTGCCCGCCGAAGTGCAGGGCGAGACCAAGGGAGCCGATCAGGTTGCTTTCCGAAATATTGGTCGTCAGAAGGTGTCGGACCTCCGCCCGGATGGCGGACCCGTCCGAGAGCTTATACTGCAGGCCCGCGCCGTAATTGCCCGCGAAACCCGTTTCCGAGAGGGGGTCGCTCTCCAGGCTGGCTCCGCCGATCCCTGCCAGGACGAACGGACGGAGTTGTTCCGACAGGACGGGCTGGAAATGGTACAGCCCGTTCAGCAGATAAAAGTAATGGTTCGTGTTTGCCCCGTCGTAAGCCTCGGCAGGGGGCGGGCCCTTGAACTCGGACCAGGCGTAGTCGAAGTCACCTTCGAGACTGATCTTGTCGGTAAAGAAGTAGCCGAACCTGCCGCCCACGATGGCACCGTCATCGACGTTCGGCTCGTCGAAGTACACGATACCCCCCACCATCGGAGTGAGATAGAAGGCACCCTTCACATAGGGAGCATCTCCGGCCTGCACCGAAAGGCCCCCCATGGCCAGAATCAGGGCCATGCACATCCCCACGACAAAAGACTTCCCATTCATCTCGACGTCTCCTTACCTGTTTTGTCTGCCTTGAACTTCACCGCCATAATCTTGTTGGACTGTTTCCCGCTTCCGGTCCTCTTGCCGACGACCCCCGAGACGGCCGGGTTGACCGCCGATCCCGGGATCCGCAGATGACTGATTGTAGTAAAATGGCAGGGGAAAAGATATGGGACCTTGGTCCCATGCGAACGGTGCGTCCGCCGCCGTCGCGGATATCGCCTATCCCACACCCAAATCCCCTTCCGGAGGCATCGCGCCCTGCACGGCCTGAGGTTTCCAACCCTCCATCAACAAGGGACGTTTGATTCCATGTTTTTCGAAGGCCTCTGTGGCTCGCAGGTACACGTCGGTCACGAAGGGCAATTCGAAGCGGACGTCCAGCACATAGGCTCTGGCCTTCAGTTGAATGGCAAGACGTCCGGCCGCGATCACTTCGGACACGGTGACCGTGGCCGGTTTCTTGAGATACACGTAGCGGCTCGTCACGACGGTTTCATAGAGAAGGTCTCGTGCCAGGCAGATGTCGGCGTCGAGGGCGACGTGGATGGTCATGGCCACCATCATGTCCAGGGCCCCTGCGTTAGCCGAGGACACTGCATCCGTGAGAAACCGGCTGTTCGGGATGGTCACGACACTGTCCTCCAGGGTCACCAGCCTCACCGCCCGCAGGCCGATGCTCTTGATCTCCCCATAGAAGCTGTCGAACTGAACCCGATCACCCACCTGGAAAGGCTTGTCAAAGAGGAGGATCAGGCCCGCAATCAGGGATGCAACCAGATCCTTGAGAGAGAGCGCGATGGCCACGGCGGCGCTCCCGAGCAGCGCCAAGACCACTTCCCTGGGGGGACGGATCACCGCGTAGATGAGGAAGGCTACGCCGAAGATGTAGATAAAGAAGCTTGCGCCGGCCACCGCCTGCGAAACCAGCAGACGCCGGGAGGGGATACTGCGGTAGAACCCCACGGAAATCTTCCGGATGGCCCGCGTCAACAAGACGAGCAAGACGATTCCGCCGATCAGAAGGATGACACGTTCGACCTCGAACAGTTTGAGCACATCGGCGATCTGGATCTGAACGGTTTCATTCATACAGGAAGTTCCTTCTTACGAGGATCCGGGTGAGAAACGGCTGCGCATGCGCCGTGACTCGGTACCGCCGGTCCTTTCCGACAAAGAGGACGGATTTCTCTATGCCGATCGAGATCGCCTGCCGAACCGTTGCCTCGGGCAGATTTGTTGCGGCGATGACTTCGCGGGTGGACAGGTTTTCATGGCACGCGATAGAGGCGTATACAAACATAAGGTCGTCGCCGGCGGTTTCCAGGTCCTTCGCCTGGAAAGCTTTCGGGGGGCGCACCCGCAGTTCATGGCCGCCGAGTGGGCTCAGGGAGGATATCCACAGCGACATGGCCGTGCGAGGGTTGCCTTGGGATTGGTCCCAGAGCATGCGGAAAAACTGCGTTTCGATCGCCACAGGCTTTGCGTCATCCCCGTACCCGCCCGTCGCCCGGATGATCGATGCGTAGGAGAGCCGGTAGGCGGTTCGGCTGTGCCGACGCATGATGAGATCACGGATTTCCTCGTCCGACCAGCGGGGCAAGGCAAAGGAGTGCCGAAAACTCAGGTCCTGTCCCAGAGCGCCCAGCAGATAGAGCCAGGAACGCCTGTGGAAGGCTGCGCACCAGAAAATATTCCGCGTCCTCGCGCTGATCAACTCCTGAAAGGTGCGGAACCCCACGAATCCGCCGAGTTCGGCAAGAAAGAGGTTGTGTGCATCGTCGATGAAGATGACGGTCTTGGGCTGCCCGGCATCTGCCCGCACAAGATCTGCGCCCCCATGGGCAAGATCCATGCCCAGGCTTTCCCCGAGGAAGCGTAATACCCCCTCTCTCGAGAGAAGCTTCGGAGGAAGGCTCAGGGAGAGCACGCGCAGATCCGCGAGTTCCCTTGCCAGTCTCCCCAGAAGCTCGGATTTCCCGATCCCTTTCTCTCCATACAATGCGACAGAGTGTTCGTCCGTCCTTCCCTCCGCCCACGTCTGCACCCGAAGAGGGAGTGCTTTCAACAAGGTAGATTTCCTATGGATCCAGAGGGATTCGTCGGGGTGCAATTGCGTGTCGAACCAGCAGAGGTAATCCTCCGGCAACTGCCCATCGATGGGATGAAGTTGCGTTTTCTCCGGGATTTCCACGCCGCGCGATTCAAGGCGCCTGCGAAAGAACTCCGCCTGCAATCGCTTGAACACATCGAATCGTACCGAGAAAGCGGCTAACCGGCTCACGACGAAGGCCGGAAGCAACAGCAACAGCGTGGGCAGGCACCAGAAGACAGACAGGCGTCCGGAACAGAGCCCCTTGATCCGGGTGCCGAGAATTCCGGGCAGCAACTGCTCTGCGCGCTGTGCGATCCTGTTCCTCCACTGCCACGCAGTAAGAGCAGAGATCAGAATCCCCGCAAATACCATGCTGAACAGGATCACCCTGTAGGCCAGAGCCTTGCCGACGGCATCCTGCACTGCGCGCAGGAACGCCATGGCGAAAAAGAAGAAGATGCCGAGCCGCCTCGCTGTCCGGTGAACCCTTTCTCTCTCGATGGATCGGGCATGGACCTCCCCGAAGGTTGCGCCCTGCGTGAAGGTCGAGGCCAGAACCATCCGGAACATCCTGTACCCGATGTAGTAGTTGGCGTAGGGGACTGCGTGGAGAATCATCTTCAGGTCGGCCCTCGCGGCGAGCCCTCCCGCAATCCGGATTCCGAGCAGGGCCACGATCCAGGGCACATACGGACGCACCCACTGAAGCTGGACGGCAAGGCTCCCCGCCAGGGGCAGTTGAGATCGAACGGACATCAGCATGTCCTGACTGCGAGCCAGCATTCCGCGCAAAGGCCGGGCGAGAGGATAGACCAGAAAGGGAACCGCGATGACGGCAATGAAGAGCAAACCCTGCTTGGTGAGATCCAGAACGCCTTTCACTCCAAGGGCCAAAGTCTCATTCAGGGTGAACAGTGCCATGGAAACACCGGCCATCCACATATACGGCACGATACGGAGTTCCCGCAGCAGGTCAGCGAAGTACTCGGCCGGTTGCCGAAGGATCGGGTAATCCTCTTTTCTGACAGCTTCCCGTAAAAAGGCGGACCGCAGATCCGCCGACTGGAGCAGAAGGCGGTATAGGCTTTCCCGCAGCGCGTTCATGTACTGAATGCGGAGCCTTGCAAGCGACTCTCTGTCTTGTGTCAGATCCTGGTAGGCTTTTCGGTACGAGGATGCCTCAGGGGTCCCCTCCAGGCGATTCAGCAGGCTCTCCGGGTAAGCGGGGAGGGCAGGGATACGCCTCACGCGCGCGAATTCGCCGATTTGAGCAAACGTCCTGCTGACCAAGGCCCGCCAGATTCGTGTCGCCTCGATATAGTGATCCGACACGGGCTCCTGCGGTTCCAGCGTCGCAAGTGCAGCAGCCAGCGCGGAGAGTTTCTCCGCGATTCCCCGGTAGAATCGATTTCGCTCCTCGTACCCGGCGCTCCACCGTATCCTGAGGTCGGCAAGGGTCATTTGAGCGTTTTGGACGAGCATATGCTGCAGTGCCAGGTCGCGGATGTCGCTCCTGGGAGAGGCCTCGACAAGTTGTTGCGCCGTGTCGAGGGCGGCGGCCGCCTCCACCCGCCGGGTCTGCCCGGATGCACGTTCCCTCGCCAGCGTGTCGGACAGTGCAGATTGCTCCAGAGCGATCTTCTGCGCGCGCAGCAGCGCCTCCCGCTGCTTGCGGGGAAGAGAGAGAAACTTGAGCCGAAGCCGGTTGATCTCCCCATCGAGAGCTGCAATTTCCTTGACCTTCGTCGTCAAGCTAGGGTCGGAGGCAGCAGCCTTTGCCGCGAGGGCGGCCTCCTCAGCGTATCCTCTCTCCGGGTGACGCTGGAGGATCTTGAGATCCTCTACTCGCTGCTTTACGGCGTCCTCGTCCCCGAGATCCAGAATAAAGAGGGCTTCAGGCGGCACATCGGTCAGCTTCTCTCCTTTGAGGAAGGCCGCAAGAAGATCCCGGACCTTGGTGAGTTGTTGCAGCCGTTCTTCCAATCGAAGCGAGATCTCTTCGGCCGTGGGGGCTGCGGCCGCCTCCTCGGTCGCCGGGTCTTGCCCCTGCGCGGGCGCTCCGCAGAGAACGCCCAGAAAGACGAGCGAAACCGCCAGGAGCCTCTTCCCTGCCGGCAAACGGCCGGTTCTCAGATCTGGAGAGACAGACGTGGCCATGACGTACCCATGAAACCCTTGATCACCCGTGGCGGAAAGAGTATGCTCACCGTTCGAAACGGACTCCGGCGACGGGAGTCCTCCGACCACATTCTCTATCTTTGATGAAAAATAGACAACCGATGCAAATACCTTCCTTCAAGCCCCGCTCCGCGGACTCCTCGCTCTTCGATACGGTCATCCGCCTGATCATTCTGCTGTTCTTGATCGCCTGGTGCGGGGCGATCATCTTTCCCTTCGTCGGCCCTGTGCTCTGGGGAGGCATTATCGCTATCGTCCTTTATCCACTTTTTGTCGACATTGCGGGGCGGACCGGAAACAGGGAAACATTGGCGGGCGTGATCATCACGTTGCTTCTGCTGCTCCTTGTGATTCTGCCGTGTGTGTGGCTCATGCGCTCCCTGTTCGAGGGAATTCTCACGTTTGCGACACATCTGAAGAACCACACGCTCTCGATTCCTCCTCCGGATGAACGAATACTGGGTTGGCCGGTCATCGGAAGGCGCCTGCACGCTGCGTGGCTGCTTGCATCCCAGAACCTCGAGTCGGCCGTAACGACGTACAGGGAGCCCCTGGGAAGGCTCGGGATCCTCCTGCTCAGTTCGCTGGCCGGGTTCGGAAAGAGTTTTCTCCTCTTTCTTCTCTCCCTGATCATAGCGGGCGTCTTTCTGGTCAAGGGCAGGCCGTCGGCGGGATTCGCCCGCAAGTTCATCGTCCGGCTGGCCGGCGAGCGCGGGGAAGAAATCTTCGGAATCGCCGGACAGACCATCAAGCAGGTGGCCAAGGGCATATTGGGGGTGGGCTTTATCCAGTTCATCCTCGCCGGAGCCGTTCTGATGCTGGCGGGAGTTCCTTTCGCAGGCGTCTGGGCTCTCTGCGTGCTGATGCTGGCCGTCATCCAGGTTCCCACCGGCGTGGTGATCATTCCCGTCATCGTCTATCTGTTCCTGGAAAGAGACGTGCTTCCAGCCACGGTCTGGGCCGTTCTGTTGGTCCTCGTCTCGCTCAGCGACAATTTCCTCAAACCGGTGCTCATGGGCAAGGGCGCCCCGGTGCCGACGCTGGTCATCTTTATCGGCGCCGTCGGCGGAATGATCTTCTCCGGATTCATCGGTCTGTTCACCGGTGCGATTATCCTTTCGGTAGGCTATGCCCTCCTGGTCCGGTGGATCGGCCCTACGCATGACGCAACCGATACGAAACCGGCGGGCGATCTGCCTGATTGAGACGTGGGCCCTATGGAGATCCCGCCTGGACCTCGGAGCCGGAAGAACCGGAAGCCCTTCCTTCGGATGCCGCAGGCGCCGGATCGGGACCCGTGCCCCTTTCTGTCCCTGCGATCCACCCGCCGCCCAGGGCGCGGTAGAGCTGGATGACCGCGAGCAGCTCGTTCCGCCGGGCCTGGGCCAGGGCGAGCTCGGCCGTGAAGAGCTCCTGCTCGTTGTAGAGCACTTCGAGGTAGCTCGTGACGCCGCCCTCATAGCGCACGCCCGCCAGCTCGGTGGCGCTCCGGTGGGCCATCGTGCGCTCTTCCTGGCGGATCCGGAATTCCCGGCTCCGCTGGTAGGCGATCAGGCTGTCGGACACCTCGCGGAAGGCCTGCTGCACGGTCCGCTGGTAATCCGCGACCGCTTCCTCGAACCGGGCCTGGGCGAGTTTCACGCCGCCGCGCAGCCTCCCGCCCGTGAACAACGGCATGGTCAGCGTGGGACCGAACTGCCACGAGCGCGCCGGGCCTGTGAACAGGTCCGAAAGCGCCACGCTTTGATACCCGTAGAAACCGGTCAGACTCAGGGTCGGGAAAAAGGCCGCCCTGGCCTGGCCGATGTCCGCGTTGGCGCCAACGAGGAGCTGCTCGGCGGTTCGGATGTCGGGCCGCCGTTCCAGCAGGGACGAGGGCAGCCCGGCCGGCACCGATTCGTTCCGCTCCTGGCTGGTGAGACCGGGGCCGCGCTCGATGGTGCCCGGGTTCCGGCCGAGCAAGACGCTCAGCTCGTTTTCCGTCTGTTCGATCCGGCGGAGCGTGTCGACAATGGCGGCCTCTGCCGTGGAAACGAGGATCTGCGCCTGCCGGACATCCTGCATGGAGGCGACCCCGCCTTCCTCGCGCGCGGTGGTCAGGGACAGGGAGGCGGTCCGGCCCTCCAGGGTCTGCCTCGCGATGTCCAATTCCCGGTCCAGCTCGAGCAGGTTGAGGTAGGTTGTCGCGACCTGAGCGACGAGCGTCTGGCGGACGGTCTGTTGGGCGGCTTCCGTGGCGAGCAACCGCGCGCGGGCGGCTTCGTCCGCCCGGCGGATGCGGCCCCACAGATCCACCTCATAGGCCGCCATCGACGCGAACACATCCCCGTACTCACGCTGCGGATCCCCGCCCGGCGGAATCGCTGTCGCACCGTCCTCGGAGGCACGAGCCGTGAAGATGTCGCCTCCGATGCCGACGGAGGGGAAGAACTGCGAGTGCGTGATGCGGGCTTGCGCCTCGGCCTGCAGGACGCGCGCGGCAGCAATCTTGATGTCCCAGCTGTTCGCCAGGGCCTCGGTGATGTAGGCCCTCAGTTGAGCGTCCTGGAAGACCTCCCACCAGCCGAGGTCGCCGAGGGATTCGGCGCCTGCCGGCGGGCTCGTGTCCGATGCCGCGGTCCGGTAACCGGGGGGCGTGTCCGCCGGGGGACGCTGATAGTTCGGGCCCACGGAGCATCCGGACAGGACGGCGAGGAGCGCCAGGACGACCGGGACCTGGAAGAATTGCCGCGGTGGGGGCAGGGGCGGGTTCATGGGTTCGTCCCTCCGCTTTCCGCCGGGTGGCCTTCCAACAAAGGCTCCCCACCGGACTCCTGCGCAGCCTTCTTACCCCCGAACCTCTCCACCAGGCCCTGTACGAACACGTAGCAGACCGGGATGATGAACAGGCCCACCGCCGTGGCGATGGTCATGCCGAAGACCACGCCCGTTCCCATCGTGCTGCGCGCGGCCGCGCCGGAACCGGAAGCGAGCATCAGCGGCACGCAGCCGAGGATGAAGGCGAAGGATGTCATGAGAATCGGGCGCAGGCGGAGCTTCGAGGCCTGGACCGATGCGTCGAGGATCTCGACCCCCTCCTCGCGCTTCATCTTGGCGAACTCGACGATCAGAATCGCGTTCTTGGCCGCCAGCCCGATGAGCATCACCAGGCCGATCTGGGCGTAGACGTTCAGATCGAAGCGCCGGACCAGCATCCCGACCATCGTGCCGAGCACGACCGTGGGCGTCGCCAGCAGCACGGCGAAGGGCAGCCCCCAGCTCTCGTACTGCGCGGCCAGCAGCAGGAACACGAACAGCACGGCCATGCCGAAGATGACCGGCGCCTGGCCCTCGGACTTCTTCTCCTGGAGGGTCAGGCCGGACCATGCGTAGCCCGTTTCGGCGGGCATGGTCTCCATGACCTCCTCGATCGCCTTGATGGCCTGCCCGGAGCTGTAGCCGGGAGCGGGGGCGCCCATGATCTCGGCGGCGTTGTACAGGTTGAAGCGGGTCACGAAGTTCGGCCCGGACATCATGCTCACGTTCACCAGCGTGCTCAACGGCACCATGCCTCCGCTGCCGTTGCGAACGTAGAACTGGCCGATGTCATCCGGCTTGCTGGTGAATTCCGGTTCCGCCTGGAGAAAGACCTTGAAGACGCGGCCGAAGCGCACGAAGTCGTTCACGTAGAGGCCGCTCAGGTACGTCTGCAGCGTCGAAAAAACGCTGTCCACCGTCACGCCCAGCGTCCGCGCCTTCTCTCGGTCGAGCTCCACCTTCACCTGCGGGGTCGCCGGGTTGAAGGTCGTGCTGATGCGGCCGATTTCGGGGCGCTTGGCCACCGCCTCGGTGAGCTGCTTCACGTAAGCTGCCAGCTGCTCGATGGTGCCGCCGGTCCGGTCCTGCAACTGCATGCTGAAGCCCGACACGTTTCCGTACCCCGGCAGCGGCGGGGGTCCGAAGGCGAACACGTTTGCCCCCGGGAGGGCGAAGAACTTCCGGTTCCACTCGCGCGCGATGGCGCCGGCATGGAGGTCCGGGGACGTGCGCTCCTCCCAGTCCTCGAGCCCGATGAACATGGTGGCCGAGTTCGGGACATTCAGATTGTTGAGTATGTTGAGGCCGGCCAGGGCAACCGCGGAGCTCACCCCGGGAGTGTCCATCACGATGTCCTCGACCCGCTTGAGAGCCTCATCCGTGCGCTGCAAGGACGAACCTTCGGGCAGTTCGACCGCCACGAACACGTACCCTTTGTCCTCGTCGGGGATGAAGCCGCCGGGCACGAACTTCCCGATGACCCAGATGCCCCCGACAACCGCTGCCAGCAGCATCATCGAACGCGCCGCCTTGCGGGCCAGCCCGCCGACGATGTTGCCGTAGCTGCTGGCCAGCCAGTCGAAGAACCGGTTGAACAACCGGAAGAACGCCGCGATGGGTCCGCGGCCCGGCTTCGGCTTTTTGAGCAGCATGGCGGACAGCGCGGGGCTGAGCGTCAGGGCATTGATCACCGAGAACACGACCGCCACGGCGATGGTCAGGGCGAACTGGCTGTACAACTGGCCCGTCACGCCGCCCATGAAGGCCACGGGGACGAACACGGCGCAGAGCACCAGCCCGATCGCCACGACCGGGCCGGACACCTCCTTCATCGCCTGCCTCGTCGCCTCCACCGGGCTCATTCCGCGTTCGAGATGATGCTGGACCGCTTCGACGACGACGATCGCATCGTCCACCACGATGCCGATGGCCAGCACGAGCCCGAACATGGTCAGCACGTTCACGCTGAAACCGAGCACGGGGAACAGGATGAAGGCGCCCAGCAACGACACCGGCACCGTTGCCATCGGAATGAGGGTGGCGCGGAAGCTCTGCAGGAAGATGTACACCACAAGCAGCACCAGCACGACGGCCTCTTCGAGGGTCTTCACGATCTCGTGCATGGAGGCCTGGATCGGCAGAGTGGAATCCAGGGCGATTTCGTAATCCATATCCGGCGGAAAACGCTTCTTGGCGTCTTCCAGAATCTGCTTCACGTTGTCCGCCGTCTCGATGGCGTTGGCGCCGGGCGCAAGGTAGATGCCGATGGCGCCTGCCGGGGACTTGTTCAGCCGCGCACGCAAGTCGTACGTCTGCGCGCCGAGTTCCACGCGGCCCACGTCCTTGATCTTCACCTGGGAGCCGTCCGGGTTGGAACGAATGATGATTTCCTCGAACTCCTTGGGCTCCTTGAGCAGCCCGAGCGCCCGGACGTTGAACTGGCCTTCCTGCCCCGGCGGTGCGGGTTCGGCCCCGATGCGGCCCGCGGGTGACTGCGCGTTCTGTTCCTTGATGGCGTTGGAGATGTCCTGGGGGATGATGCCCAGGGACGCGAGCTTGTCCGGCCGCAGCCAGACGCGCATCGAGTAGTCCTGGGCGGTGAAGTTCTTCACCTCGCCCACGCCGCGCACCCGCTTGATGGCATCCACGAGGTTGATGTCGCAGTAGTTGCCCAGAAAGATCGAGTCGTAGGTTCCCTTCGGGGACGAAAGCCCGACGACCATGAGGATGTCCGGGCTCGAGCGGTCGACCACCACGCCTTCGCGCTTGACCGCGTCCGGGAGCTGCGCCTCGGCCTGTCCGACGCGGTTCTGCGTGTTGACCTGCATGATGTCCACGTTCGTGCCGACGTCGAAATAGACGTTCAGCGTCAGCTTGCCGTCGTTGGCGTTGAAGGACTGCATGTAGAGCAGCTTGTCCACGCCGTTGACCTTGGACTCGATGGGCGTGGCCACGGATTCCATCACCGCCTCGGCCGCGGCGCCGCGGTAGGTGGTCGTGACCTTGATCATGGTCGGGCTGACCGGGGGGTACTCGGCGATCGGCAGGCGGGACAGGGTGACCAGGCCGACGATGACCGTCAGGATCGCGATCACCATCGCCACGATGGGACGTCGGATGAAGAATTCCGCCATGGCGCTACTCCTCCCTGGCGGGCGGTTGGGCTGCGGCGGGCTTCGCGGCGGCGCCCTGGGCCGTCTCCTCGGCCGTGCGGGGCTGCACGGCCTCCCCTTCACGGGCCTTGTGCACGCCCTCCACGACGATCCGCTCCCCGGACTTGAGCCCCGCCTCGATGACCTGGTCGCCGCCGATCCTTGCGCCGGCCGTCACCGGGCGCTGCGATGCCCTGTTGTCGGGGCCGATGACCCAGACGAAGTTCTTCCCCTGCAGCTCCTGCACGGCCCGCTGGGGAACGAGAACGCTCTCCTGCCCCGTTTCCAAACGGATCCGGGCGCGGGCAAACATGCCGGGGCGCAGGACCTTCCTGGGATTGGGGAACTCCGCCCGCATCCGCAGGGTGCCCGTGGTCGCGTCCACCGCGCGATCGATGAAGACCCACTTGCCCTGCTCGGGATATTCCGAGCCGTCGGCCAGAATCAGCGTCACCGCGAGGTCTCGGACGCTCCGGCCGGTATCGCGCACCCTTTGCGCGGCTCGCAGGTAATCCACCTCGCTGATGCTGCAGTAGAACCAGATCGGGTCGAGCTGAGAGATCGTGGCGAGCAAGGTCGGCTCCCCTTTGCCGACGAAATCCCCCATGGAGACCTGCTTGGCACCGATGAGGCCGGAAGCGGGCGCCCGCACATCGCAGTAACTCAGGTACAACTTGGCGGACTCGACCCTGGCCAGCGCGGACTGGACATTCGCCCTGCCCACATCGACGGACGCAATGGCGTTGTCCAGGTCCTGCTGCGGAATGGCGCGCTTCTCGGCGAGGGGCTGCAGGCGGGCCACATCCTTTTCGTACTTGTTCAAGGCGGCTTTGGCCTCGGCGAGAGAGCCCTGCGCGGCCGCGAGCTGTTCCAGAAAAGGTTTTCTGTCGAGCTCGAAGAGAGGCTCGCCCTCGCGGACTTCGCTGCCCTCGACAAAGAGAATCTTCTCGACGAACGCCTCGACGCGCGCCCGCACGTCGACATTCTGCGGGGAGTCGAGCTGCCCGATGAACTCCGCAGTGAGCGGCACGTTCGCGGTGGTGACCTCGAGCACCTGGACGATCGGGGGCGGCAACGGGGCCGGACCCTCTTTTTGGCATGAGGCCGAGGCAACCGCCACAAGGGCCGCCGCCAGGCAAAGGGAGAGCGGCAAGGGGGGAAGACGGCGCCTCCCCTTGCCCTGCATGACCCGTCCGGTTTCAGGACATACATTCGGATTCATAAGGTTCACCCGTCCGTCCGGCCACTACGTTGAGAGATTTCCGATAAGACTTGGGTCTTGTTCGCGACGTTAAGCTCGTACCGAACCAGGGCCCGGATCTTGCTCTCGATCTGCGGGTAGCGGGCCCCTTCCTCGGCGAGAGCGCCTTGCCAGCCAGGTTGCGGGCCGCTATCCCTCCCAATGGATGCACTGGGTGGGACAGGTGTCGATGGCCTCCTGGATCTTGTCTTTCGGACCTCCGGTAGCCTTGATCACCTTGGCAGCCTTGGCACCCTCCTCCAGGCTGAACACCTCCGGGCAGACTCCCACGCAAGCTCCGCATGCCACGCATTCGGGCTCATCGATGACTACCTTATTCGCCGCTTCCCTTTCGCTCTTATCCTTCGCCTCCTGGGCCTTCCCCTTGCCGGAACGTCGGGGGGCAGCGGATCGAAGCCTGTGTATCGCCGCGGCCTTGTCCGCCACGGGCGGAAAGTAGTGATTGTTCATGGTGAGACACTTCTTCGGGCACAGCTCCACACAGAGATTGCAGACGCAGCACTTGAGGTAGTCAATCTCCCATTCACTGGATTCCTTGGTGACGACAATGGCATAGGTCGGGCACCTCTTGCTGCAGATTCCGCAGAAGATGCATTTATCGATATCGTTTTCAACCTTTCCTCTGGTGATAACGGTAAAGATCCGTTCCCGTTTCGGGTACATGAGGGTTGCAGGCCCTTCCACCAGATTCCTGGCCACCGTCTTTGTCATCGTGAACAGTTTCATCTTCTCCGCCCCTCACCTTTCCGTGCAACTGATACAGGGATCCAGGGTAAGGATGATGTTGGGAACATCGGCAATCTCCGAACCCTTCAGCACCTTGATCATGGCCGGGATGTTGCTGAAGGTGGGCACTCGCACGCGGAACCTCTGGAGGAATTTCGAGCCGTTCGCCTTCACGTAGTGAATCACTTCCCCCCGGGGCTGTTCGATGCGGGAAAAATATTCTCCATTGGGAGTGCCCTTCACCTTGACATCCACCGGCCCTTCGGGAATCTTCCCCACTGCCTGACGGATCAACTCCATGGAGTGAAAGTTCTCCCGGATTCTCACCAGGCATCGCGCATAGCAATCCCCTGCCGACTCCACCATCGGTTCGACGTCCAGGTACTTATAGGCCGCATACCCGAGGGTCCGCATATCCATGGCCAGACCGCTCGCCCGCGCCATGGGCCCCACACACCCCAGCGTATATGCCTCCTCCTTGGAAATGTACCCTACCCCCGAGAGCCTGTGCTTGATGGAGTAATCGTTGATGAACACGGAGCTGATTTCTTCGAGATCCCCTTTCATCCGCTCCAATCTGTTCACGATTCCCTTCAGGGTCTCCGCGTCGATGTCCCTCCGGACTCCGCCGACCTTGCACGCACCCAGGATGACTCTGCCGCCCGTGGTCTCCTCAAAAATGTCGAGCACCGACTCCCGTAACCGTATGGATTGCATGAAAAGGCTCTCAAACCCAAAGGCATCCGCCGCCACGCCCAGCCAGAAGATATGACTGTGAATCCTTGACAGCTCCGCCCATAGGGTTCTCAGATAGAGCGCGCGCTCCGGCACCTGGACAGCCATGACCGCTTCCACCGCCTGACAGTATCCCATGGCGTGCATGAAGCTGCACAGGCCGCAAATCCGGTCGGCAATATGCACGTAGTCGACGAAATCCCTTTTCTCCACCAGTTTCTCCAGCCCCCGGTGGACGTAACTGATGGACGGAATGGCGTCGACAATTTTTTCATCCTCGGTCACAAGCTGGAAATGAATCGGCTCGGGAAGTACGGGATGCTGGGGGCCGAATGGGATGATGTTCTTATGGGCCATGGAATCTCGCTCCTTTCATCCTCCTTCGGAAGACGTTCCGGGGCCGGTGAGGCTGATGCACGAGGTGGGACAACCGTCGATCGCCTTCCGGATCAGGTCTTCCGGACCGCCGGTGGGTTTTATGACTGTCGCAGCTTGCGCACCCTCCTGAAGGGAAAAGACCTCCGGACAGATGTCCACACAGGCGCCGCATGCCGTGCATTCAGGCTCGTCGATAACAACCGTCTTTCCTGTTGTATCCCCCTTATGTTCTGTGCCCTTGGAGGGTTTCTGCGGCGTTTCTTTCTTGGGCTTTGGAGGTTCCGGCACCGGGCAATTCCCGATGCTGAAGGGCGTCGCGATTGCGGTCCGGTAAAGCGTGCCTTGGTAGTCGACGACGATGTTCTTTATGGGAATACCGAAGAGGTCATGGATTTCATTCTCGTAGAGAAAGGCATTGTGATAGATTGTGGTAATGCTGGGAACTTCTTCGCCGGTTGTCACCGTAATGCGAAAATTCTTGAATCGATAGTCCTTGTCAAAGGAGTAGTTGAGTTCATAGGAGCCTGCGAGTGTGGTGCAGCCGATCTGCACAAGCCGGTATTCCTCCGCAAAGAGTCTCGCCACGATTCCCAGCAGGTCGTTCTTCGCCAACGGCAAGGTTTCTTGGTATTCACGCATGCTCACGGCTCCTGAGGTTCTATTTCAAGGGAGTGAAGATGGTTCCTGAGAGGTTGCCGATCATGCTACCTTCTTGGTGACCCCCGTTTCGCTTCTTTCTGCTGCGCATACTTTTCTTCCAGAATATCGCAGGCCTTGAGCACCCCGTCGATGATGGATTCCGGCCGCGCAGCACATCCGGGAACGTACACATCCACCGGAAGGACCTTGTCCACCCCTCCCTGGACATTGTAGCAGTCCTGAAAGACACACCCGGAAATTGCACAGAGCCCCACCGCGACGATCGCCTTGGGATTCGGCATCTGATCATAGAGATTGATCAGGACCTGTTTGCTTTTTTCATTGACGGAACCCGTGACCGCCAGGATGTCGGCGTGCTTCGGGTTGCCGGTGTTGACGATGCCGAACCGTTCCAGGTCATACAGGGGGGTCAGGCTGGCGATCACCTCGATGTCGCACCCGTTGCAGCTCGTGGCGTTGTAGTGAAGCACCCACGGCGACCGTTTGAACCAGGGCATGTTGGCTACTCCATTCGGCTATTTCAGAAAACTGAGGACGATGATGTTTGACACGCCGGCAACACCCGTAAACAGCCATGCACTCAGAAACGTGAGCTGCCATTTGAACCGGGCGTAATTCATGTCGATGAGGATTTCGAAAATGTACGTCCCGATCGCCACGCCCAGGCCCAACCATGGATTGAACCCGAAGAAGAGGTACACCATGCCGAGGAGGAGCACGTTTTCATACCAGTGCGCGACTTCGATCAGGGCGAGCGAGGGCCCTGAAAACTCGGTCGTGATCCCGCGCACGATTTCCTGATGGGCGTGATGGGACATGGAAAGGTCAAATGGCGATTTTCGGAACTTGATCGTCAGAATGTACAGAAACCCGGCAAACACCCCGGGCAGATAGAGGATGAGCGGCGCCGGGTGCTGGGCGATGTCAGCCACCTTGAAGCTTCCCGTTGCCTGATACATGCCCACAGCCATGAGAATGACCATGGGCTCATAAGCGACCATTTGGATGATCTCGCGCTCCGCCCCCAAGTGACTGTAAGGCGATCCGACACAATAGCCGCCCAGGATGAAGAAGGTCCCTGCCAGGGCCAGGCTGAAGATCATCAGAAGCAGATCGGCGCCGGCAAAGAACAGGGCGCCTGAAAAGACGGTAAAGATCAGAAAGAGAACGACGGGGAAGTTCTGTATCCTGTTGACGACGATGCGTTCCTTGTGCAGAAGCTTCATAACGTCAAAAAAAGGTTGCCTCAGGGGCGGGCCGTATCTTCCCTGGAGCCGCGCACTCAGCTTTCGGTCGAACCCGGCCAGGAACCCTCCCACGATGGGCGCGAACACGACAAAGGCGAGCATTCTTTCCCAGATGGACAAGGATTGATAGATCTCTTGCATCGCATTCATAGGGCTGCCACTCCGAACATGATGAATACGAGTGTCAAACTGACAAAGACACCGACGTTGAACAGGACGTTTTCGCCGAAGTACGTTTCCAGATAGTAGTTCTTGAGTTGAATGGTCTGCGTGGAGGCCATGGCCCCTTCGAAGCGTATGTCGTCGATATTTCCACCCCCAAGATAGGTGCCGACCCTCTTGTAGTTCTTGCTGGCCACGGCAAAGTAGAAGAGGCCGAGGGGAAGAAGGATGAGCAGGCCGAGCATGATGACATAAATGATGATCACATTGAATGTGTCGGCCTCCGGAATGGTTCCGAACATCTCCAGAAGGTAGGGGTTGACGATCCGGAACGAGATGAAGGGGAAAGCCAGGCACACGAGAACGGTCGAAACGGCCAGAACATTCAGTGTGATCCATTCCCAGCGGCTCACCCGATGCTCGACGACCTCGGCTTCCCCGTGCCGGATCGACATGATCTTGCCCATCCACTTGGTCCAGAAGAAGACCGTGGCGGCACTCCCGTACGCCAGGAGGATGGCCATTCCCGGATTGGTATCGACGAATGCCTTCAGGGTTACGAATTTGCTGATGATCATGCCGAAGGGGGCGAGAAACATCCCGGCCATGCCGATCATCATCACGGCTGCGAGCTTCGGTACGCGCATGATCAGATAATCCATATCCTCGATGTCCCTGCTGCCGAGCTTGTATTCCACGATGCCCACGCAGAGAAAGAGCAGCGACTTGGCCACGGCATGGAAGATGATCAGAAGCAGGGCCGACCACACGGCCGCATAGGTATTGATCCCGGCGCAGGCCACAATCAGGCCGAGGTTCGAGATCGTGGAGTAGGCAAGCACCTTCTTGGCGTTGCTCTGGGAAACCGCAATCAATGCCGTTACGAGAAAGCTCACTCCCCCGATGAGCATGAGCATCTTTGCGGCCACGGTGTCTTGAAGGACCGGGGCGACCCTCAGAATGATATAGACCCCGGCCTTCACCATCGTGCTCGAATGGAGAAGGGCGGAGACAGGCGTCGGCGCCACCATGGCCCCGGTCAACCAGGAGGAGAACGGGAACTGGGCTGCCTTGGCGAGCCCTGCGAAGGCGATGCACACGGCGGGGATCAGGACAAAGCTCTTGTCGAGACGAATCAGCTTGTCCAGTTCCATGGTGTGAGAGGAGTGGTACAAGTAAACCAGACCCACGGCAAAGGCCACCCCGCCCACCAGGTTCATGACGAGCGCCTTGAATGCGCTGTCCCGGGATGCCTTGTCGTCGCGGTAGCCGATCAACAGGAACGAGCAGAGCGTTGTGATTTCCCAGAAGAAATAGACCCACATGAGGTTGTTCGAAAATACGATGCCGAACATGGCGGAGAGGAAGAGATACATGAGGAAGGCGAAAAAGCGGCGCCTGTCCCTCACCTCCGGGTAATGATGGTGGTATTCAGGCATGTAGCCGATCGCATAGAGGCAGATGGCGCTTCCGATGATGCCCACGATGAGGGCCATGATGATGGAGAATTTGTCCACGAACAGGCTGTGCTCCACCTGGATCCCATGGCCGGAGGTGAATTCGAAAACCACCATGATGAGGGACTGAACGAGCACCAGAAGAACCGGGAGGGATCTCTTTGCCCGGAGGGAGACATAGATGATGTACAGAGCAATGGCCATCTCCGTCGCCAGCATGAGGGGGCTGACCCATGGACTGTCAAGGCGGAAGAAGACGGGCCCCGTGTCCAGATACTTGATCAGCAGATAGACGGGCACCGCGCAGAGCGCGATGTTGGCTGTCACTCCGATGATTCTTCTCAGGTTGATCACCGGGGGCACGACAAGCGCCAATCCCGCGATGCACAAGGGGAAGAGCACCAGAAAGATCAATGCATTCACGGCGACGTCCTCATACTCGATAAGGTCTTACTGGGAACTTCGACTGGATGGAACCGTTTTCCCCACCATTTCCCGAATGATCGTCAGGGTCTCCTCAGCCGCATCTCTGGGCGACAGGGCCGTATCCGCGATATTGCACACGAGCCTCGTGATGTCGTGGTCGACCCTGCCTTCGGCCCATGCCTGACCCTTTGGGGCCGTGATGTACACGGAATAGGAGTGGTGCATGGTTCCCGGCCGCTCGCCGATGATGTGGAGGATCCCCTTGTATCGATTCGGATCCGCAGTCTTGTAAACCAACTTGCCGATCTCATAGCCCGCCCGGACCCTTCCGCTCGTGACCACGATGTTCTTTTCGCACACGACGGCTCCGGCTTCGGTGAGCAACCTTCGGATTTCGTCCAGGTAGGGGGCCAGATGGTTTTCATCCATGATCGCCTTGGCGTTCAGGCCGTCGGAGATCACGATCACGGCGTTCGGTGCCTTTTCTCCCCACGAGTCCCGAAGTTTTTCGATTGTGGCGACCGATGCGGGGCTGAGCTTCTCTCCCGTGGCCGGGCGGGCGATATAGTCCTCCCGGTCCTTGGAAAGGGTCTTGACCGGCACTGCATTGGGAATGGTCTTCACGAATTCAGGGGTCATCTCGGCCCAGAGGGATTCCTTGGCGTC
Source organism: uncultured Thermodesulfobacteriota bacterium (assembly GCA_964384945.1). Taxonomy (GTDB): domain Bacteria; phylum Desulfobacterota; class DSWW01; order DSWW01; family DSWW01; genus S015-6. The sequence goes on along the minus strand of CAYLMK010000005.1, from coordinate 15,344 downwards.
TTCGTACAGGGCCGTCACCCTTTGCGCCAGTTCGGGATTCAGGTCCCAGATGTTCTTCCCGTGGCCGGTTGCCAGATCCACTCCCCTCGCCTCGACTTCCTTCATCTTCTCCCGGCCTTCCGCGTAGATCGCCTCCTGGGTGCGCTCGTCCCCCTTGGCCAGCCGGTACTGGTAGTACACCCAGAGCGGATCTCCGAAGTGCTTCGTGTACTTGCCGTTTCCGTCCACGATGCCGATGCGCTTGTAGAAGTCCCACATGGCGTCGTTCACCTTCAGGCCGAACTTGTCGCGGAGGCGGACGTGGTCCTGAAAGGCTGTGCTGAGATAGCTCAACATCGGGTCGTTCTTGGTGGGCAGGGCGATCAGGTACGCAGGACCGGCCGGCATGATCTGGTCCTGGCACCAGTCCAGATCGTCCAGCGTGACCGCCATGTGCAGCGTGGAGCAGATGTCGAGACCCAGGGTCAAGCCATGGAGCTTCCCCATGGCGATGTCCTCCAGGCAGCATCGCACCAGCTGCTCCCGCGTCTTGAACACCTCGGGCCCGATGAAACCGGCCACGTCGTTGACGTGCAGCCAGGCCCCCTTGGGCTGCACCTTGGCCAACTCCATCTGCACGGCCCTGCTGAACCCGTACTTCCGGGACTCGAGCACCATCATGTCCACGCCGTGGTCCGCGCCGTTGGTGAACTCGGAGCCCTGCCCGGTCTCGAAATAGAGCCCGTATCTCTCTCCTTTCTTCGCCGTTGCATACTTCATGATCTTCTCGATCGTCACATCGAAGGTCTTGTTGCAGGAATCCGTTCCGGCGAGGCTCTGAAACATCGTCTCGACCGTTCCCGGGTACCGCTTGCTCACTTCCGCCTGGACATCGATGTGGGAAAGCACGCACCAGGGGATGACATCCTGGATCTTGAAGGTCTCCACGACGTCCTTGAGGGCCTTCTGCACCACCGCAACGCTGGCCACCGTGCTGTCCACCGGGTTGGTCCCGATCACGATATCGCCCGTGGCATAGGAAAATGCGCCGAAGGTCTCCCAGACGATATCGTCGGGATTGTCCGTGGGCGAATTGGGCTGGATGCGGGCGCCCAGGTAGCCTTTCGCGCCCATCTTCGTCCCGGGCAGGGCGTTGAATATCTTCTGATCAACTGCGATCAACTCGGCATTGCTCATCAGCTTGGGGACGCACCCGATCGTTTCGCTGGTCAGGCCCGCCATGATACCCTTGATCTCGCCCTCCGACTTGGTCAGGAGGAACTCTTTGAGCTGGCCCATGGTCCAGTCCTTGACCTTCTCGTACTGGCCCCTATCCGTGGTCTGCCAGACGAGCTTCTGCAGATCGTCGGCAAGCAGAGGATGTTCGTAGAGGTCTTTGATCTTCGTGTTTGCCAGAAGGGTCCTGGCATTCTGACGGGTCGCTTCATCGTCGGCGGCTACCCCAATCGTCTGATCGCCCTCCTTGAATGCATTGGAGGCCCCGATTACCTGCTGGTAGAGGGTCTGATCGAAGCTCCCCTTCACCCTCTGGATGTATGTGAAGACATCCTCTCCCGCGTTCACCCCCTTGATCGTAATGGCGCCGCAGGTTGCGCTCACGCTGAGTATCGCCGCGCTTACGGTCAGCGCAACGAACAGCTTCGAAATCCCTGCGCTCATCAAGCGTCTCCCTTCCGACTCGAGTTCTCAGCCCTGTCTTATCCTCCCCCGATCAAGGGGAAAACGGAAAGGGTATCTCCTTCCGCCAGCACGTAATCCGGTTGCACGTGGCGCGAGTTCACGAACAAAACCCCCACCTCTCTCATGTCGATGGCAAGCTCCTCCAGAAGCCGGCGTACGGTCATCCCTTCCGCCCAACCCGCTTCCTTTTCGGTGAATCTCCCTACACGTAACGAGGCAAACAACCTGACCTTCACGAATCCATCTTCCCGGACAAAAAGCTTGGCGCTCGTTTTCCCCTCACAATTGCCAGAACGTGTCGATCTCCTCACCCGTGAAATCCCACACCGCATTGTGCGGCGGGAGCGGCTCTTCGAAGAATTCCGGGAGGCGGTCATGCTTGTTGGTGAACCCGGCAGCCAGATTGAATTCATGTTCCGTCCAAAGGATCTTTCTCCCCAGTGCCCGCCCTTCCTCCCTGGTCATTCGGAGACCGTCTTTCGCGTTGATCATCTCCACGACCGCTTGAAAGACCTCGTCATTGTCCAAGGAAGCGAAACCGACGAAGACACAGAGCCCCGTGGTGTCCAGGAACGCAGTGCCTATCTGAAGCCTTCTCGAAAGCTCGATCTGGCCTTCCTTTTTCAGGGGATCCACAAAACCGCCGACCTTCAGGATGTTCACGGGGATGCAATAGCCTGCTGTATGGTCACTCCCCATGGTCGAGGTGGCGTACGTGATTCCCATGCCTTTCACCGATCTCGGGTCATAGGCGGAGAGCGCCTGACCCTTGACCACAGGCACCCTCGTCATGCCATAGGCCTTGCCGACCAGTTCCGCCCCGGAGCCGAGGATTCTGCCCAGGGGAGTAGCCTCGCCGATTTCCTTCAACAGCCTGAGGATGCCGGCTCCGTCGCCGAAGGGAATGACCCCGGCCTCCATGGCAACGCCCATGGCCACCGCGGTGTCGATCGAGTCGACGCCGATGTCGTCCATCATGCGATCGGCTTGCGCCAGGATATCCAGGTCGTCCACGTTGCAGTTGGCTCCCAGGCCCCAGATCGTTTCATACTCGAAGCCCGAAGTGACGTACTTGCCGTCCTTGTCGTTGTAGACCTGAGAACATCGGATGACACATCCCCGATGGCAGATGTGGCTTGGGTTGCCTTTCCGGCTCTCGATCGTCTCTTTCACGGTTTCACCGCTGATCTTTTCGTGGCCTGCGAATTGGCCGAACCGGAAATTCTGGGTCGGGAGAGCTCCTGCCTCGTTCATGATGTTCACAAGCACATCCGTGCCGTAGAGCTTGAGGGATTCCCCGCTCACCGGATGGGCGACCACGGCCTTGCTGAATACCTTCGCCGCGGCCTTGAACCTTTCCTGATCGCCGATCTGCACGCCCGGGCCGTCGGTGTCATCGATGGTGATGTACTTGATCTTCTTCGAACCCATGACCGCCCCCAGGCCGCCGCGGCCAAGGCTGCGAATCGTGCCGTCCGGATCCTTCACCGAGATATTGGCGGCCGCCATCCTGCATTCCCCGGCCGGGCCTATGGCAAGGATCCCGATCTTCTCTCCATGTTTCTTCAGGAGCGTTTCCATGACTCCATAATTGCCTTTGCCCACCAGTTCCGTATCTTCCTGAATGGTGATGCCCTTCTTATCCACATGCAGACTGTAAAACGTCTCTTTCTGAGGCACGCCTTCAATGATGATCGCCTTGATGCCCAATCGAGCGAGAAGCTGGGCGGCCGTGCCGCCCGCATTGCTCTCTTTGATCGTGCCCGTGAGCGGGCTCTTGGCCCCGGCCGAGAGCCTTCCCGAGTTCGCACAGGCGGTTCCTGTCAGCAGTCCCGGCGCCAGAATCAGCTTGTTGTACTTTCCCAGGGGATGACAGGTGGGCTTCACCTCCTGGGCCACGATCGTGGAAGTCAAACCCCTTCCGCCAAGGCCTTTCCATTGCGCGGGGACGTCCTCGGATGAGGTGCCGAGGGTCGTCATGTTCACGCGATAGATCTTCTCTGCCATTCTCGAGTCCTCCCGGGTAGGGTTTGAAACACGCAGCCGCAAAGCCTTTGCCATAAACGCCTTGCCGGCGCGTTCGAAAACTTCATGAACAGCCAGGCAACGGCACGCAGCTCCTTACTGTCCCGTAAACAACGAATATAAGGCAGGCTACAGCGTGCGAAGGCGGAAAGATATTGGACTTTGGTCTTACAGCCCCCGCCACCAGAAAACTGCCGCCCCATGACTCTTCATTTCCGCTGCCACGTGACAAACCCGTCGTCCTCGTCCGCGTCTATCCCATCGCCGGCGTAGTCCTCCCGAAAACGCTCCCACCCGAGGAGGGCGTCGTTCAAGAAGGCAACCGTGTATTCCAGGGCAAGGGCCTTGACGATCTCGGGGTCCGCACTGCCCACGTCGCAGAAATCGAAGAGATCGAAGAGCCACGAGGTACTCAGAAAATCCGTGTGGTCCGCTCCCTGAAAGGTGATCTCCACCGACGGACTGGGCGAGTACGTCCAGAACTCGTGGTAGTTCTCCTCCTCGGGCGCACAGGCCGCGCCGGGAACCGAGCTGCCGCCCTCCGTTCCGCCGAGGTAAAGGCTGGGGATCCTCAGGTCCGGCACCCTCTCGGGTACGAGGTCCGGAAAATCGGGGTCATCCTCGAACACCCCTGCCGGACCCGCACCATCGACCGGGTCGAGCCCCACGACGGCGCCCGGGCCGCCGTCCGAAAGGGAAGCAAGCACGCTCAGCTTGCCACCCAGGGAGTGGCCCACCGCAGCGAGCCGCCCTCCGTCCACCGAGCCGTACAGAGGGGACCCCGGATCGCTGCCGGCCTCGAAACAGACCTGGTCGAGCAGGAAGAGAAGATCCAGGGAGGATTCCACGTGGCTGATCTCGAGGACATCCAGGAAACCCGTATCAGGGAGCTGCGGCGTGACCGTAATGTACCCCCACGTGGCGAGCCTCTCCGAATAGGGAAGCACCAGATCCCTGTATCCGCTGAACCCGTGGACCACCACCACAACCGGATAGGGCGCCCCGGCCCGGCTCATGCTCACCCCGTCGTCCGAGGGAACGATCACGTACGCCGGAATGCTCCGATTGCGCTCAACGTCTACAAAGGTCCGCGCCGTCTTCACAAACCGGAAAGGGCCCGCCCCGGCGGCGGGAAGGTCCGGTTCCGGCAGCTTTGTGGGCTCCCCGGTGCACCTGCAGTTGGGGGTGTAGGGCTGCGGCAGCCTCCCGGCACATGGCCCTTCCTCGCCTCCCTCCCCGGTCCCCGACCCGCAGGCCGAGGCAAGGAAAAGGGCGAGACCCCAGGCCGGCAGGTCGCGAAATCGGCCTTTTCCCCGGATCCTTCGCAGCGGTCGTTTCTCCGGATGTCCACCCGCCATATTCATCACGCACTTCTCCTCTCCAAAGGCACCCTGCGGAATCTCCAGACGTTACAACTCCTGCAGGGAGACGAGCTTCAGGGCATGGGTGGTGCAACGGGTGACGCAGGCCGGGTTGAGCCCGGCGTCCAGCCGGTCCATGCAGTAGTCGCACTTGACCGCCTTGCCGGTCGAGGGATTGCGCTCGGGCACGCCCCACGGGCAGGCACCGGCACAGGCCGTGCAGCCGATGCACCTTTCCTGATCCACGAAGACGATGCCGTCGGCGCGCTTCTGCATGGCGCCGGTCGGGCAGACCGCCACGCAGTGGGGGGCCTCGCAATGGTAGCAGGAGCGGAAGCGGAAGTCGGTCCGGGGGACTCCGCCCAACATCTTCAGCGGATCATGGGTGATCTCGCAGAGCATCGGCCCTTCGGGCAACCGTTTGTGGGTCTTGCAATGAACCTCGCAGCCATGACAACCGATGCACCGTCTGGAATTGTGATAGAGCGTGTATTTGTTCACAGCTCCACCATCCTTTTGGGATTCCTGGCGCTGCGGCGCACGGTGACAAAGCATTCGCACAGACGCAGGCCTCCGCCCACCGGGTCCATCTTTCCGAGCATGCCCTTCATCAACTTATGATCCGCAACGCCGGCATGATATGCCCGGCTCTGCAGCGGCACCTGCCGTCCGAAGCCGTGGACCATGAAGACCGCCTCCGGGTGGATGAATTCGGTGACGCGCGCCTTGATGGAGCCGCTGCAGCCGCGAACGCCACCTCCACCAGGTCGCCGTCGCCGACTCCCAGATTGGCCGCCTGCCGCTTGTTGATCCACAAGGTGCACTCCGGCATCAGTTCGTGTAGCAAGGGGTTGTTGATCGTGTGGCCGTGGGCGTGGATCGGCGAACGGCCGAACACCAGGCGGAAATGCTCTTTCGGAGGCCTCTCAGGGCTCTCGTACGGCTTCAAGGACTCGATCCCCGACTCGGCGAGAAGAGCGCTCACGATCTCGATCTTGCCGGACGGCGTCTTGAACTTGCCGTCGAGGCGGTTGCGATCAAACATCACCGGCTTGTCGGCAAGGGAGACAAAGCCTTTCGCGTCGAAGTCCTTCAGGGTAAAGCCGGTAGGCTCGAGCTGCCACGCCCACACCTCCTCGATGGAATGTCCCGGGAAATACCGGCCCACGCCGAGACGGTCGGTGAGCCCTTTGATGATCCCATAAAGGCTGCGGGTGTCGTGCATGGGGTCGATCACCCTGTTGCGCTTTATGAAGTGCGGCCGGTCCCCCTTCTGCGTCGCGATGATTCCGTCTCGCTCCAGAAAGGTGGATTCGGGTAGAATCACGTCGCTGTACCATCCGAATTCACTGTAGTGCGTATCCACCGAGACCAGGAGATCGAGCTTGTCCAGCGCCTCCTTCTGGGCCTGCGGGTCCGGGAAGCAGGTGAGGGGATCGTGCCGCACGCAGATGAGCGCCTTCAGGGGATACGGTTCACCTGTCAGCGCGGCAGCGTAGAAGAGGGGGAACAGCCCCTGCCCTTCGTCAAAATGCCTGTGCTTCCATCCGGCGGCGTCCGCGCTTCTCGCCGCGGGCTTCGGCACCCGGGTATCCAGGCTGCGGATCCCTTTGACCCCGCAATCGCCGGGCCCCTTGGCGAAAATCCGTCCGCCTTCCACCTCGACGTTGCCCATGAGCACGTTGAGGAGATGCAGCGCCCGGCTGGCATAGAAGGAATCGCGATAGCGGGAGAGCATCCAGCCCGGGTGGAAAATCACCCGCGGCCGCTGGGTACCGATCTCGCTGACGAACTCCTCGATCTCCTTCGCCTTCAGCCCGCATTCCTTGGCCGCCCACTCGGCTGTGTAGGGTTCGACAAAGGCGGGCAGCCTGTCGAAGTCGGACGCGTAGCGGTCGATGAACTCTTTGTCGTAGACCCCCTGCCGGATGACCTCATGGAGCATGCCCAGGGCCAGGGCATAATCGGTGCCTGGCGTCACGAGGAAGAAACGGTCGGCCTTGATGCCGGTTAGGGTCTGGCGGACATCGACGTAGGTCATCGTGCCTCCGGCCTCCAGCATATCCATGACCTGAATCGCCTCGGCGGGCCGCAGAGAGGCTAGAATGTTGCGGCCGAACAGCACCAGATGCCTGCAGTTCCTGAGATCGTAAACAAAGTCCTTGCGGCCCAGGCCGTAGACCGACAGACTTGCGTGGTGCACGTTGTGGGCGCAGGCGCTGTGATGGTTGCTGAAGTTGGGCGAGCCCAGCGCATGACAAAACGCCTGGATGAGGTCAACGAAGGGGCCTCCACGGCAGCTCACGACGATGCTCTCCGGGCCGTGCTCCCGGATGATGGGTTCGAGCTTGCCGGCGACATAGTCGAATGCCGCAGGCCAGGTCGCCTTTTCCCACCGACCGGCCCCGCGCCCCCCCTTGCGGATCATGGGCGAGAGCGGCCGCTCCTCGTCCCTGAGCAGCGCCATGCCGGCAGAGCCCTTGGCGAACAACGCGCCTTCCAGCAGGTGAGGGTTGCCCTCGATCCAGGTGACCTCGCCTTCTTCGGTTTCAACCCGGATGGGGCAACGGACGCTGCACATGCCGCACATCGTCCAAACCGATTGCCTTGCCATGCGGCGGTCTCCTCCCTCCATCCAGCGCACCGAAACGATCGGTGATCTCAGCCGGTCAACGTCCACTTCCTTCCGAACAAATTCTGCATGAAAGTCGAAGAGGAAGTCCAACGGCGGCCTCGAAGGTCGAGGCACGCTGGCTCTTGTGTATCGCGGTTGTGTGCGACCCACCCGCCTGGCCCGCCACTTCGTGTGGTCCGTGTGGCACATCAAAGCACTTCCTACGGCCCCGCTGGTTTTTCGTGCCCTCGGCGGATTGCTCGATTCTTTCAGGGTCGTTGCACGCGAGGCAATGTCCGATCCCCTTCGACGGCTTCCACGCCGCCGGCGTCCCTTTGCCGTCGAAGGACTCGTTGGGCGGGCGCGAGGGTCGCAATCCGGACGACCTTGCCGGCCACCTTGGCGCAGCGTTCCTGGTTCCTTTGCGTTGGAACACCATGTTGCGGCCCGGCAGAAAACGCTCAGGAGGGCGAGGGCGTTGAGCCCTTGCCGCAGGCGAGCTCAATCGCTTGGAGAAGCACTTGTTCGTGAAAGGGTTTCTTCAGGTAGGCAAGGGCTCCCCCTTTCCTCGCCCGTTCCTGCCACTCCGGATTGTCATGGGCGGTCATGAAGATGACCGAATAGTTTGCCCCCCATGAGGCGAGCTTCTTTTGAAGGTCAAGACCTGTCATCCCCGGCAGTCGAATGTCCAAAACGAGACAGCCTTCGCCGCGGCCGGAGGTGGCTTCAAGGAAGGCTTCGGCAGACTCGAAGGTCAAGGCGCGATAGCCAACGGATCTGAGCAGTCGCTCCAGGGCCCTTCGTATGGACTCGTCATCATCCACGACGTAGACAGTGATCGATCCTCCAGGCATACCCAACCACCTTCGCAGACGCGAACCTTCCGATGCATTCATGCAGAGGACGTCGGGCCCGGAAAAGGCCCGGCTCGAGAGACAACCCAGTTTACGAGACGGGAAGAGAGGAAAGATATGGGACCTTGGTCCCATGCGGAGGGTCAGCCCGGGGAGCGGCGGATCCCGAGCTTCTCGGCAAAGCGAACGAGGTCTGCCAGGGATTGGGCGCTCATCTTTTCCATCACACGGGCACGGTGCACCTTGATGGTCTTTTCAGCCGTTCCGAGTTCGAAGGCAACCTGCTTGTTCAGCATACCGCCGGCCACGAGCGCAAAGACCTCACGTTCCCGCGGGGTGAGGGTATCGAGCCTTGCGCGAAGCACGTTCATTTCCTTTTGCTCTTGCTGCAGGCGGCGGTGCCTTTCGATGCCGCGGGAGACGGCATCCAGGAGGTCCTTGTCCTCGAAGGGCTTCTGGAGAAAATCCACGGCGCCGGCCTTGAAGGCCTTGACACTCCTCGGTACGGTCCCGTGGGCGGTGATGAAGATGATGGGCAGGGAAACACCCTGGTCGGCCAGCCGCTCCTGAAGGTCGAGACCGCTCAATTTGGGCATTCGGATATCCAGAACAAGGCAGCCCGGTGCATCGGGGCGGCTGAAGTCCAGAAACTCGGCGGCCGACGCGAAGGTTTTGGCGCCGTAGCCGGCAGACCGAAGCAGGCGTTCCATGGCCGTCCGGACCGACGGGTCGTCATCCACCACGTAGACAACGGGCTCTTTCTCCGTCACGAAGCGTCTCCCTGCGGCGCCGGCAGCCAGAAGGCGAAGGTGGCGCCGCCTTCCGGGTTGTTGGAAGCCTCCATGGTCCCCCCATGGTCCCTTATGATCCTCTGGCTGATCGAAAGCCCCATGCCCATACCGTCGGGCTTGGTCGAGTAAAAGGGCTCGAAAAGGCGCCCAACCCGGTTCTCATCGATGCCGGTCCCGAGATCCTTCACGGACACCCGCACCCACCCGTTGTCCGCCATCGCGGTGCGCACGACGATCCTCCGTTGCTCCCTGGGCGCATTTCCCATGGCAGCGGCGCCGTTCAGGATCAGGTTCAGGATCACCTGCTGCAACTGGCTGTAATCCCCTTGAACCCTCTTCAACGCCGGGCTCAATTCCATGGTGACGGAGAATCCCTGGAGAAGGGCCTCGCCCCGCAGGAGGAGAGCGACCTCTCGAATCGCCTCGTTCAGATCCAGCCATTCCCGGCGGGGCTCCTCCTTCCTCACCAGAGCCCTGACGTTGCGCAGCACCTCACTGGCCCGCCTGTTGTCCCGGATGATGTCGTCCAGGATCTGCCGGACTTCGCTGATGTCGGGCGCGGGCCGGCAAAGAAAGCGCTGGGCCGCCTGCGCGTTGGAGAGAATGGCTGTGAGCGGCTGGTTGATCTCGTGGGCCAGCGAGGTGGTCAGTTCCCCGATCGTCGCGACCCGGGAGAGGTGGGCCAGTTCCGCCCGGCGCTGCATCGCCTCGGCCTCGGCGAATTGCCGCTCCGTGATATCCCTTGCAGCCGCATAGATCCGCTCCCCGACCGGCGCTGCGGTCCACTCCAACCAGCGATAGGAGCCGTCCCTGCAGCGGTATCGATTCGAAAACGAGGTCAGGCGGTGCTGCTCTGCCAGCCTGGACAGGGCCTCTTGCGTGCGATCCAGGTCGTCGGGATGAACGAAGTCAAGGAAGCGATTCGCCATGAGTTCTCCCCTGCCGTATCCCAGGGTCCTTTCCCAGGCCGGGTTCAGGCGCAAAAAGTAGCCCTCTTTATCCGCGATGCACAGCAGGTCCAGGGTGACGTTGAAGAATTGATCCAGCTCCTCCGTTCTCTGCCGCAACGACTCCTGGGCGGATTCCTTGCGGCGCCTCTGCACCAGCAGCCTGGCGATCAGGAACGACTGCAGGAGGATAAAGGCCAGGGCACCGATCGCATAATTCCTCAGGTCCCAGAGCCGGAACTCCTTGTTCAGCACGACGCTCCCCTCCGGCAGGTCGGACTCGCTCAGCTTCCAGCGCCTGAGCTGCCGCCAGTCGAACATCGGCACGGATGGCGAGACCAGGAATTCGTGGGAATCGCCCGGTTTTGGGCGGCCGCCGAGAACATCCAGCAGCCATTCGCCCGCCTGTTCGCCCGTGGCGCCAAAGTCGAGAACGTTCCCCCCGATTGCGCCCGACCCCAGACCGGTCTCAAGCACCCCGAAGATCGGGGCCGCGGAAGCCTTGCTCAGCCGTTCGGTCAAGTTCGCCGTGTGGTAGAGTCTCCCCGCCGTATCCCTGGTAAAGGGCAGGAGAAGGACAAGGGTGCCGGCAAGCGCTGAGGAAAGCTCGGAAAGGATCTCCTCCAGGGACCTTTGGCTCAGGCTGTGAGCCTCCAGTCTGCCTTCCCATTGTTTCAGATCGCTCCGCGCCTGCTCTTCCATCCTTCTGTCCACTTCGTGGGTCCCGCTCACGACATAGATCCTGTTCGATGCGGGAAAGAGCCTCAAGGCAATCTCGACGGTCCCGATGATATCGGGCACGGCCGAATGCCCGGTGATGGGGCGGTCCGCCTTCGGCAGTTGAAAGCCTTCCGGCAAGTAAAGGGCCAGGACGGGGACATCGGGAAAGAGGTCCCGGGCATCCTTCAACAAGAACTCCAGGGCTTCCGGGAACATCGTCACAATGGCGGCCACCTTACGATGGCTGAACCGCAGGCGCATCTCGTCGACCCGAAGGCTCCTGTACTCGGGGCCGGGATTTCTTCTCAAGTCGAGCGATACGTAATGCTGGTTCTGCTTGGGCACCCCGCCATGATCCAGCGCCTTTGAAATCCCCTCGTCGACTCGAAGGAAAAGGGGGGCATTGGCTTCGTGGGCATGGAGGATCAGGACGTTGTTCTCTTCCAGTGCCTCGGGTGGCGGTTCCTGACGGGCGCGGGCCGGGCCGGAAAAGGCGGCAAGGGCGAGGAATACCAGCAAACATAAGGGATGGCGCATAAGCATCTGTAACAATTCTCACCGGATACTGTCAACAAGAGGCGGAACAGGCCGAAACCGGATCAACCGGACTGTTTTGCGGGAGCGCCTGTTCTCACCCCGTTGCGTTCGTCCGCCACGCGCAGCAGATCTCCTGTCGCATAGAAATCCACCGCGATCAGGTTCGGCGCCATCCCACGTTCGCGCGGGCTGCGCGAATCCGTCGGCGATGCGAGCGGCGAACATCTCTGCGTTGAACTCTGTATTGATTCTTGACATTCTATCAGAACACCTCCTATAGTGCCCCTCTCTGATCTCCGGGAAGAAAGGGGAAGAATTCATGAGCCACGCGAAAAACCTGACCGTGCTTTTCATCCTGGCCGCCCTCGTTGCGGGATGTGCCCGATTCAGGGGCCCGTCCAGCCCGCAGCCTTCCCATCCGAAAACCACGGTGGAACTGCAGGATATGAACCTGGAATTCCTCCATGGCATGATTCAGGACCTGGACGTGGAAATCGCCGCCATGAAGGCCATGCCCCCCAGTCCGTTCCCTCTGTACGAACAGTTGCGCGCCACCGATCTCGCAGGGATGGAGGCTCGAAGGGAAACGCTGGTGATCCTGCGTGACCATTGCCGGCTCTCCAGGGGACTTCTGCTCGAGGTGGAGAAGGATCCGGCCCAGAAGCCACGGATTCTGGAGGAATGGGCACGACACAAGGAGCGGATGACCATCCTCCTCAATGAGGCGGACGAGAAAGTGCGCGGTTTCCAGCGACAACGGATCAGACTCGAATTCGAAATCGTGGAGCGCACTACGCCTACTACGCACCGTACTCCGGGGGCTACTATGGCGGCGGGGCTTACATGACCGCGAGGCCGATCTCTTACAAGGTGAGGCACAACTCCCTGTCCGGGCTCGCCATCCGCTACACGGACCCGTAGCGGATGGTCCTGTCAGCCGGTCGGTTGCCGGGTCTGCAACCTCGCAGCTTCCCAACGTTCATCTCGAGGAGGGAACGGAGGCCTCGCGCCGTGCCCTCCGCCGCGGATGAGCGCAACGCGATCGACCGCCCTTCTCTGTTGAAGGGGCTCGAGCGAATCTCTCCGGGGACCGCCGCCGGTCGGAGCTTACTCTCTCCTCAGTATTTGTTCTTTCGCTTTCTTGTATTCCTTCTCCGTGATGGCGCCCTTTTCATAGGCCTGCTGAAGGTCCAGCAGCTCCTGCCCGGTGGTCTTGTCTGTCTGCGTGATCTGGGCGCCTCCGCCGCTGCATCCTGCGAAGAGTCCTCCCATCAGGACCGAACAGATCACGAGGGCGATAAGGGTCGCCTGCAACGTTTTCATCATCTTCCTCCTTCCGGTTCCTCGTGCGCGTGATAATGGTTTGGCAAAGTCTATTGCGGGGCCCCGCCCATGTCAATCGGAACCCGGAAATGGCGGATCGTCTGGATTGACACACCCTCATTTCTCCGAGTATAGTTCCCCGCTCCCAAGCCCCCACGCAATACCTGTCCGCTCTTGCATCAAGAAAGGAGAAAGGAAGAATGAAGGCCCCCAGAAAGGAAGTCTCGAGTTTTCTGACCATCACCTTCTTCGTTGCCCTGCTGGCTGGGATCCCCGCGTCCGGTTCCGGGCAGGCCGTTACGGATCAGGTCTCCAGGCAGGTCAAGGATGATCTCCGCCTGACGAGGGATGTCGTTCAGGCGAGGAGAAATGCCCTGGTGGCCGTGAACCTGGAGCTCACGGATTCCGAGGGCGACGCCTTCTGGCCCCTCTACGAAGAGTATTGGGCAGCGAGGAAGAAGCTGGGTGATCGAACTGTGACCCTGATCTCCGAATACGCAAAGCACTACACGTATGAAAGCCTGACGAATGAAAACGCGGAGGGGATGATCGAGGAGTTTCTGGCGATCCGGAAGGACGATGTCGCCCTGAAACAGAAGTATGTGAAAAAGTTCAGGAAAGCGATCCCGGAGAGGAAGCTGCTCCGATATCTTCAGATCGAGAACAGACTCGACCTGATCGTGGACGCCGAACTGTCCGCCATGATTCCGCTGGCCCGGTAGGCCCACCCCGGCGGAAGACTCGCGATGCCGGTTTGTGCCCTCCCCGGCCGCCAGGGCCGCCCGTTGCGGGCGCGCGGGCGGCCGGGCGAGCCTCCGTCCCTTCCCATTGGACCAAGGTCCAATATCATTTGTCTCTGCGTTCTCCTATCATAAACCATCCTTGGCGTGCTTTTGTCCGGCGCTCTGCCATGGCCGGACCGTCAGGTGCGGGTGCCAAGGGAGAGACTGCGTTGCATCTCGTCAACGCGCAAAAACACACAGAGAAACACACAGAGAGAGGGAGAAAAGACAATGAAGCACAGGCTGCTTGCTTTGCTGATGGCGGCAGGGGTGGTTGCGGCGGGTCTGCTTGCGAACCAAGCCTCGGCCCTGGAGATCATTACCATGGAGGACATCAAGCAGGAAAGGATCCCGATAAAGGTTCTCGTCAAGGCCGCGGACAACGGCATCATGCTGTTTGATACCTCTGCATCCATGAACAAGCGGTACAAAGACACGGGAGTCTCCCGGGTCCAGATGCTGTCGGAGTTTCTGGCGAAAAGGATTGAAAACTTCCCGGCCCTGGACATCAACTTCGGCCTGTACGTGTACACACCCTGGACCCCCATCTACCCGATGCAACCCTTGGACAAGGAGAAGTTCGCCGAGGCCCTCAAGAAGATACCGACCGAAGGAGCCGGAGCAACGTATCTGAACCAGGCTTTTGAGAAACTTGACCCGATCCTGGCAGGGCTGAAGGGCAGGACCGCCGTGTTCCTTGTCACGGATGGGCAGTACACCGGGGAAGGCTGGATCGGGCAGAAGGATCCGGCTGTCAAGGCGAAGGAACTCGCCGAGAAATATGACATTCGCTTCTATGTCGTGAGCACCGCTGAAAAGGAAGAGGACAAGATGTTTCTGGGGAAGCTCGCAGCGGTGAACGAAGGCTCCAGGGTCATCCCGTTCGACGTGTGGCTGGAGAGGCCGGAGTACAACGCCGGCGCGCTGTACGTGGTCAAATCCACCGAGAAGATCGTGACGGTAACGGAAGAGAGGATCGTCGGCCTCAAGACGGACGATATCCTGTTTGCCTTCGACAACGAGAATATTGAACCCCAGGAACAGGATCAGCTGAATGCCATAGGCAAGTTCGTGCTGGAGAACCCGCAGACGTTTGTCGTTATCCACGGGTACGCGGACAACCAGGGAGACGCGGAATACAACATGAAGCTTTCCAAGAGGAGGGCCGAGGCCGTAGCAAACTACCTGAGAAAGGGTTTCAAATTGCCGGAGAACCGCATGGTCGTGATGTGGTACGGCGATCTTAACCCGATTGCCAGCAACGATACCGAAGAGGGGCGGGCCAAGAACCGGCGAGTCGAGATCGGTGTCGGCGGGCTGGGCAAGGACGCGCCCTAGAGCGGGCCGGGAAGAACAAGGGGTCGAGTCGGTACAAAGAGCAGTCGTCCGCTGCTTTCCCATGTTCCGAATTGACCCCTTGGGTCCTATGGCATTTCACGTCCGGGCCTTGCGCCGCCGGACCCCCATCCTGAACCTTGTGGCCCACAATGAACTCACCGCGCGGCTGACGAAGGCCGATATGGCAGACAAGCCCTCTACGATGACCGGCCGGTGGATTCGAAACACTGTTCCTTCCACCTGACCACGGAAACGATCCGGCCGGCTCCGCGTGTTGTTCGGTTGCGAACCCATCAAATCTCTTGACTTTTTCGCGCCTAAGTACACTTTGTCATAAATACGGTGACGTATAATGATTGCACAATTCATTAA
>CAYLMK010000004.1:0-395110 GCA_964384945.1 uncultured Thermodesulfobacteriota bacterium | reverse complement strand
ATTTTCAGGTACTTAGGAAACCAATACCCCCCGAATAGCGAAAGTCGGGCTAGCAGCACTTTATCAACAGGCGGCCGGTGTTGCCCTTTGCCAACAGGTCAGGACTCGGACGCAGGCTGTTTGGCCCAGCTTCTACAGGGGATTCAGCACAAGGATGACGCTCTGGGGGCAAGCCACCGCGCACGCCCCGCAGCCATTGCACTTTTCCTGAATCCATCGGGGCAGGCCGCTCCCGGTCGGCTCGAGGGCGGCTTCCGGGCAGGCCTCCACGCATAGGCCGCAGGTCGTACATCGGTCCGGACAGGTTGAGGGCTCCGAGGAGGGGGACCCGGCAAACCCCTTGCAAAGAATGGAGGCTCCCGCTCGCGCCGGAATCAGGTCGATCAGGCCGAGGGGACAGGACGCGAGGCATTTCCGGCAGCCGTCGCAACGGTCCGCAACGACCCGGGCCGTGCCCTGCTCGATGCGGATGGCGCGCGCAGGGCATGCGCGAACGCAGTCCCCGAAGCCGAGGCATGCATTCGCACAGGCCTTGGGACTCGCGGCCATCCGGGCGGCCGTCCGGCACGAGGGAGCGCCGGAGTAGCGGTAGCGGAAAGCCACCCGCCTGCCGACACATCGAACCAGGGCTTTGCTTTCCCCGGGCCGGACAGGGACCGGCGCAACCCCAAACGCGCATGCTTCGCCTCTTCTGCCTGCCGCCGCCGTCCCGGCGTCTTCGGAGCCGCCTCTGAGAAGCTGCATGGCGAATCCGCCGCAGCCCGGCTCGTTGCACCCGTTGCAGGGGGATGCCCCTGAGGGGTCGGCGCCTCGAACCCCTGTCTCCGGCCCGGAGAAAACTTTCCTGGAAAGGAAGTAACCGAGCAGAAGAAGGAGTCCCAGCAGGAAAAGGATGGCGCCGGGAAGGGCCCAAGTCACTCTGGATACCTCGCAGCGCCTGCGGAACAGTTCACAGCAGGAAGCGTGCATGGGATCGGGGATCGGTTGTCAGGGTCAGGCCTCACCCCCCCCGTCTTTTGCCTCTCGGCTTGCACATGAAATCCGCTCTCGGGGGCCAAGGGTTGGGAGGCGCTGTCCGACCTCTGATCCCCGATGGCTGCTCCCTGCCGTCCCCTACCAGTCGTAGTCTTCCCGCTCGATAATCGTCGCGACGCCCTGCCCGCCCCCGCAGCAGGCATTGGCACATCCGTAGCGGCCGTCTCGAGCGTCCAGGATCCTCGCCAGGGTGCCCACGAGCCGGCATCCGCTGGCGCCCAGGGGATGCCCGATAGCCGTGCCGCCGCCCATGACGTTCACCCTGTCCGGATCGATGCCGAGCTCCCGGACGCAGTTGAGCGCCACGATGCAGAAGGCCTCATTGATCTCCCAGTAGTCGATATCCTGGACGGACAGCCCGGCCATCTTCAGGGCCTTCCTGGACGCAGGAACCGGGCCCCTGCCCATGACCGTGGGGTCCACGCCCGAAAACCCGATGGAGCGGATCGTGGCCAACGGCTGGATGCCCTTTGCCCGGGCCGTGTCCTTGGACATCAGGACCATGCAGCTCGCCCCGGCATTGAGCGGGGAGGAATTGCCGGCCGTGATTACGCCTCCGTCCGGCTTGAACGTGGGCTTGAGCCCTGCCAGGTCCTCAACGCTCGTCTCCGGCCGCACGGCCTGATCGGTGTCCACCATCACGACGGATCCGTCGGCCTGCTCCGCCGCAACGGGCAGGATTTCGTCATCGAAAAAGCCCTCTTCCTGTGCCCGGGTGGCAAGCTGGTGGGCCCTGGCAGCCCAGGCATCCATCTCTTCCTTGCTGAAATCGGTTTGGGAAAAGAGCTTTTCCGCGGTCAGGCCCATGCTCATGGTGGTCGCAAAGTCCCAGTGGCTGTATTTGTCCTCGCTCATAAGGGAAAGGTTGAGAGATATGGCCTCGGGCGATGCCCCCATCGGTACGCGGGTCATGTGCTCGAAGCCGCTCGCCATCACGATGTCGGCGTTGCCCGTTGCGATCTCCAGGTACCCGATATGGATGGCGGCCATGGAGGATCCGCACTGCTGATCCACAAACTTCGCCGGCACCGTTTCGGGGAAGTTGGCCAGGAACACGGGGATCCGTCCCCCGTACGTCCAGTTCTCATGGACGCCCATGGCGGAGCCGGTGAGAAAATCGTCCAATTCCCGGGGATGAATGTGCAGCCTCTGCATCAGTGCGGGCATCAGCCGTGCCAGGAGCTCATCCCCCCGCAGCTTGTGGAACCAGTCCCGTTGCGGCTCCCGGGGCCTCGACCGGGACTGCGCTGTCCTCAGATATCCCGCGATCACGACTTCTTTCATCGAAGGGCCTCCTCGTTCTCAGGATTCCGGGGGCGGGGGGTCCATCCACCGAAAGGTTGAGCCGGCATGTCCGGATCGCATTGCGCAGCAAAGCCCGGGGACAAGCCTCTCGAGCAGAAGGGTAGTGAAGTCAATCCTTTATGAAATGATTTCAGGATGAAAAAGTCAAGGCGGACAGCGCAGGAAACCTGGAGGCAAAGGGGCCCTTTGGCTTTCTCCCCCCGGCTCTGCTATCCTTCCCTGATCTACCGACAGGAGGGAGAGAAGATGGGCGACCGCGGAAAGGGGATTGTGTCCGTGGCCCTGGAGGACCGGGTCTTTGCGCCCCCCAAGAAGGGCTTCGAGAATGCCTGGGTGAAGAGCATGGATGAATACAGGGCCATGTACCGTCGATCCATCGAGGATCCGGAAGGCTTCTGGGGCGAGGCGGCGGAGGGATTCCTCTGGTACAAGAAGTGGGAGAAGGTACGCTCCTTCGATTTCATGGCGGACCCGATCCTGGTTCGATTCTTTGAAGGGGGCAGGACGAACCTCAGCGTCAATTGCCTCGACCGGCACGTAGAGCAGGGCAAGGGCGACAAGACGGCCATCCTCTGGGAACCGGGAGAGGCCAAGGAGCCGGAAAGGCGGTTCACCTACCGGGAACTCAAGGAGCAGGTGTGCAGGTTCGCGAATATCCTCAAGGCTCAGGGCGTACGCAAAGGGGACCGGGTGACCATGTATCTGCCCATGATCCCGGAACTTGCCATCGCCATGCTGGCCTGCGCGCGCATCGGCGCGATTCACAGTGTCGTGTTCGGAGGTTTCAGCGCCGAGTCCCTTGCCGAGAGGATGGTGGACGCGGGATCGCAGCTCCTCATCACGTGCGACGGAGTCTACCGCGGCGCAAAGGCGGTCCAGCAGAAGAGCGCGGCCGATCGCGCCATCCGGATCGCCGGAGAGCGCGGCGTTCGCGTGAACCGATGCATCGTCGTGCGCAGGGTCGGTCTCGAGGCAGCCTGGGAACCGGGAAGAGACCTCTGGTGGCATGAGCTGATGGCGCAAGCCTCGAGCGAATGCGAGCCCGAGCAGATGGACGCAGAGGATCCCCTGTTTATCCTGTACACGTCCGGCTCCACGGGCAAGCCCAAGGGCGTCCTGCACACGACGGGCGGGTACATGGTTTACACGGCCCACACCTTCCGGCACATCTTCGACTATCACGATGAGGACATTTTCTGGTGCAGCGCCGACATCGGATGGGTCACGGGCCATTCGTACATCGTGTACGGTCCGCTGGCCAACGGGGCAACGACCCTGATGTTCGAGGGGATCCCGACCCACCCGGACCCGGGCCGGTGGTGGGAAGTGGTGGAAAAACACAGGGTGACGATCTTCTATACGGCCCCGACCGCGATTCGCGCCCTTGCCCGGGAGGGAGACGCCTGGGTGAAGAAGCACGACCGGTCGAGCATACGGCTCCTCGGCACCGTGGGCGAACCGATCAACCCCGAGGCCTGGATGTGGTACCACTCGGTCGTGGGAGACGGCCGCTGTCCGATCGTGGATACGTGGTGGCAGACCGAAACGGGCGGGATTCTGATCACTCCCCTGCCGGCGGCCTTTCCGCTGAAGCCCGGAAGTGCGACGCTCCCCTACTTCGGGGTGCGGCCCCGTATCCTCCGTGAGGACGGCAGCGAGGCCGGCGTGAACGAGGGGGGATTGCTCGTCATCGAGGAGCCCTGGCCCGGGATGATGCGGCGGGTCTACGGGGACCCGAAGCGTTTCGGCGAGACCTACTTCCGGATGTTTCCGGGCCTCTACTTCACCGGGGACGGCGCAAAGAAGGACGAAGACGGCTATTACTGGCTGATGGGCCGGGTGGACGATGTCCTCAATGTAAGCGGGCATCGAATGGGAACCGCCGAGATCGAAAGCGCGCTCGTCTCCCATCCCAGGGTGGCGGAAAGCGCCGTGGTCGGCTTTCCGCACGAGATCAAGGGACAGGGAATCTACGCTTACGTGACCTTGAAGGCCGGCGTAGAAAAGAGCGACGCACTTCTGAAGGAACTGCTCCGGCATGTTCGGGAGGAGATCGGCCCGATCGCCACCCCGGACAGGATCCATTTCGCCGATGCCCTGCCGAAGACACGATCCGGGAAGATTATGCGCCGCATCCTCCGGAAGATCGCGGAGGGAGAGAGCGACAGGGAAAAGCTCGGGGATACCACGACCCTCGCAGACCCGAGCGTGGTGGACTACCTTCTTTCCACCAAGCCCTGAAGGAAAGAGGGAAGAGCGGCTTCCTCAGGCAAAGTGATTCCAGCCGCCGGGCCGGATCGTGCGCGCGGATCCGTCACGGGAAAGGAGGCGGAGGCCGGTCTCGCCGACGATCCTTCCCACGGGGAAAAACCTGCAACCGCCCGATTCCAGAGCCTCTGCCAGGACGCCCGCGGCCTTCTCCGGCGCCGTTCCGGCAAGGACGTAGTCCTCCCCGATGTTGAGCATGAGGGGAAGCGGATCCAGCCCGAACCGGGCGCAGTAGGCGCGAAAGGCCTCCGTGGTCGGTATCCTCTCTTCCTCGAGGACCGCCCCCACCCGTGATTCGGCGCAGATGTGCCCCACGTCGCCTGCGAGTCCGTCGGAGACGTCGATCATCGAATGGGCGACCCCGAGCCCGGCGATGATGCGGCCGGCCCGGACGTGGGGATACGGGTTCAGGTGGGCCTCCAGCAATGCATCCTTTGCCTCGAAGGACCGATCCGCAAGCAGGATGTCGAGCCCTGCCGCCGAATCGCCCACCGGCCCCGTCAGGAAGATGATGTCTCCCGGCCGGGCACCGGACCGGTACAGGACCTCCCGTTCCGTTGCCTCCCCCACGAGCGCGACATTGATCACCAGGTGGTCCCGGGAAGCGGTCGTATCGCCCCCGAGCAGGTTCACGCCGAATTCCCTGGCCATGGACTTCATGCCGTCGTAAATGGCGTCGAGCGTCTCGACCTCGACCGTATCCGGAATGGCCACCGAGACCAGGGCCTCACGGGGGGTGCCGCCCATGGCCGCAACGTCGGAGAGGTTCACGGCCATGGACTTGCGTCCGAGCTTGTGCGGGGGAGTTCGTTCGAGCCGGAAATGCACACCGCCCACGAGCAGGTCGGTCGTGAGCAGGGTGACAAGGCCGGGGGTGGACCGGAAGACCGAACAATCGTCCCCGATTCCCTTGATGACGTTGCCGGGCCTGACCAGCGTGTCCGCCCGTATCCGATCGATGAAGCCGAATTCACCGATCTCCTTCAGTTTCATGTCGACCCCCTTGGCCGGAGCCCCGGCCTGCTTCGGTTGCATCATCTTAGGAACCGGGACGTAAAGATGCAATCCGGTCGGGCCGTGCACGCGGGAGTCAGGCGAGGTCCCTACCGAAGGGCGCGGGCAATCTCTTCCTCCGAGACGGCGCCTGGCCGCAGGATCAGCGCATCATCGCCCGTCACATCCACGACCGTGGAGCCGATCCCTCCGGTCACCGGCCCCGCATCCAGGATGCAGTCGAGGCCCTCGGGGAAGTAGCGCAGGACTTCCCGCGCATCCCTTGCGTCCGGTCTGCCCGTGGGGTTCGCGCTCGTTGTCGTGACCGGGGCAGGATAGGCCGAAAAGAGATGCTTCATGAGAGGGTGGGCGGAAATCCTCACGCCGACCTTCTCCGTTCCGGATGTGAGCCGCGCGGGCAGACCCGGGCGGGCTCGAAGGACGAGGGTCAGGGGGCCTGGCAGAAAGGCCCGGATGAGCCTGCGGGCCGCCTCCGGAAGCGCGCATGCGACCTGCTCCAGCATGGCCGTGTCTCGGACCAGGACGGACACCGGCATGTCGGCCGGCCGCCCCTTCAAGGCGTAGAGCCTCTCGAGGGCCTCCTCCCGGAACGGATCCACGCCAAGACCGTACAGGGTTTCGGTCGGATAGGCGACGACTCCCCCGCTCCGAAGCGCCGACGCGGCGAGGGAAAGCGCCCGCATGTCCGGCTCGTTGGGGTCGATGGGCAGGAGGAGGGACATATCAACAGCTAAGAGCTAATAGCTAACAGCTATTTCAAATCCTTCTGCAGGGCCTGGTCCTTGCGCTCGATTTCCTGGGCCAGTCTCTTCTTGAAGAGCAGGACCTTCCTTCGAATCGGGGGGTGCTTCAGGGCGAGGATCTGCGCGGCCAGCACCCCTGCGTTCCGTGCGCCGCCCTTGCCGATCGACATGGTGGCGACCGGCACCCCCGGCGGCATCTGCGCGGTCGCGAGCAGGGCATCCAGCCCCTTCAGGGCCGAGGAATCGATGGGCACGCCGATCACGGGCATCCAGGTTGCGGAGGCCACCAAGCCGGCCAGGTGCGCCGCCCATCCTGCACCCGCGATCATGACTTCGATCCCCCTTTTCTCCGCGCCCCGGACATAGGCCAGGGTCTTGTCCAGGCTGCGGTGAGCAGAGCAGACCCTGAGTTCCCACGAGACTCCCATCTGGTCGAGGACCCGCGCGGCTTCTTCCATGGTGCCTCTGTCCGAGTCGCTTCCCATCAGGATGCCCACAAGGGGCCTTTCCTTTGCCATGGCCTTTTCCTCTTTGTTCCGCCCTGTCTTGCCCGAGGCATACCCGGTGTCAGTCGTTCATCCTTCGACGGTATTCGAGGGCCTTCATGCCGATATCCTTGCGATAATGAACGCCCTTCCAGTGAATCTTCTCCACCGCGCTGTAAGCGCGTTCGATCGCCTCCGCAATCGTGTCTCCGGCGCTTGTGACCCCGAGAACGCGGCCGCCGTTTGTCAGGACTCTTTTTCCGGAGCGTTTTGTTCCCGCGTGGAACACGACCGTCTCGGGCACCTGAGCCGCCTCCTCGAGCCCGGAGATTTCCTGTCCCTTCTTGAAATTCTTGGGGTATCCCTTCGCAGCCATGACGACACAAACAGCGGCGCGCGAGTCCCACTCCAGCTCGATTCCCGAAAGGTCTCCGTCCGCCACGGCCTCGAGGATCGGAACGATGTCGCTCTTCAGCCGCATCAGCAGGGGCTGCGCCTCCGGGTCTCCGAAGCGGCAGTTGAATTCAAGGACCTTGGCCTTCTCGTCTTCGATCATCAGGCCCGCGTAGAGCACGCCCCGGTACGGATGTCCCCTCTCCGCCATGGCCCGAATCGCGGGCTTCATGATCTCTTCGAGGATCTGTTCCTCGACGGCCTTTGTCACGACCGGGGCCGGCGAATAGGCGCCCATCCCGCCCGTGTTCGGCCCCTTGTCCCCGTCCAGCGCCGCCTTGTGATCCTGCGAGGAAGGCATCGGCAGAATGCGCTCCCCGTCGGAGAAGACCAGCACCGAGGCCTCCTCCCCTTGAAGGCATTCCTCCACGACGATCCTGCGGCCCGCGTCTCCGAAGGATTCGTTGATCATGATCAGATTCACCGCGTCCAGTGCCTCTTCCACGGTCTGACAGACAATGACTCCCTTGCCCCCGCAGAGCCCGTCCGCCTTCACGACGATCGGCGCACCCACCTCCTGGATGTACCGGCGCGCGTCCTTGGCCTCGGTGAAGGTCGAGAAGAAGGCGGACGGGATGCCCTTTTGCTTCATCAGCTCCTTGGCAAAGGCCTTGCTTGCCTCCAGCATGGCCGCATCGCGTGTGGGTCCGAACACCCGCAGGCCCTGCTCCCGGAACGCGTCAACGATGCCGAGGGTCAAAGGAAGTTCCGGGCCTACGACGGTCAGGTCGATTCTTTCTTTTCGGGCGAAGCCGGCGAGTTCGTCGATGTCGTCCGAAGGGATTCCTACGCAATCGGCGACCTGCTCGATGCCCGCGTTGCCCGGCGCGCAGAAAACCTTCTCCACCCTGGGACTCTGCCGGATCTTCCACACAAGGCTGTGCTCCCGGCCCCCGCCTCCGATAACCAAAACCTTCATCCGGTCTCCTCGTGAATGCGGTTACAAGACTCCTTATCCCTCTTGAAGGCGTCACCCCTTTTCGTTGGCGGAGCCTTACGGCAGAGCCGCCCCGCCCACGGCGATGAATGCCGAGATCGGGGCCTGCTCTCGAAGATCCTCAATCAGGTTCCTCATCTCTCTCAGTGTGTTACTGGCCTCCAGGTAGAGGGCGTCGTCCTGAACGAGCTTGCCCAGGGTGCCTTCCCCCTCCTTGATTTGTCCGGTGATTTGTTCCATGGCCTTCAGGGAGGCCTCGAGCTGCATGGAGGCGGTTCGCAGGTTTCCAAGGGTCTCGGAGATGTCCTCGTAGTGCTCGTCGAAGAGCCGACGGGCATCCGCCGTTATCTTCTGAAGGTTTTCGGCGGTCTCCGGTACGGTGGCGAGGGTTCGGCGGACCGCCTCTCGGTTCTCGGAGACCATCTCCTGCATCTCTCGGGTGAGCCGGGCAACCTGCTTCGTGATGTTCCGGAAGTCCTCCTGGTTCTGCTGCACGGTCTCGGCCAGTTCCTTGGTCAGGTCCCTCGAGTTGGCCAGGATCTCCCGGAGGGCCCGTTCGCCCTCTTCACCGCCGAGCACATTCCGCAAGGTCGAGGTGACGGCCTTGATGTCGCCGGCCACTTCGCTCAGCCTGGCGATCAGGGCGTCCAGTTCGGCCGGGGAGACGGCCGCGTGGATCTCTCCGCCGGGCGGAACGCGCGGCAGCTTCGCGTGCCCGGGGTCCACGCTGACATAGCGGTCCCCAAGCAGGCCGTAGGTCTCCACCTGCGCCGTTGCGTCCTCGTAGAGGGCGACGCGATGATCGATGGAGAGGGTTACCCGCCCGAGGTTCTCCTTCAGGACGATCGACTCGACCTTGCCCATCTCCACCCCGGCCACTCGAACGACGTCGCCGACCTCCAGGCCCGCCACATCCGCGAAGTCCACGACGACCTTGTAGCCCGGCTGACGCTCGAGGCGGAGATCGCCCGTACGATAGACCATGTATAGGGCGGTCAGGAGCGACAGGAGGGTGAAGAGCCCGACCCAGAATTCGGTGGTATACTTTCGCACGCCCTTTCCCCCCTTCTCTTACCCCGGGTTCGCCCCTTCCGGGCTCAGCCGGCTCGTATGGGCCCCTCGGAGCTTCCTGAAAGGAACTGCCGCAGAATGGGGTTCTGGCTCGAAAGGATCTCCTCCGGCGTCCCTTCCTCGATGATCCTTCCCTCGTAAAGCATCGCGATCCGATGGGCGACCTTCAAGGCCCCCTTCACGTCGTGGCTGATGATGAAGAAGGTGATTCCAAGCTTCCGTTGGGTGTTGAGGATCAACCCGTTGATCACATCGCTCATGATCGGGTCCAGGCCCGTGGTCGGCTCGTCGAACAGGACGATTTCCGGCTCCAGGGCGATGGCCCGGGCCAGGCCGACCCGCTTGCGCATCCCGCCGCTCAATTCGGAAGGGTACTTGTCCTCGATCCCGTGAAGCCCCACCTCGGCCAGCCGGCTTCTCACCCGGGCCACGATCTGCTTATCCTTCAGACGGGTGTGTTCCCGCAGCGGGAACGCCACGTTTTCCCCCACGGTCATGGAATCGAACAGGGCGGCTCCCTGAAAGAGCATGCCGAACTTCTTCCTCGTTTCTTTCAGTTCCCAGCTTCGAAGGTGGCAGATGTCGACGCCTTCCACGAAGATGTGCCCCCTGTCCGGCCTCAGGAGTCCGATCAGGTGTTTGAGCAAAACGGTCTTCCCCGTGCCGCTGCCGCCGATGATCACCAGGATCTCGCCGCGCGGAACGTGAAGGGTGATGCCGTCGAGGACCTTCTGTTCCCCAAACCGCTTGTGAATGTCCACGACCTGAATCACGCCGAATCCCCGCCAGGACCGATCGCCGCCCCGCCCTGAGAGAACGACCGGGGTTGCCGGGGCGGTCCGTCGATCAAAAAAGCCAGTCTGTCAGGAAGTAGTCGCTCACCAGGATGAGCACGGCGGAGAGCACGACCGCACGCATGGTGGCCTGCCCGACGCCTTCCGCCCCCTCGCCGGCCGTGTAGCCCTTATAGCAGCTGATGAAAGAAAGTATTAAACCGAAAAAGCAGGACTTTATCAATCCGTTCGTCAGGTCGTCGTAGTCGGTTAGGTTCACGATCGAGTTGATGAAGGGCCCCGGAGGGATTCCGAGATAGCTCACTCCCACGAAATAGCCCCCCAGGATACCTAGAAAGTTGAAGTAAACGGTCAAAACCGGAACCATGATGAGGGCGGCCGTGATGCGCGGCACGAACAGATACTCGATCGGGTCCACCGCCATGGTCTGAAGGGCGTCGATCTGTTCGGTGACCCGCATGGTGCCGATCTGCGCCGCCATGGCGGAGCCGGCCCGGGCGGTCACCATGAGCGCGCTGAGCACGGGGCCCAGCTCCCGGGTCATGCTCAAGGCCACCGTGGCCCCGACGAGGCTTTCCGCGTTGAAGGTTGCGAAGGCGAAGAAGGTCTGCAGGGCGAGAACCATTCCGGTGAAGGTTCCGGTCAGCGAGATGACGAAGAAGGATTTGACCCCCACATTTTCCATCTGCCTGAAGGTCTCGCGGATCCGGTAGGGAGGCCGCAGGAACCAGTACAGGGTCGCCAGCAGAACGACGATGAGGCGGCCCAGATCTTCCACCTCCGTGAACAGCCATCGGCCGAATCGAGTTACGGGGTCCACGATGAATCCCTCAAGCGTGGTACAAGCCGGGCTTCCATGTCCGGGGGACGGGTTGCATCTCGGGTTCTCACCGCAAGCCGGGCCTGCTGCCTGGCGGAGCGAAGGGCCCATCGCGGAGGATGCCTCCTGTCGGACCCTGCTCGCCCCATGCGTCCGTGAAGCCGGGCTCCTCCGGCGACTCCCGCGGCTCCTCCAGGGATTCGCCCGTCTCCACGAGGTCTTCCCTTCCGCCCGGAGGGATCGAATACCAACGATACCACAGAATCTTCCGCTCTTGGAGCCCGTCCTGCCAACGCCTTGTTTGAACCAGCTTCCAGAAATCGGAGTAGTTCGTCTCGAAGCCGCCCTCCGGCCGCCAGAACCAAAGGGGCGAGAGGAGGCGAAACTGCGTGGCCTCTTTGCCGTACACCGAGTAATCGAAGAAGGGCCAGCCCTTGATGCGCCCCCGGGCGAATTCCCCCTCCTCTGTCACCTTCCAGGACCAGTAGAGAGGAAGAACGTATAGCCGGTTCGTCCGCCGCTCGGCGCTCCCGTAGATCAGTTTTCGGCCTACGGGGAAAAGGAAAAAGGTACCCTCATAATCCGGTTTCGTCCATTTTCCCCAGAACGGCCAGAAGGCATTCCTCCATTCCCGGTCCCCGCGCGTGAAGCGGACGAAGGGCCAGGGAACATTCCACTCCCGGAAGCGGTTCCCGGGCCTCTCGTTTCGATGGTAGCTGAAGAAGGGGTACAAGAAATATTGAATCCCGCCGAAGGGGGTCTGTTGCCTACCGTAGAAGGGCAGAAGAAACCATGCGTGCACGGGCTTGTCGGTATGGATGCGATAGTCGATGCGGGAGAAGAAAGGCCAGAGAATGAACATCTGGTCGTACCAGCCCTCTTTCTTCTTCCACCCGTATATGGGGAAGAGGCGAAACGAGGACTTGCCTCCCCCCTTGCTCAGCCGGAAGAAAGGCCAGAGAACGTGGACCGAGCGATTCTCCCCCTCCTGCGTGTCCGCGTAAAGGGGAAAGAGGCGGAAGCGTATGCGGTCCTTGGTAAAAAACCCGCGGAGCGTTCCCCACAGGGGGAATAGGGCAAAGTAGCCTTCTCCGGTTTCGGAGCGGCCGCTCAGGAGGAAAGGAAACAGGTGGGTATCGACTTCTTCGGGCCCGCCGGGATGCTCGAACCGCTCATGGAAGAACACCGGCAGCAGCCGGATCCTCAGGCGTTTGGGCCCCTCGGTCCGGCGATAGAGAAAGAGAGGCCACAGGGCCTGGACCTCGCGCATGTTGCCGCGCAGGTCCGTTCCGGTTTCTTCGGTCCGGACGTTCACCAGGGGGCGGAAAGCGATCTGGCTGATCCTCGGGCTCTCGTACTTCTGGAAAAACGGCCAGAGGACCGCCGACTCGGTCGCCTGCGGGCGGGGGAGATCGCGCCGGTAATAGAAGGGGCCGATCTCGGTCCTCTCCCGGGTGGCCGCGCACCCCTGGAGCATCGGACCCCCGGCCAGGAACAGAAACAACGCAAGGAGGGGAAGGGCCCGTAAAGATTCTTTCATGAGGCATCCACGATCTTTCCGCCTCGGGTGTAGATGCGGGGAACCCGCCTGCCGACCGCGCAGAGAAGCTCGTACGAGATCGTCCCGATCCGCTCGGCCAACTCCTCCACGGGCAGGCAGGCCCCCTCCGCAGGTCCGAACAGGATGACCTCGTCCCCCTCGGAGGCCTCCGGGATGTCGGTCACGTCGATCATGGTCAGGTCCATGGTCACGGTGCCCACGACGGGCGCCTTCCTTCCGCGGAGGAGCACCCAGCCTCGGTTGGAAAGGTCTCTTCGATAGCCGTCCGCGTACCCCACGGGAAGGGTTGCGATCCGGGAGGCGCGCTCCGTTCGGAACGTCCCGCCGTAGCTCACCGGGCTTCCGGCCGGCAGGCTCTTCACGGACAGAACGCGCGTCTTGAATGTCATGGCGGGCCTCACCCGGATCTTTTTCCGCAGCCCCGGCTCCGGGTAGGCGCCGTAGAGCAGCAGGCCGGGCCGGACCATGGTGAACACGCTTTCCGGGTGGTTGAGGAGTCCGGCGCTGTTGGCGATGTGGACTTGTCTCAAGCGGTCTTTGCACAGGCCTTCCGCCTGATCGACCGCCTTGCGGAAACGATCGAGCTGGGTCCGGGAGAACGCCGGGTCGGACTCGGCGGACGAGAAGTGGGTTGCGAGCCCCTTGACCTGGATCCATGGATTCTCCTGCAGGTCCTTGAGAACGGCCTCCCACTCGTCCCCCAGCACCCCGAGCCGCCCCATGCCGGTATCAATCTTCAGGTGGACCGACAGGGGCTTGCCCATGCGGCGGGCGGCCTCGGAAATCCGCTCTGCCGCGGCGGCCGAGTAGATGACCGGCGAGAGCCCGTGCTCTTGGGCAGCCTCGATTCCGGAGAGGCCGATCCCCAGGACAAGAATGGGTCGCCCGACTCCGGCCCTGCGCAGCTCCAGCCCCTCTTCCACGGTGGCCACGCCGAAGGCCTCGACGCCGCCTGCCTCGAGTTCCCTGCTGACCGGGACCGCGCCGTGTCCGTAAGCGTCCGCCTTTACGATCGCGCACACGGCGACGGAACGGGGAAGCAGGCTTCGAAGGGAGCGGAGGTTATCGGCGACGGCATCCAGGTCGATCACCGCAACGGTCGCCCGATAGATCCCGTCGGGAACAGGAAACGGCAAGTTCATGCTCTCAGCTTAGTAGCACTTCACCCGGTGATTGTAAAGAAAGACGAATGCAGGAGGCGTGCCCTTGACCCGTACAGGGAAGCTCGTCTATCTTTCCCTCACCCGGTTCAACAAAGCCGTACAGGAGGATCCCATCGTGGAAGCGATCAAGACCGTCAGCCTGATCGGCGCCGGAAAGATGGGCGTGAAGATCGGCGCGCGGGCAGCCCTGTTCCGGTTTTCCGTGCGCGTGTACGACGTCTCGAGGGAGGTCCTGGAAAAGGCTCGAGAACTCATAGCGGCCGAGATTCAGGCGGCCTGCGGAGAGGGCCTCTGCAAGGAGGATCCGAAGGAGGTTTTGGAGCGAGTCACCTTCCATGAGGATCTCGAGGATGCCGTATCGAAAACGGACCTGGTCATCGAGGCGGTTCCCGAGGATCTGAACCTCAAGAGAAAGGTGTTTGCCGAACTCGACCGGGTCGCTCCGGAAGGCGCGATCCTCGGCACGAACAGTTCCTCGATTGCGGTATCGAAGATCGAGGACGCTCTCGGGCGGCGGGACAAGGTGGTCAACCTGCACTTCTACGGTCGATGGACCGGAATCACCCCGATGGTCGACCTGATGGGAGGGACCTATACAAGCGGCGAGACGCTGACGCGCGCAAGGGAGTGGATCGAGGGCATCGGCTGCATGCCCCTTGTGGTGAAAAGGGAGTGCATGGGGTTCGTGTTCAATCGGATATGGAGGTCCGTGAAGCGGGAATGCCTGCGGTCGTGGGCGGAGGGTTACGCAGACTTCAAGGATATCGACAGGGCCTGGATGATCTGGTCCGGCATGATCATAGGGCCCTTCGGCATGATGGATTTCGTCGGGCTCGATGTGGTCTACGACATCGAAACGTCCTACTACCTCGACAGCAAAGACCCTGCGGACAAGCCTCCGGAGGCGCTTCGGAAGATGGTGGAACGGGGGGAGTTGGGGATGAAATCCGGCAAGGGGTTCTACGACTGGAGCGATCCGGAGTTCCTCAAACCCGACTTCATCCGGGCCGGCCGGGCCGCGGAGGCGGGGCATCCCGCGGTATGAAACGGTGGTCTCCGGGCGAAGGAACTCCCTTGTTGTCTCTTCGCGGGAAAAGCGGCAGGGAGAGCGTGTTCTACGGCTGGTACATCGTCGGGGCGGCCTTCCTGGCCAATTTCATGGCCACGGGCACCGGGTTCTATATCTTCAATGCGCTGATGACCCCCCTGTGCGACGAAAGGGGCTGGACCCGCACGCAGGTGAACGCCGCTCCTTCCATCGGGCTGGCCGTGGGCATCCTGAGCGCGCTACTGTACGGAACCATCGTGACGCGCGTCGGACCGCGCATCCTCATGTTTCTGGGAGCGATCGTTTCCGGGGTCGCCTTTGCGAGCCTGGGCCTGGCCAGAGAGATCCGCCACTTTTACCTTCTCTGCGTTCTCCTCTACCTGGGAAACTCGGCCATGAGCGGGATCGTGTCCAACACGGCCGTGTCGAACTGGTTCGTGGAGAAGCGGGGAAAGGCGCTGGGGCTCGCAACCGCCGGCATTTCTCTCTCCGGGGCGGTCCTCCCGGTGCTGGCCATGCGCACGTTGGATGCGACCGACCTGCCCAGCCTCTTTCTGCGGACGGGCCTCATGACGTGGGCGCTGGTTCCGGTGATCTGGCTCGTGGTGCGGGATTGGCCGGAAGACTGGGGCCTGCTTCCGGACGGACTCCATCCCGGGGACCGGGCGCGCGGCGAGGAGTGGAAGGCCAGGGATCTCCAGCCGGCGGCGAGCGTTACGAGCCAGACCTTTCTCCTGCCCGAGGGGGCGGCCCCGCCCGCGTCCTGGAGGCCGGCCGATCTGTTTCGAACCCGCGCCTTCTGGATGGCCGGCTTCGCTTACGGCCTGGTGATGATGGGAACCGTGGGCGTGATGTTCCAGCTCGGGCCGCGCTTTACGGACATCGGCTACGACCGGGGGACGGCGATGGCCCTCGTCTCTTTGACGGCCTTCATCGCCACGATCGGCAAGGCGGCCTGGGGAATGCTCTGCGACCGCTACGAGCCGAGGCGGGTGGTGGCCCTGCTGATGGCCATGAACGGGATCGGCCTGTGCCTGGCCCTGGTTCCGGGCACCCTGCTTGCCCTCGGGGCTTTCATCCTGCTCTTCGGCTTCGCCATGGGGGGCATCATGTCGACCCTGCCGATCCTGGTGGCGGACCTCTACGGCCGGGAGTCCTTCGCCTCGGTCTCCCGGTTCATGAGCCTCTTCGTCATCCTGCAGGTCGGGGGATACATGCTCATGGGACAGAGCTTCGACAGGACCGGGTCGTACGACGCGGCCTACGCCGCCTTTGTCCTGCTGGATATTGCAGGGGCGGCCCTCGTCCTTTCGGCCTCGCGCCCGCCCTCTCCGAGAGGACCCGCGGGGGCTCCGTGACCGCCCTTGTTATCACAGAAATTTAACAATTTTCTCTTTGACATAAAGCCCCCGGGCTGTTTACGATAGTGCCGGTTGGATTCATGATTCATGCCGGGGGGGACGCAAGGCCTCCGAAGAGGGAAATCCGTGGAAGGGGGAAACGGAAATGGACGCGAAGAGAAGCCATCCGCTCATGCTCGTTGCCGCCGCCTTGATGGCGGTCTCGTCGGTTCTCGGTTGCGGGGAGCCGAAGAAGGTCGACACCTTGGGTTGGGATCATGCGGACGAGAATGGCACGGCCGCGGCCCTATGGGGACGGCTCATCCTGCCGGAGAATCTCGAGAACTGGAAGGAGGGGTTCGTCTGGGATACGGAACGGCATGTCCACTGGCAGGACTATGCGAATCTTGTCTGGGCGGACCGGTACGAGGCGATCAATCGATTCTCCGTGGGCCTCCAAGGCCTGGATCGCTTCACGGTGTATCATTACCGGGCCTATGTGGAAGACGCCGGAACCGGAGCGATCACGAGCGCGGGGGAGGACCTTGCCTTTATCCCGGGAGGGCCCAAGGTCGGCACCCTTCCCGCGTCCGACCGAAATGCGAACTCGGCGGATCTGAACGGCGAGCTGCTGCACACGGGCGGGGCCGCATCGGTGGATGTGCGGTTTGAGTACGGAACGAATTGGGCCTCTCTGGACATGGAGGCCGGCCGGCAGACGCTTTTCGGGGCCGGAGGCTTCAGCGCGACCGTGACCGGCCTGTCGAGCTGCACGAAATACCACTTCCGCGCGGTCGCCGCGAATGACGCGGACACGCAGAGGGGTTTGATCTTGGAGGTCACGCCGGGCGAACCGGTTGTCGAAACGCGATGGGCCGCAGGCGTCGGGCCGGATGCGGCGACCCTGCAGGGAGCGCTTTCGGACCTGGCCGGAAGTCCGTCCGCCTCGGTCTGGTTCGAGTATGGGGATTCCAGCCCGGATCATCTGGACCAGAGCACCCCTCCGCAGGCGCTGGGTGCCCCCGGCGAGTTCTCCGCGGCGATCGGCGGTTTGAAACCCGGCACGACCTACTGGTACCGCGCCGTGGCGGACAACGGCGTGTGTGAGGCACGGCAGGCGGCGGTCGTGAGTTTCACCACCCCCCTATAATTTCTTTTGTCCAAGCAAAAGAATTAGCTTGACTCGGCGGGCACCCGTTTGTTACGAATTTTCAAACCCATGTTTTCCCCTCAACCCATTGCGTGGCGGGCCACTGCCAAAGGAGGGTACCCATGAAGAGACTGATCTGCGTGACGGTGATTTTTGCCTTGGCGGCAATCTCCTTCCCTGCCATGGCGCAGGAGAAGGAGCAGTCGATTTTCCAGGTCCGATCCAGGGATGTGGGAGACGCCCCGCCCGAGCTTGTGGCCCTGTGCGCGGACAAGGCCCTGGAGGTTCCCATCCCCGGGTTGGTTTTTCAGACGATTCCGCTCAATGCGGAGTTCTGGGCTCTGCAGACCCGTGCCAAGGACGGACTGGTAGTCAAGGAGTTCATTCGAAAGGTCGGAAAGGCTGCGGCCTGTGCCTTCATCGTGATAACGCCAAGTGGTCCGACGATGGCGCTTTACGGAGACAGCGAGGTTTCGGGCCTGACCTTCGAGGGCTGGGGCGAATGCGAACTTCCGATTGTCGGGCTACCGACGCCGGCCTCCCAGACCGGGACCTGCAATATGGTTCTTGCACCTGATCCGGAGCAGGGCATTGCCGGCGGCATCGCAACAAGCAATTCCGTGTTCGGCGAGGCGACCGGTTCTTTTTGGACCATTCGCATCATTTGGGAGTAGGTGAGAGAACTCTACTGCCGGACTTCCATCCTGTACGGGGCCGTATCCTTTTCCAGGGGTATGGCCCTCTTGTTCTTTCCAGGCGGTCGGGGGGGATGCTTGAAAATCCTCATGTCAAGTGAGGATTTTCAAGGTTATTTGCCGGAAAGCTCTGCCTGTCGAAGGCTTGTTCAATCGTGGATCGGCAGTACGGGAGTCGCGGCATTTTCAGGTGGTATGACACATCCGGGGGGCTCGAAAGCATGCTCTCCGGCGGCAGGGGCCCGGGGCCCCTGCGGCGGGGGGCGATGTCGCCGGGATGAATGGGATCGGCGGCCCTTCTTGTCGGCCTCCCTCCGTAACGTGGGTCGGGCGGGGACCCCTGCATCGGCCGGCCCTGGTACCCGTCGTGAGGGTAAGAGCCGGCCCCCCCGGTCCCCTCCACCGCCACGTAGAGCCTGACCTCGGTGAGCGCGTGCTGCCCGGGCGAGGCCCCGGCCCTTGCCGTGTAAAGGAGGCTCATGTCCTTGCCTCGCAGGATCTTCCGTAAGGCCTTGTCCAGGGGCACGCGGTTCAGGTACTGGGTGATGCGGCCCTCGACGGGCCCGTCGGCGACGATCCTGACCTGGGTCATCCTGGAAAGCTCGGCGAGGACCTTGTCCAGCTTGGCGTCCTCGGCCTCCAGGCTTACCAGGCCCTCTTCGTACCGCATCGAGCGGATGCCGTCCGACGGGCTGCTGGTTTCCTCGGCCCGGCCCCGGCAGGGAAGGCAGGCGGTCAGAAGGATCGTCAGAAGGGCGGCAAATCGGGATGCCGGGCGCGAAATCGACACGGGCATGATCTCTTATGGTGAAGCAGAACGGCGAAACCGGCCCCCAAAAGGCCGGGGCGGGCACAGGACAGCGATCCTCATTGCGTGAAGAACATGCTGAGCACCTCGGCGATCATGGCCGGCTTTTCCTCGCCCTCGATCTCGATCGTGTGCGTGGTGGTCACCAGGATCCTGCCCCCCTTTTTCTCTTCCACGTTGGTGAGAACGATTCGGTCCCGGATCCTGGCGTTCGACTTCACGGGGTTCACGAGCCGGAGCTTGTTCATCCCGTAGTTGATCGCCATCATCGTGCCTTCCGGGAGCAGGGCGTGGTCGGCGGAGAAATAGGGCAGGAGGGAGATCGTCAAATACCCGTGGGCGATGGTCTGACCGAAGGGGCCTCGGGCCGCCTTTTCCTCATCCACATGGATCCACTGATGATCGTTGGTGCAGTCGGCGAACTTGTTGATTCGGTCCTGGTCCATCTGAAACCAGTCGGTCACGCCGAGTTCCTGGCCGATGCGCTCCTTCATCTTCTCCACGGGCACCACTTGAACGGCCATTGCGGTCTCCTTTCCTCCGTTCAGACAGCCTGCTGCCTCTTGACCATCTCCGCGCCCATATCGTAGGCGGTGAGGTTCATCTTCACCTTGTCCGGCGACATGTCCCGGGAGATGGCCGCCTCGAAGTCTCCGCGGTCGATCGGCAGGGCCCCCGTTCCGCCGAGGGCGCCGATCATCATGATGTTGCCGAAGATCGGGTTGCCCAGTTTCATGGCCGCGTTCGTCGCGTCCAGGAACCAGGCCCTTGCGGAGAGTTCGAGGACCCACGTTTCGATGTCCTCCAGCGAGGGGTAGGCGAGTTCTCCGCAGATGACGCCGACCGGGTGAATCGGGCGGGTGTTGCAGAGGACCTGGACCTTGGGGTTTCCGTACCCGCCCAGCACCCGAACCGCCTCGGCCGGCTCGAGCGCGATGATCATGTGGGCCCTGCCCTTGGGGATCTGGGGGGACCAGTTCGAATCGGCGGAGATCCGGATGTGGCTCATGACCGAGCCTCCCCGCTGGGAGGCCCCGAAGGTGTCCCCGATGGTCACGCGAAATCCCTTTCCGGTGAGCATGCCTCCCAGCACCCGGGAGGCGAGCACGTTGCCCTGCCCGCCCACACCGGCGATGATCAGATTGTACGGATCGCTTGTGAGTGTTCCGTTTCCCATGGCTCTCAGGCAGCCTCCTTTCTCTGGATCGCCCCGGAGGGGCAGATGGACGCGCACACGCCGCAGCCCGTGCAGATCACCTCGTCGAGCCTTGCGGCCTTTTTCTCATTGTCCCAGACGAGACCGGGGCACCGGAAGATGCGCGTGCACAACCGGTTGCATCCGCAGTTCTCGCCTACGCAGACCTCTTGGTTCAGCGTCATCTGGTAGAGCTTCTTCCCTTTCTTCTCCGGGCTCAGGGCGCAGATCTGCCTCAAAACCAGGACCTTGACCCCCTTCTTGTCCTGCAGGAGGTTGAGGAGGGTTCTCTGCGTGGCTTCGATGTCGAAGGGGTCGGCGATCTCCACGCGTGCGCCGATGGCCCGGCAGACCGCTGCCGGGTCGATGGCCGGCGCCTCCGACCCCAGGGCGTCCGTGGTAAGCCCGGGATGGGGCTGGAATCCGGTCATGCCGGTGCCGCTGTTGTCCAGGAGCACCATGGTAATGTCCGATCTGTGGTGCACCGCGTTGATCAGGGCCGGGATGGCCGAATGAAAGAAGGTCGAATCCCCGCAGACCGAGAGGACCGGCTGATTCAGGCCGAACGGAGCGAGCTTGCCGAAGCCGCTGGCAACGCCGGTTCCGGAGCCCATGGCATGCACCGTCTTCAGGGTGCTGAAGCCCGCAGGAAGCACGGCCATGGTGTAGCATCCGATGTCCCCGCAGACGAATCCCTGGCGGTTGTCCATCTCCAGCACATTGTGGATCGACCAGAAGGAGGCGCGGTGGGGGCATCCGGGGCAGAAGGTCAGTTCCCGGTTCGGCGCGCCGAAGAAACCCGCCTGCTGGGTGCGCCGGGTGTAGTCTTCCGGCAAGGTTTCTCTTTCGATGCCGAGGATCTTTGCCAGGGCCGAAGCCACATGGTCCGGGTTCAGCTCGCCCACCATGGGCAGGCTGCCGTCGCGCTTTCCGAAAAAGATCTTCGTGCCGATCTGCGGGCCCAGCTCGGCCGCGAGGATCTTGACCTGATCCTCCAGGAAGCAGACCACCTCCTCCACGATCAGAATCTTTTCCGCCAGGCCGAGATGCTTGCCCACCCGCTTCGGGGGAATGGGCCATGTGGTGCCGAGCTTGAGAAGACCCACCCTGTCCTCAACGCCGAGGAGCCGGATCGCCTCCTTGCTGTACAGGTTGCAGGCAGAACTCGTGATCAGGAGAAGCTCGGGCCTCTCGGGTCCGGTGTAGGTGTTGAAGGGAGATGTCTCGAAGAGGGCCTCGGCCTTCCTGAGCTTCGCGTGCTGCTGTCCGTGCTTGTAGTCGACCGGCGCGCTGATGACCGCGCCCTCGTTCGGATCCAGGATGAACCCGTTGCATTTGAAGGCCGCCTCCGGCTTTCCCTCGGGAAGCTCGCCCAGAATCACGTCGCCGCTCGCGTGGGAAAGGCGGGTCACGCTTCGGAGCATCACGAGCGACTGGAGCTCCTCGGAAAGCTCGAAGGCCCACTTGACCATGTCCTTGGCCTCCTGGAAGTCGCCGGGCTCGACGAGCGGGATCTCCACGAGCCGCGCGAAGTGTCGGGATTCCCCCTCGTTGATGCTGGACAAGGCCCCGGGATCATCGCACGGGATGAGAACCAGGCCGCCCCGCGTGCCCGATCCCGCGAGGTGCAAAAGGAAGTCCGAGGCCACGTTCACGCCGTTCTGTTTCATCACGGCCAGGCCCCGCAAGCCCGCAAACGAGGCGGCCGCAGCCACCTCCAAGGCGATCTTCTCGTTGGTCGACCATTCCACGTAGAGGTTCCTGGCCTCCGCGGCCCTGGCCAGATTCTCAATGATCTCGGAAGAGGGGGTGCCCGGGTATCCGGCCGCAACGCTGACCCCGGCCTCAAGGGCCCCCCGGGCGATCGCCTCGTTGCCCATCATCAGATGCCTGGATCCCGGTTCTCCGTCGACAAGATGTGACATGTTGCCTCCTATCCTTCGCCTCTTGATATAAGCCTGTGGGGGCAGGCTCTAGTCAAGGATCTTTTGCAGAATGTTGTCCTGGATCCTCAGGGCGGATCGGCTTCCGTCGTTCGTGTTGAGCACCCGCCGGTCGCGGGCCAATGCCAGTGCTCTCTTCTTCTTGTTCAGGGAGGCCGTTCGAAGGTGTTCCAGGTTCGTTTCCGGCATCTCTTGGGTGACCAGCAGGCCCTCCTTGCATGCTTCCTCCACGAGCTGGCGGCCCCTTGCGGAGCGGATGATGAGGGTGTTCCACTCCGGCATGCCCTCCATGACGCCTACCGAGATATCCGCCCATTCGGAGGTCATGTCCGGGCAGATCTGGCATCCGGCCGGGACCAGGGGCCGGATCTCGGAGAGAGGAATCTCGACCTTGCCCCGGCCCGTGTCGATCACCATGATCTCGGCCGGAGGCGGGGGCATGTCCATCTTGCGGATCCCGCTCGCGTCGATCCGTCCGGAAAGGAGTTCGGAGAGCTTGCGGGTGTCCACGGCCCATGTGCAGAACAGCCCGATCACGAGGCCCACCGCATCCCGGAATCCCTCCTTTTTCAAAGGATTGAGGCGCATCTGGGATACGGCCATGACCTGACAGGGGGTTCCCACGACCCCCATGCGGCTGTAACCGTCGCGCCGGCCCTGGTTCAGAGCGGCGAGGGTAGGGGCGGCCGTGAATTTGGAGGAGGCGCACTTGAGAACCTCCTCGGGATCTGTAACAAGGCGTGGTGCAGGGACCAGGCCCTCCCGGTCCGTAAGGACGGCGGCATCGATCCGGCCGGCCCGCAGGGCGAATGACGCCAGGGCGCTTACCGTTCCGCCCGCCTGAAACGGCCCGGGCTTCATCCTGTCCCCGGCCCTGGCAGCCAGGATCCTCTCAAAGCTTCCCAGGGGGTTTCCCTCATAAGGATGACCCTTGAGGGCCGAAGAGACCGCGTCGAAATCGAATTCGGCCTTTGGACAGTAAGCGAAGCACTGACCCTGGGAAAGGGTGCACGGGAAGAGTATGGCGGTCTTGCCGCGATAGCTCTTGAAGTAAGGGCACAGGTTCACGCAAGCCCCGCACCCGATGCAGAATTCCCTCTTCAGGACATCCTCTACCAGCTCGTTCGGGCCAAAGACCTGCATACCAGGCAACCTCCTCCGTTATCTGTGAAGAATCGACTGCGGAACGCAAACCGACGGGGTCTATCAGTATATCGAAACAGCTACGGATTTGAAAGACGGATGAACGGCAGAAGGTGAATGGTAGGTTGAGGCTATTGTTCCCCTGCCGATGTGCCCCCAAATCATAGCGGAACGGAAAGCAATCCAATCATCAGGAAGATGTTAGAAGGGAATATCGACAGAAACTGGGAAGAAAAAGGGACAGTCCACTTTATCAATGTTTCCATGTTCTGCGGGAACAAGAGACATGAGCGTAATCCTGAACCGAACCCTTGATCGATGCGAGGAGAGAAACATGAGAGCAACCAATCAGGAAAGAAACAAGAGAAGGCTTCTGAGCCTTGCGGTTGCCGTTCTGCTGAGCGGTTTCGTGATGGGCTGCAACGAAGGATACATCGGACCGGATGGGGCACCCTTGCTCTATTACCTGCCGCCGGAGAATCTGCTTGAGCTGGTACAGAATCCGGACCCAAACATTCGTCTGATTGATGTCCGGCCGCCCGACGCGTACGTTTCCTGGCACATCCCCACGGCCGAGAACTATCCGTCGTCCCAGATAGCGGGCCGGCTCGATGAACTGCCCCTCGAGCAGTGCTACATCGTCATGTGCGAGACCGGGCCACGCGCCCAGGCCGTGATCGAGAACGTGCTCGAGCCAAACGGATACAGGTGCTTCATGAACTACGGGGCATCCATCCGGTGGCCCTACGGATTCGTCTCAGGTCCTGACCCCGGGACACTCTAGCTGTTGCCCCGGGTCGCCTTGCCAGGGGATACGCTTGGGGGTATCGCCTGGCATGGCGACTGTGACCGGTGACAATTGCGTCCGGGCAACCACCTCTCCCGACCCTATGGACCTGTAGACTTCCTCATCATGGCTCTTGCACGGCCTCATGAAAGCTTACTCTGCCGCTGCAAAAGCGCGATCGTCGAGCTGCATGTGTTCGTCGGGATCCCTCATCCAGTCCGCCGCCACGAAGGGAGCGACCCTACCGCGGATCGACACCGTCCATATCCATCCAGGCCTCCTTTTCTTTGACTACGGGCCGGTATTACTCGTATATCTCTTGCCAGGGATTCGCGCCCATTCCGGGCGCTTCGCGGAAAGCCGGGAAGGCATCCATACGGCCCGAAAGGAGGCTGCCATGATCGTTGACGTTCATGTTCACCCTTTTTGCAGGGAAGCAACCGTGACGCCGAGCCTGGAGGAGGCGATCCGTCGGCAGATGAGCAGGGCCGCGGACCCCGCCCGTGCCGAGTTTGCCGGGGCGATGCTCACCGAGCTGTTCACGCGCCGAAGCGTCCACGATCTCGTCCGCGAGATGGATGCCGCCGGGGTGGACAAGGCCTGCATCGTCGGGATGGATCTGACCACCCGCTACGGGGTTCAGATGGTGACGGACGAGGACCTTCCCGCCCTGACTGCCCTGTACCCGGACAGGTTCATCCCCTTCGTCAGCGTGGATCCTTCCCTGGGCAGGAGGGCGGTGGATCGCCTTGTCAATGCGGTGGAAACCCTTGGCTGCCGGGGCCTCAAGCTCGTGCCGCCGGTCCAGCATTTCGACATCTCGGACCCGAGGCACGACCCCCTGTGGGAGGCCGCCCTCGGCCTGAACATCGTCGTATGGACGCACTGCGCCCATCAGCGCTCCCACCCGGACTCGGACGCCCGGTGGGGGGCCCCCATGCTCGTCGAGCCGGTGGCCCACAGGTTTCCGGACCTGAAGATCGTTCTCGGGCACTGCGGGTTTCCGTGGCAGTGGGAGGCCTGGTCTCTGGTCATCCGTCACCCGAACGTCTACGTGGACATCTCGGCCTTCCCCAAACTCTACAACCATTTCCCCTGGGACGCCTATTCCAAGTTCGACGCGGAGCACAAGGTGCTCTTTGCCTCGGACAATCCCCTGTTCGGGTTCCGGGAGACCCTGGATGCCCTCGACGCGGTGGACATCTCCGCCGAGTTCAAGCGGAAGATCAGGGGGGAGAACGCGGCCCGGCTGCTGGGGCTGTGACCCCGCGGCTAAAGAGAAGCCCGCATTCAGGCGATTCAATAGGAGTCGGAAAATGCTGCAGGCCTCGTCCCTTGGGGGTAGGATCCATGGTGCTTCCCGTGGCGCAAGACTCGCTTGCCGTCGTTGCCGAGGCGGTCGCTTCCCTCGGGGAGATCGGCACCCTGCCGGAGACGACAGCCCGGATCATCGAGGTGGTCGAAGATCCGCGGGGAACGGCCGAGCAGATCAACGAGGTGATGAGCCATGACCCTGCCCTCGCCGCCAGGGTTCTCAAGCTCGTCAACTCCGCCTTCTACGGGCTTCCCGGACGTGTTTCCGACTTGCGGCGCGCCATCCTCCTCCTCGGGCAGGCGGCGATCCGGAACCTTGCCATAACCACGTCGCTGGGCCCGATCTTTTCGGTGCGGCCCGTCCCCGGCCTCTTCGACGGGCGGGAT
Source organism: uncultured Thermodesulfobacteriota bacterium (assembly GCA_964384945.1). Taxonomy (GTDB): domain Bacteria; phylum Desulfobacterota; class DSWW01; order DSWW01; family DSWW01; genus S015-6. The sequence goes on along the minus strand of CAYLMK010000004.1, from coordinate 369,651 downwards.
CTTTGGGAACACTCCATCGCCGTGGCCCTGGTGGCCAAGAAGATCGCTCGTTCGGCCGGAAGTGCGGCGCGAGAGAACGAGCTGTTTGTGGCGGGGCTCATCCACGACCTCGGGCTGATCGTGGGACGGCAGGCTGTTCCGTCCGAACTGGCGGAGGTGTGCCGGAGGGCAGAGGCGGGGGAAGGGGATTTCCTCGATCTGGAACGGGAGATCATCGGCGCGACACACCAGGATTTCGGTTACGCGCTGACCCTGAAGTGGAGATTCCCGCAGGATCTCCGGGCCGGGGCGGGCTGCCATCACAACCCGGAAATCCTGACCGGCGGTTCCCGAACGCTCGCCACGATTCTTCGTTGCGCCGACATCTTCTGCTGCCAGCTCGGCCTGGGATTTTCCCTGGCGGCTCGTGGCCGGGATCTCTCGCCGACGTTGCTTGCGTCGGCGGGCACAACGATCGAGCGGCTGGCGGAGATCCGCGACGGCTTGGACCGTGATATCGAGGATGCCGAAGCCATTCTGGGCCTCTCCGGACGATAAGGGAATCGCATCGCAGGGATCGGAAAGAGATTATGAGCGTGCGCAATGGCAACACCGCTCTTGCCGACTGTCGGGACGAAAGAGCGGGCCTCGACGTGGAGTCGCTCAAGGGCTCCTTTGTCGACCATGTTTCATTCACCCAGGGCAAGGTGCCCGGTTTTGCGACCAAGCGGGACCTGTACGTTGCCCTGGCGATGACGGTACGGGACCGGCTCATCGAGCGGTGGATTGCGACCCGGCGTGCCTACTACAACCGACCGGATACCAAGCGGGTGTTCTACCTGTCCCTCGAGTTCCTGATCGGAAGGACGCTCGGGAACAGTCTGGTCAACCTCCATCTCTATGACGAGTTCTATGAGGCCCTGTACGAGTTGGGGTACGACCTGGAGGATCTGCGGGACCTCGAGGAAGAGGCCGGTCTCGGAAACGGAGGCCTCGGACGCCTGGCGGCCTGCTTCTTGGATTCCATGGCCACCCTGGAGCTGCCCGGCTACGGTTACGGCATCCGATACAACCACGGCATGTTCGTTCAGCGGCTCCGGGGCGGGCAGCAGACCGAGGAACCGGACGATTGGCTCCGCCTGGGCAGCCCCTGGGAGATCGCCCGTCCTGAGCATACGTTCCGCGTGCAATATTACGGAAGGGTCGAGCCGTATGAAGACTCGCAGGGCCGCCGACGGTATCGCTGGGTGGACACCCACGATGTCATGGCCCTGCCCTACGATGTTCCCGTACCCGGGTACCGGAACCGAACGGTCAACACCCTCCGCCTGTTTGCCGCCAAGTCGACGAAAGAGTTCGATCTGAATTACTTCAACCACGGCGATTACATCCGGGCGTGCCAGGACAAGGCGCTCACCGAGAACATCACCAACGTGCTGTACCCCAAGGACGACTTCGTCGGAGGCAAGGAGTTGCGGCTGAAGCAGGAATACCTCCTCGTATCGGCCTCCCTTCAGGACATCCTGCTCCGTTTCTCCGCTCAGCACGCGGACTGGGACCTGCTTCCCGAGCGCGTGGCCATCCAGCTCAACGACACGCATCCCGCCCTGGCCATCCCCGAGCTCATGCGGCTGCTGATGGACCGGGAGGGGCTGGGGTGGGACCCGGCCTGGGACATCACCGTGCGAACCTTCGCCTACACCAATCACACGGTCCTGCCCGAGGCCCTGGAGAAGTGGGGCGTCGCGCTGCTGGGAAACCTGCTTCCGAGACATCTGGGAATCATCTATGAGATCAACCGGCGGTTCCTCGACGAAGTGGGCCGCCGATACCCGAACGACCCGGGCCGCCTTTCACGCATGTCCCTCATCGAGGAGGGGGGCGAGCGAAGCGTCCGGATGGCCCATCTGGCCATCGCGGGCTCGCACTCCGTGAACGGCGTCTCGGCGCTTCACACGAGCATCCTGAAAGAGAAGGTCCTGCGGGACTTCCACGAGTTCTATCCCGGCCGGTTCAACAACAAGACGAACGGGGTCACGCCCCGGCGGTGGCTCAAGAAGGCGAACGCGCCCCTGGCCTACCTCATTGACGGCGCGATCGGCGACGGCTGGGTGACCGATCTGGACCGGCTCCGCGAGTTGATCCCCCTCGCGGAAGACGCGTCGTTTCAGGAGAGGTGGCGGGAGGTCAAGCGCCTGAACAAGGAGAGCCTTGCAGCCTATGTGCGCGAAAGGCAGGGCCTGGCGATCGATCCGGAGGCCATGCTGGACTGCCAGGTGAAGCGCATCCACGAGTACAAGCGGCAGTTGCTGAACATCCTTCACGTGATCACGCTCTACAACCGGCTCAAGGGCGGCCGGGCCGACGCATTTGTTCCCCGGACGGTGCTCCTGGCCGGAAAGGCCGCACCCGGCTACTTCCTGGCCAAGCTGATCATCCATCTGGCCAACTGCGTCGGCGAGGTGATCAACAGGGATCCCGCGACGGCCGGGCTCCTTCAGGTGGTCTTCCTGGAGAACTACGGGGTATCCCTGGCCGAGCGCATCATCCCGGCCGCGGAGCTTTCCCAGCAAATCTCCACAGCCGGCATGGAGGCCTCCGGGACCGGGAACATGAAGTTTGCCCTCAACGGCGCCTTGACGATCGGCACGCTCGACGGTGCGAACGTCGAAATCCGGGAGGAGGTCGGCGCGGAGAACATCTTCCTGTTCGGCCTGACGGCCGACGAGGTCGAGGCCCGCCGCGCGAGGGGTACCAACCCCATGGAGGAATACCACGGGAACGGGGAACTCCGAAACGTGCTCGACCAGATCCGGGACAACTTCTTCTGCATGGGAAGCCCGGGCCTGTTCCTGCCTATCGTGCACGCCCTGCTGCACGGGGGGGATCCCTACATGGTCCTGGCAGACTATGCCTCCTATGTCCGATGCCAGGAGGAGGTGAGCCGCACCTACCGTGACCCGCGCGAGTGGACGAGAAGATCGATTCTCAACACGGCCAGGATGGGAAAGTTCTCGAGCGACCGAACCATCCGCGAGTACGCAGAGGAAATCTGGCGGGTCAAGCCCGTACCGGTGAAGCTTTGACCCGACGTTCGCGATTCGGGGGGCACGGTATTCCGCGGCTTTGATAGGATTTCCGGAGAACAGCCCCGTCCGCGGTTCACGCCTTCTTTCTTGCCTTTGACATCTCCTTCAGAAGGTCGCTCCGGTCGAAGTAGACCTCGTTGCGGCGTATGAGGCCTTGCTCGTCGAACTGAACGAAGCATACGCCTGCCACATCGAGGGTGCGGCCGCCTACGGGGATCCTTGCGAGCCATTTGTTGAGAAAGCCGTCTTCGAGCGGGATGCCCTCGATTTGGGTCCAGACCCAGTCAGGATTGCGGGACAGCAATCGTCGGAAATAGGCAAGCAGCGCCTCCTTCCCTCTCACTCCCTCCGGAATCGCCGGGTCGCAATAGAAGGCATCATCGGAGTAAAAGCCTACAAGCCGCTCAGGGTCGTTTCCGGTCCAAGCAGGCAGCCATCGAGCGGCGAATTCCTTCGCCTCGGCCTTCGTCGAGTATCTCATAGTCGATTCTGCCCCCCTCCTTCACGTTCTCGCCTTTTCCCTCGGTATGCTGGATAACGAGATCTATTGCGAGTGCTCCACGACGACCTTGATGTTGCCCGGAGACCGGGCCCGTTCGAAGGCGCGAGGCAATTCGGCTGCCGGGAGCGTTTCCGTGACGATCGCCCCGAGGTCGATCCCCCTTTCCAGCAGGGCCTGCAAAATGGGCAGGGCACGGCGGAAGTCCCCGCACCTGGAAGTGCTGATCCGGATTCCCCTCTCGAGCATGGGGGAGAGGAGCCCGTCCCTTGCCTGACCCGTGTCCGCCACGAGGATGGTTCCCGTGGGCCGGATGATGCCCTGCTCCCGGTCCGGCCAGGGCCGGAGAAGCCTGTCCACCGATTCGATCGACTCCACGACCGCCAGGGAGACCTGCCGGGCCTGCCCGGACCGGACCTCCTCGGCATACGCGAGGAGGCCTGCCTCCCCGGGGCTCCGAACGATACGGTACCCTGCCTCCTCGATGCGCCCGGCGATCTCGGCCGGGCTGCGAGAGCCGCAGAGCAGGGCGGCGCTTTCCGCCTCCGGCGGCGCGGGAAGGGCGCCGGCCGGATCGCCTCCCAGGGGCCCGAGGCAGACCTCGTCCACCACGAGTTCGGTCGCGTGCGCGAGCCCCATGGAGGCGAGGCCGGTCGTGGACTTGAGGTGCACCTCCCGGTAGGCGAGCGCCATCGCCAGCTCGAGCCCCTGGGGTGTTCCCGTGGACTCGAAGACCACGTCGAAGGATGGCCGGTCGCCGCCTCGGTTCACGAGGGACCCGGCGTCGTCCCAAACGCGGTCTGCCCCGAGCGCGGCGGCGACCCGGAGGCGTTCCTTCTGCCGGTCGATCGCCTCGATCGAGAAGGAGGCCCCCAGGGATTCGCGCCTGCCTCGAAGGGCCGCCACGATGAGTAGCCCGAGCCTTCCGGCGCCGAGCACGGCGAGGCGCCTCGAACCGGCGGGATCGATCTTTTCGGCCGCACGGACGGCCGCGGCAAATGGCTCGACCAGCACGGCCGCGCCGGGGCCGACCGCATTCGGTATCTGCACAATGTTGTGTTCCGGCACGAGGATCCAGGGCGCGAACCCTCCGGGGAGCCGGTCGATGCCGAGCGTGAGCCGGTCCGGGCAGTGAGTGGGCAGTCCGTTTCGACAGAACGGGCAGGTCTCCGCGAGAGGGGAGCCTGTCGCGCGGTGCGAGGCGTTGATCTCCGCCGCCACCGTCTTTCCCGATGCGTCCTCGGCGATGACCTCGTGCCCCGTGATCTGGGGAAGCGGGTAGGGAAGGTGATGGCGGGCCAGATCGGTGGAGCACACCCCGCAACGGATGGAACGCAGGAGGCGGTACCCCTTGGGAAGGGTGAGGTGCTCCCTGCCCTCGCGCAACACGCGCCAGCCCCGCTCCGCATCCCCCTCATATCGATACGAAGCCTTCTGGAAGGATGCCTCCTTGGTGTACTCGAGGGCGTTGAAATCCTTTGTGTTCAATTCCTTATCTCCTTCGGCTCAGTGCCTCCCTTGTTCGGCCTTTCCCAGCGACTCGTTCATGCTTCCCGTCCGGTAGCCCTGCATGTCCAGGGTCACATAGGTGAACCCCTGCTCCTTGAAGAAACGGACGAGTTCCTCCCTGCGGGCGAGCATTTTCTGGAAGGCTTCAGGGGACGACTCGATGCGCGCCAGATCACCGTGGGCTCGGACCCGGATCGGGCCCTGAACCCGGTCGCCCAGGAAGGCCTCGCATCGGTCGATGCGCAGGAGGGCCTCCTCCGTGATCTCCGTGCCGTACGGAACCCGGGAGGCCAGGCAGGCGATGGAGGGCTTGTCCCAGGTTCGAAGGCCCATCTCGCGGGACAGGGCCCGGATCTCGGCCTTGCCGAGCCTTGCCTCCTGAAGGGGGCTGCGCACCCCGAGTTCCTTCAGGGCCCTCAGGCCGGGCCGGAAATCGGCCGGATCATCCGCGTTGGATCCGTCCAGGACCGCTTCATAGCCTTTCTGCCTCCGGATCTCCTCGATCCTGGAGAAGAGGTGCTTCTTGCAGTGGTAGCAGCGGTCCGGGGGATTGCTTCGAAAGGCCTCCAGCCGGATCTCGTCGCCCTCGATCTCGTGATGCTCGGCCGACAGGAACCGGGCCAGCTCTCTTGCCTCCTCCCTCTCTCGGCGGGGGTGGGTGGCAGACAGGGCGGTGACCGCGATCACCTCCCGGGCCGGGTCCTTGCGAAGCACGGCAAGGAGGAAGGTGGAGTCCACCCCGCCCGAGAAGGCGAGCACCACCTTTCGGAGGGGCGCGAGCAGGGCCTCGAGCCGTTCGAACTTCTCTGCCCTCCGGCGGCCGGCATCCGGGTCGCCGGAGCGGGATCCTGTCTCATCCATGGAGAGCGGGCCTCACAGGGTGGCCAGATTCACAAGCGATACTTATAATATTATTTCGATTCGAGCCTTGCCATGCAAGGCAGGCGGGTCGCGTCCATGGTTCCCGAGACGATTCGTCCGGCCCTTTGCCGGCCCCTGAGGGTTTTGCGGGCATGAACCTTTTCCCCTTCCAGGACCTGGTGCTCATCACGCTGGACTGCGTACGGCCCGACTTCCTGGGCTGTTACGGATGCCCGGACGTGCGGACGCCCGCCCTGGACCGGATGGCCTCCGGAGGCGTTCTCTTCGAACAGGCGATCACGCAGGCCCCCAACACGTGGGTTTCACACGCAGGTCTCATGACAGGCCTCTATCCGCCCATCCACGGCCTGCGTACCGCCTACGATCGGATCGATCCGGCCGCGCCCACCCTTGCATCCCTTCTTTCGGAGCGAGGATTCCGGTGCGCGGGCTTTCCCGGGAACGATCTCCTGGGCGCCCGGCCCGGATTCGGCAAGGGATTTGACTTCTATTTCGAGGAATACGCCCTGGGGGCGCCGGACCTCGAGGGTGGCAATGGCGGGACGAGCGCAAACAACCGCAACCGCTGGGAGGATGTGCTCGATGCGGCCGAGGGGTGGCTGGGACGGCAGAAAGGGCCCGTCTTCCTGTGGTTTCACTACCTGGACACCCATCATCTGCCGGAGTACGATCTCCCGGAGTTCTACCGTTACAGCCGGGACCCTTTCTGGCAGTTCTACGAGGGCAAGATCTCGTATGCGGACCAGCGCTGCGTCCGTTCGATCCTGGATCTCCTCCTCCGGAAGGGACGCTACGAGAACGCGCTCCTGATTGTCCTGTCGGACCACGGGGAGGGACTCGTCCGGGGCATGCCCCCGGCCCACAACGGTCAACTCACGGAAGGCGTCCTGCGGGTCCCGCTGATCCTGTTCGGCGAACGCATCCCCTGGAAGGGACTGCGCGTTCCGGATCTGGTGAGGACGGCGGACATCGTGCCCACGGTCTCGAGCGCGCTGTTCGAGACCGCCCGCGCCGGTGATGAGGGCGTAGGGCATGCCTTTTCCGGGGTTCCGCTTCCCCTTCCGGGCCTGGGAGAGAAGGCTCGATACGACCCGGCGAGGAGGGTGGCCTACGCGGAGAACGAGCCGCTCGGGCTCGCCTGCCTTCGCTCGGACGAGTGGAAGTACGTTACGGGTCCGGACGGGGAAGCCCTCTTCCATCTCCCCCTGGATCCGGGGGAGGAGACGAATCTCGTCGACCGGCATCCCCGCACGGCCGAACAACTCAAAGAGTGGCTGGACGGCATCCGGTCCTCACGCCCGCAGGGAGGGACGGCCCTCCTCGCGCGCGAAGAGGAAGATACGCGCAGGCTGCTGCGCGCCTTCGGGTACCTGGAATGAACCTGGACCACGATCCTCAAGAACGATTTTGCCCTGCTTCGGCAGGGGCTTCGGCCCCCGGATGAGGAAAGGAGGATCTCGTGCCCGCCTTCGTACGCCTTCATCTGCTCACCCCTCGGGGGATGTTGAACGAGAAGATCGAGATCGAAGCGGGCAGAGGGCTCCGGCTCGACAAGCTGCTGGACCGTCTCGACAAGATGGGCAAGCCGGAGAAGGGCTTCTTTCGAGCCGTGTGCAGGAGGCGGCAGGGGGCGACCCTCCTGCTGAACGGGGATCGCGTAGACCTGTCCGAATTGCGTAAGACGGTCATCCGGGAGGGCGACGAGCTGGCCGTCCTGTCCCCCATCTCCGGGGGGTAGTGGGCTGTCGAAGGAGGACCGTCTCATGCGTTCCGGTCGCTTCCGGGGGGCCTTGCTTGCCCTGCGTCCCAACTTCAGCAAAGCGCCTTTTCCGACAGGTACTTGCGAAGGGTTTTCTCCCAGCCCGGCATATAGGCCCGCATCATGCTCTTGAAGAGCCTGCCGTGGTTGGGGACGATGAGGTGCACGAGTTCATGGACCATGACCGCCTCGCGGAAATCGGGGGGCTGGTCAAGGAGGTCGGCAGCGAAGCACAGGCGGCCCGAAGAAGAACACGATGCCCATTTCCGGGTCATGCGCTGGATCTGGACCCGCCTGGGCTTCACGTTGATCCGCTCGGCCCATCGATCAAGTTCGGACTTGAAGGCCCGTTTCGCTTCCAGGGCCGCCCGCGTGCTTGCCGCCTTCATTTCCGCTCCACCTTCAGCAGGCGCTCGGCCAGGGCGACCATCTTCTCCTTGCCCACCTGTGGGAGCAGCACCTTGTACAGCTCGGCCTTGAGCCCGCGCAGCTCCGCGACGTTGTGCGGGTAGTTGGGAAAACGCTCGAAGGCCGCGTTCACGACAGGCGCGGCCTGGTCGGGGTCCCTGGCGCCGGCCTGTTTGAGCATCCAGAAGATCGTGAAGGTGTTCAGGTCAAAGCCGCTTCTCTCCCGCTCCTTCCTGGCCTGGACATACTCGTCGAGGAGCTCCCGCAACTTCTCGAGCGCCTGCTGAGTTGTAATCTGCCGGTCGTCGTACATCTCCAGGATCGCCTCGGTCCGTTCGCCGATGGGAATGAGATAGGGCTGCCGGTTCTCCTCCTCGGCGACCGCAGCCACGAGGCTGCGGCCCAGGTTGACGATCTTGGAGCTGCCTGGTGCGTCTGAGGATTGCAGGGCCTTCACAGTGTTCTCGTCGATCTTGACGAGCGGCATGGTCGCGCTGAGCCCGTAAGCAGACACAGCCTCTCGGACCATGCTCTCGGTCTTCTTCATGAGGTCGTAGACGAGCGGCACCTGCTTGCCGAAGGCGTTACGGACGATCTGGTAGAGCATCGAGAGCTTGCGATAATCCTCGAGGCGGGGCCGCAGGAACACGTCCGGCGAGATGATCTCGTACAGGATTTCCAGCTCTCTGAAAAACGCAAAGAATTTCTGGCGCTTTTCCTTGTCGTCGAAGGCGGCGATGGCGGCCTCGACCGCCTTGTCGTCGATCGGACCCGTGGTGAGTGACAGGTACGCCCGCCCCTCGATTGCCATGAGTTCGGCAAAGCGCGCCTTGAGGACCTCGATGTTCTGGATCACACTCGCCACCACCTCGGAGTCAAAGGCCAGCGCCTTCTCCAGCTTCTCGAAGATGCCCACGAAGTCGAGCACGAATCCGGAGGGCTTCTTGATACCGCCCTCGTCCTCGTAAGGCCGGTTGACCCGGGCAATGGCCTGCAGGAGCGTGTGGTCGCGCATCGGCTTGTCCAGGTACATGCAATAGAGGATCGGAGCGTCGAAACCGGTGAGAAGCTTCTCGGTGACCATGAGAATCTTGGGCAACGCATCGCGCCTGAGGAACGCCTTGCGGACGCGCTTCTCCTCGTCCTCGGTCAGGTGGTACGCGGCCAGCATCTCGTTATCGTTGTGGACAGGGGAGTAGACCACTGTGGAATACTCGGGCGGGAGGTGCTTGTCCAGCGCCTTCTTGTACAGCGCGCAGGCCTCGCGGTCTACGGCCACAAGAAACGCCTTGTAGCCCAGCGGCTCCACGTTCTCACGGAAGTGCCTGGCCACAAAGGCCGCCACCTTCTCCACCCGGTCTTCCGCCTTGAGAAAGGTCTTCAGGTTCACGGCGCGGTCCAGGATCCTGTTCAGCTCCTCAATGTCGCTCACGCCCTCCGCTTCCACCAGGTCGAGGAACTCCCTTTCAAGTTGCTCGCGCGGGACGCGGATGTCGTTGGGCGCCAGGGTGTAGTGCAGAGGCAGGGTGGTTCCGTCCTCGATGGACTCGGCGATGCTGTACTTGTCGAGGTATCCCTTCTCGTCGTCCCGGCCGAATACCTTGAAGGTCCCCTTGCCGTAAGCGATGCGGTCGATGGGCGTGCCGGTAAAGCCGATCATCGTGGCACCGGGCAGGGCCGCAACGAGGTAGTTGCCCAGGTCGCCGCTCGTGGTGCGGTGCGCCTCGTCCACCAGGACAAAGACGTTCGGCCGCGTACAGAGATCCGCATCGGCCCGGTCGAACTTGTGGATCATGGAGACGATGAGCCCGCGGTAGTCGGAGCGCAGAAGGTCCCGGAGATGCTGCTTGCTTGCAGCGTATTCGGCGGAGATCCCGTAACTCTTGAGCCAGCCCGCGAGCTGGCCTTCCAGCTCGTTCCGGTCCACGAGGATCACGACCGTGGGCTTCTCAAAGGCAGGATGATTGAGGATGAGGTCAGCGGCCTTGATCATGGTGAAGGTCTTGCCCGAGCCCTGGGTGTGCCAGACGAGCCCGGCGCGCTTCTCAGGGTCCAGCACCCGCTCGAGCACCTTCTCCACGGCCCGGGTCTGGTGCTGGCGGAGCACGATCTTCTGCAGCTCGTCGTCTTTCTTGTAGAAGACGATCCAGGCCTCCAGGAGCTTCAGGAAGCGTTCCCTGGCGAAGAAGCGCTTGGCCTTTTTCTCGAAGTTGCCCTTCTCCTCGTCCCTCCAGTTGAAGAGATTCTTGCGGTCCAGGTTCCAGGTGACGCCGTAGTAGAAATCCAGGATCTGGGTTACATCGAACACCTGGGGCGCGGTCATGAGCTCCGGCGTCTCGCGGTGGTAGCGCCGGATCTGGATCACGGCCTCGTCCAGGCCGTCCCTCTTGGCGGCGCTCTTGGTCTCGACGACGGCCACGGGGATGCCGTTCAAACAGAACATCACGTCGGCCCGGTTTCGGTGCTGGCCGTTGGTGTATTGCCACTCCTCCGTCACCTGGAAGACGTTGTTCGCCGGGTGCTCGAAGTCGATGAGCATGACATTGAGGCGGCGCTTTTCAGCCTCGCAATAGACCGACCGCTCGCCCCTCAGCCAGGCCAGGACCTCGGCATTGCCCTCGATGTTGGCTCGGACGTTCTCGATCCTGGCAGTGACCTCGTCCACGTTGGAAACGGTGACAACTCCGGGGTTGAGACTGATGAGCTTGTCCCGCAGGGTGGCGTAGAGCAGCGTACCGCTCTCGCCCCGGCGAAGCGTGAGCGCCTCCTCCGGCGACAGGTAGGCCCAGCCGATCTCCACCGCGTAGGCGATGAGCGGATTCTGCACCGTGGCCCGCTCCGAGCCTAGACTTGCCGGCATGCCTGCATCATCCTTCCTGTGGCTCGCTGACAAATGCCGGGCATCACCGAAGGTTCCTTCATTCTCGGCCTTCCCTTTGCATCATGGAGCGCAATGCGCGATTCACCGACTCGGAATCAGGGAACCGTTCTCTTACGTCCGGGTCCAGCATGACGGCGCCTTCCTCCTGGGTGAAGTAATGAACAGAAACAGTCCCGTCCTTCTTGTGGACGCGCACCGTATGGCCTTCCCTGTACTGCCTATAATGCTTTCCCCTGACTCCCTTGGAAAAGTCATACTCCTTCCGCACTTCTTCATGGTTCTACAGAGAAACCCCCTCAAGGTTCAGGTGGTTCACCCGGACCTGACCCGTCATGAGCAGGTGGAGCATGGAGGAGAAGAGCGCTTGTTCACCTGTGAGGACGCGAGACTGTGCCTCGATCTTCAAATCGATGACCTTCAGGACACCTGCAATCTCCTCTTGCTCTTCAACCTCCGGCAAGATCACAGGGAATGCTCGCAGCTTTGTCGAGTTGATACATGCCAGGTTGGTCGTCTTATGGGCTACGGAAAGGAAATAAGCCTTACCGTATGGACTCTGGATCAGATAGGCAAGAAAATCCGGGACTAAGAGCGCCTTGTTTGTCCGCACTGCGAAAATGTGGTTTTGATGGACACATCCCTCGATTTGCTCTCTCCAGATGTAACCTCGCCCCAGCTTGTCGAAATCCCCGCCTTCCGTCAGAAGGACGTCACCGGCCCGTAGGGAGTAACGCTCGATTTCACCCCTCTGAAGCTGAAGCGTCTTTATTTCACCCAAGTCAAGGTAGCCGTCCTGAACATTAGCAACCCTCAGGTACGGTCTTTCGACTACATCCTCATCACGTAGTCTTCGCCCTTTGGCTATCCCGGTCTGAACGTAAGCACAGCCGTGAAGAGGGAGCTGTTTCCAGTGTGACGGGTATTCGCCGTACTCGCTTTCGTTAAACACCTTCTCGCCGCGGGTGCCCTCGCGGAAGAGTTTGCCCATGGTCGCAGCCTTGAGTTCCTTCAGCGTCGCCACGATCTTCTGCTGCACCTCGATCGCCGCCTGGATCTTCGAGAGTACCACCGCAATGGCCTGCTGCTCAGGGAGAGGAGGTATAAGAATCGGGAAATCATTAAGAGTCGTTTTGTTAATAGCCCTGAAGATCGCTCCGGTACCGAGGCTGTCTAATCTGGGCTTCTCGTACATCAGTCGATAGAACAAGAACTCACTGGTCGTCTTCCTCCCCGCTCTTATTGCTGCGAGACCACGACCAATGCAACATCTCTGTGCGGCAATATTTACATCGCCTACTGGAGCTCTCACCGAAACAAGAACGTCGCCGGCCTCAGCGATCTTCAGAGGCGCAGAGCACCATTTTGTTGCACTTGGATGGCGCAGGCCGAAATCGATCTTTCCTTGGAAAAAGGGCAACCCTTCGCCCTCACAGTTGTAAGTTGAGGATGATGGAGATTGGCCCATGAGGACGTTCGCAACGTCGTTTGCTCCAAGTCTGATTTCTTCCCAACGTGACTCAGAGGTCAGTCTAGGTTGGTGCGTCATGTTTGTGTTTTTCATACTCAGTCAGCTTTTGTCTATCGATTCTTCATGAATATCTCGCGACTCATTGATGGGTCAGCAGAACCAACGCAAAGACATTAACCGCAAGGGCACACAAATAGATCAGGGATGCACGAAGCTGAAACAGGAATGTGTACGCTCGCTTACCCGTTTCCCTCCATTCCAATACGTTCCGCTCGGCGCGTTTCTGATCTACACCACGGGAAAGGAAGAACTTCAGCAACCTTGAATTCGGGTCAAGCGCGGACGTATCTAAGAGATATCGATCCCCATTTGGACCTGGCGTGGAGCCGTTTGCGACCTCTTCGCCTCGCAGAGCCGCCTGAATTTCCCGAGAGCGCCGAAGAAACGCAGTTAGTGGTAGTCGATACGTTACCTCGTAGATGTAGAAGATAACCATGAAGAGGAAATTCAAGATCAACAATGCCGGCTTAGACTGCGACACCGCGTAGCCCGTGACGGCCACAAAGATTGTGATGAACCAGCTCTTAATTTTGAAGGTGATGTCATCAAACTTGTCGATCCTGCCCTGAACAAGCCGCAATTCCTCCCACAAGTCCTTTCGTTGTTCTTCGTTCATGCGCCTTTTCAGCTCCAATTCATCTTCAACAGCCAACACTCCTAGTCAGTGATCGTGCTCCGGCTGAGTGTGCATGGTCTCCCACGTCTGGTCGTCAACCACGTCCTCTGCCGTGCTTGGGCACAAAATTCCGTGTTGAGCCCCCGTGTGCGACACGCGAACCGATGCGGCGGCCGCGCTTCGGCAGATCATTTGCCGCCGGAGGCGCGACGTCTGCGCGGCCGTCCGCTCGAGCGCCCTGTCAGACGCAGCGTGGCCTCAGATACCTCCAGGAGCGAACGCAACGCATGGTTGACGGCTGCCGAGCTGCGGAATGCCTTGGCAACGTCTGGCTCAAGAACTACGACGTTCGCTCCATCCTTTATCAGGCGGCGGTAAAACTTGCCGCGGACGGCGGTAGAGTAGTCAAAGTCGTATTCGGGGCGCATGTCGTCCGTCTCTGTCCGACCCTTAGGTTTCATGACGCTTCCTTTCTCGTGGGGTCGCTCGACGCGCACTGATAATGCGCACCGTCCCACGACGCTCGGTATGGCATACAACGAGAAGCACATCCTGGGCGGAGAAGCCAACCGTAATCCACCTGTGCTCGCCGACCGAGTGGTCTGGGTCTGCGAAAGTGGCCGCCAGCGGATCGTAGAAAACCGTAACTGCCTCATCGAAGGATATGCCGTGGTTCTCCTGGTTCGCGACCGCCTTGGCATGATCCCACTCGAATCGCATCGAAATGCCTCCGTCGGCGCATCAGTGTGTAGGTTGGGTTGAGCGCAGCGAAACCCAACACAGGATTGCTACTCGCTCCCGATTGCCGAATCAAACCGGACCTCTGGAATCCCTCCCCACTCAATGTCATAGACGCCGTCACCTACGTAACGATGAAAACTCGAGTATTCCCAATCCTTCGGCGCTACCGCCAGACCGTGCCTCACAGGATTGTAATGAATGTACTCAACATGATGGGAAGAATCTTCTTCATCCCGAATCCGATGTTCCCAGAAGCGTCGTTGCCAAATGGCCTGTTCATGCTTCTTCCGTCTCGACACGGTTCTTGAGGACTTGAACTCATCTCTGCATCCCCTGCTGAAGGAACTCTTGATCAGACGCCAACGAGTGGAGAAATCGTGATCGTCCTCCGGTAATGTCCAAATCGTGTGCAGATGGTCCGGGAGCAGGACGAAGGCTTCGATCTTGAAAGGATGATTTCTCATGACATCCCGAACGACCTGCCTCAGCAGTTCCACATTCTCAGGGGTACATAGGATCCTCTTTCGCTCGTAAATCACCACGGTGAAGAAATACGTCCCGCCCTCGATCCTTGCTCTACGGTACTCCAAGCAATCTCCTTTGTGTTGGGTTTCGCTGCGCTCTACCCAACCTACCTCTGGAGCCCTTTGTGTTGGGTTTCGCTGCGCTCTACCCAACCTACCTCTGGAGCCCTTTGTGTTGGGTTTCGCTGCGCTCTACCCAACCTACTCCCTCTACCCGTGTCTCAACCCAACCTACCCGTGTCTTTCGCTCTCGTCCCGACCAAACCCGATCCGCTTTGCGGGTTTTGGCGGTGGGGCCATCAATTGACGGATGGCCTCGAAGACTACCTTGAACTGGGCGTCATACTTCTTTTCGAGTTCGGCCAGTTTCTGCGCCAGGACCCGATGAGAGGCCAGCATCCCGCGCAGGCGCGCGAAGGTGCGCATGACCTGGATGTTGACTTGAATCGCACGGGGACTGTTGAGCACGCTGGACAGCATGGCGACGCCATGTTCGGTGAAGACGTTCACATTCTTGGAGAATTTGAGCAGAGGCATTCCGGGGGAGGATATCACAATCTGTGACATCCTCATGATTTCATCCCGCTTGAGAGAAAACATGAAGTCAGACGGGAAACGCTCTCTATTGCGTTTGACCGCCTGATTCAAGACTCGAGTTTCAACCTCGTATATGGCAGCCAGATCTCTGTCCAGCATGACCCGCTGCCCGCGGACAAGGTAGATCCGACGTTCGATGTGCTCGGGAGCCACAGGAGCTATGTCAGGCATCTTGCTGCTCCGCTCTTGCAGATATTTTGTTGGGTTTCGCTGCGCTCAACCCAACCTACTACTACCTCCGGACCCGGTATCCGAGTCGTTCGAAGATGGTCTTGAGTTCCCCATCCAGCCCTTTGGCCTGCGACTCCAGGGCTGCCAGTTCATCCAGGATCGTCTGCACGTCCCGGTGCTCGGCGGCCTGGGCGGTCTCGATGTAGCGGGAGGGCGAGAGGTTGAAGTCGTTCTTTTCGATCTCCTCCCGCGCTACGAGCCTGACGAAGCGCTCCACGTCCTTGCCTGTGTGGAATGCCTCGGCGATCCGGCGGATCGCCGGGTCCGGGATGAAGTTTTTGGGCCGTCCTTTTTCGAACTCGCCGCTTGCGTTGATGAGGAGCACCTTGTCCCGGCGGGTCTTGGGCTTGTGCCGGTTCAGGATGATGATGATGCCTGCCGCGGTGGTGTTGTAGAAGAGGTTGTCAGGCAAGAGGATCACGGCCTCGATCAGGTCCTGCGCCACGAACCAGCGGCGGATGGCCTTCTCCTTGTTTTCTCCCTGGCTGCCGCTGCCCCGGCTCGCCGCGCCGGTGTCGATGACTACCGCTGCCCGGCCGCGATCCTTGAGGGAGGCAGCGACATGCTGGAGCCAGGCCCAGTCCGCGCTCGATCCCGGCGCGAAGCCGCCCCGATCCGTGAAGCGTTCGAAAGGGTCATTCTCGTACTGGGATGGGTCGAAGTTATCCTGGTTCCACATGGGATTGGTCACCACCACGTCGAAGCCCCTGAGCTTTGCGCCGTCCGTGAACTTCGGGTTGGTCATGGTGTTCCCGCGGACAATCTCGCCCTCCATGTCGTGCAGGACCATGTTCATCCGGGCGATGGCAAAAGAGGAGCCGGTCAGCTCCTGGCCAAAGAGCTTCAGAGGTCGGGCGAGCTTGGGCTCCCGTTCTTTCAAGTCCAGCTCGCACTTGATGAGCAGCCCGCCGCTGCCGCAGCAGGGGTCGTAGACCGCTTCGCCCTGCTGGCAGCGCATGATGCGGGCGATCACCCAGCCCACTTCCTTGGGCGTGAAGAACTCGCCCGCGCTCTGGCCCTGGCCCTCGGCGAATTTCCGGAGCAGGTACTCGTAGGCACGTCCCAGGAAGTCCGGCTCAACACCCGAGAGCCCGAGCCGGTAGCGGGGATCGGAAAGGGTCTCGATGAGCTTGGACAGCGCCTCGTCGCTGATCTCGCGCTCGCCGTTGCGGGTCTCGTTGTAGTCCACGATATCGATGACGCCCTGGAGGGTCGGATTGGCCCTGGCGATGCTGCGCACCGTGTTCGTAAGCTGTTCGCCCAAGGTCTTGGGGCGCTTGCCTTCAGGCCAATCGAATTTCCTGCGGCCGCTCACAACCGGCCATGTTGCCTCGGCCGGGATATAGAAACGGACGAGGCTGTGATCAGCTTCGATCACGGTGCGGGCGGTCTCCCCGTCCCCATACGTCTCCGTAAGCCGGACGACCTCGTCCTCGAACACGTCAGAGAGCCGCTTGATGAAGATGAGCGGAAGGATGTAGTCCTTGAACTTGGGGGCGTCCTTCTCGCCGCGTATGGAGCACGCCGCCTTCCAGAGCATGGTCTCCATGGATTTCACATCGAGCACCTGGCCGTTTCCGTTGGCGGATGGCGGACTCGCGTCGGTTTCGGCCTTGGCCTTTCGGCCTCCTCGACCGCGCCGGGCCTGGCGTTTGGCTGCCACGAGATCGGCCATGGGTTCTCCGCCCGGAAAATAACGGGCGTGGAGATCTGCGTAGTCCTTTCCGAGGCCCAGAAGGAACTGTTCGATGATGTGCCACGCCATGGCATCCGGCTGGGTCTTGCGGTTCTCCCAGCGGTTGATGGTGGGGAAAGAGACCTTAAGCCTCTGAGCGAGCTTCTCCTGGCTCAGGTTCAGGCGCCTGCGCATCTCTCGAATCAGTTGGGCTGCTTCCAGATCAATATCCTGCATATTTCTTCTCGCCAAGGGTTCAAAAGAAATAAACAAAAACATTGTATCGCTATTGCATCTGTTATGTCAATTGATATTTTCTTGGGAGCCGTGGACGGAGGAAATAGGTGGGTGAAGGAGAGCGGGAGCCGAGCTACGCAATTCAACCGGAACGGGGGCACAGAAGAAGGGGAACACGAACAGGAGGACTGCCCGGGAAGGCGCTATCGTTTGATCAATTTCAGGAAGTTTTCCACGAGGAAGGGATTGAAGGAGGAACCCTTCTCCTTGTCGAGGATCCCGATGATCTTTTCCATGGGCGCGGGCTCCTTGTAACAGCGCCGGCTGCGCATGGCATCGAACACATCGGATATGGCCAGCATCTGGCTCACGAGGTTGGGCCGCCAGTTTGCTCGAATGTGCGGATACCCGGACCCGTCGAAACCGAGATGGTGTTCCAGTGCGGCCAGCACGGAGAGCCTCGGCACCCCTCCCAGCCCGAGGATGTAGCGCGCCCCGCGGATCGTGTGGCTCTGCATGATTTTTCGCTCTTCGGGTGTCAGGGCGCCCGGTTTCGATAGAATCTCCTCCGGGATAAGCAGCTTGCCTGCGTCGTGCAGGGCGGAGGCCATGCCGATTTCGTAGAGCTTGTCCCCCCGGAAGCCCAGGGATTCGGCCTGACTCATCGTCAGGATGCACACATTGACCACATGGGTGAAGGTGTACTCGTCCGCAGACTTGAGCGACGCGAGCATGCGGATCGGGCTGACGCCGTAGGCGAAGGCCCTGACAAAGGTCCCTACCACCTCCCCCAGCCCCTTCGTGTTGAAGGCCTGCTGGCGTGCGATCTTGGCGTAGATCTCCTTGATGTCCTCGAGCCTGGCCTGACACAGGGTGTTCAGTGCCGCGATCTTCTCCTGCTGCTCTTCCGTAAGAGAGGCTTCGAGGGCGGCCACATCCCCGAAGTCGACCCGGATGTCGAGCTTGCCCAGCCGGATGTGATCCCGGCCTCGGACCGACCCCTGATCCGTGCCGATCAGCTCCCGCAGGAACCCCCGCAGGTCCTCCTTGGTGACCCCGGAGACGAAGGTCACCCTTTCGATCGCCCCCTCGCGAAGGGTGCGGATGAACTGGACGGCGTGCGGCCCCATGTCCGGCAGGGGCTTCTGGTCGCAGACGACCCGGTCGTTGACGAGCAGGATGGTCGACTCGTCCTTGTCCAGAAGGTATTTCGTAAGCTCGAAGTGCGCGGTCTCCAGATACTTCTGCACTTGCGGATGGTCGTCCGGGTAAAGCCGCATGCTGGTGATCGCGCCGCTCAGGTTTGCGACGACGACATTGATTTCGCTGTCGGGGGCGATCTTCAGGGCTTCCATCGAAATCCTTTACGCCTCCGCTGTCGCCGGGGCAGGGTCTCCGCGCCCGGCGGCCGGCCCCTGCAAGCGCTCCCGGCAGAGGCTCCGTATGCGTTCGTCCCTGGACTGCGCCCCGATCCGTAGGAGCGGGGCGACAGGCGCGTCTTCGTAAAGTCGCAACGACTGGAAGAGCAGAAGCTTCAAGCTCGCCAGACGCTTGGGATAGAGGCTCAAACGGGTCTTTGCCAGTCTCCGGAGCACGGGAAGCGCGCCCGGATGGCCGATTCTTCCGACGGCCTCCACAAGCTTCTCGTTCTTCACGAAGTCCGACGGAAACAGGGGAAAGGGCTTTATCATCGAAACCATTTCCTGAGCGATGTCCGCCACCCGGTGCATGCCCGCGATTTCGATGACCCGGAGCCGGTCCTCCGTATTCTTCAATTTGAGGAACTTCCTGAGCAGATCGGCCGATTCCGGATCCCGGAACCGGACCAGCGTTTCGAGGGTCTCCATCCGGACCTGCCGGTCGTCACGGTCGAGAAGGGGCCGAAGCTCCGGGATGAGATCCTTGTTGCCGAGCCGGCGGACCAGACGGATCATGCGCACGAGCGGGGGGCCCCCGCGCGTCTGAATCTCGCGCCTGGCAATATCGGTCACGCGATCCGAGAAGATCGCCAGCAGGTTCAACAGATGCTCGTCGCTTTCGGCCTGGTTCCTGTGGATGTAAAGGTTGAAGGCATGGGGAACGATTTCCGGGCCGATGGCCGCGAGGAATGCCTGGGCCGCCATCAGCTCGGAGGCCCTCCATTTGTCGAAGGCGGCAAGCGCCTTGGCAAGGAACGCCGGGCTTCGGAATCTTTTCGCATAGGCCTCCGCCAGGCAACGGATCCGGGGTGCCGGCTTTTGCCTTGCGTGCCGATCCAACGTCGTCAGGATCTCGAGCGGCGCGGAGAACTCCCCATCTCCCATCAGTTCGTTTGCCAGCTGAAAGATTTTCTCCCCGTAATCCCGGTACTCCTCTTCGGCGGCATCTGCTTCCATGAAGGCGAGCAGAGCCCGTGCAATGTGGGCGTCCACGTGGCGCGGCTCAAGTCGCTTGACCTCTTCTTCGAGTTCCGTCGGCACGGTTGCCGAATCCGATGGGACGGCGCCGTCCAGGGAGAGCTTCTTGAGGGTTTCGCCGTATTCGGCGGTGACGTAGTTCTCGTAAGCTTCCCTGTCGAAGAGGTCGAGGATTTCCTTCTGTCGGATCGGATCCGAAGGAGCGGCTCCGCCCGTGCTCGCCGCGACCGCCTGCGTCCCGAACGAGCTTTCCTCTTTGATGCGTGCGATCTTCTGAACCAGGTTCAAGAGGGTCGGGGAGATTTCGTTTCCCTGCCTGTTGGCGTGCCGCAGCATCTCGAGGATGAGTCCATGCGACAGGCCGCTCAACAGGTCCTCCACCTTGTTGCTGTCGGCCTTTGCCGCACACTTCTGATAGGTAGCGTCCAGAAACTGTTGCCGGATGCCGGGCTGGAGTTCCTCGAGAAGGGCGCTCAGGTTCCTCAGGTTCGCCACGCGATACTTCTTGTTGTCGCCTTCATCCGGAGCCTGCGCGAGATGTTGCTGCAACGTGTGTTCATAGCCCTCAAGGGCCATTTGGGGGTCGAGGCGGTTTTCGTTCAGATAGGCGGCGATGACGCGGGGTGCGTAATCGTCCGCGCTTCGCAGCGGGATCCCTTTTTCGGAATCGGTGAGCGTGCCCAGAATGAGGTGCGTCACGAAGCCGCCCCAGAGGGAGTCGTCCTCGTCGGACCCTTTGCCGCGGGGCCGTTTTCGGATTTCCTCCTCTTCCGTGTGGAGGAACTTGGTGTAGTCGATTTGCTGCACCCGGATGTGACGGACATCTTCCTTGACCAGGGCCTCGTCGATTCCCCCGGCCGCACGCGTCTCGTCCGGGTCGTCTGCGATCACGCGCAGAAAGGCGGTCAGTTCCTCGGCGGTCAACCCTTGCCTGAAGTAGACCACCGCAACGTCGTGCTCCCTCAGGATGGAAGAGAACTCGCGGGAGACCGGATCCTTGAGCTTGGTCGAATTCCGCCCGACGATCAGGCCGTCCGTGTCCGTGCCGACCGTCATCTCCGGCCGCTCCCGAAGGATCTCATCCCAGGTCTTCTGCGCCCGCTCGATGCTTTGTTGGATTTGCATGTGGCCGGCCGGGTACATGAGAAGGGTCTTGCGCGTTGCGCTGAGCTCCACAAGGGCGCGGGCCAGCAGCTTGGCCTCGGCGGGCATCGGCCCTCGAGCCGCTGCACATGCCGGGGGTTTCCCTGTGCTCCGTGCCCGTTGACCCGCGTTCATGGGGACGTAACTCCTCCTGCTCCCATCTAGGAAGAGAATCGGCCCAGGAGGCGAAAAATGTGAGTTTTCTGCGTGGGTCCGGGAGGGCTAAAGTTCGTCCGGTTGGGGGATCCACCGGTTTTTCAGGTACCAGGCCAGGGTCTTCTCCCAGCCCTTGCGAAAGACGGGGTACTTCAGGCGAAACCCCAGGCGCATCAGCTTGCCGCTGTCGATCACGAGGTCCCTTGTTCCCAGCGAAAAACTCTTTCCGTCTTTCTTCGTTACGAGCGCCTTGTTGAGGCGGTGGGCCCGGACAAGCCGTTCCCAGAGCAGGGTGCTCAGCTTGCTCAGGGGATTGAAGATGTCTTCCGCCTGATTGCAGGGGAGGATCGACTGGAGGAGCGTTCCCGGAGGATAGGGAACGCCCGGCTCGAGGGGTCTGAGGCCATAGGACGACATGGCCTCGTTGAGAAAGTGCCCGAAGGGCATCGGGTCGTTGGCTGCGACGTTGAATACGTCCCCGCAGGCCTTGGGCTGCAAGAGAAGGAAGAGTGCGGCACGAGCCACGTCCTCGCCGTGCACCAGGCTCGTTCGGGGGCCGGAGGAGAAGGGGATGTAGTACGGGCCCAAGGTCTTCACCACCGGGGGAAGCGTTGCCAGAGAGGCCAGGAAGGCCCTGCACCCCGGCCCGTAGACCGGTGCAGGCCGGATGACCGTAACCGAAGGCAGGCCGGGCAACGGGTCCTCCAGGACGATCCTCTCCAGGTCGCTCTGGGATTGCTCGTATTCATCCCATGCCTCCAGAGGGACGTCCTCCGTGAGGGGCCCGTGGTGGCGGCCGTACAGGCTGGCGGAGGTGATCAGGATGAAACGCTTCACGCCGTTCTTTCGGGCGAGCCGGTACAGGAGTTCGGTTGCGGGCACCGGGGAGGGCCCCGGATCGCCGTAAAGGGGCTTTCCGTCCGCATGCAGGCCGGCGTGGATCACGGCGTCCACCCCGGGCAGACAGGAGGCGGCGAACGCGGGGTTGGCCAGAT
Organism: uncultured Thermodesulfobacteriota bacterium; assembly: GCA_964384945.1. Lineage (GTDB taxonomy): Bacteria > Desulfobacterota > DSWW01 > DSWW01 > DSWW01 > S015-6. Next base: position 347,806 of record CAYLMK010000004.1, on the reverse strand, counting down.
CGCCCTGTCTGAACTCCACCTTCTTCTGGCCGCTCGGGGCCTGCATTTCCGTTCCCTTGCGGTCGACGGCGACCACCGAATAGCCGGCCCTGAGGAGGTGCTGGACAAGAAAGCTCCCGACGCATCCCCTCGAACCTGTTACGAGAACGGTCGCGATCTCCTCTCTCAGAACCGTGCTGATGGGCGCTGTCTGCTCGGAAGAGACCCTTTTCCGGGCGGCCGGCCCCCGGGAAGCTGCCTTGCGCACCGCAGAAAGTCTTGTGCTTGTATCTTTCGAGGAAGAGGCCTTCTTGTGGGACGCTGCGGGCCGGCTGGCGGGCGCGCACGCGCCTGTTTTCTTCAGGGAGGGGGTCTTCCTCTTCGGCCGGGTCGGATTATTGGCGGGTTTCCGTTTGCTCTTTCCCATGACGGGGCTTCCTCTTCTTCCTGGGAGCATTGACATGCTGGATGCGTTCAGGCATACTATTGTGCTTGTGATTGCGACGGTTCTGCCCTCGTTGTCCTTTCTTTCGACACGCAGATAGGAGGAGCGCTCGTGAGAGAGATCATGAATCTGAAAAAGGGACTTGGCCTCCTGGCCCTCGCGGTGGCCGCGGTGTTTGTCTCGGTCGTGTTTTCCGGAGCCGTAGTCGAGTGCCCCGACGAATTGACGATCAACAATGATGTTTGGCCCAAAGACCAGTACGAGCCCGTCAAGCTCTCCCACAAGAAGCACGGCACCGAGTATAAGGTGGAATGCAAGGATTGTCATCATGTTTATAAGGATGGCAAGAACGTTTGGGAACAGGGCCAGGAGGTCCAGAAGTGCTCTGTCTGCCACAACGTTTTCAAGCTCGGAAAAGACCTGCAGGAAGCGAGCGACGCCGAGAAGAAGTTGAGCCTCTACAAGGCCTACCACGAGAACTGCTCCGGCTGTCACAAGAAACAGAAGAAGGGTCCGGTCAAGTGCATCGAGTGTCATGCCAAGAAGGGGAAGAAGTAGCAGCCCGGGATCCGGGCGTCCGTGCGGCCGATCCGAAAAAGACGACCCATCTCCCGAGAGGGGGGTGGGTTTTTTTATGGGCCCGTTCCATGGTAGGCTCGAGCGGGTTGCGTGAACGGGGAAAGAATCCGAACGAATCGACAGCAGGGGGGCCGGGTGAGCGTGAACATCGTGGAAAAGGTGGACGATCGGGTTTTCGTTCGGCATGCCTTGATCAGCGTTTCGGACAAGAAGGGGCTGGACACGCTCGTGAACGGATTGCTCCGGATTGTTCCGTCCTTGAGGATCTTCTCCACGGGGGGGACCTATGCTCGCATCGAGGAGATCCTGGGAAACAGGGCGGCCGGTACGCTCGTGCAGGTCGCCGACTATACCGGCCAGCCCGAAACGCAGGGCGGGCTTGTCAAGACCCTGGACTTCAAGATCTACCTTGGCCTTCTCACCGAGACACACAATCCCTCCCACCGGGAGGATCTGAAACGCACCGCGGCGGTCCCGATCGATCTCGTGGCGGTCAACCTCTATCCCTTTCAGAAGACGGTCGAGCGGGAGGGCGTGTCGGTCGAGGAGGCTCGGGCGAACATCGACATCGGGGGCCCCTGCATGGTTCGCGCCTCGGCCAAGAACTACCTGCGCGTGGCCGTACTCGTGGATCCGGAAGACTATGCCGGTCTGATCTCCTCTCTCGAGGCGAACGGCGGCTGCACGCGGCTGGAGGAGAGGTTTCGCTACGCTCGCAAGGCCTTTGCGCATACGGCCGCATACGACCGGGGGATCATGGAATACCTGAGCCGGCAGGAACCTTCCCGGATCGCAGGCTGCTACGAGATCCAAGCGTAGCATGCGGGGGATGAACCATGGCGGAAGATCTGAAGAAGGCCTATCGAACGATCGTTCGTGAAGCCTTTCCCGAACGGATGGAGATCACCTTTGCGGAGGGGGGCGAACGCCGGACCCTCGTCTACGAGAAGGTGAGCTGGGAGATCGAGGGCGACAGAAGGGGCCTCCGTTACGGGGAGAACCCCGGTCAGCCGGCCGCCCTCTATCGGCCCGTCAACGGAAACCTGGTGCTCGGGGACGCAGTGACGATTCAACCCGGCTCGTACCTGGTCTCCGACGCGGAGATCCTGCAGTCCGGAAAGCACCCGGGGAAGATCAATCTGACGGACGCGGACAACGCACTCAACATTCTACGTTATTTCCAGGACAGGCCCACCGTGGCCATCATGAAGCACAACAACCCCTGCGGGGTGGCCCGGGCCGACAGCCTGGAGGCGGCCTACCTGCGTGCCGACAGAGCGGATCGAATCGCCGCCTTCGGGGGATGCATCGCCCTGAACCGGCCGGTGGACCGGTCCACGGCCGAGGCGATCGCATCGCGGTATGCGGAGGTGGTCGTGGCCCCCGATTACGAGCCCGGCGTGATGGAGATCTTCGGGAACAAGCCGAACCTGCGGGTTCTCAGGATCCGGAACATGGAGAGGCTGGGCGATTTTCTGAGCTTTCCCTGCCTGGATTTCAAGAGCCTGATCGACGGAGGGATCGTCCTGCAGACCTCCTTCGAATCCAGGATCCGGGGGAGGGGGGATCTCACGATTGCGTCCTGTACCCACCGGGGCAAGGAGTACCGTGTTCGGCGGGAGCCCACGGAAAGAGAGATGCAGGACATGCTCTTCGGCTGGTGGGTGGAGCTGGGGGTCACGTCAAACTCGGTGATCTACGTAAAAGACCAGGCCACGGTGGGGATCGGTACCGGCGAGCAGGACCGGGTCGGCGTGGCGGAGATCGCCCGGGACAAGGCCTATCGGAAGATGGCCGACCGGATCTGCTTCGAGGAGCAGGGGGTACCGTTCCACGAACTGAAGGACGAACAGGTCCGGAGAGAGATCGAGGCAAGGGTGCGGGAGGCGCGGGGAGGCCTCGAGGGCTCGGTCATGGTGAGCGACGCCTTCTTCCCGTTCCGGGACGGCGTGGAGGTCGGGCTTCGGGAAGGGGTGACCGCGGTGATTCAGCCCGGCGGGTCGGAGCGGGACTTCGAGAGCATCGAGGCCTGCAATGAGTACGGGGCGACGATGGTCTTCACGGGCCAGCGCTGCTTCAAGCACTAGCGGGCGTGGATCACAAGATCCCGCTGGTTGAAAGCCCCGACGGATTTGCCTAGGCCGGGCGGGGTCCCGGGCCCGGGTCCCCGGTCGCCGACCCCTGAAGTTCAGAGCCTTCGTCCAGGAGGCGGCAGCCCTCCATCAGAACGAAATCGTTGGGCAGGGATATGTTTCTTTCGGGATAGGCGGAGACCGGACCGATCCGAAACACCCCCTCTTCCCCCCATCGGATGACGGCGTAGACCGCCTCGACGCCGGACAGTTCCCCGCATTCCGCGAAGACCATTTGGCCGTCGCGAAGGAAAATCTCCGCCGTGCCCCCGTTCCTGTTTTCGAGCCGGATCGCACAGCTGCGCTGACTCAACGCAAGCGCCTGCACCAGGTCGACGAAAGGCAATTCTCGGAAGCTCCCCCGGAATCCGGTCGTTTCCCGACTCTCCGCGCCCTGTTGTTCCTGGGCGACGAGGGCCTTGGTGATTCTTGCGCAGACGAGTCCGTAGTTGAGGGGGGGAGAGAAGACGTCATCGAACCCTGCGTCGAGCAGGCTCATGATCAACGACGGCTTGGTCTGCGCGGTCAGGGCGTAGAGAAGCGTCGTCGAGCCGCTGCGGACAAGACGACCGAACTTCGTCGCCCCGTCCGCAAAGTCGTCGTAATGGACGACCATCGCGTCGGGCTGCCTTCGCTCGTGCAGATGCAGGGCCTCGGAGAGATCTTTGACCTCCACGATGCTGTAGCCTTCCCGTCGCAGATGGGCGATCAACGGGCGGACCGCATCGGACCGTTCCCGCACGATGAAGATATCTTTTCGGACGACGGCCCGCATCTGGCCTTGTCTTCGTTCCAGCAGCCGGCCATAGGCCTCCAGGACCTCGGCCGAGGGCGGGATCCCCTCCAGCCTTTTCAGGCCCTCCTTGATTCGGAAAACCACTTCTTCCGGGGGGCCCCCGATCCTGCCGAGCGCCGCGTGGCGATGCCAGACGAGCGCGAGGATCTGGACCGCAAGGCGCAGATCCGGATCCTCCGGGGTCTCGCGGACGTCCGGCGGTTCGCCGGCCAGGAGCCGAAAGAAGAGGGAAAGGCACCCGAAAACGTCCCACGGGAAGCGCAGGGCCCTTGCCGACTCCAGGGACCGATCTGTGTTCTCGAAGGTGTCCGTTCCGAGTCGTGAGGGCTGCCCCCCTCCCTCGTTCCTGCCGGAGGATTTCGAGGGACACAAGAGGAGCGAGGCGATCTGAATCCCGTCCGCAGCCAGGCGGCCCAAGCCCACCTCCCTGGCGAGGTCCCCCGCGTCTTTGCAGATTCGCTCAAAGGGCGGACCGGAACGCATCCCGCCACACCGCGACTCGGCCAATTCCGTAAGCGCATGGATCAGGCTGGCGGCCATGCGGTGATAGGGAGCCGGGTTGTCCAGAAGGGCATGGCTGACCGAGGTGAAAACCGACTGCTCTCCTCTCGGAGGGGGCAGCCCCTCGGTTCGGATCCACTCGCGATACGTCGCCTCCATCTCCTCGGAGACCAGAATGTGGCCGTAAACGCAGTCCGAGAGTCCGGCAAGGACGTCTTCCTTTTCGCCGAGGACGGTCAGGGAAAACCCCTCTCGCTCGAAGATGGAAACCAGGAGGCCTTTGAGGAAAGGGCTTTGCGTGACCATCAGGACGTTGCGCTGGGCCGGTTCCTCTCCGGAACCTCGGAGCTCGCTCGAGCCGTCGGAGGCGGGCGGGCGGTCCTCGCCGTCAAACAGATCCGGCAACTCGATGATCTGGTCGATCGATCCGTCATGGCTCACGCCGTGGTAGTGCCTGCGGACGGTGTTTCGGAGAACCGGTTCGGCGGCCACGTAGGGCTCTACATGCCACGCCCCGCAGGCATCCTTCACGAGATGGATCGCTTCGGTCTTCTCCGGGTCGAGCATGGCGAGGGACAGTGTGCGGGTCGCAGGATCGAAGGCGAAAGGGCACACCCCGTACTTGTCCGCAACGGCGGCGGGGACCTTCTGGATCACCTCCGGCGGAATCTCTCCGCGGCCGAGGACGACGCCCTGCACCCCGAATTGCTCCGCGAGGGCCGAGACGAGGTCCTCCTCGGTGATGAACTTGTAGTACATGAGGTGGGAGCCCAGCGGCCCCCGGTGCGATTTCTGGCGAAGCAGGGCCTGCCGGATCTGTTCTTCGGTCACGAGGCCCTTGCGGAGCAGGATCTGGTCGAGTCGCTCTTTCGCCATGGACGCTCTTCCTCTGCCCGATCAGGCCGCGATCTGCGGAGAGGCGCCGACCGATCTTCCATGAGCGAGGATGGCTTGGGGGTTCTCGGAGAAACGGGCCGCTTCTTCGGCGGTAACGACCCTTTCGGTGACGAGCTGTTTGAGATGATCGTCCATGAGCTGCATCCCCTCCTTCCGTCCCATGACGATGGAGTTGGTGATTTGATGGGACTTGGACTCGCGGATCAGATTCGCGATCGCGTGGTTCCGAACCAGGATCTCCAGGGCGGCCGTCCGGCCTCCGGCCTCCGCCCTTCGCAGCAGTTGCTGCGAGCAGATGCCGACGAGGATCTCGGACAGGGCGAGCCGTATTTGAGCCTGTTGGTCCACCGGGAAGGCATCGATCACCCGACTGATCGTCTGCGTCGCCGATTTGGTGTGCAGCGTCCCCAGCACGAGCAAACCGACCTCCGCGGCCGTCAGGGCGAGGGATATGGTCTCGTTATCCCGCATCTCCCCTACGAGAACCACGTTCGGGTCCTCTCGCAGGGCTGCGCGCAGGGCGTTGGCGAACGAAAGGCTGTGTTCGCCGATCTGGCGCTGGTGAATCAGGCAGTTTTTGTTCGGGTGAATGAACTCCAGGGGATCCTCCAGGGTGATGATGTGGTAGTTCATGTGCTCGTTCAGATGGTCTACCATGGCCGCCAGGGTGGTTGTCTTGCCGGAGTTTGTGGGGCCGGTCACCAGGATGAGGCCGCTCCTCCTGGAAAGCATCTCCTTCAAGACCGGCGGAAACCCGAGGCCGTCCAGGGTCGGCACGCTCCTGGGAATCAGACGGAACGCCGCGGCAAGGCCCGGGTGTTTCTTGAAGATGTTCACGCGGAAACGGGCAAGGCCCTCGAGGGTGTATGCGATGTCGATCTCGCCGGCTTGTTCGAACTTCTGGATCTGGCGGTCCGTCAGCAGCTCGTAGAGAAGGAGCCGCACCTCGTCGACGGAAAGGGCCTTGTGCCGTGTTCTCTCCAGGACCCCGTTAATCCGGACGAGAGGCTCCGAACCGTCGCCGATGTGGAGGTCCGAGGCGCCCACCTGACTCATGATCTGCAGAAAGGCATCGATTCGGGGCATGGGGGCATGTCCTTTCCGGAGGGTGGATCCTTGCTACCTCAGATCGGAGAAATCCGCCTTTTCCTTGAGAGGCCGATAGTTACGAATGGCTGGGGAATCCCGCCGGCAGGCGGCGAGCGTCGGGTCGCTCTCGTTCGAAGGCCCCTTTCCTGACGGCCGGGGCATTCTACGGACGGAAGAGGGCGACACCCCGGCGGGGCCTGTTGTGCCCCCGGCAGGGCCGATGGTATCTTCTATGAATGCGGAGTGTGATTTTCTCGGAGGTCTCTCTTCCGGGGATGACAAGGCTGCCTGAATCGAGGAGGCGCGGATGGTGACGACCCTGGCGGGACTGGCCCTCTCAATCTGCTTGGCCTTGGGCATGGCGCATCCTGCTTCCGGAGACGTATCGCCCGGCGACCGGATCGACAGGACGAACTGGGAGAAGATCGAAGGCCTCGTCCCCGACGCAGTGCTCCGTTGGGTGAAAAAGGGAGACTTCGTCCTGGAGGTCGGAGAACTCGAATATGCACCCCGAGATTATTTCCCCGTGTTTGCCCGCGAGGGCTTTGAGGCCAAAGAAGCCAAGCATGATCTGGACGATCGCGAGGGAATCGTGGACGCAAAGACCCGCAAGACCCCGGAACATATCTCGGGACTTCCCTTCGCGACGGTTGAACCGGAGGATCCGCGGCTGCCCCAGAAGGTCATGTACAATGCTCTCTACATGCAGTACATACTTGGAAATCTCAGGTTTCCTTTCCAGAACAGATACATAGGCCGTTCCGGCTTCGAGCGGGAGATCAGCTGCCTGTGGCAGCAGGCACCCATGGACGGCTACCCGGGAGCCAGGCAGATCCGGAATCCGGACCGGGTCGAGAAGTACACGATCCTGCTCGTAAAGGCGCCTTTCGACCTGGCGGGGACGGCGATCATGCTTTGGCGCTACCTGGATCCGACGAAGCAGGACAGCACCTTCGGCTACATTCCCGCCATCCGCAGGGTGCGGCGGATGAGCCCGGCCAATCGCTCGGATGCCCTTCTCGGGTCCGATTTCTCCGTGGACGATGCAAACGGATACGACGGGAAGATCACCGACTTCGAATGGAGGTTTCTCGGCAGGCGGGAGATGCTGGCGCCGGCCCTGGGTGTCCGACCGGTTCGGGTCGTCAGGAATGAGGAGGGGGAGTGGGGTACGACACAGGCCATACCCGCCCTGGTGTACGGGTATCAGCGGGAAGGCTGGCAAGGAGCCTCCTGGGCCCCGACGAACCTGGTTTGGGTGAAGCGGCCTGCCTATCTCATTGAGATGAAACCCAAGGACCCGTATTACAACTACGGCCCTCAGCATCTGTGGGTCGAGGCCGAGATCTTCGGGTGTGCTTACAAGGTGATTCATGACAAGAGCGGAGCGTACTGGAAGACCTTCTTCAGCGCCGCCATGGCATGCGAAAGCCCGGACAGGCAGACGCGGTTCATCTCGCTTGCGTCCCAGCAGGCCGTGGACGACAGGAGCGGCCATGCCAGCGTGATCGAAGACGCGAGTCCGCGCAATACTTGGTATTTCTTCGCCGACCTGGATCTGAACGATTTCTCGCTGGCTGGCTTTCAGAAGTTCTGCAAATAGTCCCGACCGGGACGCCTCTCGATCACCCGACCCGCTACGCCGCACGGATCGAACCCGAGGCGTGCCGCCGCTTCCCTGACGTTTCTAACTGCGCGACCCAGTCTGCGATCACCCGCAGACAAGGGCCCGTTTCCTCAATGAACGGGAAATGACCGCTCCGCTCGAAGATGACCGATTCCGAATGGGGTATGCCGGCGTGAATTCGCTCTCCGGCCCAAGCGGGCGGGGTAATCCAGTCCTCCCTTCCGGAAAGGATCAGGGTGGGCGCGGAGATCTTGGGCAGCCGGCTCAGAACGTTGAACGAGGCCAGGCAGTGTTGATTTGCGTGTCTCTGGGCTGCCGCACTGTAAATCATGGCCCTGTCCATGGCAGCCGCGACGGCAGGGTCGAACTTCTTGAAATAGAGAGGCAGGTAGCTCATCCACAGCCTCCGCCACTGGGCGTCATCGGTCAGCGTGCCGCTCAGGACCGTTTCGAATGCATCGAGCTGCTCCCGGGTCCCCCTTGCCATGGCGTTTTCCAGAATGATGTCCAGGTAATCGAAGGCGGGGGCGGTGCTGCACAGCACGAGGCCTGCCAGATGTTCGCCGTACCGCAAGGCGTACTCCAGGGCCAGGCCGCCGCCGTAGGAATGTCCGAAGAGGATGATTCGTTCGTAGCCCAACTCCCGGCGGAGCGCGTCCGCATCCTCGATCCAGGTGTCGTGGGTGACGCCCGCCAGGCTCTCCGGCCTCTCGGACCTGCCGTTCCCCCTGTGATCGTAACAGATGACCGCCATCTGCTCACAAAGCGGGTCGAGCCACGGGATGAAATAGGTATGATCGAGACCCGGCCCCCCGTGCATGATCAGCATCGGAGTTCCCTGTCCTCGGATCCGGTAATACAGCCTGGTTCCGTTTACATGGGCAAACATGCTCCCCCCCTTGGATGCGCTTTCGCCCGAGGGCTCGCCGCGGCCCGCTTGCTGCGAGCGAGGCGAAGAGGAATCCAAACTTTTCGGGGTGGGACCTCCCCCTGCGCTCCTCTTCACGAGGGGCCTTGTCGCGCGGGGGCGCCTTGTGCGCGTCCCGAAAATACGCATCGGTTGCGAAAGGGAAGAAGTTTAGCCCTGCGGATGGACGAGCGGCGGAACAGGACAGGGGTCCGGGACGCCTGACCCGGGTGTCTGTTCCCTCGCAGGAAGAGGAACCCTCGAGTTCTCAGCGATCAGCCCAAGAGTCGCCCCCCCAAGTCTGGACATGCGAGGGTCGGGCTCCAACGAATCGACGAGGAGGAGGACCGGCAGGAGGAAAGGGCCGTCCGCTCACGCTCCCTTCATTTCGATCATCTTGTCGATCATCCGGTCGGCGAGCTCGATGAGATCTTCGCTTCCCTCGAAGGGCGGACGGGCCTCCATGTCAGCCCGGATGATCGAGTCCCGGTAAGGAAGGAAGCCGAGCAGCGGGATTCCCTTGAGGTTCTTCTCGAGGTAGGCCTGGTCCTCGGCGCCCCTTATCTTGTTGCCCACGGCGCAAATCCTTACGAGCCGTATGTCCTTGGCGAGTTCGCGGATCTTCTCCGCCGTCTCGATGCTGCGCTTTCCCGGTTCAACAACCACGAGCAGCCGGTCCACAAACTCCGATGTGCCCCGTCCGAGGTGCTCGATGCCTGCCTCCATGTCCATGAGCACCGCATCGGTCCTTTCGATCAGCAAGTGCTGCACCAGCGCCCTGAGCAGGGTGCTCTCCGGGCAAACGCAACCCCCGCCGCCCTTCTTGACGGTGCCCATGCGCATGAGCCGGATGCCGTTCACTTCGGCGCTCAGCTTTTCGGGGAGGTCGTCCACCTTCGGGTTCATGCGGAACACGGCGCCCACGGCTCCCGGCTTTGCGCCGGTCCTTTCCTCGATGAGCTCGGCCATCTCCGCAATGGGGCGTATCGTTTCCGGGTTCGGATAGCCGAGGGCCGCCGCGAGGTTTGCGTCCGGGTCGGCATCAATGGCCAGGACCCGGTAGCCTCTGTTTGAAAAGGCCTTCGCGAGCAAGGCAGTCAAGGTCGTCTTTCCTACTCCGCCTTTCCCACTGATGGCAAGTTTCATCCCTCTTCCCTTCTGCTCGATTCGAAATTCCTTGTAACCTTTTCCTGCACTCACCCTAAATTGTCATTTCCAGTTTGCCCCCTTTCGGCGATCCATGCAACCGCCGAAGGAGACTTTGTAATGATTTCAGATCGTTGTGGTCCCCTTCGTCGAGCCCCTGCCATCTGTCTTTCCTTGGCATAGGCTTTGCTTTTCTGTGCCGCGGCGACGCACTTCCTGAACAGGCGGCGTGCGCCACGGGTCTTTCCGGAACAAACGCCGTTGATCCGCATCTCGAGAGGCTCGTCAAATGTCGATGAGATACTTCACATTATCCGCCGTGTGCATGCTGGTCTTCTGCATGCTGCTGGCCCTCAGTGGAACGACGGATTTTCCGGAAAACCATTGCGAAGGCATTCCCTCCTCCCATGCCGTGACCTATCCCACGGGACGGAGTCAGCCTGCGCAAGGGGAGGACCCGGCATCGGTGGGTTCCCCCCCGGAGGTCTCGGAGACTCTCGCCCGCGCTCCGGACAACGCAAGCGGTCGAACGGAGGAAGTCGTGACACGCAACCGGCCGCTTCTGCTGCTGGGAGTCGTGCCGGTCGCGTGCTGGATTCTCGTGAGCTTCAGACTGTTCTCCGGTGCCAGAGGCTGAATTCGTCCGGCAGGCCGCGCAATGGCCGGGTGCCCGGAGCCGGAAGCCCCGGCATCGTTTCCAAAGGGTGTCAGGCCATTCCGATCAGCCGATAGGCCGTCATCTGGGCCGCCAGCACGATGTCCTCGGTGGGCAGGTAGCGGACAACGGTCCGGTCGAAAAGAATCGTCAGCCGCGCCTCGAACTCCTCGTCGCCCCTCCAGAAAACCAGGGTGATCGGAACGCGGGGGAAGACGGGAATCGTCACGGACAGATCCCCCATCTCTTCCCTCTTTCCTCCCAGTCTTCGGGCCGGCTCCAGAATCTGCTCCGGCATGCCCCCGAACCGGCCCAGCAGCGGTGCGACCGCGCGCTTCTCGAAGTTCGGCAGATAGAGCATGGCTTCCCGGACTTCCTTGAAGCTGATCGGATCCCCTGCCAGAGGGGTGCCGTCCGCGGTATTGAAGTAGTGCAGAACCAGGATCTTCTCCCACAGGGCAGGCTCTTTGGCCTGCTCGTCTTTGTAAGAGACATCGCCGGCCGGCCCGCGGATCCGATAGGGGGTTCCCAAAAAGGGAATCTCCGCGTGGCCCCCCTCTCCCCCTGGATCCGTGTTCCAGGCGGCCCCTGCCCTCTCGGCCTGACGGATCGGGTCCTGTCGGCCGAACTCCTTGCAGGCAAGGGCCAGGGCGATCTCGAAGTCTTCTCGTGTGGGCATGGAGCCGGGCCTTTCAAACAGAAGGGGGGCCGGAACAACCCTGCCCCCCTGATTCACATCTTGCGGGCGGAACCCGAAAAGGCTGCCGCTAGATCTCCAGCCAGGAGTCCGAATACAGGCTTTGTCCCAACAGGACCTTGGCCGTCTTGACGTAGTCCGTCTCCTCTTTCGAGAGCCTGGACAGGTCGACCGGCTCCCCCTTCATGACCTTTCCCACCAGATCCACGAGCCCCGGCATCTTCCCTCTGGCGATGTCCTGCAGGGGCTTGTCGAAGGCATCGACGATCGCGCCCTGGACGCCGCAATGGATGAGCATCATCAGGAAGGTCTGATTCAGGATCGGCCGGAGATGCTCCGGCGCCCCGTTGGAGACATTCGACAGACCGTTCGTGGAACGGCATCCGGGGGCGAGATCCTCTTGGGCCTGGTAGAGACCCATGCAGTGTTTCAGCTGGTCCTGCTGAACGTTGACCGGCGTGATGATCGGGTCCACAAAGATGTCCTCGGGAGCGACACCCGCCTCGGTAGCCGCCATGAACAGTTCCGAAAGGAACATGGCCCGCTCGTCCGTGTCCCTCGGCATGCCCTCGGGGCCCCAGAGCAAGGCCACCATCCCCGCGCCGTACTTGGCTGCCAGCGGTATCAGGGCCGCCATGCGCTCCGGCCGGGCCATGATCGAGTTGATGATGGCCTTCCCCTTCTTGGGCTTGTAGACCTTCAGGCCGGCCTCGATCGCTTCCACGTTGCTGGTGTCGAGAAAAAGGGGCAGGTCGGTGACCTCCTGGACGGTCTTGACGATCCATTCCATGAGCTCGGCCCCGCCCTTGCGGGCCGGTCCGATGTTCAGGTCGATGAAATCCACGCCGGCGGCGGTCTGCCGCTCCGCCATTTCGCGGATCGGCCCCGGGTCGCGGCTCTTCATGGCAGGCCCGAGCGTCTTGGAAATCACGTTCAGGTTCTCGCCGGTCAGGTAGATGTACTGCGCCATTTCATGTTCCCCCGATATCTCGTTAAGAGCGAAGAATATGTCCTCTGTCGGTTCCTCCGTCGGCCTTGCCGCCGGCGGTCTCGCAGCAGGAACGGACTACTGGCCCTTCAGGAAGGCGGGAATGTGAGCGGCCTCGCGCGGCCCGATGACGATGTTCCATCCGGGCAGCTCCTCCTCCAGTTCCCCGCTCATACCGGCGGCCAGCCCCGGGATGATGAGCTTGCGTTCCTTGACCTTGTCCCCGATTCCGCACTTCTTGACGAAGATTCCGATGCCATCGGCAGCAAATTTCCCCGCGGCCCAGGCCGTCATGACGGACAGCCCCTCGGTGTCGACGATCAGCAGATAGGAGGGAACCCGGCTCGATTCGATCTCTCCCATGACGATGAAGTAGGTGAGAGAGAAGTTGGTGGTAATCAAAACCGGAGAGTTTTCGTTCGGGCTTCCGATCTCGTAGATGCCTTCCTTGGTCGCCATGGGGCGCTGCGGATCGGTGTAGATATTGAGCCGGTTGACAAGCAAGGGAAAGAGCGTCTGTCCCTTGAGATCGCTCAGGATGGCGATCGCGCCGTACTTGTTGATCATCAGGGCGGCGTACAGGGCCTCCTTCAAGGGGTCGTCCGTCATCTCGCAAGGGAACGTGATGGTCGGGAACCCGAGCGCTGCGAATTTCTTCTCCAGGGCAAGCCGGCGGACGGCCACCTGATCCTTGAGCAGGGTCTTCGAGTCCCTTGCGCCGGAGTCGATGACCAGGTCCTTCAGGCCTGCCTTGGCGAGCTTCTCCGTCAGCTCGGCCACCTCGTCCAGGCTGGCGCCCTTGACGGCCAGGGGACATCCGGTCTCCTTGGCCAGCGCGCCGGCTGCGTCCGCATTGTCCTTGGTTGCGGCGTAAAGCAGGGGCTTGCGGTCCTTGGCCACCGTCGCGCCCGCCTTGAGCGCGTCCAGGTTGTCTGACATGAGCATCAGATTCTGCGAGGTCATCCCCATGACCTTCTTGACGAAGGACTCGAACTTCGCGGCATCGCCCGAGGCGCACTTGCAGGCGACCAGGTTGGGCCGGAGCATCAGCCCGACCCGCTCATACTCCGCCTTTTCTGCACGTTCCACCTTCCCTTTGACCTCGTCGTCGCCCATGGTGTCCGAAACGAGAACGCCGAGTCCGGTCGGGTTGTAAAAGGTCTTTTCGTGACGGTACAGAACCAGTTCTCCGCCCACCTTCAGGGCCCTGTCGCCGGTGCCGATCGTGACGGTCCGGATGGGTGGGGCCGATGATTCCGCGAGCTGCGCCTTGGCCTCCTCGGAGACGTGAGGGCACTTCTCCAGCTCCGCTTTTCCTGACGCCAGGGCCATGGCAAAGGCAAGGCACGTGGGAAAACCGCAGTCCTTGCAGTTGGTCTTGGGCAGGAGTTTGAAAATTTGGATCCCTGTCATCGCCATGATTTCATCTCCTTTGCGACCGATAGAACTCGTTCCGTCTCTTGCGCGGGACGTCCTGCCTCCTGCCGGCGCTTCCTTACATGAGAGGAGGCAATGTCAGCGCCGGGTGCCCCTTTTCCTCGAGCCACGGAAGGATTTCCTCTTCCGTGATGCCCACGGTCTCGTCCGCAATCTTGTCGGGGAAGTCAGGGACGCCGAGCTCCTCGGCGGCCTTCCGCAACCGGTCCATGATCTCTTCTTTCAGCCGCTTGGGCATCCAGACCATCCGGAGCAGCCCGCCGTCTCCCTTGATGAATTTCCGCTGGGTGATGTAGTACTTGCTGTGTCCCACGAATCCGGGGGAGCTGACGCCCCCTCCGATCGTTCCGGCCAATGTGGTGAACTTCATGCCGCAGGGGGTCTCGCCCTTGTAGTCGCGATCCACGGTCATGATCCCGTTGCACATCGGGAGCACGGCGGCGATGCACTCGCAGCACCCGCAGGTGGTCATGGGCTCTTCCATGATGCTGTACAGGTTGTACCCCTGGACCTTCTGACGGGAGGCGGTCTGGACGAACTTGTCGATTCCCTCGAATCGTCCGAGGCGCTCGTCGATGCAGGCGCCCTTTTCGACCGGCTGGTTCGGGCCGGTGGGATTGATCTCGAACGAGGCCTTGCAGTCGAGCCAGTTATAGGCGCCGCAGAGGCCGGTGCGCTCCGGGCTGATCATGCATACATGGGTGGGGGCGAACGACTGGCAGAGCGTGCAGGAATAGTAGGTTTCGGTCCCTTCGTCGGTCATGCCCTCGACGCGTTCATCGCGTACCTTGTACATCGCACGGGCCTTGGCCGTCATCTCTTCCACCTTGGCCTGCTCCGTGTAGATGGTCACCTGCACCTTGTCGAGGATGTTTCCGAAGTCCTGGTGGAACTTGGCATGCAGGATGGAGCCGATGTGGCTCAGGCTGAATCCCTTCTCCACGGCCTGCTTGGCGACCCGGACCCAGGCGATATCCCGCTGCCCGATGTGCATCGTTCCCTGGGCGTAGTTGATCAGGTGGTGGATCTGCCTCTCCAAGATCGGCTCGAAGTCCTCCTGCATCTTCCTGCCGGCCACCTCCACATAGATGGCAAGGGGCAGCTTGGCGGGCGGCTTCACGTCCTTCAGGTCGGGGCCCACGACCGTGATCTTTCCGTCCTCGATCGCGTTCATATCCTTCATCTGGACGAGCTCGACGGCCTGCGTCCGGCCGCCGCCCATCTCCGCGTAGATGTCCTCCCCGCGGACGCGCTCCCCCTCGAAGGCCGGGCCGTAAGCCACCGGCACGGGCACCTCGGTCACGGTTACCTTCAGGCCCCGGACCTCGATCGCTTTGCTCACGATCTGGTCGTGCGGGATGTTGGAAACCACGTGCTCGTACGTGCAGATGCCGGTGGGCAGGATCTGCGGGATGTCCGTGTCGGCGATGACCGGGAACCCGTAATTGATGGCCCCGGCGCCGTTGGCGTACCATTCGTCGGTTACGGTGCCCAAGGTCATGGCGAAGGCGAAGACGCGGTCCTTGTTGTACAGGAGGATCTTTCGGAAATCGCCCGGCTGCACGCCGCCGAAGCTCATGGCGGCGCGGGTGGCGAATCCGATGGCAAAGACCGTGGCGCTCGTGTCCGGGCCGAACGGAACGAGCCGGGTGTTCCAGCCGATCTGGACGCCCGCTTCCTTGAGCTGATCCGCAAAGCAGGTTCCGTTGTGCCCGGAGGCCATGAATACGTAAAGGTTCTTCTGCTGGAGCTCCAGGGCGATGTCGGATGCGATCTCCTTGGTCGGGGCTGCGCCCAGGATGGCGGCGAAACCCGGCGCGGTCCCGTCGACGAACTCCACGCCCCTCTTCCGCATGATGATGTCGTCCGCCGCGCCGAGCCAGGGATGTTTCTCGTCCGGCTCTTCCGTCGGCAGGTAGAAGTCCGGGTGCTCGATGTAGCGGATGGCCTCTTCGCACTCCTCGGCGAAGAAGGTGGCCATGCCCGCGTCCAGGCCCGGCCCCAGATAGGGCAGATGGACCTTCTCCTGAGGCACCGGAGGGAGCAGTTCCCGGCACTTGTCGAGAACGACCCTCATGTCCTCGAGCTTCTTGACCGGGAAACCGGTGATGCCGTAAATGATCGGAAGGTAATACCCGGTGTTCGGGAATGCCACTTCCTGGCTCCCGCCGAACTTGTCCATGGCCTGGGTCCACTTCTTCTCCACGCGGTCGACGATGGCGTGGGCGCCTCGAATCGCTGCGCTGATGATGATCTTCGACATGTCTTTGTCTCCTTACCTATGAGCTGAATAATCCCGTTTGTTCTTCCGAAAACCAACCCAAACGATCGCGCACGAGCCAGGGGTCAGGCCATCAGCTCCTGAATCATGCTGCGGACCAGCTTCACGCTCTCCGGATGCCGGAGAATCACGATGTTGGCTCCCGCCAGCAGCAGGTCCTGCGCCGTGATCGCCTCCATGAGAACGCCCCTCTGAACCGGGTCGCCCAGCTCGGGAGCCTCTTCGAGGCTCTGCTTGGCCTCCTTGGTCTTCCAGACCTCCTTGCCCACATTGCAGATCATCGGGAGCTGGAGCTTCTCGTCCTGCTGTGTCATGGCCGCCATGCGGATCCGTTCCATGACCGAATAGGTGTATTCGATGCCGTAGCCGAGGGCGCCGGTCGTGGGATCGATCAGGATCTGCTGGTCGGGCACGCCGAGATTGCCGAGCAGGATATTGAGCTGCTTGGCAAGGTTGATATCGATGGGCGTGTTGGCGATGACGGTGTGCTTGTACGCGATCGCCGCCGCGCCGATCTTCTTGTAGTTCCCTTCCTGGACAGGGCCCACCATGAGGTGTTTTCCCTCGCAGGCCTCGCAAACGAGGCGGAGGACCTCGCTGTCCTTTTCCACGTTGGCGGTCCCGTAAACGATCAGGGGCACGTCGATGGCCTCGGCAACCTTCTTCACCACGGCCACGGCCTCTTCCGGGGACCGGTTCAGCCCGTTCGGGTCGATGCTGACCAGTTCCAGGTCGATCATGTCCGCCCCGTATTCCCGAACGCACTTCCGGGCCCATGCAGCCGGGTCGTTCCAGACGTCCGAAAAGGTCTCTCGAATCGTGGCCGCGCATTCCTCGGGCGGCGTGTCCGGGACATCCATGGCAATGCGGGGGGGGTTGGGGAAGGCGCCTTCAAACCCGTAGAACGGGTAGGCCTCATCCCCTCCGACAAGAATCTTCTTCGCGGGATTGCCGATCGGGATCGCCTTGATCTTTCCTGTATACGATACTTTGGGTATCTCTACAGCCATCCTGACACCTCCTTGTTCGAGCGGTTTAGCAGGAAGAAACGGGTAACAGTCCTTCTTCCGGGTTCATAAGGGGCAGAATCCAGCCTGAGTACGCTTGTATTGGAGGAAGATAGAGCGATGTTGAGAAAGGTTCGCATTCTATCCGACATGCCGAGTCCCGTCAATATTCTGGGCCGCTTCGCCGCTCCGGACAAACGCGGCCGTATTCCTGCCGAAGGGCCTGTTCACGAAAGATTCAAGCCCTCCAGGATCCGCTCCGAGGCCTCCACCGCGGGGCTGGTATCCGGAAGCTCCGTGAGGGGCTTCTGGGCCAGATCGTATTCTTCGATCATGCTGTCTACCGGAACTCTTCCCAGCAGCGGGATCCCGCAGGCCCGTGCTTCTTCCTCCAGTGGCGCCGGAAGGGGGTTCGGGGAGCGCGAAATGACCAGGGATACCCGGGCGACGTCCAGGTGGAGTTCCTTGATCAGGTCATGAATCCTCCGGGCCGACCGGAGGCCGCGGATCGATGGGTCGCTCACGAGGATCATGTGGTCGATCGTTTCCGAGGTCCTCCGGCTCAGGTGTTCCATGCCGGCCTCGTTGTCGATGACCACGTAGGGGTAGTTCCCGGACAGTTCCTCCACAAATCCCCGGAGAATCAGGTTTGGGTAGCAGTAGCAGCCGGGTCCCTCGCCCCTGCCCATGGCGACCAGGTCCATTCCCTTGCCCTCGGCCACCGCGCCGTGCATTTTCACCTTGAGGTAGCTCTCTTTGGTCATCCCCGAGGGAATCGACGTCTTGTCGTCGATGAACCCGGCGAGGATAGAGCCGACCGTCGCCTGCGTGGGGACGCCCACGGCCTCGGGCAGGTTTGTGTTCGGGTCCGCGTCCACGACCAGGACAGGGGTCCTGCCCTTCCTGAGCAACCCCCGGACGATGAGGGCCGCCAGGGTCGTTTTCCCGACGCCGCCCTTTCCACCAACGGCTATCCTGAATCCCAATCTGTTTCCTTCCCTCCGGGGGATGTTGCGGCAGGATCTTGCGCGAACCCCCGATTTCCTGGGGCCCGGGGGCCCTGACCCCTTTTCCTACAAGAGGCCTCGGGCCAGCTTGGCCGCCTTTACCGTATTCATCATCAGCATGGTGATGGTCATGGGCCCGACCCCGCCGGGGACCGGCGTAATCAGGCTGGCCTTTTCCTTGACCGCGTCGAAGTCCACGTCCCCGCAGAGGATCGCCTTGCCGGACTCGGTCTTTCCGATCCGGTTCACCCCGACGTCGATCACGACGGCGCCTTCCTTGACCATGTCTGCGGTCACGGCCTTCGGAGCCCCCGCGGCAACGATCAGGATGTCGGCCCGCAGGGTGTGTTCCTTCATGTTCCTGGTGCGCGTGTGGCACACGGTAACCGTCGAATTGGCGCCCTTCTGTTTTTGAATCATGATGTTGGCGATGGGCTTGCCCACGATATTGCTCCTTCCGACCACCACGACCTCAGCGCCCGATGTCTCCACTCCGGACCGGATCAGCAACTGCTGAATCCCGGCCGGCGTGCAGGGCAGGAAGATGCCCTCTCCGATCATCAGCTTTCCCACGTTCACCGGGTGGAACCCGTCCACGTCCTTGTCCGGATCGATGGCGTAGAGCACCTTCGTCTCATTGACGTGCTTGGGCAGAGGCAACTGCACGAGAATCCCGTGAATCTTCGGGTCCTGGTTGTATTTTTCAACAAGCGCCAGGAGATCCTTCTCAGACAGATCCGCCGGCTGGCTGTCCTGAATCGAGTGGAAGCCCAGTTCATGAGCCGTCTTCTGCTTCGCCGTGACGTAGCTCACCGATGCGGGGTTTTCGCCGACGAGGATCGTGACCAGTCCCGGCACGAGGTTGTGCTTTTTCTTGAGATCCTCGACCTCTTGCTTCAGTTCTTCACGGATCTGTTTTGCGATTTCCGCTCCGCTGATCAGTTTTGCAGGCATGATCTGGGCTCCTCTCTGTTCAAAAGGATTAAGGCCAAATGGGAAACCCGCCTTTCCCATTCGCATGGGCCGTTCTCATCCCGGTCCTCGAGGGGCGGGCCGCCCGGGGCCGGAACCTGGGTCCAGACCCTCCACCCGTCCAAACCCTGTCGTGTCCCGACCGCAAGGCGGCAATCCGTATTCGAGCCCGTTCCGGGCATCAGACCGGAGGTGCCAATGTCCGAAAATGGGGACGCATCTCGCTGAAGGAAGGCCCCGAACCGTCAAAACCGCAGTAAAGCGGAAGCACCCGGTTCGGACCACCACCGAATCCCGGGCGCGACCGCACCGGCAGGCCTCCAGAGAGCACGCTTGGGAACCCGAGAAAAATGAATGAAAGCTCATTCAGAATAGCACACAGCCGACCCAAAGGCAAGCGAAAACGACCGACAGGCAACAACACGCCTGTCTCTCTTGACTTTGGGAGGCTCCTCCGATACTCATGGTGGGTAACGGGCGACGAAGAATTCTCTTGCCCGCCGGAACGACGAATCGAATGGCCGGAAGGTGTATGTCTTCCTCTGATTGCCCGGACGCAAGGATCGAACGCGACAGGCCCTCTGAATCGATTGTGAAATGCCAACGCCGACGCATGCCTCGCCCATCGGAAGCTCCACTTCGGAGGAGCGGTTCGAAACCTACCAGGATGCAGAAGACTACCTGAATACCTTCACGGATTACGAACGGATGGAACGGGGGCTGGAGTACCCCGAAGATCTGTTCGATCTCCGTCGAATCGAAGGGCTTCTTGCGTGCGTGGGAAACCCTCATCTCGACCTTAGGGGGGTCCACATCGCCGGAACGAAGGGAAAGGGGTCCACCGCGCTTTTCCTGGAATCCATCCTGCGGGCCCACGGCCTGACCACGGGCCTGTTCACCTCTCCTCATCTGGTGGCCAAGGAAGAACGCATCCAGGTATCAGGCGAGCCCCTGAAACCCGAGGAGTTCCTGGGTTGGATGAATTTCCTCCGCCCCTCTTTGGTGCGGCTGAGGAATTCGTCCATGCCCCCGACCTTTTTTGACATCATCACCACCGTCGGTTTTCTGCATTTCCGCTCCCGCGGTGTACAGGCGGCGGTTCTGGAGGTGGGCCTCGGAGGCAGGCTGGACTCGACGAACGTCTTCTTGCCCGACGTCTGCATCGTGACGAGAATCGGCATGGACCACATGGAGAAGCTGGGTGACACGCTGGAGAGCATTGCTTCGGAAAAGGCGGGGATCATCAAGCCTTCCCGGCAGGTCATTGCCCATCCGCAGGCGCCCGAGGCGAGGCGCGTCCTGGAGCAAAGATGCCTCGAGACCGGCTCCCCGCTTGCCTGGGTCGGCGAAGACATCAAGATCGAGGCAGAGGAGAATGGCGACGCCGCTTTCTCGGTGCGAACGGCCCAAGGGCATTACACGGGACTTCGGCTTTCCGTCCTCGGCCGGCACCAGCGGACGAATGCGGCGGCAGCCGTTGCCGCGGCCGAGGTCTTCCTGCGGCGGGCGGCGGATGCTTCCCTTTCCCCTGAACTCGTACGGGAAGCCTTGGGCCGAACGCGTCTGCCCGGAAGGATCGAGGTGCTTTCCGAGGCGCCCCTGTTCGTCGTGGATGGAGCCCACAACCCCGTTTCGGTGGAGGTGCTGCTCAAGACGGTTCAGGAAGGGATCCGCTACCGGGATCTTCATGTCGTGTTCGCCTGTTCGAAGGACAAGGCCGCCAGGGAGATGCTTTCCCTTCTCGCGCCCGTGGTCAAGCGGTGGACCTTTACGAGGTTCGATTTTCCTCGAATCGAGGAGCCAGAGAGGCTCAGGGGCATCCTGAAGGACGTGGCTCCCGAAGCCGATTGCCGGGTGACCCGGAGCGTGGCGGAGGCACTGGAGGATGCGCATCGCAGATGCGGTGAGCAGGATTGTATCCTTGGCTGCGGATCCTTCTATCTCGTGGGTGAAATCTTGAAGCGGACCCACCGCATCTAATCTCGTCGAAAGGAGGGTGGAGAACGATGGGTGTCATGAGTACCTACAACGAGATCATCGCCTTTGCAATCGATAAGGAGCAGGAGGCCTTCGAACTCTACAGCGGTCTGGCCGGCCGTGCGCAGAGCCCCTCGGGCAAGATCCTATTCAAGGAACTTGCGGACATGGAGAAGGGGCACAAGACCAAGCTCGAGAAGCTTGACATGTCTTATTTCACGTCGCAGAAGATCCATCCCCCGGAAGACCTGAAGATTGCGGATTATCTGGTCGACGTGGAGCTCTCCCCCGACGCTGCCTATCAGGACATCCTGTTGTTTGCCGCGAAGCGGGAAAAGGCGGCCTTTGATCTGTACACGGATCTTGCCCGCATTTACGCAACCATTCCCGCCATCAAGAAGATCTTCGATGTGCTCGCTCAGGAAGAGGCTTACCACAAGCTCAAGCTCGAGCGGGAATACGATGAGGTCGTATACAAGGAGGACTGAGCCATTCCCCGGTCAAATCCTTCTGCCAGGAGGGTCTTGGGCCTGTTCGGGAGCCCCCGAAAGGGGGGCAACACGGACATCCTCCTGGAGGAGTTTCTTCGCGGATGTGAGGAGGCCGGCGGGACGTGCGAGCGAATCCGGCTCTCCCGGCTGCAGGTTGGAGGCTGTAAGGGCTGCGGCGGCTGCGAAAAGACGGGTCGCTGCGTGGTGGAGGACGACATGCAGGCCGTCTACGGTGCCCTGGAAAGGAGCGGAGGTGTCGTGCTCTCGGCTCCCATCTACTTTTACAATGTCCCTGCCCAGGCCAAGGCTGTCATCGACCGGGCGCAGGCACTCTGGACCCGCAAGTACGTTCTTCGCAGCGAGGCGGAGGCCGGGCGTCGGTCGATGCCGGTTCGCAGGGGGTTCTTCATAAGCGTCGGAGCGACCCGGGGCAAGCGCTTGTTCGAGGGGACCCTGCAGACGATACGATATTTTTACGACGCCATCGATGCCGAATTCGCCGGAAGCCTTCTTTACGGGCAGGTGGATGACAAGGGGGCCATCCGAAGGCATCCGACAGCCATGAGGGAATGTTTCGAGGCCGGCTTGAACTTCGTCTCGGCATGGCCCGCCCGGCCGAAGGGTTAGCCGGGCCATTTCTCCGTCGGCGCGCGGGGAATCGGTTACTCAATCAGAAAAGACAGAGAGGACAACCCGTTATGAGTCAGTATGTCATTCTGGGAGGAGGCGTTGCGGGCAGGAGGGCGGCGGAGGTCATCCGGAAGCGATCCAAAGGGTCCGAGGTCGTCATCGTGGAAGAGCAGGAGGAATCGTTCTATTACAGGCCGATGCTGGGCGATCTTCTGGCAGGCAAGGTCGGTCCGGGGCAGATCCTTACCCAGGACAGAAAAAGGCTTTCCCGTCTCGGTGTGAGAATCCTCTCCGGAACCCAGGCAGCCTCGGTCGACCCCAAGGCCGGGCAGGTCGTCCTCAGGGGAGGGGAACGCCTGCCTTTCGACAAGGCGCTCATCGCCTCGGGCACGCGAACCGAAAGGATTCCCGCAGACGACGGCAAGGGCCGGGGGGTCGTCTACCTGGACACCCTGCCCGATGCGCTTTACATGACTTCCCTGCTCGGCTCTGCCCGCAAGGCCGTGATTTACGGAGCGAGCCTTCAGGCGATCAGTGCCGTCCGCGGGCTTCGGGGGCGAGGGATCGACTGCTCCCTGGTCCTGCCCCAGGAGAGGTTCTGGCAGGGCATCCTGGACCCGACAGCCTCGGGTATCGTGGAGGATCGGTTGAAGCAGGAAGGCGTGACCCTGATCCGGAAGATGGAAATAGAGGATCTCGTCCGGGAGAACGGGGAACTCAAGGGGGTCCTCCTCGGGAGCGGGGAGAAGCTCCCTGCAGACCTTCTCGTGGTGGCCGCCCCGCAGAAACCGAGGCTCGATTATGTCAAGGACGCGGAACTGGTCGGCCGGGGCGACCTTCGGGTCGATCGGTCCCTTCGGACGAGCCGCGAGAACCTGTTCGCCGCGGGCGATGTCGCTGCGATGCCGGCGGTCCACACGGGCGCGGTCCTTCCGCAGCCGGGGTGGGTCAGTGCCTGGAGACAGGGAAATGTGGCCGGCCTGAGCATGGCGGGCCAGGCAGCCGCCTACGATGGATTTCCCTGCTTGCGGGCCAAGGTCCTGGACCTGGATGTGGTCTGCCTCGGGCTCAGCGACGCCAAGGGCGACGATATCCGAGAAGAGTCGGGAGGTTATCCCTATGAGGAGTTGCCTTACATTTACAAGAAGATCGTATACAAGGATCGCAGGGCGGTCGGCGCGGTCTTTATGGGAGACGTGACGGAAGCCGGTGCCGTTGAGGCCTGGATTCGAAGAGGCCTGACGCAGGACCGATGCGACCGGAAGGTTCTCGACCAGATGTTCCTGCCGCGTCTGCAGCCATCGAGCGCGAGGGCGGCCCTCTGCCCGATCTGCAAGTTCAGGATGCAGATCGAAGAGGATTACGAAGAGGGAACGACCCTTACTTGTCCCGTCTGCGGAGCGGAATTCCACCTGAGGCGTCTGCCGAACGGCGCCTTCCGTGCCCTTCCGGCGGTCCAGGAATGAGGGGCCCATCCGGAGGAGAACGACCCCAGCACAGGCTGCCCCCATGGACAACCTGATCGAGGATTCTGAGCTGAGAGGCAAGAAACGGGTCTTCGCAGACCGCGAAGATGCCGGGAAAAGGCTTGCCTCCATGCTGGAAGGTCTTGTGGATCCGGAGGGCCTGGTCCTGGCGATCCCGGCCGGGGGCGTGCCGGTGGCCCGGGCGGTGGCGAATTCGCACCGTCTGCTCCTGGACGTGCTGATCGTTCGAAAGATCCAAATCCCGAACAACCCGGAGGCCGGCTTCGGCGCGATCGGGCCGGACGGAAAGGTGCTCCTGAACGACCGGATCGTTGACGATCTCGGCCTGAGCCAGAAGGAGATCCAGGCGCAGGTTGCGGAAACCATGCGCGTCCTGGAGTCCCGGCAAAGGGTCTATCGAAGAGGCAGGCCCCTGCCCGAGTTGAGGGGCCGTCAGGTCATCCTTGTGGACGACGGGCTTGCATCGGGCTATACCATGATGGCCGCCGTTGAATTCGTGAGGCAGAAAGAGGCGAGCCGTGTCCTTGTGGCCGTACCCACGGCCTCTCAGCGTACGGTCACCCTCCTGCAGCCTGTTGCCGATGTGCTCGTCTGCCCGAACGTCCGGGGAGGACCCGTTTTCGCCGTTGCCGACGCATACGAGGAATGGTACGACCTGAGCGACGAAGAGGTGATTCAGCTTCTCGAGGGCTCAGGGGTCAGGGGTCAGGGGTCGGGCCCCGCATCCGTCCCACTGTAGAACCCTCTTTTCGAGGTTTTCCCTGCCTGCCGCGAGTGTACCGGCGAAGAGCCTCTGTCAGGCGAAAAAGAGCGGGGCAAACCCCCTGCACGGAACCTGGTTCGTGTAGTCGCCGAAGTAGACCCGGCCGCCGGGGAAGACGTACCGGCTGTTCAGGACAAAGATCCGCAGGTCCCAGTGCCATGTTTCGCGCACGCCGCCGCCGCGAGGCACCTGGATTTCGGGGACCGGAACATATTCCATGACGGAATACTCCGTCGGATCGATGTTTTGAAGCGCCCTCTCGAGGGCTTCTCGGGTCGGCGTATCCGTGGGACCGAAGACGATCCCCTTGGAGCCGTGAGAGGAGAGAGGTTTCAAAACAATGTTCGACGGGCTGCCGAAGCTCTCGACCAGACCGCCTGCATCGATTGTGCGGCTTCCCTTGGAGCGGAAGGAGGCCAGGGGCAAGGTCCGCGGCACCAGGGCGGCGATCTGCTCGACCTCGGAGGCGGAGAGCCCAATCTTCTTGATTGCCGAGGGATCGGAGAGCAGCGTCAGGGAACTCTTGTCCCCCAGATACCACAGATAGGGGTGATAAGAGAAAGTTTCCGGGGCCTCCCACAGGAGGCGGGTGTAGAGTTCGATCTCGGCATGATGGGCACGCCAGTCGAGCAGCGTGAGCCGGTTGAGGATCCGGTCGATCCGGAGCCCCTTTGCGAAGATCTTCCCCCGTTCCATCGCGAGTTCCCTTGGGTCGACGATGACGCCCTGAACCCCCCTTCTCTTCGACAGCATGTCGAGGGTGTAACAGAACTCGCCGTAGGTGACCTGCCCTTGCGGCTCCCAGTCCACGATCGCGATCCGTTCCGGCTCGCCCCGCCCGATGATCTGTGCGAGCATGACCTCTTCGCACCTTTCCCGGCTCCATCCTTCGCGAAAACAAGCGGCGCTGCGGTCCGGCAGAAGGGATCGCAAATAGGATCCGTAATGATCCAGCATACCGGGGTAGACTCCGACGCACCCAGGGGGAAGGACCATGAACTCGATCATCCTCAGGGCCCCCTGGTGGATGTGCAGGTCGATACAGCCGATGTTGTGGTCCGGATCAAAGGCGATCTCCGGCATGTCTTGGGAAGGAGGGCGAAGCGGTTTCGGGATGCCCTCTGCGGAAAGCTCGCGATAGGTCGTGTTTTTCAAGATTTTCCAGAGCAGAGAGACTGCCCGGATGAATCGGGCCTCGAACCTTGGATCCAGGACGATGGGAACCGGGGAGAAGGGGATCGGCCGGGAGGGGTTCGCTCGAAGGAAGAGCTCCTGTTCGATGGAGGCGTAGAACTCCATGAACCGGTCCGGAGTGTAGACCTCCATATAGGCTTCGTAAAGCGGGGATGGGATCATTGCGGCTGCCCCCTGCCTGGTCTTCGGTCTCTTTTATCGGAGAGCCGCGGGCGGGGTCAAACCGGTGTGGCGGCCGCGCGGCCCGTGCTTCCGCACCTGTTCTTGACCCGCCCGATGGGAAAAGTCCATAGTAATGGGGTTGCGCGCCGAGCCCCGTCGGTTTCCCGCTGGGGCGGAGACCGGGGCCGGGGAAAGAGATTTGGCAGGGCAGGGGGTCGGAACGAATGGCGGATCATCCGATCGCGTGCAAGGAGGAACTGGGGCGATTCTTCCTGGAGGCCTTCAAGCCTCCCGAGCAGTGGAAGATGGGGATCGAGTTCGAGAAACTCGGGGTCGACCCGACGACAGGGAAGGCGATCCCCTACACCGGTCCGGACGGGGTGGAGCAGGCCCTCTCGAGGCTGGCCGACCAGTACGGCTACACCCCTCATTTCGTCGATGGCCGGCTCCTGGAACTGGAGAGAGGGGAGAGCCGCATCACCCTGGAGCCGGGCGCGCAGCTCGAGCTGAGCGGAGCTCCTCATCGTACGCTTCACGAAGTGGCGGAGGAGGTCAGGCGCCACCTCGACGAGTTGAGGTCCGTCTCCGATCCCCGAAAGAGGGTGTGGATAGGCTTCGGCAACCAGCCGGTGTCTTCCTGGAGGGAAATCGAGCTGCTGCCCAAGAAGCGCTACGACATCATGACCCGCTACCTGCCGAGCCGGGGCGAGCTGAGCCTCGCCATGATGCGCGAGACCGCAGCCCTCCAGCTCAACCTCGACTACAAAGACGAAGAGGACGCCATGGAGAAGTTCCGGCTTTCCATGGCCGTCTCTCCCCTGCTCACGGCCCTGTTTGCTAACTCCTGCATTTCCGGAGGAAGGTCGAACGGATTTCTCACACGCCGCGCCTACATCTGGCAGCACACCGATCCGTCAAGGTGCGGTTTCATTGAAAGACTCTACCACGCGGACGCGGGCTTCCGGGACTACATTGAGTACGCCCTGGACGTGCCCATGCTCTTCGTGGTTCGGGATGAGAACTGGGTCGAGATCGCCGGCCGGATCACGTTCCGGCGATACATGGAAACCGGCTATCAGGGATACAGACCCACCTGGGGTGACTGGCTTCTTCACCTATCGACCCTGTTCACCGAATCGAGATTCAAGCCGTACCTGGAGGTTCGGGGGGCGGACTGCCCTCCGCCCGGCCTGGAGATGGCCTTTCCGGCCCTCGTCAAGGGACTCTTGTACGACGAGCAGGCCCGAAAGGAAGCCTGGGAGATAGTGAAGCCCTGGAGCTCGGTAGCAAGGCAGGGGCTTTACCTGACCATCAGTCGCAGAGGCCCCGAAGCGCGAATCCACGGAGCCTCGGCGAGGCAGAGGATCGTCGAGCTTGTCCGGGCGGCCCGGGACGGGCTCAGACGTCTAGACCAGCGCAATGCGGACGGCCGGGATGAATCGGTATACCTTGAGCCCCTTGCTTCGCGGCTTCGGGAGGGCTGGGTCTGTCCTGCCAGGGAGATCCTTGCGCTCTGGAAGGGTCCCTGGAGGGGGGAGGTCCGCCGCCTGATCGAATACACCCGCTTCTAGGGCGCCGCGCCGTGGCCGGCGCAGTTCTTTCCCTTGTGCGGTGAGCCCTCCATCCTCGGGGCGCCCCCGGGCTTTCGCCGCGGCGGGCATGCTGGGCCGTGCGCAGGAGCGTTTCGAACTCGCCAACCGACAGGGGGCCGGCGAGGGCTCGCGGCGTGTGTTTTATTTACTCCATCCTGTTTTACTCTGCTCGTAACGCCGCTTGCTTATTCTGCCGTGACGTGCTATCCTTCGCGTCTTTGAAAAACATCGGCAGGCATTTCCTTCGGGCGAGGGGGTCTGCGGCTGTTGATCGCGGTGCACGCGGAGAGGGAGTCGACGCGACAGAGGAGGCGGACGGAAAAGCCTCAGGAATTCCAGTTGGATCGGCAAATCAAGTAAAGGAGGAATGGGAAAATGGCCTACGATGCGGTCAAGATGCAGGACTGGCAGATCTCCGAGGCAGCGGAGAAGAACATGCCCACGCCCGACCAGTGGAGAGAGAAGCTCGGGCTCGAAAAGGAAGAGATGCTCCCCATGGGTCGGCTGGCCAAGCTGGACTTTCTGAAGATCATCGAGCGTCTGAAGAACAAACCGGACGGAAAGTACCTCGAAGTCACGGCGATCACCCCCACTCCTCTGGGAGAGGGGAAAAGCACCACCTCGTGCGGCCTCATGGAAGGCCTCGGCAAGCGGGGCGTCAATGTCGGCGGCGCCCTCCGGCAGCCCTCCGGCGGCCCGACCATGAACGTCAAGGGAACGGCTGCCGGCGGCGGGAACGCCCTGCTGATCCCCATGACGGAGTTTTCCCTCGGCCTCACGGGTGATATCAACGACATCATGAACGCCCACAACCTGGCGATGGTTGCCATGACGGCGCGAATGCAGCACGAGAGGAACTACAACGACGAGCAGTTGCAGCGGCTGACCGGCATGCGCCGGCTCAACATCGACCCCACCCGCATCGAGCTCGGGTGGGTCATGGATTTCTGCGCACAGTCGCTGCGGAACATCATCATCGGGATCGGCGGACGGCAGGACGGCTTCATGATGCAGTCCAAGTTCGGGATCGCGGTCGGGTCCGAATGCATGGCGATCCTGTCGGTTGTCCGGGATCTGGCCGACCTGCGGGACCGGCTGGACAAGATCACCGTGGCCTTCGACAAGAACGGGAAACCGGTGACCACGGGCGATCTCGAAGTGGGCGGCGCCATGACCGCCTTCATGAGGAACACGATCAACCCCACCCTGCTGTGCACCGCGGAGTACAACCCTTGCATGGTGCATGCCGGGCCCTTCGCCAATATCGCCGTCGGGCAGTCTTCGATCATCGCCGACCGCGTGGGCTTGAAGCTCTTCGACTACCACGTGACCGAGTCCGGATTTGCGGCGGACATCGGATTCGAGAAATTCTGGAACGTGAAATGCCGGTTCAGCGGGCTGAAGCCCCACGTATCCGTCCTTACGACCACCATCCGGGCGCTCAAGATGCACGGCGGAGGCCCGAGGGTCGTTCCCGGCATCGCTCTGCCCGAGGCCTATACCAAGGAGAACATCGGCCTCGTCGAGAAGGGCGTGGCGAACATGGTTCACATGATCGGCGTGATCCGCAAATCCGGAATCAACCCTGTCGTCTGCATCAACCGGTTCCACACGGACACCGACGCCGAGATCGCGGTGGTGAAGAAGGCGGCCGAGGCAGCCGGCGCGCGTTGTGCTCCGTCCGAGCACTGGCTCAAGGGCGGCGAGGGCGCGCTCGAACTGGCGGATGCGGTTCTTGATGCCTGCAAGGAAGAGAACCAGTTCAAGTTCCTCTATCCCCTCGAGATGAAGCTGCGCGACCGCGTTGCGCTCATCGCAAAAGAGGTTTACGGCGCGGACGGTGTTTCCTGGACCCAGGAAGCGGAGCAGAAGGCCAAGATGCTGGAAGACGATCCCAAGTACGCCGACTTCGCAACCATGATGGTGAAGACGCACCTCAGCCTCACCCATGATCCCACCCTCAAGGGGGTTCCCAAAGGCTGGACCCTGCCGATCCGCGACGTTCTGATTTACTCGGGCGCGAAATTCCTGTGCCCTTGCGCAGGCACGATCAGCCTGATGCCGGGGACCGGTTCCAACCCGGCGTTCCGGAGAATCGATGTGGACGTGAAGACGGGCAAGGTGAGCGGACTTTTCTAGCCTCTGATCGAATCGGTTTTTTTGGAGAGGGCCTGGGATTTCCCAGGCCCTTCTTTTTCGTGCGCCGTACACGGCGCGCAGCGCCCGGCGCTGTCAACCGGGTAGGGAAGGCCGTGCGCCGCCCCGAGGAACCGGGACTATCCCTGGAAGATGCGGATCGCCGCTTGCAGCGTCATGTACGCAATCGCAAAGGCTGCGACCGGGATGCTGACGCACACGAAGGCTTCCTTGAGAAGCCCAAGGATTTCCGCATCCCCTGCACTCGTCGGGCGACTCCTCGTCCAGCGGGGTTTCAGTCGGTTCATCTTCTTTCCTCCTGCTCCCGGCTGCATGATCGAAGCTCTTGCGAAGGCTTACTCAATCCGCGTGCCATTTCCTGTTCTGTGGAAAACCCATTCATTTCGAATCCTTACGAGAGACCCGGGTTTTCTCTTTGTCCATGCCGCCTTGCCTCGTTGGGCAACTTCTTACCCTTATGGAGCAGCAAGTTCGCCAATGGGTTACCGTGTGTTCGCACGACGCGGCCGCCAGGTTTCCTGCCCTTCCGGATGACGGCCCGGGATCCTGAGAGGAGGGTTCCATCCAAGGTTCCTGCCTTCTGGGTCTGCGGCCTCTGGAGGGCCCGTTCCACGGAAAGAGGGCCCCGGAATAACCGGGACCGCATGTACCACTGCATCTGTGTCCGGTCCCCTTCGAAGATACGGCGGATGAGCCTTGCCCAGGTCGAGGCCGGGCTCCCGCCGGCCGCGGCTTTCCCGGTGTTCATGAGAAAGAGTTCCGTTTGCGGAAGCTACTCTCGATCGGGAGGCGGGCTATCGCGAAGCCTTTCCGCATCTACGACTCGGAGCTATGGTTCCCGCAAGTCGGCGGTTGGCCCGCCTTGACAACGAACCGTCCAATACCGCAAACTGATAATTGACCGAACCGTCGGTCAAAAAAAGGGAGGGCCGCCGCCGGATGCCGAGAAAAGTCGACAAGAAGGGCAAGAAAGAGGCTATCGCGAGGGCCGCCATGGGCGTGTTTCGCTCTACGGGCTACCACCGGACCCGGATGGCGGACATCGCCGAGGCGTCCGGGGTCGGCAAAGGGACGGTTTACGAGTATTTCCGCGCCAAGGACGAGATCCTCCGGTTCTCTTTCGACCGGTACTTCGAGGCTTTCAATCAGGGGGTCCTGGGGGTCGTTCGCTCTGCAGACAGACCGGGCAGGCAGCTCATTGCTCTGGTGGAGTTCGCCCTCTCCCACGTGGAAGCGTGGCGGGAGCATTGCGCCGTCTACATGGATTATTTCAGCGCCGCCCGGACCTCGGGGGATCAACTCTTTTCGTTGGCCGACATTTACGGCGTGATGCGAAATCTCCTGAAGGAGGTGATCGAAAAGGGACAGGCATGCGGACAGTGCCGCGCCGAAGTCGACCCGGAGGCCGCAGCGGACCTGCTCATTTCCCTTTATGATGGGGTGGTCCTGCACGAAGTGTTCGAACGGTACCCGGGCACGCTGTCGAAGGTGCGCACCGCCGCCGTGCAGCTCATCACATCGGGACTGCTGGCCCACGCAGGAGGACAATGCGATGAAGAACAACCGCTTGCATGAAATCGTCCGCACCGTGGTCGGCGGCGGCTACGGGGACATCGCGGGACTCTGCCGGCAGGCCTACGAAAGCGGCATTTCAGCCAGAGAAATCGTCATCCACGGGCTGTCTGCCGGGATGGTGGAAACCGCGGGCCTTTACAGGAAGAAGGGAATGTACCTGGACGCCATCATCCGATCCGCGGCCGCTTTCCAGATGGGCCTGGCTGCCCTGCAGGCCCCGCTGGAGAAAGAGAGGAAAGCCCCCATCGGAAAGGTGGTCATCGGAGTGCCGGACGGTCCGTGGACCATCGGGAAAGACATCGTCTCGGCGATTCTCCGGGCCCACGACCTGGAGGTCATCGATGCCGGGGCGGATGTTGCCCCTCAGGAGATCGCGAAGAAGGCGGCCGAAACCAAGGCGGATATCGTGGCGGTGGGACTGTACCTGGCGTACCGTGCCCGCGCTTCCGCAGCCGAGCTCGAGGCGGAGCTGCTCAGGCTGGGCATCCGACACCGTATCAAGGTGATCGTCAGCGGGCCCTCTGCGACGAAACGGCTCGCAGCCGAGCTGGGCGCGGATGGTTACGCAAAGGACGCCCTGGAACTGGTGAAGGCTTCGATGGAGTTCTGCCGCAAGGGCAGAACGCGGAGGGCCCCGCTGCAGAGGATCCTGACGACGCTGAAACTGCAGGAAGCCGACAGGGTTCCTTTCCTGCCGCTGTCCATGGCCTTCTCGGCCAAGTATGCGGGCGTCCCCTATTCGTCCTACATCACGGAGGCCGAGGCCCTTGCGGAAGCCGAGGTGCGAACCGCACGCGCCTTTGGATGGGATGCGGCCATCGTGTCCAACGATGTGGCGGGCTGCTGCGGGGCCTTCGGCGCGGAAGTCGTGCTCGGACGGGATGGGCTGTCGCGGATTGCGGCACCTGCCATCCGCCTCGAGAAGGCCAGGGAGGATTTCGAAGCCCTTCGAAGCAAGCCCGTGGACCACTACCTCGGTCGGGGAAGAATCCCGATGATGATCGATGCGGTCAGGCGGGTGAAGGCTGAGGTGGGGGACGAGATGGCCGTTGTTGGCTGGACGCAGGGGCCTTTCCAGGGGGCCATGACGATTTTTGCCGCCGACCCCCGTGTCTTCTTCCTCATGGACAGCGACCCGGATCTGCTGAACGAGATCATCGGGTGGTTCGGGGACTTTCAGGTCGAATACGCGAGGGCGATGATCGATGCAGGGGCGGACCTCATCGGGGCCGGCGAATCGAGCGGCTATTTCATGTCCCCGGAGACCTTCAAGAGGTTCGTTCACGGGCATGAGAAGAGGACCTACGAAAGAATCGGCGCCCTCGGGGCCCCTGTCATCGTGCACTGCTGCGGGTATGTGCCTCAGTGCATCGGCTTTGCCCCGGAAGTGAATCCCGGCGGCGCCCTCCATTTCGATCACCAGGTGAACCTCGAAAAGGCGAAGAAGCAGATCGGTGACCGGATGACCCTCATGGGGAACATCGACACGAACCGGGTGCTTCAGCTGGGCTCTCCGAAAGACGTTGAAAGAGCCTGCGCGAAGGCCATCGAAGCGGCGGCGCCGGGCGGCGGGTTCATTCTTTCGGGAGGCTGTGAGATTCCCCGGGACATGCCCGAAGAGAACATGCGGGCCATGCGGAGAGCCGTCGAAGAACATGGATCCTACCCCTTGCAGAAACGGGCGGGATGACTCTTATATGGGTGCACCCGGGAGACCGTTCTCCCGGGGCAAGGAGTGCGGATGCTGGAGAGAGAAAAGGTTCAGGCCTTCTATGACCGGTTCGGGAAGAAGCAGGACGGCCAGGCCTTCTACGAGGACCCGGCCCTGGAGGAGATGATCCGGCACGCCGATTTCGGCTCTGCGGAACGGGTCGTCGAGTTCGGTTGCGGAACCGGGAGGCTGGCCAAGCGCCTGCTGTCGGCCTGTCTTCCGGAGACCGCCCGCTACTGGGGATGCGACCTGAGCCCCGCCATGGTTGCTCTGGCGCGGGATCGGCTTCGGCCCTACGGAACGAGGGCCGAGGTGGTCCGGACCGAGGGCGGATCCTCCCTGCCCCTGCCCGACGGTGACGCGGACCGGTTCTTGTCTACCTTTGTTCTGGACATCCTGCCCGAGCCGGAGATCGAAGCGGTCATCCAGGAAGCCGGACGGGTCTTGGGAAAAGGCGGGCGCATCTGTCTCGTAAGCCTCACCGAAGCGGCCGGGGCTCTTTCATGGCTGGTGATGGCGATCTGGAAAGGGCTCTACGCCTTCCGGCCGGCCTTGGTCGGCGGTTGCAGGCCGATTCAACTCGGACGCCGCTTCGAGACCCCCGGCTGGGCGATTGTGCATCAGCGCAAGATGGCCGCCTTCGGCATCCCCTCCGAAGTGGTTATTGCGCGCAAGAAGTAGCATAGGGAGACATTGTTCAGTTCGTTAATTTACTCCTTCCCGCGCAGTAACCGTCCGTGTTGCCGTCGCTGCGGGGCACCGCACGAAAGATCTCCGTGTCGGAGCCGTCGTCTCCTTCCCAAACCACCTATGCCCAGACACGCCCTTTTCCAGCCCCCAGCATTGTCCATACCAGAAACTGCGCGCGAGGAACCGCTACCGCCCTGTTCGAGACGTTTGGCCTGGGCTCGGCGGATATCATCAAAGGGCTGGCGGCAATGCCGGGATCGGGCATGACCGGGGGACCTTGCGGAGCGGTAACTGGCGCCCTCATTTGCGCTTCGCGCTTTGCTTCGGCGATGAGGATTGGACCAACTGGGAGAGCATCGCTCCCTATGTCCTGGGCAGAGAATGCCTGACACGCTTCGAGGAATTCCGCTCTTTGAGGAACAGCCGGGGGCCGGCAGGCAACTACAGGTCCGCGGCGGCGAGGTAGCCCTCGTGAACCGCGTCGATGATCATCCGGGGCTTGTTGCAGTCGCCCACGGAGCGGAAGGGAATGCCGGCCCGCCGGAGCCCTTCGGAAAGGCCCTTTTTCGGCCTGGACCCCACGGCCATGATCACCGAATCAAAGGGTTCCCTCCTGGTCTCCCCGTCCAGGGTGTAGACGATTTCGCCCGGTTCGATGGCCTCCACCCTGGCCCGGGTCACGATGCGGACCCGCCGCTCCTGAAGGTCATGGAGCCAGATCCAGCGCGATGATTTTCCTACATCCTGGCCCGGCTTGGGAAGCATCTCGAAGATCGTGACCTCCTTGGTGCCCTTGCGCAGGAGATCGTGAAGCCGCTCATCGGTCTCCGCCCTGTGGAACATCAGGAATGCGAGTACGTCCGGGGGAATGGTCCCGATCCGGGCTACCTGCATGGCCGTCTCCATTCCCACCGCGCCCCCTCCGATGACGGCCACTCTTCTGCCCAGCGGCGGGTTCGCCTGGAGGAACTCCCAGGAACTGATCACAAAGGGCTGGTCCGCGCCGGGGATGTTGGGAAGGATCGGTTCCGCGCCTTCGGCCACGATCAGTTCGTCCGGATGAATGTTCCTGATTCGGTCCACGTCGAGTTCCACTCCCGTGTGGATCTTCACCCCGAGGCGGGGAAGCAACGCTTCATAATAGTCCACAAGCCCGAGGAATTCGCCCCGGCCCGGAGGCGCTCCCGCAACGGCGAGCTGGCCCCCGATCTTCGGCGCCTTCTCGTAAAGATCGACGCTGTGGCCTGCCTGGGCCGCAACGCGTGCGGCCTCGAGCCCGGCCGGGCCGGAGCCGACCACCAGAACCCTCTTGGGATGCGAGGCCGGCTTGATCTCGCGCTCCTCCTCCAGCCCGGCCTCCGCGTTGACGAGGCAGCACAGGGGCTGACCCGTGAAGATCCGGTCCATGCAGCCCTGCATGCAGCCCACACAGGGGCGGATCTCTTCGGGCCTGCCCTCCTTTGCCTTCCGAGGCCAGTCCGGATCGGCGATCAGCACCCGGCCCAGGGCCACCATGTCGGCCATCCCCTCTGCCAGGATCCTCTCCGCAGTCTGCGGATCGGTAATGCGGTTCGAGGCGATGACCGGTACGTTCACGGCGCGGCGGATCCCGCCCGCCAGGTAAGCGTAGCCTCCCCGCGGAACCTCCATCGTGAGCTGGGAAACGAAGGCCTCGTGCCATCCTCCGGTCACGTTGATCCCGTCCACGCCCGCCTGCTCGAAGAGCCGGCAGTACCGGGCCGACTCCTCGTTCGTGTTCCCCCCGCGGACGAAGTCGTTGCCGGCCACGCGGATCGTGACAGTGTAGTCCTCTCCGACCGCGGCGCGTACCTTCCGAATGGTCTCCACCGCAAAGCGGGCCCGGTTCTCGAAGGAGCCGCCGTATGCATCGGTCCGCTGGTTGGTGACCGGCGAGAGAAACTGGCTGATCAGGTAGCCTGCCGATCCGATGATCTCCACGCCGTCGATGCCCGCCTCCCTGGCGCGCCGCGCCGCCTGCGCGAAGGCGTCCTGAACCATGGCGATGTCCTCGAGGGTCATCTCCCTCGGCTCTTCACCCGTGTAGCGGGACCGGACAGCGGAAGGAGCGATGGCCTGCTGCCCCTCGATCATGAACGAGAAGGTGTACCGGCCGCCATGGAAGAGCTGCACCATCAGCCTTGCCCCCTTGGCGTGCACCCGCCGGGCCAGCTCGTTGAAGTCCGGGATGAAGGAATCGTCCCTGAGCGAGAGGGCGATCACACCGGATCCGAGGAAGTCCACGCCCACAGGACCGGCGACGATGATCCCGGCGCCGCCCTCTGCCCGCCGCTCGTAAAATCGAATGTGGCGCTCGTTGAGCTTCTGGTCCATGGAGAACAGCGTTCCCAGGGAAGGCATCAGGATGCGGTTCTTTGCCTCGATCTTGCCGAGCCGAATCGGTGCAAAAAGCAGGGGAAACATGGAATACCCTCCTTGTGCATGCGGCGGAAGTTGCGGATCGCCGGGGATTGGATCCATGGGTTGGTTCAGGGGGAAGCGGGTGCCCGCTGCGGGCTTCTTTTCCTCGCGCTCTTCTTTTTCTTCTGCATGCCGAACCCGGAGATCACATAGGTCCCGCTGCGGGCATCTACATGGATCTCGACCAGCTCATGGGCGTGGGCATCCTCCAGAAGGTCGCTGAAGGACCGGTACCCGTAATACCCTTCGTTGAAGGAGGGCATCTTTCGCTTCATGGTGTCCTTGACCATCGAAGAATAGAGGATCGGCTTGTTCTCCCTCATCAGGGCATCGACCGACTCCAGCAGAAGCTTGAAGGCCTCCTGCTTCTTCGGGGGCACATCGGATCGGATGGGTGGCGGCTGGACGGTGGGACGCTCCAGGTCGTCATAGTAGATGAACTCGTCGCAACTGGTGATCAGCAGCTCGGAGGTGGATTCCTTGATTGCGAGCCCGATCACGTGCTTTCCGTTTTCTTTCAGCTTGGCCACAAGCGGGGAGAAGTCGCTGTCGCCCGAGACGATCACGAAGGAATCGATGTGCTCCTTGGTGAAGGACAGTTCGAGGGCATCGACCACAAGCCGGATGTCCGCCGAGTTCTTTCCGGTCATGGACCGCTTGGGGATCTCGATCAGCTCCACGCCGGCGGAATGAAAGGCGTTCTTGTAGCCCGAATACCGGCTCCAGTCTGCGTATGCCTTCTTGGTGACGATCTTGCCCTTCTCCACGAGCCTTTCCAGGACCTTCCGAATGTCGAATTGTCCCTCCTTCCTTTCTTTGAGCCCGAGGGCGAGGTTCTCGAAGTCGAAGAACACCGCAAGGGTACGTTCGGATTTGTCGGTTTCCGCCATAGAGATTCTTTCTTTTCCCAAAAGGGTTTCTTTGCCGACCGGACCGCACCGCCCGTGTTCGACGGCATGATAACGTCGAGGCGAGATGCGCGTCAACAGAATCCGCAGACGCCCCTTGGGGCGAATTCTCTGTTGTCCGGCGTCCGGGATGTCTGTTACAGTCCGGGGAAAGGAGTCACGGAAACGATCCTCAGTGCCCGGGGACGCGATGAACATCGTCTCCTTCGTTTTTCAGGAACATTTCGGCCTTGCACTGCGGGCCGCCTTGCTGTTTCTGGTCGGAGCCCTGTTCGCCTTCCCAGCGGTCAAGTTCGGCTCGGCCCGATGGACGTGGCTGCCCCTTGCGCTGCTCCGCACGGTTCTTCGGATGCTCGGCAAACACCCCGGCATGACACGGCTCGCCTCCGTGATCTTCGGATGCAACGGAACCCTCATGTTCCTGTACATGGCCTCCGGGGTGCATCCGGCATTCCCGGCGGCCATCTCCGTGTGGACGGGGTACAACCTTGCCGTGATTCTGTTCGTTGCGGGTGAGACGAACGATCCGGCCCTGTCAGCGGACGATCCTCGGAAACCGGCCAAATGGATCGCCGGCCTGTGCGGAGCGGCGGTCGTCATCCTGGAACTCCCCTGTTTCTGGTATTCCATCGCGATGGGGATCGGCCTTGGGCAGGAGGTCACGGCCGATCGCACGGACTATCTGCAGGGGATCGCGGTGCGGATTCACGCTTACGCATGCATCATCCTTCCCTTGCTCCTGCTGAGCGCCTCTTGCGAGGCGGTCGCCATACGCGGATTGAGCGCCCCGCCGCCCCAGGCACCCCCACCGGCGGTGGGAGGCCACGGCTCGGGTCCCCGCTTCTGACTTCCCCAATCTTCGGCGCAACTTCCAAAAAGAGAAAGGTCCTTCCGGGAGGAAAATCGTCCGGAAGGACCTTTGTTGTCTTCCAAGCGAGCAGGGTTCGGGTCTAGTACATGCCGCCCATGCCGCCCATGCCGCCGCCCGGCATCCCCGGCATTTCCTTCTTCTCCTCCGGAATCTCGGCCACCAGCGCCTCGGTCGTCAGGAGCAGGGAGCCTACGCTGGCCGCGTTCTGCAGGGCGCAGCGAACCACCTTGGTGGGATCGATGATCCCGGCCTTGGACAGGTCGGTAAAGGTCTCGGTGGCAGCATCAAAACCGTGGCCTCCCTTGGCCGACTTCACCTTCTCGACGACGATCGAGCCTTCCCAGCCCGCGTTGGCTGCAATCTGCCGCAGCGGCTCTTCCAGGGCGCGTTTTACGATGTTCACACCCACCTTCTGATCTCCCTCGACCTTCAGGCTGTCGAGCTTCTCGATCATCCGGATGAGAGGCACGCCTCCCCCCGGAACGATTCCCTCTTCCACGGCGGCCTTGGTGGCGTTCAGGGCGTCTTCCACGCGAGCCTTCTTTTCCTTCATCTCGGACTCGGTGGCGGCCCCGACGCGCAACACGGCCACGCCGCCGGCCAGCTTCGCCAGGCGCTCCTGGAGCTTCTCGCGATCGTAGTCCGAGGTCGTCTCGTCGATCTGGGCCCGAATCTGCTTGATCCTGCCCTCGATCGCCTCCGTGGACCCGGCTCCTTCGATGATCGTGCTGTTCTCCTTGTCGATCCGGACCTTCTTGCATGTGCCGAGGTCCTTGAGCGAGACTCCCTCCAGCTTGATGCCGAGTTCCTCGGCCACGACCTGGCCGCCTGTCAGGATGGCCATATCCTCCAGCATGGCCTTGCGTCGATCGCCGAAGCCGGGCGCCTTCACGGCGGCGCACTTCAGGGTGCCCCGAAGCTTATTCACGACCAGCGTGGCCAGGGCCTCTCCCTCGACATCTTCCGCGACGATGAGAATCGGCCTGCCGGACTGGGCGACCTTCTCGAGCAGCGGGATCATGTCCTTCATGCTGCTGATCTTCTTCTCGTGGAACAGGATGTACGGCTCCTCCAGCACCACTTCCATCTTCTCCGGGTCCGTGACGAAGTAGGGGGAGAGGTAGCCCCTGTCGAACTGCATGCCCTCCACCACGTCCAGGGTGGTCTCCATCGACTTCGCCTCTTCGACGGTGATGACGCCCTCTTTGCCCACCTTGTCCATCGCCTCGGCGATGAGGTTGCCGATGAAGGCGTCTCCGTTGGCCGAAACCGTGCCTACCTGCGCGATCTCGTTGCGGTCCTGGGTGGGTTTCGACATCTGCTTGAGCTCTTC
Organism: uncultured Thermodesulfobacteriota bacterium; assembly: GCA_964384945.1. GTDB lineage: Bacteria > Desulfobacterota > DSWW01 > DSWW01 > DSWW01 > S015-6. The sequence goes on along the minus strand of CAYLMK010000004.1, from coordinate 308,684 downwards.
CACGCACTTCTCGACGGCCTTGTCGATGCCCCTCTTCACATCCATGGGGTTGGCGCCGGAGGCGACCACCTTGCAGCCTTCCCTGTAAATGGCCTGGGCCAGGACCGTCGCGGTTGTCGTGCCGTCTCCTGCCACGTCGCTGGTCTTGCTGGCCACCTCTTTGACCATCTGGGCGCCCATGTTCTCGAACTTGTCCTTGAGCTCGATCTCCTTGGCCACCGTGACGCCGTCCTTCGTGACGTTCGGGGATCCGAAGCTCTTCTCCAGAATGACATTTCTACCCTTCGGGCCAAGGGTTACGCGGACGGCGTCCGCAAGGGTATTGACCCCTTTGAGGGTTTTCGCCCTTGCTTCCTCTGCAAACTTGATTGCTTTTCCTGCCATAGCTCCTTACACCTCCGTTTCTTTTTCCTTCGGGCTCAGCCTTTCGTGGAACAGAGCGGATGAAGTCTATCGCGCCGATGCGCCTTCCCCTATTTTTGGATGATACCCAGCACGTCGTCTTCCCTCATGATGAGGAATTCTTCCCCCTCGATCTTCACATCCGATCCGGCGTACTTGCCGAAAAGGATCCGGTCTCCCTCCTTTACCTCCAGAGGGACCACCTTGCCGTCCTCGAGCATCTTTCCCTTGCCCACGGCAACGACCTTTCCCTCCTGGGGCTTTTCCTTGGCGGTGTCGGGGATGATGATCCCTCCCTTGGACTTCTCATCTTCCTCGATCCTCTTGACCAGGATTCTGTCTCCGAGCGGTCTGATCTTCATTTGCTGCGCCTCCTTTTCTTGCAGTTTGCTGTTTTTTGATGTGTTGGTCGAACGGCGTTCGGCCCCAATGCGGATGCACATGGATCGAATGAAACAGGTCTTCTCACAGATAACCTGTATCGTTCCATGAGGAAACCATAAGGATTACCAATAGTTGAAGTTGCTTCTTAGCAATCGCGAAGCTCGACTGCTAAGATTCGCTAAGATAATCATTTCCGTAAGCATGTCAAGTGCGGCCTGAAGATTTTTTGTGCCTTGCCGGACCGGAAAGCAGCCCTCAGGGGGCGGACTTCACGGGCTGTCTCTTGTCGAGCAGGAAGATCCGGAGCACCAGCAGGAAGACTCCCACCGTGATGCCGATGTCGGCGACATTGAAGGCCGGCCAGTGGAAGGCCCTGTAATGAATCAAGAGGAAGTCAATGACCTCGCCGAACCGGATGCGGTCGATCAGGTTCCCGAGCGCGCCCCCGAGAACCAGGGAAAGGGCCAGGGGCATCATCACCTCGGATTCCTCAAGCTTGTGAAACAGGAAGAGGATGATGCCGATCGCTACGGTCGAGACGAGGATGAAAAAAGGAATGCGAAATCCGGCATGACTGCCGCTCAGGAACCCGAACGCGGCGCCCGTGTTCCGGATGTAATGGAGATCGAACAGCCCGGGAACGATGGGCACGCTTTCATAGATCCTCATGGTCCTGTCGACCCAGACCTTTGTGATCTGGTCAACCAGGACGACCAGGCCTGCAACGCCCACGAGCATGGCGTATCGCCTCTGCCGACTCAACGATGCCCTCCTACACCCCGGCCGGGAATTCTTCTCAGCTCCTTGGCACATCGCCCGCAGACGGACGGGTTGGAGGAATCGCCGCCCACGGAGGTGCAGTAGACCCAACAGCGGCTGCACTTCTCTCCGCGCGCCCTGTCAACCCGGATCGCGAGCCCCGGGATTTCCTGGCTCTGGAAGGCGCCCTCCCCCTCCAGGCGGCCTTCGAGGCTGACTTCCGAGACGATGCACAGCTGGCGCAGCGAAAACGGGAAGGTCTCCAGGAATTCGGCCCACGCCCCGGGGGGTGCCACGCGCACCCATGCGTCCAGGGCGTGCCCGATCTTCTTCTCCATCCTGGCGATTTCCAGCGCCTTCGAGACCTCCTGCCGGAAAAGGAGGATCCTGTCCCATCGCTCCTCCAGAGCGGAATCCTCCCAGGCGGGGTCCGCCTCCGGCATGGGGCACAGGTGGACGCTCTCCGGTTTGCCCTCGTGTTCCGGGATCCGCTGCCAGATGTCCTCGGTGGTGAAAGACAGGATCGGTGCAAGCAGGCGGCTCAGGGCGTGCAGGATTTCGTAAAGGGTGGTCTGCGCCGACCGCCTGTCCGGATTGTCCGGTGCGGAGACGTAGAGGACTTCCTTGAGCACGTCCAGGTAAAGGGAACTCATGTCCACAACGCAGAACTCCAGGGAACGGTGGTACACGACATGGAACTCGTATCGATCGTAGGCCTGCCGGAGCCTGTCGATCAGGCGTGCCAGGCGAAGCATGGCCCAGCGATCGAGCTCCGACCTATCGCGGACCGGAATGCGGTGGCGCCCGGGTTCAAAATCGTACAGATTTCCGAGCATGAAACGAGCCGTGTTGCGGATCTTTCGATACGATTCCGAAAGTCGGGTGAGGATCTCTTCGGAAATCCGGATATCGTCCCGGTAATCCTCTGCGGAGACCCACATCCGAATGATCTCCGCCCCGTATCGGGAGGTCAGCTCCATGGGGTCGATGATGTTTCCCAGGGATTTGGACATCTTTCTTCCCTTGCCGTCGACCACGAAGCCGTGTGTCAGCACGCTTCGGTAGGGGGCGGTTCCCCGCGTGCCGACCGATGCGAGCAAGGAGGAATGAAACCAGCCCCTGTGCTGGTCGCTTCCTTCCAGATACATATCGGCCGGGTAGGCGAGTTCCGGGCGCCGGAGCAGTACGGCGGCGAAGCTGACGCCGGAGTCGAACCACACGTCCAAGATGTTGTTGTCCTTGAGGAAAGAGGTCCCGCCGCACTTCTTGCAGGACGCGTCCGTCGGCAGGAAGGCTTCGGCGGGGTCGGAGAACCAACAGTCCGAACCGTCCCGTTCGAACCGATCCGCCACGCGCCGGATCACCGCCCCGTCGAGCAAGATCTCTTTGCAGGAGGCGCAGTGGAAGGCGATGATGGGCACGCCCCAGGACCTTTGCCGGGAGATGCACCAGTCCGGCCGGTTCTCGATCATGGCGTAGATGCGCTCCCGGCCCCAATAGGGGATCCAGGTTACGTTCATGATGCTTTCCAGGGCCGTCCGGCGCAGTCCGTTCGCCTCCATCGAGATGAACCACTGCTCGGTCGCCCGGTAGAGGATCGGCTGTTTGCACCTCCAACAATGCGGGTAGGAATGCGTCAGGCGGTCTTCCTTAAGCAGGGCCCCCTTTTCTCGCAGCAGGGCCGTCACGTTCCGGTCCGCGTCGAAGACGAACTGGCCCTCGAAGGGAGGGGCTTGCCTCGTGAACCTCCCCTCGTCGTCCACCGGCGCCAGCGCCTCCAGCCCGTAGCGCAGACCGGCTTCGAAGTCTTCCTGACCGTGGCCGGGTGCTGTGTGGACGCAACCCGTTCCCTGCTCCAGGGTGACGTAATCCCCCAGTACGATCAGGGAGTCGCGTTCGTAGAATGGATGACGGCACCGAAGCCCTTCCCACCGGCTTCCCGCCGAGCTTCCCAGCTTCTCGTAGGAAGCAAACCCGAGATCCCTCATCACCTTTTCTACGAGTTCCTCTGCCATCACGAAGCAGCGCCCGTCCGGAACCCGGATTGCCGCATACGCGTAAGCCGGATGGAAGGCGATGGCCAGGTTGGCGGGGATCGTCCACGGAGTCGTGGTCCAGATCAGGACCGAGGTCTTCTCCTTGGGGAGATCTTCCGGGAAGCCGGGCGCATCCGAGACCAGAGGAAATCGGACGTAAATCGAAGGCGAGGTGTGATCGTGGTATTCCACCTCCGCCTCCGCCAGGGCGGTTCTGCACTGGGCGCACCAGTAGATGGGCTTTCTGCCCCGGTAGACGCTCCCCTTGTCCGCGAGGGTTGCGAACTCGCGGACGATCTGGGCCACGTAGCCGGGGTTCATGGTGAGATAGGGATCCTCCCAGACGCCCAGAACCCCCAGCCTCCTGAACTGCTCCCTCTGAAGCCCGATGAACCGGGTTGCATAGGCCCTGCACTCCTGTCGGATGGAGGCTATGGGCAGTTCCTTCTTCCGGTCTCCGAGCAGCTTGTCCACCTGATGCTCGATGGGCAGCCCGTGACAGTCCCATCCCGGCACGTAGGTGCTGTCCCATCCTTGCATGAATCGAGCCTTGACAATGATATCCTTGAGGATCTTGTTCAGTGCGGTTCCCAGATGGATGCTTCCGTTGGCGTAAGGGGGCCCGTCGTGGAGGATGAATTTTTCTCTTCCCCTCGCCTTCTCCCGTATTCGGTTGTACAGGCGGTCCTTCTCCCAGCGTTCGAGGAGTTCCGGTTCCCTCTGGCTCAGCCGGGCCTTCATGGGGAAATCGGTCTGAGGGAGATTCAGCGTGGATTTGTAGCTTTTTGACCCGTTTTCGTTTTCTTGCGATCCCATATCCCTGTCTCTCGAGGCTGCCGCGGAGCGCCCGACCCCGGCTCGTTTTGGGGCCCGAGGGAAAGGCTCTCCCGGTCTGGGAGAAAGAACGGAAGATCATAACATCCGGAGGGGCAAAATAAAAGAAGCGCGCAGCCCTCCGTTGCCCGCTCCCCCCTTTCGTTGATTTCTCGGCCGGCTTACGTTATACAGGGCAGTCGTAAGTTTGCTCAATAGGATCGAAAACAAGCCGCGGAGGATCAGGGGAGCCGATATGCGCATCGTTCGATTCCTTGCGGACGGCGAGCCTCGATACGGCATCCTGGGCGATCGGGACGAGATTCAGTCGTTGGAGGCCCCCCCTTTCGAGGGCCTGATGCGCGGCAAGGAGCGTTTCCGCCTTGCGGATGTGGAGCTGCTTGCCCCTTGCGAGCCTTCCAAGGTCGTCGGAATCGGTCTCAATTACCGGGATCACGCAGAGGAGGTGGGGCTCGAACTGCCCAAAGAACCCATGCTGTTCCTCATGCCGAACACGGCGGTCATCGGGCCCGGGCAGAAGATCCGATTCCCGGAGATGAGCAAGCGCGTGGACTATGAGGGGGAGCTGGGAATCGTGGTCGGAAGGCGCGCCTTCCGAATCCGAAGAGAAGCGGCGGGGGAATACATCCTCGGGTACACATGCTTCAACGACGTGACGGCAAGGGACCTTCAGATACTCGATACGCAGTTCACGCGCTCGAAGGGCTTTGACACGTTCGCGCCGATGGGCCCTTGGATCGTGACCGACCTGGAGCCGGGCGCGCTCGACATCGAAACGTACCTGAACGGGGTACGGAAGCAGTGTTCCAACACCCGCCAGCTCGTGTTCGATCCTTTTCACCTCGTCCATTTCGTCTCCTGGGTCATGACCCTGAATCCTGGAGACGTGATTGCCTCGGGGACGCCCTCGGGCATCGGCCCGATGGAGCCGGGCGACCGGGTCGAGATCAGGATTCAAGGCATCGGAAGCCTCGTCAACGAAGTGGCCCCCTGGGAGGAGGGTCCGGCCGCTCCCTGACCGGCCGAGAACGCCGGTCCGCGGCCTGAAGGACGCCCTTCGGTCCGGCCAGAGGGCGGCGGGGGATGCATCCGCCGCCGGGCGCGCGGGAAGCCGCCCGTTCCCCGACGAGGCGATGCGGATCGCCCGTTGCCCGTTCAGGGTCCTGCAGGAACAAGCCGTTTCTCGCCTCGGCGCAAGTCGCGGAGAAGGAGACAGAATGAGCAAGTTGAGACTGGCGAAGCGAATCCTGGATCTGCCGCCTTATCTGTTCGCGGAACTGGATCGAGCCAAGGCGAAGCTGGAGGCCGAAGGAAAGGAGGTGATCAGCCTGGGAATCGGCGACCCGGACATGCCCACGCCCGGGCCGATCATCGAGGCGCTGAAGCGGGAAGCGGGGGAGGCGGCCAACCACCGGTACCCGAGCTACGAGGGGCTTCCCGCCTTTCGGCGGGCCGTTGCGGAATGGTACGAGAAGCGGTTCGGCGTGTCTCTGGATCCTGTCCGCGAGGTGGTCAGCCTGATCGGCTCCAAGGAGGGGATCGCCCATCTGCCCCTTGCCTTCGTAGACCCGGGAGATGTGGGGCTCTATACGGATCCGGGCTATCCGGTCTACAAAGTCGCCATCTCCTTCGCGGGGGGAACGGCGGTGGGTCTGCCCCTGAAGGAGAAGAACGGGTTCCTGCCGGACCTGGAGGCCGTCCCGGTCGAGACGGCGCGAAGGGCCAAGATCCTCTACATCAACTACCCGAACAACCCGACGGCGGCCACGGCGGACGTGGAGTTCTTCGAGAAGGTGGTCTCCTTTGCCAAGCGGCACGAAATCCTCGTCTGCCATGATGCGGCCTACACGGAGATCGCCTTTGACGGCTACAAGGCTCCGAGCTTTCTGCAGGCCAAGGGGGCCAAGGAAGTCGGAATCGAGGTCCACTCCCTTTCGAAGACCTTCAACATGACGGGATGGCGGATCGGATTCTGCGTGGGCAACGAGGCGGGAGTGGCAGGGTTGGGAAAGGTCAAGACCAATATCGATTCCGGGGTGTTCCAGGCGATCCAGTACGCCGGAGTGGAGGCCCTTGTTCGGAACGGGGAAGTCCCCGGGAGGCTGAGCGAGATCTACCGGAAGCGGCGCGACAGGGTGATCGAGGGCCTCCGGTCCTGCGGGTTGAACCCGTTCGTTCCCCGGGCGGCCTTCTATGTGTGGTGTCCGGTGCCGGCGGGGATGGACTCCCGAACATTCGCCGGGAGGCTCCTGGCCGAGGCCGGTGTTGTCGTCACCCCCGGGGTGGGCTTCGGCGAGCACGGAGAGGGTTATTTCCGGATCACGCTCACCCAGAGCGAAGCGAAGCTCGAAGAGGCGTTGGTCCGGATGCGGACGGCGGCGAGGGAACTCTGGTAGTTTCGCTGCCGAAGACAGGCGTCTGGTTGATGCAAGCAAGCGTGTGCCTATCGGCTCCCGGCTATCAGCCATTCGCTGTTAGCTGTCAGCACCCATCCATCACCCCTCATCAGGATCGGCACAAGAGGGGAGCCGGGCGGGGAGGGTTCATGGCTAACGGCTGACGGCGATTAGCCAATAGCTGGGAGTGGAGGCGCCGCTGGGAAGGTTGTCGGCACATGCACCTGGCCACCGTGGGAGCCGGTTCCAACCTCGGCGACCGAGAGGCCCTGATCCGCGATGCGATTCGTTGGATTGGAGCCCGGCAAGGGAATGTGATCCGGGCGTGCTCGCCCCTTTACGAAACCGAGCCCTTCGGCAGGACGGACCAGGGGTGGTTCCTCAATTGTGTGGTCCAGGTGGAGACATCACGCGGATTGAAGGATTTTTTCCATCTTCTCCAGGAGGCGGAAGCCCTGGCCGGCAGGGTTCGAAAAGATCGGTGGGGACCTAGAACATTGGACCTCGATCTGCTTTTCTTCGGCTCGGAGGTCTTTTCCGACGCCGAACTGACGGTTCCGCATCCCGGCGTTGCGGTCCGGCGTTTCGTTCTCGAACCGTTGTGCGAAGTCGCCCCCGAATTCGTGCATCCCCTTATCGGAGCAACGGTGAGGGAGCTTCTGGATCGGCTCGCGGACCCGTCCCGCGTTGTCCGATTCGGAAGGCCCCCGGTTTGAAATCAAAATATTTTCTAGTTTTGCTATTGACAATCCGGAGGATTTGGAACAAAATATATAACGTTGTTAATGTGATTGCGTCGCTTGTGCCTCCGAGAAGAAAGGCTCGAGCCGGGGATCCAAGCCCGAATCTCGCCGGCCGAACGAGAAGAAGGTTTTGGCGGGTTTCGCTCCTTGCTTTGAGAATCGCGGTCCCGAGGAACCGGGGATAGGAAAGGGGGTACCGATTATGGTCAAGAGAGACAAGTCAAACTACATCATCCAATCCGTGGCCCACGCCTTGGATGTTCTGGAGGAGTTCAAGGGGGATGCCGTGGAACTGGGCGTCACGGAGCTCAGCAAGAAGCTCAAGCTTCACAAAAACAACATTTTTCGTCTCCTGGCCACATTGGAGGCGCGGGGGTATATCGAACAGAACAAATCGACGGAGAACTACAGGCTGGGCCTGAAAAGCCTCGAACTCGGTCAGACATTCATCCGCCAGATGGGACTGCTCCGGCAGGCACGGCAGACGCTGGAACGCCTGGCGGAGAAGGCGAACGAAACAACCTATCTCGCCATCATACGAAACCATGACGTGATCTATCTGGACGTTGTGGAGGCCAACCAGACCGTCCGGGTTGCTTCCCGAGTGGGGCTGAGGCTGCCCCCCTACTGCACTGCGGTGGGAAAGGTCCTGATCGCCTCCGACTCGGAGGAAGAGATCCGAAAGAGGCTCCCCGAAATGTTGGAAAAGAGGACTGCCAAGACGCTCACGGACCCGAAGACCCTCGTGGACCATTTGAAGAAGGTCAGCACACAGGGCTATGCCATCGATGATGAGGAATTCGAGGAAGGCGTCCGGTGCATCGGGGCGCCGGTCCGGGACTACACGGGGAATGTTGTGGCCGCCGTTTCGATTTCCGGCCCCGCCATGCGGATGACCGAAAAGAAGATCGTCGAGGACCTCATACAGGCCGTCAAGGATGCCGGCGAGGAGATCTCCCGGCGCCTCGGGTACAACATCAGCCAGGAATTGAGCGCCTGAGCGGTCCTGAAACGAGGGTTGCGCAGGTCCGGCCCCTCGAGGGGCTGGACTGCCCGACAGGAGGCTTCTCGGCCGGACCGGACCCTTACCCGACAGCCTCCCCCGCCCGGGGCGCTCCCCGCTTTTCTACCGGAAGGGGTCGCTTCGAACCGATGAGCGGCACCCCCCGGCCTCCTCCGGGATCCTGCCCATCTGTTGACAAACCGAGGTCGAGGTGGTAGAAATCTGAATGAGTATTCATTCATCTTTGCCATGATGGCATGTGCAGAGACTTGTTGTTCCAGCCGTCACCTCTCCGTCAGGCCGGGTTCAAACACGAGTGCGAGTATGGCTGTTAAGGAAAAAGATCGCGGAAAACATGACCAGATCATCGAGGCCGCCGTCAAGGTTTTCGCGAAAAAGGGCTTCTACAATGCCAAGGTTTCCGAAATTGCCAGGGAAGCGAGCGTAGCGGACGGAACGATCTACCTGTACTTCAAGAACAAAGACGATATCCTGATCTCTCTGTTCGAAGAGAAGATGCAGTTCTGGATCCGGCGGCTGCAAGAGGCGATTTCCAAGGTGGACGAGCCGTTGGAAAAGCTTCGGGCCTTGGTGTCCCAGCACCTCTTCATGATCCAGGACCACAGGCACCTGGCCGAGGTGATGCAGATCGAGTTGCGCCAGTCCAGCAAGTTCATGCGGCGCTACCAGCCGGTGAAATATCTGGAGTACCTGGACCTGATCGGCAAGATCATCGAGGAAGGGATCGAGCGGGGCGCGATTCGGAAGGATGTGATCCCGGCGATCGCCAAGCGGGCGATCTTCGGCGCTCTCGACGAGATGCTGCTCTACTGGGTGCTGGCGAAGAAGCCCAAATACAGTCTGGATCAGTCCGTCGATCAGATCAGTAATCTTTTCATCAACGGCCTCCGGGCGGGGGGGATGACGGACGCCGATCCGCGCAACCGCGGCCCGTCCGCCGTGTAGCCTCGGTTCGCTGCGAGCCGGGAAAGCAGGCGTTTCGCCTTTCGTAATAAGCGGCAAGAAGTTGAGGAGGTTTTCGTTTCCGAGGGTAACTGTCAAGAGATGTTTGGAAAGGAGGGAGGGCCGTGAATATCCTGGTTTGCATGAAGCAGGTGCCGGACACAGAGACCAAGATCGTGATCAACCCGCAGGGCAGCGGGATCGTTACCGACGGCATCAAGTACGTCATGAATCCCTACGACGAATTCGCGGTGGAGGAGGCCCTGAGGATCAAAGAGAAGCTCGGAGGCACCGTTACGATCGTCTCCATGGGACCGCAGCGGGCGACCGAGGCCATCCGAACGGGCCTTGCCATGGGTGCGGACAAGGGCGTGCACCTGAACGACGCCGCCTTCGAAGGAGCGGACAGCTTCAGCACGGCAAAGGCCCTCGCCGCGGCCATCAAGCCCCTCCCGTATGACATCATCCTCATGGGAAAGCAGGCCGTGGACCATGACAACGCCCAGGTTTACGCCGGCGTTGCGGAATTGCTGGGCATCTCCCATGTCTCGATCGTAACGAAGCTCGAGATCGCCGCTGACGGCAAGAGCGCCGTGGCCCAGCGAGAGGTCGAGGGCGGGGCGAAAGAGGTGATCCAGGTTTCCCTTCCCGCGGTCATCGCCTGCCAGAAGGGGCTCAACGAGCCGCGATACGCTTCCCTGCCCGGCATCATGAAGGCCAAGAAGAAGCCCATCGATTTGGTCGACCTGGCCAAGAGCGGCCTCTCCGCGGACCAAGTCGGCGAGAAGGGGGCCAAGCTGAAGATCACGAAGTATTCCCTTCCCCCGGAACGAGGGGGCGGGAAGGTCCTGGAAGGCGAGCCGCAGGAGCTTGCCGCGCAGGTCGTCAAGCTGCTTCGCGAAGAGGCCAAGGCCATCTGAGCCCCTCGCGGGAGTCGGGCTTCCCAAGGCCGTCAAGCGGGAAAGAGATGATAATTCTCTATAGAAGGAGACAGGAAGATGCCACAGGGAATCTGGGTGATTGCTGAACAGAAGGAAGGAAAGCTCAAGAAGGTGAGCCTGGAGATGCTTTCCAAGGCGAGGGAGATGGGCCAGGAGGTCACGGCCCTGCTTCTGGGTTCCGGCATACAGGGGTTGGCCGCGGGCCTGGGCAAGTACGGCGCGGACAAGGTGTTGGTCTTTGATGCCGATGTCCTGAAGGACTACACCACGGACGCGTATACCAAGGTCATCTGCGATGCGGTCAAAGAGGGCGATCCCAGTATTCTGCTGGGTCCGGCCACCGCCTCGGGGAAGGACTTCCTTCCCAAGGTGGCGGCCCGTCTGAACACGGGCCTGGCGAGTGACTGCATCGATCTGAAGCTCGAGGGCGGCAAGCTGGTCGCTGTGCGGCCGATGTACGCTGGCAAGTGCATCGTCGAGACGGTCACCCCCAATTCCTCTCCTCAGATGGCCTCCATCCGGCCGAACGTGCTGGCGGTGGGCGAGGCGGATGCGTCCAAGTCCGCCCAGGTTATCAAGAAAGAGGTGAAGGTCGGACCCCAGGATCTCAAGGCCGTCTTGAAGGAAATCCTCAAGGGGGCGAGCGAGAAGGTGGACCTGACCGAGGCATCCATCATCATTTCGGGCGGCCGGGCCATGAAGGACGCCCAGAACTTCAAGATCCTCTGGGACCTGGCGGATGCGCTGGGCGGCGGAGCCACGGTCGGCGCCTCGAGGGCCGCCGTGGACTCGGGCTACGCGCCCCACGATATGCAGGTCGGCCAGACCGGCAAGGTCGTCAACCCGAACCTGTACATCGCCTGCGGGATTTCCGGTGCCATCCAGCACCTGGCCGGAATGCGGACCTCCAAGGTGATCGTGGCCATCAACAAGGATCCCGAGGCCCCGATCTTCCAGAAGGCCGATTACGGGCTTGTGGGGGATCTGTTCAAGATCGTTCCCCTGCTCACCGAGGAGGTGAAAAAGCTGAAGGCGCAGGACTAGGAAAATGGGGCCATTTGGACGGAAGGAGATCTTCCCATGACAGAACATGTGCCGGGATGGTATCCGGGAGGCACCCCCACGAACATCCTGACAGCGCTTCTTTTCCTGGGCGCCGTGGGGGTCTTTTCCTACGTGGCCTACCGGCTCGTAAAGATCCTTCTGCTCGGAGCCGAAGAGGACCGGTTCGACCGGTTGGGGGAGAGGTTCAAGGCGGTTCTCGTCTTCGTCTTCGGGCAGCGCCGCGTGATCCGGGAGCCCTCCGGGTGGGGGCACTTCGTGATCTTCTGGGGCTTCCTGCTGATCACCATCGGTACGGTGGAAGGATTCGTCCGAGGGGTCTGGCCGGGGTTCACGTACCGCACGATCCTCGACCCGCTCCACCTGGGCTTCCTCTATTTTCCCCTGAATCTTGCGATCGACCTCGTGAGCTTCGGCGTGCTGGTCGCGCTCGGCGTGGCCCTCTATCGCAGGTATGTGCAGAAGCCTCTGCGCCTGGAATCGGACGACGCCCATGCCAAGGTCGACGCCACGATCATCATCTGCCTGATCTTCGTGCTGATCGTCTTCATGTTCCTGGCGCGCGGGACGGAGATCAACATCGGGCGGTACGAGGGCAAGCTCGCGATCGGCTCCCCCGCGTGGGCGCCGGTCTCCGCGCTCGTGGCGGGCCTCGTCGGCGGGCCGATTTCGACCGATGTCCAGCTCGGGCAGCAGCAGGTCTTCTTCTCGATCTTCTGGTGGATTCACAACATCATCATCCTGGGCTTCCTCATCTACATCCCCTTCTCCAAGCATCTTCACCTCCTCGGCGCCATTCCGAACGTGTTCTTCCGCTCCTTCAAGCCCCGGGGAGAGCTGGCGAAGATGAACCTGGAGGACGAGACGGTCGAGAGCTACGGGGTCTCCAAGGTCGAGGAATTCACCTGGAAGCAGCTTCTGGATGAGTATGCCTGCACGGAGTGCGGTCGGTGCCAGGAGAACTGCCCCGCCTTCCTGACCGACAAGAAATTGAGCCCCAGCCGCCTCATTCACCACCTGAAGCTCCATTTGAGGGAGAAGGGCGAGATTCTGATCGACGGCAAGCCGCAGGAATCCCTGACCGAGGCGCAGAAGGCCGCCCTGGCGAAACCGTTGATCGGGGAGGTGGTGACCGAAGAGGAAATCTGGGACTGCACCACGTGCGCGGCCTGCATGGAGAACTGTCCTGTCTTCATCGAGCATATCCCCAAGATCGTCGACCTGCGAAGGTACCTCGTGCTCACCGAAAGCCGGTTTCCGGGGGAGGTCCAGGCCGTCTTCCGCAACATGGAGACGAACTACAACCCCTGGTCCATGGGATACTCCAGCCGGGCGGACTGGGCCAAGGGGCTGGACGTGAAGACCTTTGCCGAAGTCGGGGAGGCGGACGTCCTCTTCTGGGTGGGCTGCGCCGGCTCCTTCGATGACCGGGCGAAGAAGGTAAGTGAGTCCATTGTGAAGATCCTCAAGGCGGCCGGGGTCAACTTCGCCATCCTGGGCCAGGAGGAGATGTGCTGCGGAGATTCGGCCCGCAGGATCGGCAACGAGTACCTTGCACAGACCCTGATGCAGGGCAACGCGGACGTGATGGCCAACTACAAGTTCAAGAGGATCCTCGTGGCCTGCCCGCACGGCTACAACACGCTGAAGAACGAGTACCCTCAGTTCGGGGCCAAGTATGAGGTCGTGCATCATACCGAGTTCCTGCTCGAGCTCCTGCGGGCGGGCAAGCTGCCTCTGCCCAAGGGGTTGAACGGAAACGGCCTGATCACCTACCACGATTCCTGCTACCTGGGACGCTACAACGAGATCTACGATGCGCCCCGGGAGCTGCTTCAGGCCATCCCCGGGGCAAGGCTCGTGGAGATGGACCGGATCCGGCACAAGAGCTTCTGCTGTGGGGCCGGAGGGGGCAGGATGTGGATGGAAGAGACCGTGGGCGTCCGTATCAACGAAAAGCGGTCCGAGAGCGCCGTTCGGTCCGGCGCGAAGACCATCGGGGTCGCCTGCCCGTTCTGCTTGACCATGTTTGAAGATGGAATGAAGGCAAAGGGAGAAGAGGAAAACATCCGGGTTGCGGACATCGCGGAGCTCATCGCTGCAGATCTCTAACGGATGCGGAGCCCCCGGCGCTGGGCGGAGTCGGAATCGCGCTTGTTCCTGTGACCCCGAGGGCTTGAGGATGCTCGCAAACCGAAGGAGGGATCTCGGAAGGAGGCCTCTGCCCCGTTGAGGCGGACCATGCTCCTGTGAACGCTGCACAGAGGCCTTCCGTGACCGTGGATCCTGCGAGACGCAGAACGTACAGCGACGGAAGGGATTCCTCGCTTCTTCTTTCTCTCGACGCCTTTTTGCATAACCGCTGCTTTCCCTTCGTGGAGGGCGGCGGTTTCTTTTTTTCGCACCCGCCGGCTTGTTGACGCGTACCGGGATTTCCTATAGATTTTCTGCTGCCTTATGGCGGCAGGGGGCGGCCATGATCTCCGAGGATACCATTCCCAAGCTCTTCTGGAACCGCGTCCGCCGGCACGGGGCGAGGACCGCGCTTCGGGTGAAGCGGGAAGGATTCTGGCAGGAGATCCGTTGGGAGGAATGGGGCCGGAACGTGAGAAGTCTGGCCATGGGGCTGGCGGCGCTCGGCCTGAAGGAGACAGACCGGGTCGCCCTGCTCAGCGAGAACCGGCCCGAGTGGACCTATGCGGACCTGGCCGTACTGTCCGCTAGGGCGGTGGACGCGCCCATTTACGACACCAACATCCCGGAACAGGTCGAGCACATCATCAAGGACTCCGGATCTCGGTTCATCTTCGTCTCGACCGAGAGGCAGCTTGCCAAGGTGCTGGAGGTGAGGAATCGCCTGCCGGGCCTGGAAAAGGTGATCCTGATGGACCCGGGAACGGAGCATCCGGAGGACTGGATTCTCACGTTTGCAGCCGTCCAGGCCCTGGGCGAGGCCAAGGGGGATCCGGCCGCCTTCGAAACGGGGCTCGAAAGGGTGAAGCCGGAGGACCTGGCCACCCTGATCTACACGTCCGGAACCACCGGCGCCCCGAAAGGGGTGATGCTCAACCACGGGAACTTCCTCTCCAACGTCCGGGCGGCGCTCGAGATCCTGCCGATCAGCGAATCGGATGTGGCGTTGAGCTTCCTTCCGCTCAGCCATTCCTTCGAGCGCCTGGCCGGCTACTACGCGGTGATGGCCGGCGGCGGAACGATCGCCTATGCGGAAGGCATCGACAAGGTGGCGGAGAACATGCAGGAGATACGGCCCACCGTGATGTGCAGCGTGCCCCGGCTTTACGAGAAGATGCACGCCCGTGTCTCGGCGATGGCCGAGGCCGGCCCCGCTTTGAAGAGGAGGCTTTTCCACTGGAGCCTGAACGTGGGCGGCGAGGTGAGCAAGCGCATCACGGCGAAGAAAGAGCTGCCCGCCGCCCTCCGGCTCAAGAGCAAGGTCGCCGACAAGCTCGTCTTCGAAAAGCTGCGGGCCAGGATGGGCGGCCGTCTCCGCTTCTTCATCTCCGGCGGCGCGCCCCTTGCGCGCGAGATCGCCGAGTTCTTCCATGCGGCGGGCATTCTCATCCTGGAGGGTTACGGGCTCACGGAAACCTCGCCCGTCATCAGCGCAAACCGGCCCGAGGCCTACAAGCTCGGCTCCGTCGGACAGCCCCTGTCCAACCTGGAGGTCCGGATTGCTCAGGACGGGGAGATCCTCGTCAAGGGGCCGAGCGTGATGAAAGGCTACTACAACCGCCCCGAGGACACCCGGGAGGTGCTGAGCGAGGACGGCTGGTTTGCCACCGGGGACATCGGGTACCTCGACCAGGACAACTTCCTTTACATCACCGACCGCAAGAAGGACATCATCATCACCGCGGGCGGAAAGAACATCGCTCCCCAGAATATCGAGAATCTCCTGAAATTGAATCGATTCATCGAACAGGTCTGTATCATCGGTGACAGGCGAAAATATCTGACCGCCTTGATCTGCCCCAGTTTTCCGGAACTGGAGGGCTACGCGCGACAGAACGGAATCTCCGCCGAATCGCGCGAGCGGCTGATCGAGGAGCCCCGTATCCGCCGGCTCTTCCAGGAGGCGGTCGAGGAGGTCAACGCACAGCTCGCCAGGTACGAAAGCATCAAGCGCTTCGAGATCCTGCCCGTGGAGTTCAGCCAGGAGACCGGAGAGCTTACCCCGACCTTGAAGGTCAAGCGGAAGGTTGTGGGCACCAAGTACAAAGAGCAGATCGACCGGATGTACGCTGAATGACCGATAACCGAAGGCCCTCCTTCCTTCTTGTGGCACTCCTGCTCTCGCTGGCGGCTCCCATCCGCCCGGCCGGGGCCGGCTTCTTCGATACCTTTGGGGCGAGCGCGAGCGGCATGGCCCTGGGCAACGCCATGGCCGCCCTGTCCGAGGGCTGGGCCTCGGTCTATTACAACCCCGCGGCCCTGGCCCTCTCCGAGGACATCGAGTTCTCCATCGGGGTCTTCAGCGCAAGCCCGAACATCCGGACCGACTACGACCAGGGAGCTGACCAGGACCTTGTTCAGTTCCCCCGGAAGCAGGGCGACCTGGACACGATCACCGGCCCCGCCTTCGGCCTCGTGCTGCCGGTTCAGCGGCTGACCCCCAGGCGCCTGCCCATGCCCTGGGCGATCGGCGCCGGCTTCTTCCTGCCGCGGCAGGCCCTGGTCACCACGCGGGTGATCGACCAGACCTTTCCGTTCGACGTGATCTTCCAGGAGCGCAACGCAACGCTCGCCTTCCATCTCGGGGTCTCCACCCGGATCACCTCGGCCCTCTACCTGGGCCTCGGCCTGGTCTCGCAGGTCGTGACGCCTGCCAACGTGTACCTCAGCGAGACAACCGTTCCGGGTGGAATAGGCCCTCCTGTCGAGCAGGTCACGATCGGCCCGTTTGAGATGAGCGCCCGTCTGGGTTCGCCCTCCCTGCTGGCAGGCCTTCTGCTCCGGCCCACCGAGAGGCTTCGAATCGGCCTGGTCTACCGCCAGAAAAGCGAGATCGAATCCAGCCTGACTTGGAACTCCCTCGACGAGCTACCGCCGGGCTGGGATGATACGGACCCTCCGCTGACTCCTCCCCCGCAAAAAACCCTGGAACGAAGCTATGTGAGCGGCTTTGCGCCTGACAACGTTTCCTTCGGCGCCGCCTATCGGATCAGCGAGCGGTGGAGGGTCACCGGGGAGGTGACCTGGTACCGGTGGGCCGGCTACGGGGGCCCGCTTGGAGGATCGCTCGATCCCGAATTCAACAACACCGTGGTTCCCCGAATCGGGGCCGTCTACCGCGTGACCCGGAGGCTCAACGTGCGAGGGGGATTCTACTACGAGCCCACGCCCGTCACGAACCAGCCGACCGGATTCTATCCGATCGGCAACGACCGGTTCGTGCCTTCCGCAGGCGTTGGGTACACCTTCGACGCTCCGTGGGGCATCCTGGCCAAGCCCCTGACCGTGGACGGGTTCTTCCAGTACCACATCCTGAGGAGCGAGCACTGGAACCGGGCCGTGCCGGACAACCCGTTCACCCTGAACCCGGACCTGACCTCGAGCGGGAATGTGCTGAACTTCGGGGCGGAACTCACGTTCCGGTTTTGAATCCGTCGCCTGACCCCTTGACCCCGACCCCTGCTTCTCAGAAATGCTCGGTCCGCTCGATGAGGTGCTCCTGCACGCGGGGGGACTGCTCGACGAAGTACGCGCTGTATCCGGCGACCCGGACGACAAGGTCGCGGTGCTCCTCCGGCCGCTCCCGCGCGTCGAGCAGCGTCTGCCTGTCGACCACGGTCACCTGAAGCTGGAAGCCGCCCAGGGCGAAGTAGGTCTTCATCACATCCGCGAACCGTCGGATGTTCCTGTCCTCGAACATCCGGGGATTGAACTTCATGTTGAAGATGCTGCCGTTTTCCATCAGGTGGTGGTCGAGCTTCGCCACCGATTTGAAGGTCGCAGTGGGGCCGCACCGATCGCATCCGCGCGAGGGGGCTACGCCCTCGGCGAGGGAGGCGCAGGCCTGCCGGCCGCTCGGCAGGGCGCCGACGAGCCCGCCGAGGATCATGGCCAGCTCGATGGACCAGATCCCCGGATTGTACACGCTTCCCCAGTAATCCCTGTGTCTCTTTACCTCTTCGAGGAACACGGTCGAGCTCGCCCGGGCGATCTCGTCCACGTAGTCGTCGTCGTTGCCGAACTTGGGGGCCCCGTGGAGAAGCATCCGGCGCAGGCGCTCATTGCCGGCAAAGTCGTTCGACAAGGCGTCCACGAGTTCGCCCATCGGGATCTTCTTCTCCTCGAAGACCAGCCTGCGCACCGCGGCGAGGGAATCGGCCACGTCTGCCACGCCGATGCCCTCGATACCGGCAAAATAATACTTGGATCCGCCGTTGGTCAGATCGAGTCCCGACTCCATCGAGTTGTCGGTGATGGAAGAGAGAAACGGGATGGGCCTGAGCAGCTCGTGGCCCATCTCGATGGCCGAGACCGACTGATTGAAGCAGGTCACGGCGAAGCGGACCTGCTCGGCATAGGCACGGAAGAGCTCGTCGTAGGTGGTGAAGGCGCGTGCGTCCCCGGTCTCCGGGCCGACCGGGTCCTTGAACAGGCTGCAATGCCCGTTGTGCAGGGCGAGTTCGAGGCATTTGGCCAGGTTCACGAACCCGATGCTCGAGGGCCCGATCGAGGTGCCTGCGCTCCCCATTTCAATGCACCCGATGTCCGCGTAGTCGTAGGCGTCCCGCCTCTCGAAACCGAGGCGGAGGAGGGCCGGGATCATGACTTCGTCGTTCATGAGGCCGGGCTGGCCCTTGGCCGTCCCGATCACGCGGGCGCATGCCTCGCGCAGCGCCTCCGGGGAGTTCTCGTGCAGCCTGACGGCCAGCGACGGGTGACCAAGGCGGTTGTTCGCATGAGCGTGCAGGATCAGGTAGGTCAGCTCGTTCGTGAGATCCCGGCCGTCCATGTCCTTGCCGCTCAGGGTGATGGTGACCAGGTTTCCCCGTTTCGGGTAGAACAGGAGCCCCTGCTGCCGCCCGCTGTAGAGCCATGAACTCTGACCGAGCCTCACAAGGATGTTTTCCAGAAGCTCGATGATCTCCTGCCTCGAAAAGACGCCCTGCTCCAAGTCGCTCTTGTATAGGGGATAGAGCCACTGGTCCATCCGGCCGGGGCAGATCGAGATCTCGCTCGATTCCATCTGGTTCGCGACAAGCAGGAAGAGCATGCACTGCAGGGCCTCGAAGCAGTTGCGCGCCGGGTACTCGGGCACCCGGCGGCATGCCTCGGCAATGCGGATCAGCTCGGCGCGCCGCGCGCCGTCACCCTCGCGTCCTGCAATCTCCTCGGCGTGTCGCGCATACCGGTGCGCGTAAGCGAGGAGCCCTTCGATCGCAACGGCCGCCGCCTTGTAAAAGAGAATCTTCCGGGGCGTGAGCGCGTCCTCGGGGCGGCTCTGCAGGCGCGCCGCCTTACGGAGGGCCTCGTCCCGGACGCTGCCGAGCCCGCGCTCGAGCCCGCGCCGGATGTCAACGATCACGTGCCCGATCCCGGCGAGCATGTTATAGGCGAAGATGAGCCCGTGCCGATGGACAAGGTCGTCGTTGAGAGGCTTGATGTGGTTGTAGTAGTCCTGAAGGGACTTCCCGCGCCAGTACTTCGCCGTCTCCTTGAGCTCGGCGATCTCCTCCGGACCGATTTCGACCGGGTTGATGTTGAACGTGCTCGCCTCGTCCCAGGCATCCTCGTCCAGGTACGTGGAGGAGAGCTCGGGATAGATCTGCGAACAGAGCATCTTTCCGCCCGCATATCCGGCGAACAGGTCGCTCTCATCCAGGACCAGCGTCACGTTCTCGAGATAGTGGCGGAAGGCCTTGGCCATCCGCAGGATCTGGGGCTCCCCCTCCGTTGTCCGGAAGCTCTCGGTGAAGAAGCGGGCGCGCTCGATGCAGATGCTGAAGGGGGTGTTGAAAAAGGCCTCCCGCCTCCGGCGGTTTCGCTCCGTCGAAGGGCCGGGCTGCTCGGCGATGGATCTCACAAAGTCGGCCTTCCCGCCATGTATGCCCTCTACCAGGGCGTCGAGGAACCTGGAGCGTTGCGCCTCTTCCCTGCCGGTTCGCAGTTGGACCGTTTGGCTTGCCGTCATCGCATCGCCTCCTCGGTGACAAATCTACGGCAAATCCTGCCGGCAGATCAACCCGGACGGTTCGAACCCGGTTGCCGGGAAGGGTGTCCAATCTTGATGAAAGGCCATCGGCTGTACATGCAACCGAAACCGGAACGGCCCATGAAGACGCGGGAGCAGAGCGACAGGAAAGGGAGCCCGCCGTCCCCCGACCCGGTCGGGCCCCGCCGTCGCGCGCTGCTGGCAAAGATCCACATTGCAGCCAAGCAACTCGGCATGCGAGCGGCGGACTACCGCGCCCTGCTGATGGGCGAGTTCGGCATTCCATCGGCGGGCGACCTGTCGGTCGAGGAGATGGAGAGGCTTGTCGAACACCTTGCCGCGCGCGGCTGGCGGCCCCTTCAGGGCCCCCGGGCAAGGTTCGGCCCTCCCCTGAGCAAGAGGCGGAAACAGGCCTTCGCCCTTCAGGCCCGGGCGCGCCAGGTGTTCTCTCGACTGGAGGACTGCGACGAGCGGAGGCTCGAAGGCCTCTGCGAGAAGATCTGCGGCCGGAAGGATCTTTCGTCCTGCCTGGATATCGTGAAGCTCCGAAGGCTCCTGGCCGTGCTCGAAGGCATACGAAGAAGCGAATCGGTCGGCGGCCGCACGCTCCACTGACAGGCGTCGCCATCCCGAAAGGCTCCGGTTTCGCCCATGTTTTGCGTCGGCCGCGGGCCGGAATTCTTGATTGTTTTCCGCGCGTTGCATATACTGTAAAATTCGTTGATCCTTGATTTCTGCCTTTCCTTTCCGGGACCCGTCCTCGCGCGGGGATCGCGCGCGGTCCGGAGGGCGGCCCTTTGCTGGCGCCGGAGGAAGAGATGAACTGGGTTGCGAGCACCCTTCTGTCTGCAATCGGGAAGAAGATGATGATGGCGGTGACCGGCCTTGCCTTCTGCGGGTTTCTCGTCGTCCATCTCATCGGGAACCTGACGCTTTATGGGGGCAGGGACTTGTTCAATTCGTATGCGGAACACCTGCATTCCCTGGGCCCGCTGGTCACTCTGTTCGAGTTGGGGCTGCTCGCCTTTGCGGTCGTTCACGTCCTGACGGGGCTCACCCTGTTCTATCAGAACCAGAGGGCGAGGCCGGTCGGGTATTGCATGAAGAAGAGGGCGGGCGGCCGGACCGTCGGATCCGCAACGATGCCGTATACAGGAATCCTGCTCCTCGCCTTCGTGACCTTTCACCTCATTCATTTCCATTTCGTGGACAAGACGGACCGGACGATCTTCGAGATCGTTGCGAGCGCCTTTGCGAAGCCCGGATACGTCGCTCTCTATGTCCTGGCCATGGCGATTGCGTCGATCCACGTGAGCCACGGGTTCTGGAGTGCCTTCCAGAGCGTCGGAGCGAGCCACCCCAAGTACATGGCCCTGATCCGTTCCGTCGGGCTCCTGTTCAGCCTGACCGTCGGGCTCGGCTTCGGCGCGATCCCGGTCTATCTCTACATCGCCCTCGCCTGAGGAGCAGGGACGGCAAGGAGAGATCATGAAACTCGACGCAAAGATCCCGAGCGGCCCGCTTGCGGAGAAATGGGACCGTCACCGGTTCGAGCTGAAGCTGGTCAACCCGGCGAACAAGCGGAAGTACGAGATCATCGTGGTGGGCACGGGCCTGGCCGGCGCGTCGGCATCCGCGACGCTCGCCGAACTCGGCTATGACGTGAAGACCTTCTGCATCCAGGACAGCCCCCGGCGGGCCCACTCCATTGCGGCCCAGGGCGGAATCAACGCCGCCAAGAATTACAGCAACGACGGCGACAGCGTGTGGCGGCTCTTCTACGATACGATCAAGGGGGGCGATTTCCGGGCGAGGGAGGCCAATGTCTACCGGCTTGCCCAGGCAAGCACCGCGATCATCGATCACTGCGTGGCTCAGGGGATCCCGTTCGCCCGCGACTACGGCGGGCTGCTGGCGAACCGATCCTTCGGCGGGGCCCAGGTGTCCCGGACCTTTTACGCCAGAGGGCAGACCGGGCAGCAACTGCTGCTCGGGGCTTACAGCGCAATGATGCGTCAGGTGGGTGCGGGCAAGGTCAGGATGTTCCCCCGGCGGGAGATGCTCGAACTCGTCGTCGCGGACGGCCGGGCCCGGGGCATCGTCGTGCGGAACCTGATCACCGGGGAGATCGAGAGTCACTCGGCCCATGCCGTCGCGCTCTGCACGGGCGGCTACGGAAACGTCTACTTCCTTTCCACCAACGCCATGGCCTGCAACGTGACGGCCTGCTACCGGGCTTACCGGAAGGGCGCCTGGTTCGCCAATCCGTGCTTCACCCAGATCCATCCCACCTGCATCCCGGTGCACGGCGACTACCAGTCCAAGTTGACGCTCATGAGCGAGAGCCTGCGCAACGACGGCCGCGTGTGGGTTCCCAGGAAGCCCGGCGACCGACGGCCTCCCCAGGAGATCCCCGATTCGGAGAGGGACTACTTCCTGGAGAACAAGTACCCCAGCTTCGGAAACCTGGTCCCCCGGGACGTGGCCTCCCGGAACGCCAAGGAGCAGTGCGACATGGGAAAGGGGGTCGGGGAGACCGGGCTGGCCGTATACCTGGACTTCGAAGACGCGATCCGGCGGGACGGAAGGGATGTGATCGCCCAGAAATACGGGAACCTCTTCCAGATGTATGAAAAAATTACGGGAGAGGATCCCTACGCGACTCCGATGAGGATCTACCCGGCCGTCCACTACACGATGGGGGGCCTTTGGGTGGACTACAACCTGATGAGCACGATCCCGGGGCTCTTCGTCCTCGGCGAGGCGAACTTTTCCGACCACGGGGCCAACCGGCTCGGTGCGAGCGCCCTGATGCAGGGCCTTGCGGACGGATACTTCGTGCTGCCGTATACGATCGGCGGGTATCTTGCCGCCAAGCCGCTCCCCAAGGCGCCGGTCGACCATCCCGCGTTCCGGGAGGCGACCCGGGATGTGCAGAATCGCGTCGAGCGGCTCCTTTCCGCGAAAGGGAAGCGCACGGTCGATGACTTTCACCGGGAGCTGGGCCACATCCTGTGGGAATACTGCGGCATGGCCCGCAACAACGAGGGCCTGGCCAAGGCCAAGGGCATGATCCGGTCCCTTCGAAAGGAATTTTGGGAAAACGTGAGGGTGCCCGGCTCGCAGGCGGACCTGAACCAGAGCCTGGAGCGCGCCGGCCGGGTCGCGGATTTCCTCGAGTTCGGGGAGCTGATGGTCACGGACGCCCTGGCCCGCCAGGAGTCCTGCGGCTGTCATCTAAACGAGGCCTACCAGACGGAGGAGAACGAGGCCAGGCGGGACGACGAGAATTTCTGTCACGTTGCCTGCTGGGAATTCACGGGAGACGAAGAGGAGCCCGCGTTCCACAAGGAACCCCTCTCCTTTGAGAACGTGCAGTTGACGCAGAGGAGCTACAAGTGAGCAAGACCATCGACCTCACCCTGAAGGTCTGGCGGCAGGAGGGCCCGCACAAGAAGGGCAGGCTCGAGACCTACCCCGCCGAGGGCATCTCCACGGACATGTCCTTTCTCGAGATGCTCGATGTGATCAACGAGCGGCTCACCCTCGACGGGAAAGAGCCGATTGCCTTCGATCACGATTGCAGGGAAGGCATCTGCGGGATGTGCGGCGCGGTGGTCAACGGTCGTGCCCACGGACCCGAGAAGGGAACCACCCTGTGCCAGCTTCACATGAGGCACTTCTCGAACGGGGACACGATCGTCATCGAGCCGTGGCGGTCCAGGGCCTTCAAGGTGGTCAAGGACCTGGTGGTCGACCGAAGCGCCTTCGATGCGATCATTCAGACCGGCGGCTACATCTCGGTGAACACGGGCGGGGCCCCGGACGGCAACGCGATCCCCATCCCGAAGGATGTCGCGGAAAGGGCGATGGACGCCGCCGCGTGCATCGGGTGTGGGGCCTGCGTGGCGGCCTGTCCGAACGCTTCGGCGATGCTCTTCGTGGCGGCCAAGGTCTCACACCTTGCCCTGCTTCCCCAGGGAAGGCCGGAGGCCGCCAGGCGCGTTCAGGCGATGACGAAGAAGATGGGCGAACTCGGGTTCGGCAACTGCTCGAACGAGGCCGAGTGCGAGGCGGCCTGTCCGAAGGAAATCTCGATCGCCAACATCGCGAGACTCAACCGGGAGTTCCTGAAGGCGAAGTTCCTTTCGCCCGAGGAATAGAGCCGGCGGCATGGGCCGAGGCCCGGGGTCGGGCCCTCTGAGGACACCCTTCCCCGGCTACGCCGCACGCCCCGGGTCTTGATTGCCGCTCATCTCCGCCCTCCCCCTTGCAGGCCCGCCCGCGGACGCATCTCGTCCGGGATACGCCCGGCGCGGATGATATCCGTGTACAGGGCCGCCGAGGGCCGGGGGGTTCTCTCCTGCGTATCGTAGTCCACGGCGACGAGCCCGAAGCGGGGCCAGAAGCCCTCCGCCCACTCGAAGTTGTCCATCAGGGACCAGTGCAGGTATCCCCTCACGTCAATCCCTTCCTCCATGGCTCGCAACATCGCATCGATGTGCCGGAGGAGGAACTGCGGCCTCTGATCGTCGTCCCGGTCCGGGATGCCGTTCTCGGTCACGATGATCGGTAGCCCGTAAGCCCCGAATCGCTTCAGGGTCCGGTAGAACCCCTCCGGGTAGATTTCCCAGCCCATCTCGTTGTGCTCCACGTCCGGATCCGGGTTTTCCAGGGGCAGGCCTTTTACGTACGGGATGAACGGCAAACCCACGACCTTGGACCGGCTGTAATAGTTCAGCGCGATGTAGTCCAGGGTGTTTGCCAGCTCGGCGTG
Source organism: uncultured Thermodesulfobacteriota bacterium (assembly GCA_964384945.1). Taxonomy (GTDB): domain Bacteria; phylum Desulfobacterota; class DSWW01; order DSWW01; family DSWW01; genus S015-6. The sequence goes on along the minus strand of CAYLMK010000004.1, from coordinate 284,202 downwards.
GAAGCCCTCCGGCGGATTGGTTCCGAGATCGTCATGGTCTCCGTCCAGGTCGGCATCCACCATCCCGTCGAGGAGCGCATCGAAGAAGACCTGGTTGAAGACATAATCGACCTGAGCGGCCCCCTCCCGGTCCCAGGGGTTCTTCGGGTTCATGGGCTCCATGATGCGTATGTGCTTGGCCGCGCTGACCCGGCAGGGGCTTCCGTCGCCGTCCGCGTCCCAGGTGTCCTTCTCGTGGATTCGGCGGTAGGCCGCGGCATGGGCCTGGAACAGATGGAAGGCCGCCAGCCGGCCCTCCTCCAGGTGGAAGGGCGGCAGATCCGAGGGGAAGCCCCCTTCGAAGTAGGTGCCGTCGACCACGACCAGCGGTTCGTTGATGGTCATCCACAGGTCCACCTCGCGGCCGTACTCGGCGGCCATGTCAGCCGCAAACTCGACGAATTCCTCCACGGTCTGCTCCCCAAGCCAACCGTCCAGGTCCTTGTCCGGTCGAAGAGGGTTCAAGACCCACTGGGGATTCGTGAAATGGTGGAGCGTGACCAGCGGCGTCAGGCCGTGCCTGCGAAGCGAGGCAAGGACCTCGTGGTAGTGCGCGATCGCCTCGGGATCGTATTGGTCCCTGGCCGGTTCGATGCGGCTCCACTCGATCGAGAAGCGGTGCGCATTGTGCCCCATCCGCTCGGCCAGGGCGAAGTCCTGGTCGAAGCGACGGTAATGGTCCGCAGCGGCGCCGGACAGATCGCCGTTGTCGATCTTGCCGGGGAGCATCTCCCAGAGATACCAATCGTTCTGCGTGTTGAACCCTTCCACCTGATGAGCCGCGGTCGCGCTTCCCCAAAGGAAATCCGGCAGCCCCGGGGGAGGCCCCGAGGCAGGAACATGGCCCTCCTCGCCCCCACCGCAACCCGTCGCAATCCGGAAAACCGAGAAAAGGGCAAGAACACCTACGTGCCGGAAGCGCATGGCCTTTGGCCACCTCCGCTGGCAGCGCCTCTTTCGACGTGACCCCTTCGCGTCGGGGCGCAAGCCGCATCAGGCGCAGTCTATTGCGCCCGGGGCCCCGGGTTCAACCCCGCCGATCGTCGCGGGGCAGGGGTTCACATTGAGGTCGGGGGTCGCTTCCTTCCCATCCGGTTCCGGACGAACTCGAGGAGGAAGACGAGCACGAACATCGCGATCGTTCCGAGAACGTATTCCATCCACTCGAAGTGGTGATAATCCTGAAAATAGAGCTTGTCGTTGAAGACCCAGTAGAAGACGCTGGTCACGACCAGGTACAGAAACGCGATCAGCAGAGCGGAACTCAGCGGATTCCGGTAGGAAACCCGTTCTCGGGCCATGATCGGATCCTCCCTGGGGTTCACGGGGGTCGGCCTTTGGCCAAGGAATGCATCGCTGCCTTCGGCATATCGTATTGAATAAGAAGTTGCGCTGTCAACTAATAAATAGGGAAACAGAACTTTTCTCTTGACAGGCCGGGGAATATGGGAGTAATTTTGCGGAAGTAAATAGCGACACTCTTAACTTTCCCGGACCCTCCTCGCATGCCCGCCAAGAACAAAAGGCTGCTCAAGATGCAGCAACTGTCCCACGCCACCGGGGTCAGCGGGGGTACGATCCGCTACTACGTACAGAAAGGGATCCTCCCCAAGCCCTTGAAGACCCACAGGAACATGGCCTACTACGATGAGAGCTACATCGAGCGCATCCGGGCGATCAAGGACCTCCAGAAGAAGCGCTTCCTTCCTCTGAGCGTCATCAAGATGATCGTGGGGGCCCAGGGGCCGGCCCTCAACGGGGAGCAGCGGCAGCTTCTCCGGGAGATGGACAGGCCCCTTTTCGAGGACTCGCTTCTGGGGGACGACGCCCAGCCGATGAGCCGGGAGGAGCTTTGCGAACGCACAGGGGTGGAACCGAAGCAGATCCAGGCCCTGGAGTCGATGGGCATGATCGAGACGGACGCGGAAGGCCGGTTCGACCCCGAGTGTGTGCAGATTGTGGAGATCCTGAGCGAGATCAAGGAGATCGGCCTGAACGAAGAACTCGATTTCCAGGTGGAGCATCTCCAGATCCACCTCGATCTCATGGAATTCCTGGCACGCAAAGAGATCGAGATCTTCACGAAACGAATCGTGCGCAAGGGGATGAGCCCGGCCCAGATCCAGAGGCTCGCCCAGGATGCGATCCATGCCCTGAACAAGATCCTGCCGATCCTCCACCGGCGGATGGTGCGCAGGATCACCCAGGAGCTGGGATGAGCAAAGGGTCCTCTTTCCTCCAGCCCGAGATGGTTACGGAACCCGCACCCGAACCGACGGGAAAGGCCGGGGCGTCCTCCCGCAGGGAATTTCTTCAGAAGGGGATTTCGGTCGCGGGATGGGGCGCCCTTGCCGTCGGAATCGGCGCCGGGACCTACCAGACCGTCCGGTTCTTCTTCCCTTCCGTGGTCTTCCATCCTCCCAGCGTCTTCGAGATCGGCCGGATCGAGGATTTCCTCTCCACCGAGCCTGCCGATGCCCATGGGGTGATCTCCATCGACAGCCGCTTCAAACAGGCGCACCGCTTCTTCGTCGTGCGCGAGGCCCGAAGGATTTATGCGCTGTTCGCCCGATGCACCCATCTCGGCTGCACGGTCAACTGGTTTCCCGGAATGCGAATCTTCAAGTGTCCCTGCCACGGCAGCGAGTTTCATTCCGACGGAACGGAGTTCGCGGGCCCGGCGCCCCGTCCGCTGGACCGCCTGAAGATCAGCCTGGACAGTGAAGAGAGAATCCTGGTGGACACACGGGTCGTGCTGACGGCCCGCGAATTCGAACAGAAGAAGGCCTACATCGAGCTGACGTAGGCGGCGCAGGACAGGGGCCTGGGATGCAGACGCGGGTAGCTTTCGTCTCGGAGGGATGCACGGGCTGCGGGGGCAGGCCCGTCTGCCGGATCTACTGCCCCCAAGGAGCCCTTCGGCTGATCGAGGACGCGGATCATTTTCCATTCAAGAGGGTGGAGGCGGATCCGGCCCTCTGCACGGGCTGCGGCGCTTGTGTGGCGCGGGGCCCCAGGGGATCCCGCATCTTCGGGTGCCCCTGGGACGCCATTCGCCTGGTGAGGGCCGAGGGGCCGATTCGGGCCGCAACCACCGGGAAAGGAGGGCCTTGATGGAGGGGATCAAGCTTGACCGGAGACAGTTTCTTCAGGTTTCGGGCGCTTCCGCGCTGATGCTCTCCTTGCGATCCTTGGGTTTCCTGGGGGGCAATGCTTGCGCCACGGAGAAGGTCGTCCAGGAGTGGGACTACGCCAGGTGGGAAGACCTGCACAGGAAGGAATGGACCTGGGACAAGGTGACGTACGGGACGCACCTGGTGGACTGTTACCCGGGAAACTGCCTCTGGCGCGTCTACACAAAGGACGGGGTGGTCTTCCGGGAGGAGCAGGCGGCCAAGTACCCGGTGGTGGACCCGACCGGCCCGGACTTCAACCCCCGGGGGTGCCAGAAGGGGGCCTTCTACAGCCACATGATGTACAACCCGGACCGGCTCAAGTACCCGATGAAGCGGGTGGGCGAGCGCGGCAGCGGGAAGTGGAAGAGGCTGAGCTGGGACGAGTGCCTCTCCGAGATCGCCTCCGGGATCCTCGACGGCCTGGAGTCCCAGGGCCCCGAGTCGATCATCAACGAGACAGGCCCGGGAAACGGAGGATACCTGAATCTGATCCCTGCCTCGCGGCTGCTCAACTTTCTCGGCGGCACCTCCCTGGATCTGGACTCCACGATCGGGGACTTCAACCGCGGGATCTACCAGAGCGTGGGCAAGTTTCAGTTCATGGACTCCGTGGACGGCTGGTTCTTTGGAAAGCTGCTGCTCATCTGGCACATGAACCCGGTCTACACCCGGATCCCCTCCTATCACTTCATCGCCTCTTCGCGGTACAACGGCGCCGAGGTGGTGACGATCGCGCCGGACTACTCGCCGAGCGCGATGCACGCCGACGAGTGGGTGCCCGTGGAGCCGGGCGGGGACGCGGCCCTCGGGCTCGCCGTCTGCCAGGTGCTGATCGAGAAAGGCTGGATCGACATCCCCTTCATCAAAGAGCAGACCGATCTTCCCCTGCTGGTCCGAACGGACACGGGCCGGTTTCTCCGGGTTGCGGATCTGGAGCAGGGCGGACGGGACGACCAGTTCTATTTTTGGGATGCGGCCAAAGGGGGCCCCGTAAAGGCCCCGCTGGACACGCTCAAGCTGCCCGTGGACCCGGCCCTGGAGGGGACCTTCATCGTGAAGCTGCTTGACGGCGGGCAGGCCGAGGTGCGGCCGTCCTTCGCGCTCCTGAAGGAGCAGCTCGACCGGCACTACACGCCCGAGAAGGCCTCCCCGCACTGTGCAACCCACCCGGACACGATCCGCCGCCTTGCCGAGAAGTGCGCCAAGGCCAAGCCTCACATCCAGGTGCTGGTGGGATGGAACGCGTGCAAGTACTATCATGGAGATCTGATCGAGCGGGCCATGTGCCTTCTTCTGGCCCTGACCGGCAGTTACGGAAGGAAGGGAAGCGGGATCCGGGGCTGGAACGAATCCCTGTTCGAGGGGGCCCTCTTCCAGGCCATCAAGTCCAAGAGGGGACCCCTGGGCGCGACTCTCCGGCTGGCCCAGGAGAAGCGGATCGTGAACCGGTTCAAGGCGGAAGACCCGACCCGGACGGACGAGATGCTCTCGGTGCTGCTCGAGCGGGAGCGAAACCGTACGGAATACACGATGGTTCCGCCGGCCTTCCTCTACTATTTCCATTCCGGGTACAAGGATGCCTGGGACAGGAGGGAATGGCACTGCCCCACCATGAAGCGCGAATTCCCGGAGTACATGAAGGAGGCCCTGGAAAAAAAGTGGTGGGAGGGCTTTGCCCTGCCCTATGCGGACCAGGAGCCCACGGTCTATTTCTACATCGGCACCAGCCCTGCGCGGAAAAACCGGGGCTGGAACAAGAACATACTGCCCAGCCTCTGGAAGAAGTACAAGCTCGTCTTCGGTTTCGAGACCCGCTGGAGCACGACGGTTCTCTACTCCGACTACGTGTTGCCCTGCGCCGGCTTCTACGAAAAGCTCGACACCCGCTTTCCCACGCCCCATGTTCCCTGGCTGACGCTGACGGACAAGGCGGTCGAGCCTCCCGGCGAGGCCAAGAACGAGTGGGAGATCTGCGTGATGCTCGCCGGCAAGATCGAACAGGAGGCCCGGAAGAGGGGCAAGACCGAGTTCCAGCTTCGAAGCGGCCGAAAGGTCGATCTCGAGAACCTGCGAGAGAAGCAGGCCATGGGCTGCAGCAACCTGGAAGAGATCATGGAAGACGCCCTGGAGACGAGCGTGATGATGGGCAACCTTCCGCAAGGAACCAATCTGGCAAAGATGCGCGAAGAGGGCATCGTTCGTTTTGTCGGGCTGTCGATCTTCGATCCGATCACCATGCACCTGGCCACAGACATCAAGCCCGACGAGCCGATCGTGCCGCTTACCTGGCACACGGGCTCGAAGAAGCTCCCCTATCCCACCTACAACCGGCGGCTGCAATTCTACCTGGATCACCCGTGGCACCTCGAGGCCGGCGAACAGATGCCCGTGCACAAGCCCAACCCGAAGATGGGAGGGAACTATCCCCTGACCCTGACCAGCGGGCATCTGCGCTGGAGCGTGCATTCCATCTGGATCACGGACGAGCAGCTCATGCGGACCCATCAGGGGCGGCCGTTCATGTTCATGAATCCCGAGGATGCCGAAAAGCGGGGAATCCGGGACGGGGATCTGGTGAGGGTCTGGAACGACTTCGACGAGTTCCGGATCCATGTGAAGGTGAGCCCGGCGGCCCGGCCCGGCAAGGGGACCTCTCCCGGACAGGTAATCATCTACCATGCCTGGGAGCCCTTCATGTTCAAGGAGTGGAAGAGCTATGACACGGCCATCCCGGGGATGATCAAGTGGCTGGATCTGGCAGCCGGATACGGTCACCTGAACTACTACCGGTGGAACTGGTGTCTGCAGCCGGTCGACCGCGCGATTGCCGTGGAGGTGAAGAAGACGTAGCAAGGTTGAGGGATCAGGGCCCAGGGGTCAGGGATCAGGTCGCAATTATCAAGTTAAGGCGAAGGGCGAAAGGACAGGGGTCACGGGTCAGGCCCGGCCTCCGGTCTCCGAAAGAGTGACGGCACCAGGGTGCGGGGTGGGCCAACAGCTAATGGCTAACAGCTTACAGATCATAGACTCACGAAAGGAGGCATCGGAAATGCCGGAGGAAGCAAAGAAGTTGGAAAGCGTGATCGTCAGGAAGGTGTCCGCTTCCCACCAGGAGCTTCTGAACTGCAAGGCTCCGGTTTGGGCCGGCATGAACGGACATCGGATCGAGATGGGCGCGACACCCCTGGCCAACCAGCCCTCGCCGTATATCAAGGCAACCTTTGACGAGACCAAGATCGGCGCGGTCAAGGAGATCGAGGTGAAGGCGGTGCACAACGGGAAGGAGATCTTCTTCCACATCGAATGGAACAGCCAGGCGCCCAACCTCGAGATCGGCGACATCGGCACCTTCCCGGACGGCGTCGCCGTGCTGCTCCCCTTCAAGGACCCGGAGAAGACCCAGATCAAGGAGATGGGCTCCCACGACTACCCCACGAACAGCTGGTACTGGAGGCCCGATTTCAAGGAGAAGCCCAAGAACCAGGTGGCCCGGGGGCTCGCGACCTCCCTCTACACCGACCAGTCGTCGCTCGTCTCCTGTTCGGACTGGAAGCAGGGCAAGTGGTGCGTGATCATCGGACGCCCGCTCACGGTCGCCGAAGAGGCCGTGAATCTCCAACCGGGCGCGAAGGACCTCACGGTCGGTTTTGCCGCCTGGGAGGGCGCCAACGGAGAACGGGGAGGGGTCAAGGCGTTCAGCAAGGAGTGGATGGGGCTCGTGGTGGAAGTTTGAGGCATTCAAACCCGAAGCGGGACCTCCGGGAAGGTCGCGCAGCCTGGGACAGGAGAAGAACCATGCCGGTTGACGAGAAACAGCTGACCGAACGGGAAAAGGAACTCGCCCTGGAGTTTCAGGCCGCCAAGGAGACGCTGCGCGAGTGCAAGCGCCAGGTTGCCATGGTGATGGACCTGAACAAATGCATCGGATGCCAGCTCTGCTCGATGGCGTGCAAGTCCCTCTGGACCCAGCTTGAGGGTCGGGAATACATGTGGTGGAACAAAGTGAACACACAGCCCGGGAAAGGGTCTCCCAAGGACTGGGAGCGCAAGGGCGGCGGGTACCAGGTGCTCTTCGGCGGGAAGGTCAGGGACCCGGTGCGCGGGGAGCTGCCCACGCGGAAGGACTTCGGGGATCTCTGGAAATTCAACTATGAGGAGGTATTCTCCTCCCAGGCGGGAGAGAAGCACCTGCAGGCCCGCAACCCGGACGGAACGGAGCCGGACTGGTCCATGAACTGGGATGAGGACCAGGGAGGCGGGAAATACCCGAACGCCTTCTACTTCTACCTTCCCCGCATCTGCAACCACTGCACATACGCGGCCTGCATCGATGCCTGTCCGCGCAACGCGATCTACAAGCGGGAAGAGGACGGCGCGGTCGTGATCGACCAGGACCGGTGCAAGGGCTACCGGTTCTGCCTGGAGGCCTGCCCGTACAAGGTGATCTATTTCAACTTCGTCACGAAGACGAGCATGAAGTGCATCTTCTGTTACCCGCGTCTCGAGCAGGAGGTGGCAACCGCCTGCGCCAGGCAGTGCACGGGCCGCGTACGGTTCCTTGGCTTCCTGGACGATGAAAAAGGGCCGATCCACAAACTCGTGAAGGTTTGGAAGGTCGCGCTGCCCCTCCACCCGGAATACGGAACCGAACCGAATGTGTTTTACGTTCCTCCTCTGGCTCCGCCGAGGCTCGACGAGACCGGGAAGATCGACACCACCAAGCCGCGCATTCCGACGGCCTACCTGCGTTATCTCTTCGGGCCCGAGGTGGACAGGGCCCTGGAGACCATGCAGAGCGAGATGAAGAAGGTTCGCGGCGGGGGCAAGTCGGAGCTGATGGACATCCTGATTGCCAGGGAGTGGGGCAAGATGTTCGAGCCCTTCACCAAGGACCCGGCCCTGTTGCAAAGGCTCCCTCCAAAACCGTCCCAGGCGTAGACAGCATGGAAGACATCCGGAGCAGACCGCTCGAGACCGACACGGAGAAACGCTCGGGAAACCGGAGCCGGCTGTATGCGATCCTGGCCGAGGCCTACCGGTATCCGGATGCCTCCTTCCGCCGGCAGGCAAGGCAGGGCGAGCTCGCAGAGGCCCTTGAAATCCTGCTGGCCCGGCTTCCCTATCCGTTTTCTCTGGAGGAGGGCGAGCGGAAGGGCCTGCGTCTTCCGTCCCGGCTCGAGGATGAGCAGATCGAGGTGGAGTTCATCCGTCTCTTCGAATCCGGGCCGGGCGGCCCGCCTTGCCCGCTGGTGGAGGGCGCCTGGAGAGAGGACCGGAAGGTCGTGCTCAAGGAGCTTATCCTGTTTTACAACCACTTCGGGCTGAGCTATGCGGAGGGCGCCCAGGACGAACGTCCGGATCACGTCTGCCTGGAGATGGAGTTCCTTCACTACCTGACCTTCAAGGAGGTCCAGGCCATGCAGACGGGCTCGGACCCGGCCGGGTACCGCCGTGCCGAGCGGGACTTCCTGGAGAGGCACCCGCTTTTCTGGATGAACAAGGCCCTGGAGAGGCTGGAGCAGATCGTGGAGCGGCTCCCCGAGGATGCGTGCCGGGAGGCGATCCTCTTCTACCGGGAACTGGTCAAGTTCACCTGCCGCTTCCTCGCCGGGGAGTACGCCTACCTCCAGACCCTGCTGACAGCCTGAGCGGTGCGGTTATGGCGTGGAAAAGAATCACAGAGTCGCAGCTTTGGCGATCCATCTTCCGGCACCGCTTCGAGGACACGCCGCGGAACCGGGCCCTTGCGATCGTCTCCAACTCGATTCTGCACCTTCATCCGGTCACCCTTCCCCGGGAGACCCTCCGGCTGCGCTACTCCTTTTGTCTCGGGGGGCTGACCTTCTTCATGTTCCTCGCGGAGACAGTGACCGGCATCCTCCTCATGTTCTATTACCGTCCCGTGCCCGAGTACGCCTATCTGGACATGAAGCTTCTCGAGCACACGGTTCGGTTCGGCATGTTCTTGAGGAACATGCACCGGTGGGCGGGCCATGCGATGGTTTTGCTCGTCATGCTGCATATGCTGCGGGTCTTTCTGACCGGCTCGTACAAGCCCCCGCGGGAGTTCAACTGGGTGGTGGGCGTCATGCTGCTGGTGGTTACGCTCTTGTTGAGCTTCACCGGCTATCTTCTCCCCTGGGATCAGATCGCGCTGTGGGCCATCACGGTGGGGACGAAGATGGCCGCCGCCACGCCCTTTCTCGGGTCGGACGGCCCTTTCCACGAGTGGTTCGGCATCCACCCGGACAACGATATGCGTTTCCTTCTGCTGGGAGACTCCGACGTGGGGGCCAGCGCCCTTCTTCGCTTCTACGTGCTTCACTGTGTGCTCCTTCCGTTCGTGGCAGGCCTGCTGATGTTCGTCCACTTCTGGAGGGTGCGAAAGGACGGAGGCATGTCGAGGGCGTTGTGAAAAGAAAAGCCATTGGCTATCAGCAGTCAGCTCCCCGCCGCCTCCTCCCGCAGAATGGTGGGGAGGGGGTACGGGCTCAGAGCCAAAAGCCAACAGCCGGGGGACGCTCAGTTGTCGGCGATTGAATCGGAAAAACGGATGGGACAGAAGAACGCAAGCGAAGATGCGGGGCGGAGTGAGGAGGTTTTCGCCTTCCCGGACCTCGCCTTCAAGGAGCTCCTCGCCGTTCTGGCGGCCACGCTGGTCCTGATCGTCTGGTCGTACAAGGTCGACGCCCCGCTCAAGGCCGTCGCGGACCCGAACTGGACCGAGAACCCGGCCAAGGCGCCCTGGTACTTCGTGGGCCTTCAGGATTTGCTGGTCTATTTCGACCCCTGGATCGCCGGCGTAGGCGCGCCGCTGCTCATCATCCTCGGGCTCGCGCTTCTTCCCTACCTCGATCCGAACCCCAAGGGCGTGGGCAAGTACGGCCTCCGCGAGCGGCCCCTCGTGGTGCCCCTCTTCCTGTTCGGATACCTCATGTGGTTCGTTCTGATCTTCATCGGCCAGTTTCTTCGCGGCCCGAATTGGCAGTTCTACTGGCCCTGGGAGGACTGGGCCGTGCCCAAGACGGCCGAACAGGAACTGACGAGTCTCCCGATGGGGTTCGGCCTCGCACTGCTGGTGGCCTATTTTGCCCTGGGTCTCGTGCTGCCGGCCTTGGCGAACCGGCGGCTCTTTCGGAAGATGGGCGTCGTCAAGCACGTGGTCGCGTGGACCTTCGTGCTCCTGATGTTCGGCGTGGTGGGCAAGATCATCCTGCGGATCTTCTTCCATGTGAAGTACATCCTGACGACGCCTTACTTCTCGATTTAGGGGCATGCGCGTTCGATGGCAACGATTCGGGCAGGAACCAGATCGCGAATGTTGTTTGTCCCGCTGGCGGCAGCCTGCCTCGCCGTGTCTCTCGTGGTGTTTCGTTCCGAGGGCAGGCAGGCGTGGAAGGGCTTCCAGAGAGACTACAGGGGAACGTTCAGGGAGGCGGTGGAGCGCAACCTCCGGGTCGCGACCGAGGAGGGGGACGAGGAGGCCCTGAAGAAATGGTCCCGGCTGCTCGAGAAGGCCCGTGACGGGGCCGGACCCCGGATCGAGCAGATCTTTCTGCCCGACGCGGGGGTCCGCGATCTGTGCCGGACGTGCCATCTGGCCCTGGAGGAACCGCTGTTCCGGGACGCGGCGAACCCCCTGCGGTATCACCCCCCCGAGATTCTGGCCGACCACAAGCCCGGCCGCTTCGGCTGTACCCTGTGCCATCACGGCCAGGGGGTCGGCTTGACCGCGGAGAAGGCGCACGGCTACGAGCAGAACTGGCCGCTGCCGCGCGTTCCGTCGAGGTTCGTGCAGGGGCTCTGCCTCGGGTGCCACGAAAGCCCGCACCGCCTGCGGGGGGCCGAGAAGGCCGAGCAAGGCCGGATCCTGTTCCTGGAGCACGGATGCTACGGCTGCCACGAGGCCCGCATGACAAGGGATCTTCCCCGGATGTCCACGCCTTTCGAGGGGATCGGCGAGAAGGTCTCCCGGCCTGCCTGGCTCTATCGGTGGATCAAGGACCCCGCCTCCGTCCGCCCCAGGAACCGGATGCCCACCTTCCGCCTCCAGGAGGAGGAGATTCTCCACATCGTCGCCTATCTGATGGGACAGCGGACCTTGCCCAAGCCGCTGGTCGCCTATCGAAGCGACCGCGCATCTCAGCGGAACGGAAAGGGCCTCTTCACGGAGAAGGGGTGCGTGGGCTGCCACAGCGACGATCGGAACGAGGCCTGCCTGACGGATCGGGTTCCGAACCTCTTCGAAGCGGGCCTGAAGCTCTCCGGCCCCTGGGTCGCCACCTGGCTTGAAGGGCCGGCCGAGTGGAACCCCCAGACGGCCATGCCCCGGCTCATGCTTACCGAAGAGGAACGAAGGGACCTGGCCGGTTACCTCGAGTCCCTGCGACCCGGGGAGATCGAAGAACTCCTCGGGCCGGCGCCGGCCGATCTTCCGGAAGGGGGCGACCCAGGGGAGGGAAAGCGGCTGGTCCAGCTCATGGGCTGTTACGGATGCCACGTCGTCCGGGACATGGAGAAGCTGCCCCTGCCCGGTGTGGGGGTGGGAGATGTGGCCGGGAAGCGGCTGGACGAGCTTCCCTTCGGATCGTCCGATGTGCCCCGCACCAAGTGGGATTGGCTCTATCACAAGATCCGCAAACCGGACATCTACACGAGCGAGGACATGCCGCTGAAGATGCCGGACCACCGGCTCGAAGACAGCGAGATCGAGTCGCTCACGGTCTACTATCTTCACAACGCGGACTACGCCGTTTCGGAATCCTATCTCCGGAAGCTTGGCCCGGACGAATCGACCCTTGCGAAGGGCGACTGGATGTTGAGCCATTACAACTGCGGCGGGTGCCATCAGCTCGAAGAGGACGTCAAGCCCCGCATCGACCGCTTCACGGGACTCAAATCCATGGTCCCTCCCCGGTTGATCGCCGAGGCGGAGCGGGTGCAGCCCCAGTGGTTCTTCCAGTACCTGAGCAAGCCCGTGGAGCTGCGACCGTGGCTGAAGATCCGGATGCCGGAGTTCGGCTTGGGCTATCAGGAACGGGAGACGCTCATCGCCTGCTTTCGTCTGCTCCTGGATCCCGAGGTCCAGGAAACCGTCCGGGTCCCCTACGTCTCGCTGCCGGTCCGGGACGACTACGAGCCCGAGGTCCTGGAGATGGGGGAATACCGGGTGAAGACCGACAAGTGCATGCAGTGCCACCCGGTCTCTTTTGACGGCGCCCTTCCCGAGGGCGTGAAGCTGGAGGATCTGTCCATCAATCTGATGCTCACCAAGGGCCGCCTGCGGTACGATTGGATCAAGAACTTCTTGCGCAACCCGGACCGCTACGCAGGTCGGGGCACGAAGATGCCTTACGTGTATTACACGCCGGACGGTGCCGCCCGGATGCCGGATCCGGAGATGTGGATCGAGTATGCGACCCTGTTCCTGATGTTCATGGACAAGGTTCCGGAGATGCCCGAGGACAGGGCGATCGAGCAGGTCAGGCCGGGGGCGGAGGTCGACTGGACCGAATACGAATAGAGGTCGGCGTCAGATGGCCGTCGATTGCGTTGCGCTTTGACGCCTTGCCCTTCTCCCTTTCACCTGGGACCTGGTTTGCGAGGAGGCGAGAATACCATGGGAAAGCCTGGCCGGGTTGGGGCGGGAGGGCCCCCCAAGAGGAGGAAGCGGGGGGCCCTGGCCGCGGCGGTCCTGCTGGCCGCCCTCAGCGCATCCTGCGAGAAGATCTCGCTCCTGCTCCATCCCCCGGATCTGGGCGTGAAGACCATGGACAGGGACACGGTCTGGAAGCAGCGCAAGAGCCCCTATCGGATCACGGAGTCTTTCCTGATCGTGCCCGAGGCCACCCTCACGATCGAGCCGGGCGTCGAGGTGCGATTGGGACCGGATGTGAGCATTCACTGCCAGGGGCGCATCGTCGCCCGGGGAAGCCGGGAGCGTCCGATCGCCTTCCGCCCCTTGCAGAAGGAACCCTGGGACAAGATCGACTGCCTCGGCGGCAAGGCGGGAGAGGACGGCAGGCTTCAGCCCGACCTCTTTCGGCACTGCATCGTCGAGGGAGGGCGCGGGATCAAGGCGAGGGACACGGAAATCCAGATCGAGTCCTCGATCTTTCGCGACAACGTCGATACGCCGATCAGCCTGGAGTTTTCCGGGGGAAGGGTTGCGGGGAACTTGATCTACGGCAACTCGACCGAGCTCGAGGATACCTCGGGGAACGGCGGCGGCATGGTCGTCTACTCGGACCGGGAGGTGGTCGTCGAGGGCAACGACGTCCATCACAATATCTCCAGCGGGGGCCGCGACGGCGGCGGAGGGATCTATGCCTATGCATACGACAAGGGCAGGGTGTCCATCCTGAACAACCGAATCTGGCGGAACCGGAGTGATCGATACGGGGGCGGACTCGTTGCGTTCCGGTGCGAGGTGGCAGGGAACCTGATCGCAGACAATGTGGCGGAGGATTCCGGAGGAGGGCTCTTCGCCCTGGGCGGCAGGGTCGAGAAGAACCGGATCGAGTCGAACCAGGCAGGCCGCGGGGGCGGGATCTACTCGGAGGGGAGCCTCATCCGCGGGAACTCCCTGGCGTACAACACGGCGTCTCCTTTCCTGGGAGGGGGGCTCTTCTATTACGCCGACGGCCGGGTGGAGGAGAACACCTTCTACGGCAACGGATCGAAGGGGGAGGAGCCCGGGGAGGCCATCGTGGTTTCCGGCGGGCCTGAACTCAGGCGGAACAACATTGTGGCCAGCCTGGGCTATGCCCTGCGCGTGCAGACCCACAGGCTGGCCCCGGACCTGGACGCGGGGGAGAACTACTGGGGGACCCGAGACCGGGAGGTCGTGATCTCGCGTATCTACGACTGGCTCGACGACGCCGAACGGGGCCTGGTCGACTGGCACGAACTGCGGGAACGCTGGATTCCCGAGGCGCCTCCTCCCCCTCCGGACTTTCTGACCGTTCAGGCGGAGGGTCAGGAGTGGGTCCTTCGCTGGACGTACCCGCCGGACGTGACGGTGAGCGGGTTTCGTCTCTACGGGTTTGGAGAAGGCGGGCCTCCCCGGGCGACCGGACAGGCCCTGGACGGCCGAGAACGTTCGGTCCGGCTCGCCCGGCCGTCCCCCGAGGCCTCCCTGTTCTGCCTGTCCGCCTACCGGGAGGAGGCGAAAGGAGAGATCGTGGAGAGCGCCCTCTCCCGGCCGCTGCCGGTTCCGGTCGGAGGCTCCGGAAGCGAGCAGGCCGCAACAGCCCCACGGGGAATTCGCGCGGTCCGGCCCGACCGATGCGACCCTGCAGCGGAGGCCGTGCTTCTGCTTCAGGCGGTTGCCGACATGGCGGAGGAATCGCGGGCCGGGGCCCGCTGGGTGATCAGCGAGATCCCCGTGGATTTCTCCACGCCTCTTTTCGACAGCGGTCCTGTGGGAGGGAACGACTCGCTTGCGCTGCCCGAGGGCGTCCTGCGGCCCGGCAGGGAGTACGCCTGGCGCGTCGCCTTCCAGGGGACGGACGGGAACTGGACCGACTGGTCTGCGGCCACGCGCTTCTGTACCCCGCCTGCGGCCCCAAACATTGTCGAGGGGCCTTTGCGAGAGGACACGGTTTTCGGGCAGTCCGGGGGCGCGACCTACACGGTGACCGGAAACGTGTTCGTGCCGAGCGGCGTGAAGGTCGAGCTTCTTCCTGGCACGAGGATGGAGATCGCGCGCGGTGCGAACTTCCGCGTGCGCGGCGCCTGGGCCGCCCGCGGGGAGCCGGCGAGGCCGGTCCTTTTCACCGGGGATCCGGAGTCGCCCTGGGGCCACCTGTTCTTCGATGGACAGGCGCAGGGGGAGGCGGAAACCCCCGGCGAGGCGGAGACCGGCTCGGCGCCGGTTCTCCTCGAGCACTCTATCATCGAACACGGCATGGGGGTGCTCATCGAGGGGGCAACGTCGCGGGTTGCGAACTGCGTCCTCCGGAAGAACCGAGGCAGCGGCATCTCGATCCGGGATGCGGCCGCGCGGATCGAGCACAACCGGATCGTCGAGAATCGAAGCCCGTCGAACGGCGGGGGCATCTACGCGTACGGGAGCCAGCTCATCTACATCCTGAACAACGAGATCCTCCGGAACGAGGCCGGCGAGGATGGAGGGGGCGTTTTCGGTTACGGCTACCGGTCGAACACGGCGGTGAACCTGTCCGGGAACCGGATCGAGGGCAACCGGTCGGGCGGCGACGGCGGAGGAGTGTGGCTCTCCCGGTCCGCCATGGTCGGCAACCGCATTCTCGCCAACGAGGCCCGGGGAAAGGGAGGCGGCCTGTTTGCGACCTTTGCCCTGATCCAGGACAATGAAATTGTCCGGAACAGCTCTTCGGAGGGAGGCGGCGTCTACGCCGAAACGAACAGCTCGCTCGAGAAGAACCGGATTCTGGACAACCGCTGCGGCGGCGACCACGGAGGCGGAGTGTTCCTGAACTTCTGGGGGATGAGCATCAAGAACGAGGTGTTCCGCGGGAACACGGTGAGCCGCAACAGGGCGGGCACGCCTGCCGGCAGCGGAGGCGTCTATCTGAACGGAGCGATGATCTTCGAGTACAACCGGATTTTCGGGAACGAGGGCATCCAGCTTTTCAATGCCGACCCTGCGGATCGCCCCCCCCTGGCCGCGCCGCACTGCTACTGGGGAACCGCCCGGGCAGAGGAAGTCGAGGCCGCCATCCACCATGCCGAAGACGACCCCGGGCTTGCCCGCGTCCTGTTCGAGCCCTTCGCCGCCCGTCCCGGCGATGCGGAAGAAGGCCGCGGAACACGAGAGGGCCGCAACCCATGAGTCTGCCATGATCCGATGCATCCTCTTCGACCTGAACGGTACCCTGCTCGACGACTATGAATACAACATCCGGGCCTTTCAGATGGTCTTCGAGAGGTTCGGCCTGGCGGTCCGCCGCGAAAGGCTCGATCTGCTTCTCGGCAAGCCCACCTCGCACATCATCGAACAGGTCCTCCGGGAGAACGGGATCGAGGCGGACCCGCGGGCTCTGGCTTCGGAGAAGGTCGAGAACTACTGGAAAATCACCCGGGGCAGAGATCTCTTTTTCCCAAAGGCCCGGGAGACCCTCGCTTCGTTGAAGGACCGCTACCGGCTGGGTCTGTTCACGGGCGTCACGAGAAAACAGGTGGATGCCCTGGGGGGGGACTTTCTCGGTCTGTTCGAGATGGTCGTGGCGGGCGAGGAGGCCAGGAAGCCGAAACCGGCTCCGGACACCTTGCTCTTCATGGCGGAAAAGATGGGCCTCCATCCGGCGGAATGCGTCTACGTGGGCGACATGCCGCAGGACATGACCCTGGCCGGGAACGCGGGCATGGCCGCGATCGGCGTGGAAAACAGGAAGTTCTCGGCGGCGGCGCTCATCCGTGGAGGCGCAACCGTGGTCATCCGGAGCCTCGAGGAACTGACAGGACTGCCCCTCCTGGCGACATGACCGGAGGCCTTCCGAGGGAGCCGTCTTTCAAAGAGCCAGCCCGGAGGCCCTTTGAAGAAAGACGGCGGTCAACTCCACGGCCATGCGGATGTCCGCCTTTCGCGCGACAGCGACCGGCGCGTGGATGTAGCGCGTTGGCACCGCAACGACGCAGGCCTTTGCACCGCCTGCAGTGATCTGCGCGGCCGCGGCATCGGTCGCGCCCGTGTTCTTCACCACGACCTGATGGTCGAGGCCGCCCTGCCGGGCCAGCCGGATCAGGAAGTCGGCCAGCGGCCGGTCCGAAATCATCCGCTTGTCGGTGAGCCGTATTTCCGGCCCCTTCCCCTGCGCGGTCGGGAGCGTGTTGGAAGGCAGGCTCATGTTCGGCGTATCCGAGGCCGCGGTGCCCTCCAGGGCGACAGCGATCTGCGGGGCAACGCTGCAAACGGCGGGCCCTGCCCCCCGGAGACCTACCTCCTCCTGGGTCGAGGCGATGAGAAACAGATCGCAGTCGATCTTCTCCGCACGCCTGACCGCTTCGAGCATCACGAACAGGCCGACGCGGTCATCCAGGGCCTTGCCGAAGAAGGAGGCTTCGTTTTCCCAGCTTCGCGTCGCGTATGTGACCGGGTCTCCGATGTCGACAAGCTCTGCGACCGCCTCCGGAGGCAAGCCCAGATCGATGAAGCCGCTTTCAATGGAGGGGGGCTTGCCGGCCTGCCCCCGCTCGGTTGCCCTCCGCAGATGAGGGGGAACGGTTCCGACCACGCCGGGCAGTTCCCTGCGCCCGTGTACGGTCACTTTCTGTGCCCAGAAGGCCTGCGGTTCCACGCTTCCGACGGGTATGACGCGAAGAAACCCCCCGTCCTCGATCTTGCTCACCATGAATCCGATTTCATCCATGTGGGCGATGAGGGCCACGCGGGGGCCCTTGCCCGGGACGTGGCCGATGAGGTTTCCTATGGAATCCACCGTGATCTTTTCTGCGACCGGGGCGAGCCTCTCGGCGACCAACGCGCGCACCCGTTCTTCTCTCCCGGAAATCCCCGGGGTTTCCGTCAGCAGGGTCAGCAGCGAAAAATCCATCGGCCCTCCCTTTCTTCACCCGCACGGTTCGTCGCGGAACTTCACGCTGCGCGCATGATACAGGAATCGGCGGATGGTTGCACGGAAAGGGGTCTGCAATCTTCGGTTCAACTCATTCGAGCTCGAGCCACTTGAACCAGATCGGATGATTGGCCTTGTACCACGCGAGGATCTCCCGAAGCTTGACCTGGTCCTCCGGGGAGATGACGTCCGGCGGAATCCGGTCGAAGTGGAGCTTGATGGAGTGGTCGGCGAAGTATTCCAGGGCTTCGGTGCAGAGCGTCTGCAGCTCGTTTCGGATCCGGCCCGAGTCGGAAAGGGTCACCCGCCTCTGCGTGTAATCCTCCCCGCGCAGGAAGCGGTTGAGCAGAGGATTGAAGACGAGCCGGCTCTCATCGAACGTCTCCAGGAGGCGCAGGCTGATATGGATGCGCTTGTCGCCCTGTTTGGTGGAAAGCCTCACGGTCACCCGGTATGTGTCGTCCGCTATCTGCCGGACCCCGGGCGCCCCCGTGTAGGGGTCGGGCAGCATGTAGCCGGAAATGGCCATCACGTCCCACTTCTTTCCGGGCAGGAAGTCGTCGGCCGTGACGAACTTCTTGTCCAAGGGGATCCCCGCGCTCCTGGCCTGCAGGATGTCCCTCCTGTAGCGTTCGACCGTCTTCTCATCCAGGTTCTTCTCGAAGATCCGGGAAAGGCGCTCGCCGAAATCCTCGGCATCCGGGTCCAGGCGCATGATGAGGTGTTCCCGGTCGTGGTCCAGCTCGTATTTGGAAGAGAAAACGACGAGAGACACGTCCAGATCGAAGATGGGATACAGGCTCGCCGCCTGAATGGCCTCGGCCGAGGCAGCGTACCCGTCCACGAGAAAGAGATGGGTGTCGCCCGCAGCGTCCTGCCACGTGCCGACGAGGAATGTGGGCGCATAGGTCCCGGACTCGGTGAAGGCCCGCTGGCCGTTCGGCAGCACCCATCCGTCCTCGATCAGGTGCGCACCTGCCGCCTTCCACTCCTCCCACAGCTTGCCGATACGCAGGTCGCGGCCCTTGCCGCGCAGGGTCCATACATGGACATGTTCGCTCTTGATGCCCGGATAGGTGAGCCGGATCGCCTCGAGGACCTTTTCCCTCGGCGTGAAGAAATTGACCAGCAGCGACTCCCGCTCCGCGGTCTCCACGACCTTGCGGGGCAGCACGAGGTTTCCGATGTACCCTTCGTAAGGTTTGGTGATGCACAGCGGCTGATCAAAGACGTGGAGAACGGTCAGCGGCCCCGTGGTGTCGCCCTTTGCGAAGCGGGAGGTGTTCTCCAGCGTGTCGATCGCCGCGCCCCAGACCGTGATGCCGGCCTGCTGCAGATCGTGCTCGAAATCGGGCCAGCCATAGGCCTCGTCGTTGATGAGCCTCTGGACCCGGACCTCCAGGAAACGGGCGACCTGCGGCCTTGCGTAGATCCTGCCGAATCCGAGAAGCGGGTTCGATCCCATTTCCGGCGTCTCCCCCGCCTTGGGCATGAGTCCCTCCCCCAGGCACACCATGATCGCGTGGTTCTCCGGGAGGGAGCGGGACAGATACCAAAGGGATTCGCTCATGGCATAGGCGGAGATGGCGTCCGCGTCCTTCTTCACCTGGTTCAGGACCTTCTTGTCCTGGTTCAGCCCTTCACCGAAGCGGCCGAACAACTGGGTGCCGAGGGCGGTTACGGCCGCCGTCATGGTGAACATCCTCTCCATCCTTGCGTCCACAAAGGAGACACTGCTGTCCAGGTCGGAGCGGTGTTCTCCGTTGAGCCACTCGATTTCGACGTCCTCCAGCCACAGGTGGAATCTTCCCAGGATCGGGCTCGTGTCAAAGGCCCACTGAGCGACGAGATTCCGTTTCTCAATGGCTTTCGGATCCATGTTCCCCTCCTATTATTGCGGTTCCGGCGGGAGACAGCGTCCACGGTTTCTATGTAATACATCTTTTTGATCGACACAAGCTCAAATTCGCGTGAGGGTCCGCACAGGTGGCCGCTTTTCGAGGGACGAGGTCGAGGCTATCCGGCGTGGCCCCGGATGCCGATCCAGAAAGTCCTTCCCGCCTCGGGGAAGCCGTATGCGTTCTGGTAGTCCGCGTCGAGGAGGTTCTCCACATTCAGCCAGAGGGAGAGGTTCCGGATGGGGCGGACACGAAGGAACGCGTCCCAGGCCGAATAGGCCCCAAGTCTGCCCCAGCGGCCCGTGTCCGGGTTCTGGAAGTCCTGGCCGCTCACGGCCCGGAGGGTGGTCGAGCAGTCCACAAGTTCCCTCCAGGCATACGCGAGCGCCACCGAGCCGTTGTGGGCCGGCCGGTAGGGAAGGCGGCCCTCGTCGGCCTCTTCCCTCTCGTAGTCGAGAAAGGCGTAACCAGCGCTCAGGCGGAATCCCCAGCCCAGCGCCCACTCGAGCAAGGTCTCCGCGCCGAGGTACTGCACCCCGCCCAGGTTGTCGCTCTGCTCGCCCCCGCCGGTCGGCACGGTCTGCTCGATCAGGTCGGTCACGTCCGAGAAGAAGGCTCCGGCGGCGAGTTGAACCGCCCCCTTCTCGTACCCTGCATCGAGCCCGAGATTCCATGCCGTCTCCGGCTCGAGGTCCGGGTTCGGGATCCGACCCTGGAGCGTGCTGCTGTATCGTTCTTTCAGGGTCGGGAACCGGGCCCTTTGGTTCGCCTGGAGCTTCACGAAGACCGGCACCGTGGGGCGGTAATAGACCTGGAACATCGGGCCCACGTGGGCAGTGGTGTCCGGGTCGAATCCTTCGATTTCCTCCGGGATCTCGACATCCGCCTGCAGACCGGCGAGGAAGGAGAGCTTTTGCCACGGCTCTACTTCCACCTCGGGCGCCAGTGTCAGGGTGTAAACCGAAAAGGTTGCTTCCGGCTCCTCCAGGGTCGGATCTTCCTCGTGGCGGTCGTGGCGGAGCCCCAGCCACGCCCGCGCAGTGCCCCTGCCGCCGAGAAACGGCGATCGGTCGAAGACGTAGGACGGCCGGAGGGTGAAGCCCAGGGTGGAGTCCTCGTGTCGTGATTGGAAGGCCTTGTCCGTATCCTGCGTGCTGTACGTATCGTCATCGTAACTGTTGAGTTCGTTGGTGTTGTAGTTCAGGTAGATCAATTCGTCCATCGAAAAGGCGCCGTATTGCCCCGCATGGCCCACGTGGGCATTCACGTCCTCCCAGGGGTCCCACCTCCAGAAGCGGGGGTTCCGGGCGAACACGTCGGGCGGCACGCCCCAGTTGCCCCGCAGAAAGAAGCCGCCCGCCTGAAAGCGGTGGGCCTTCGAGGCATCCCAGGACACCTTCCCGGAAACGTGAAAGTTCTCCGTATCGCTGTTGTTGCGCGACCCCCCGTCCTCGTTCGGTGTCGGGCTGAACCGGTCGGAAAGATGATAGCCGTCCTCGGTGACGCCGCCGAAGTCCACGTGATAGGCAAAGGATTCGAGTTTCTGGTCGCTGCCCAGGCGGAACCGGTAAGCGTCGTCTTCCGGCGAGGCGGCGAATTCGGCTTCGGCGAGCGGGCCGTCGCCGGGCCTGCGCGTCGTGATGTTGATCGCGCCCCCCAGCCCGTTCGGGCCGTAGGCCACGGAGCCGGCTCCCTTCACGAGCGTGATGTGGTCCACGGGCCCGAGGGGGATCTTGCCAAGGTCCAACCCTCGGTCGTAGGCATGGTAAAGGGGAACACCGTCCATGAGCACGAGGACCTGGCGCTGTTCGAATCCCCGGAAGCTGATCCCCCTTTCTCCCCGGGTATTGCCGAAGGTGAAAACGCCCGGGTCCTTTTCCAGGGCGTCCGCCACGCTCTTGCTTACCGAACCGTGGACCTCTTCCCGCTCGATCCTCGTCAGGGAGGTGTCGGTCCGGTCCGGTCCTTCCCGTTCGGCCTGCACAACGATGTCGTCCAGGGTGACCGAGGCGGTCTGCGTCCATTCGGCCTCGGGGTCGGACTCCGCCTCGCCGGGAGAAAGATTCTCTGCCCCAAGACCTTGCGTTCCCGGATCCGCATGGAGATGACACGGCAGCGACATGACAAGGAGGAGGAATACGAGGATCCGGAATGAAGGTGTCATACCAGCTTCCTTGTCCCAGATGGTTTCTGACGTCCCTTTGCGATCCCGTGTTCGTTGAGGAACCCGTCGAACGCCCTGCGGGAAGGGTGCGATACGTCCTGGACTCCCGCCGCACTAGCCGGGCTCGCCGAGGATGCGGGCCGTGCCGGTCACCCAGTAGCAACCCCGGAGCCCGAGTTCGGCATCCCAGGCGAGGTTCAGCGTCTCCGGGTCGAGGTAGCCGAACTCGAGTGTCTCCCCCTCCAGGGGTTCGCATCCTTTCGATGTGGGGCGGAATCCGTCCTCGCTCTCGAAGTCAAAGCGCATCGAGAGAATGTCGTCCGCTTCGAGGCCTGCGGCGAGAAGGATGTCCCAGAGAGGACAGACGAGGGTGTCCTCTAACACGACTCTGTCCAGTTCCTCCAAGAACACCTCGGCCTCGTTTCCGTCCCAGAGCACGGTCACGGAGGGGCCCGCGGGGGGCGGGGCCTCCGGCTCATCGAACGAGATATCCTGCTCGAGACCGCAGGCCATGCAGGCCAAGGCGAGTGACAGAGACAGGATGATCCGCACGCTTCGATCGCATCCGCTCACGCGAGCCTTCCTTTCCGGGTTGAATGGGTTCACCGCTGCGCAGGCACGCTTGGCTCCCCGTCTTGTTCTTCCCGGGTACCCGGTGTCCTCAGCCGGAGGGAAAGGGCCAGGGCCAGCTCTTCCGACAGACTGTGTGAGAGCAGGAACAGGGAGGAGCTCGCCCGCAGGATGCCGCCGGGCCTCGCCCACCAGAGTCGGGATTGGGCCCGCTGGGCAAGGGCGACGCCTTCCAGGGACTCGAAGAAGACCGGAACGAGTTGATACGACAAACCTAGCATGAGGGCCATCCTCCCGCCGGTCGGTGCGCCCGCCCTCGCCCGGAGGGCCAGCGGGCGGAGCGCGTCCTCGAGGGCAAACACCGCGAAGATCATCCCCACGGATCGCAGGAAAAGATGCGCCACCCTCTCCAGGGGATGGTGGAAAGGGGAGGCCTGGGAATCCGTAGGCGTGGTCAGGTACAGAAGCAGCGCGTACCCGCCGAGAAAGACCAGAACGGGAATCATCCACTTCAGAAGGGCTCGGACTCGCCTCGGCTCAGGAAGCCGGCGGAAGAAGGCCGTGGCGGCAAGGGCGAGGCCGATACCCGGGATCCAGATTTGCCTTCCCGCAACGAGGAGGATCGTTCCGACCCCGAGGCAGAGGAACCAAAGCCCCCTTCTCGCCTTTTCCTTCCGACCGGACCCTGATTCCAGGGCGATCCCCTTCATCCCCGGGCCCCCTCCCTGCCCAGCCCCAGGGGGCTGCCGGGCGCGGTTCCTGTCAGCCGCCTCGCCGACCAGAGTCCCAGCAAGCCTCCCGAGGCCGGAAGACCCGCCAGAAGGAGCGCCGCCAGAGACAGCAGGGCCGCCGGAGACAGGGGCCAGGAAGGAGCCTGGCGCGACAGGGCAGCGGCCGAGGCCTCCATCCAGTGCGTTCCGTACAGCAGGATCAGGGTCAGAAGCCCCTGTGCGAAGCTCCACAAACCCATCAGGAACCCGGCGACGCCGGCGGAGCAGAATCCCGCCCCGAACAGTGAGAAGACGCCCTCCGCGAGCAGCGCTTCCGCAAGCACCGCGAGAAGGGGGTTCAGATAGATCCCGCCCAGCGAGAAGACCTTGATCCCCGCGGCCACGCATCCGGTGGTGAGCGTGATGCCCCGAGCCGGGCACAAGGAACGCTGGCAGGCCAGGATGGCCGCCCCGATGGCCGCCAGAAGGGCGCCGGAGAACGGGACGTGGAGGGCGTGAAGAAGCCCTCCGATGGTCATCTCTGCGGTCCCCCAGAGGGCGCCGAAGGCGACAGCGTAACTGAGTTGTCGCAAGCGGAGAGTCTCCTGCAAATCTCCATCCTTCCTCTCGCGAGCCGCCAGACCTGGTCGGCCCACGGCATGAGTTCCTCCGAGGGGCTCGCAATCAAGAGCGATGCCCCCTGGTTTCGCAGTGCCTGCAGCACCCTGGCGACCGTCTTCCGCTCCTGCTCCCAGAGAAACCGGAGGGGCTCATCCAAGCAGACGAGGGGGGCATTTCCGAGTATGGCCATGGCGAGGGCCACGCGCTGCATTTCGCCCCGGCTGAGCAGCAGGCCCGGTCTTTCGAGCAGAGCCTTCAAACGAAGCACGGAGGCCAGCCCGACGGGCGGTACGCCACCCTGCCCGGAGGGGCCTCTCCGTGCCCAGGCGAGATCCTCCTTGACGGGCCTGCCGCTCAGGTGCCAGAGCGATTCCTGAAGCATCAGGGCGGGCCGGGTCCCTCGAAGCCGCCGGTCCCGTCGACGGACCTTCCCTCCGGCCGGCTTGAGCAACCCGGCGATCGTGAGCAACAGGCTGGTCTTGCCGCTTCCGTTGTCTCCGGCCAGGGCGATGATCTCTCCGCGGCAAACCCGGCCCGAGATGTCTCTGAGGACGGTGCGGCCCCCCCTGCGTATCTCCAGGCCTTCGAACTCGATCAGGGGCTCTCCGAGGCCTTCCTCCCGGCGGGCGGGGCCCTCGAAGAGCCGGGCGGAAGACCCCTCCAGAGGCAGGCTGGACGCCTTGGGAAACAAGGAAAACCTGTCCGTGTTCTTGGGCGCGGCGGCCCTCCAGTCCGGATCCGCGATCAAGGCGGCGGCGCCCCGTGTCGTGAATCTCTCGATCGCCGACCTCAGGGCGTCCCTTCCTCGCAGGTCCAGCGAAGAGGCCGGCTGATCGAGCAGGAGCAGGGCAGGGGATCGGAGAAAGAGACAGGCAAGGACAAGCTTCTGCCTCTCCCCCTCGGAAAGCTCGCGTACGGGCCGGTCCCAGAGGGCATCGAGGCAGAATGCATCCAGAAGCCACTCCCGTTCGCGGCTCCTCTCTCCGGCAGGGAGAAAGGAGGCTGTCTCGGCCGCGCTCAATTCCTCCTTGACCGAAGGCCCGAGGATCTGGAGGAAGGGCTTCTCGAAAAGAAGGTCCACCGGGCCGGCCGCCTGCAGGCGGCCGGAGGCGAGCGCCTGCCTCGGGCCGCCCGTTTTGAGACCGGCCAAGCTGTGCAGCAGGCCCGTCTTCCCTGAGCCGGTGGGTCCGCACAGGGCCCCGGCGCGCCCCTGGTCCAGGGAGAAGGTCCACGGGCCGTTTGAGGCCCCGTCGGGATATCGCAACCCGAACGAGTCAAGAACGAACGCTTTTCCGGTCATCTGGGCATCCTGCGCGGCGCAAGGCTATATCCGCCCGAGCATATCGCAAGCCAAAAAAACTCTCCCCATCCGTCATCCGAAGAGCTCTTCCCGGATCTCATCCTCGAAGGCCTTCGCCCTTCTGTCGAGCTCCCGGTAGAGTCGCACGGCTTCCTCTCCTTCGGGCGTCAGCCTCGTTCCCCCTCCCCCCTTTCCTCCCACCGCCGTCTCGACCACAGGGGTCTTTGCCAGCCGGTTCATCGTCTCGATGTGCCACCAGGCCCGGCGGTAGCTCATGCCGATCGAGCGGGCGGCGGCCGAGATCGAGCCGGATTCGCGGATCTTCTCCAGCAGCTCGATCCTGCCATAGGCCAGGAAGGTCTCTCCCCCGGCGGTGATCCAGGCCTTCGCCCGGACCTGGAGGTGCTCCCCCCATGCCTTCAGGCCTCGTGCGCCTCTCTCGGGATCCTCCGGGGTGTTCCGTGGGAGCCCCCTGGCTTCTCCGGCCATCCTGGTCTCTCGGGTTCGGTTGAGCGGCAGGCGTAATATATACACGACTATAACGATTCCGTCAACCCGGGACCCAGAAAAGGCTCGGACCGCCTCTGCAAGACCCTCCGGCCCGCGGAGGTCATTCCCTGTTGAGGAGGAGATCGAGGAGGCGCAGAGGCGTCTGGTCCCGGTTTGCGGGATGAATCTCGATTACCATCGAGCCAAGAGGTTCCATCTCCCTGCGGGCATCAGCGACAAGCTCGGGCCTGACGACGATGATCATGAGCGGCGTGGTGGGGGACCGAGCGAGCGGGAGGAGGTTCGAGAGACCTTCATTGCGCATCTCCAGGGGACCGAGTTCGTCCGCAAACAGAACGTCTGCGAGCCTGGCCCCTTCTTCCAGGGCCTCGCGTCCGAATCGCAGGCCCGTCTGCGAGAAGCGATACATGCCCGTGCGGGGCCCGTCCATGGCACGGTCGGTCCGGGCCAGAATCTCCCGTGAGGGCGGGTTGCTCAGGATGTTCAGGGCCTCGATGCCGATGACGCGGCCCGTCGGGTCGCATATCTTGGGGCAGGCAACGCCTCCCGGTCGCAATCCGCTGCCCCGCAGCAGGTGGGCCGCGTTCAGGCAGCACGTTGTCTTGCCCGACCCGCGCTCGCCTGTGAGAAGGATGCGCAGCGGTCTTCCGGGACCTACCCCGGTGTCCTTCATGAGCTTCTTTCCGTGTTGGAGGGATACCGGCTTTCCCTGGGCCGGGGCGGAGGGCCGTGGGCCCGGGCACCTTTGTACGGCCGGGCGGGAAAAAAGACAATGTCCATTTGATTCCGCTCCCCCAAAAGGGTACAACCCACAGAGGCACGATCCGGCGCTCGAAGGCAAGAGGGGAAACGGAAGATGAGCGAGAACAACGAGATCCTGATTTCTGTTGAGCAGGGCGTCAAGACCCTTACCATCAATCTGCCGCACAAGCTCAATGCGCTGAGCGCTCCCAACGCCCTCCGGATGGCCGAGGAAATCGAGAGGAGCGGGGAGGACGGCACACGGGTCATCGTTCTGACCGGGGCGGGCGGCGCCTTCTGTTCGGGTGCGGACCTTGCCCAGAGTGGGTTTGAAACACTCGGACAATCCGGGGCACCGACGGAGCAATTCATGGATGAGCTGGTCTCCACCACCTACCACAGACTGACCAGTGCGGTATACAAGATCCCCCGGCCCGTGATCGCGGCCGTGGATGGCGTCGCGGCCGGGTTCGGGTGCAGTCTCGCCCTGAACGCGGACATCACCCTTGCCTCGGACAGGGCCCGGTTCATCGAGATCTTCATCAACATCGCGCTGATACCGGACGGCGGTTCCACCTACATCCTGCCCAAGATCGTGGGCCTGAAAAAGGCTTTGGAAATGATCTTCACCGGTGATTCGGTCCATGCGGAGGAGGCCCTTCGCCTGAACATGGTCAACCGCGTCTACCCGGCCGAGGAGCTCGAGGCGAGAACGATGGAGTGGGCGCGCAGGCTCGCCAACGGACCGGTGAGGTCCATGGGAGTCGCCAAGAAGGCGGTCTACGATGCCTACCTGATGAACTCGGACCAGGCCCTGGAAATGGAAAGCCGAAAACAGGCTCGGCTGATGACCCGGCCGGATTTCGCGAATGCGGTTCTGGCCTTTCTCGAAAAGCGAAAACCCGGCCGCTCCTGATCAGGATGCCATCCGCCGCTTGCGGAGGCGCACGGCCTGGGGAGTTACCTCGACCAGTTCATCGTCGTTGATGTAGGAGATACACGCCTCCAGGCTCATCTGCACCGGTGTGGTAAGTATCACGTTTTCGTCGCAGCCCGCCGCGCGTATGTTGGTGAGCTTCTTCCCCTTTGCCGGGTTTACAAAGAGGTCGTTTTCGCGGCAGTGCTCGCCCAGGATCTGACCCGCGTAGGCCCGTTCGCCGGGCCCGTAAAAGAGCCTGCCTCGCTCCTGCAGGTTGAAAAGCGCATAGGCCACCGTTGTGCAGGGGTCTTTCACAACCAGTACCCCCTTCCTGCGGTTCCGGATTTCACCGACGTGGGGGCCGTAACCGCTGAACAGGTAATTCATGATCCCCATTCCCCGGGTAGCCGACAGGAACTCGGACCGGAACCCCAGCAGGCCCCGGGTCGGTATTCTGTAGACGAGGCGCGCCATTGCGTTTTCCAGGCGCATTTCCAGCATCTGGCCCTTCCGGTTGCCCAGCATCTCGATGGCCGTGCCCATGTAAGGCTCTTCCACGTCGACCGTCAGTTCCTCATAGGGTTCCAGAAGCTCTCCACCCTCCTGCTTCATGATCACCTGGGGGCGGGTGACCTGGAACTCGTATCCTTCCCGCCGCATGCGTTCGATCAGGATCGACAGGTGGAGCTCCCCTCTCCCGGAGACCTTGAACCCGCACCCGTTGCCCAGTTGCTCCACGATCAGGGCCACGTCGGCGAGGGCTTCCCTGCGGAGGCGCTCCTCGAGGTGGCGCGATGTGACAAAGGAGCCCTCTGTTCCGGCAAAGGGGGAGTCGTTCGGGATGAAATTCATGGAAAGGGTGGGGGGGTCGATCTCGATGGGCGGCAGCGGCCGCGGGTCGTCCGGGTCGGTGTAGGTCACGCCAACGGTGACATCCTCCATCCCTGCCACTGCCACGATCTCGCCCGTTCCGGCCGTGTCGGTGGGCACTTTCCGGTTTGCCTCGAAGCGATAGATTTTTGTGATCCGCACGGGCACGAGGCCGCCGCAGCGCAGGGCGACGACGGTCTCCTTGTTTCTGTTCAGTCTCCCTGAGGTGATCTTCCCGATCCCCAGCCGGCCCAGGTACGGGGAGTATTCGATCGAGCTCACGAGCAGTTGCAGGGGGCCGTCCGGGCTTCCGGCCGGAGGCGGCGTGCGCTGGAGGATGGTTTCGCAGAGCGGCTCCATGGAGACGGCCGGCTCACCCGGCTCCCTTACCGCGTATCCTTCCTTGGCCGAGGCATACACCACGGGAAAGTCGAGAATCTCGGCCGGGGCGTCCAGCTTCACGAAGAGGTCGAATACCTTGTCCACCGCGAGGTTCGGACGGGCCGCCGGCTTGTCGATCTTGTTGATCACCACGATGATGGGCAGCCGGAGCGCCAGGGCCTTCTTCAGTACGAAATAGGTCTGCGGCATTGGGCCTTCCTGTGCGTCGACCAGGAGCAGGGCCCCGTCGGCCATCCGCAGCACCCGCTCGACCTGCCCTCCGAAGTCCGCGTGCCCGGGCGTGTCGATGATGTTGATCAGGAAATCCCGATACCTGAACGACCCGTTCTTCGAGGCGATGGTGATGCCTCGCTCCCTCTCGAGGTCGATGGAGTCCATGAGCCTTTCCGTGACGACCTGATTGTCCCGGAACATGCCGCTTTGTCGGAAGAGCTGGTCGACCAGGGTGGTCTTCCCGTGGTCCACGTGCGCGATGATCGCTATGTTTCGTATGTGCTGTTGGTCCATCGTTTTCGAGGCCCTGCCTTTTCCCGTGACTCGCTCCATTCCCGCCGCCCCGGCGCGCCCTTCGCGTCCGCGTGCCGGATGAACCGGTACGGGGCCCTTTCTTGTTGCCGGTGATGGAAGAGGGAACATCAGAGGCACGCAGGCGGGAGATGCCCATGCTCGGAGCGTGAGACCAGCTTTCTATTTTCCCGGTTTGGCCGCAAAAAAGCAACAGGGGAAAAAATGAAACGGATTTACCGCCGGGTAAATCAAAATCACAAGGGACAAAAGAACAGGGTAGGGCAACGCAACCGGGTCTGTGGAGACTCCGGGAATCAGGAGGTCCGACGTGGAGCACGAATTCGAAGCCGTGATCGTAGGGGCGGGCGGCTCCGGGCTTTTCGCGGCCCTGGAGGCCAGCAAGAAGGCCCGGACGGCCGTCCTCTCGAAGCTCTACCCCATCCGGAGCCACACCGGGGCGGCTCAGGGAGGGATCAGTGCGGCCCTGGGCAACGTGGAAGAAGACCGGCCGGAGTGGCACGCCTTCGACACGGTCAAGGGAGGAGACTACCTGGTCGACCAGAAGGCGGCCCTGATCCTGGCCGAGGACGCGGTTCAGGCCGTCTACGAGTTGGAGAACTGGGGGCTGCCCTTCAACCGGACCCCGGAGGGGCGCATCGATCAGCGGCGCTTCGGCGGCCATACGCGGA
This sequence comes from uncultured Thermodesulfobacteriota bacterium, assembly GCA_964384945.1. Taxonomy (GTDB): domain Bacteria; phylum Desulfobacterota; class DSWW01; order DSWW01; family DSWW01; genus S015-6. Next base: position 254,531 of record CAYLMK010000004.1, on the reverse strand, counting down.
ATTTCGGGGAGGCGGCGGTCCGGCGGGCCTGCTACGCGGCGGACAGGACCGGCCACATGATCCTGCAGACCCTCTACCAGCAGTGCATCAAGAACGGGGTTTCCTTCTTCGACGAATACCAGGTTCTGGACGTGATCCTGGAGGGTCGCCGCTGCGGCGGGATCGTCGCTGTCCATCTGGCTACGAGCGAGTTGCACGTATTTCGGGCCAAGGCGGTTCTTTTCGCCACGGGCGGGTTCGGCCGCATGTTCAAGATCACGTCGAACGCGTTCGCGAACACCGGCGACGGGCCGGCGGTCCTGGCCCGCCGGGGGGTTCCGATGGAGGACATGGAGTTCTACCAGTTCCACCCGACCGGGATCCGGGGCCTGGGCATCCTCATCTCCGAGGCGGTCCGCGGAGAGGGAGGCATGCTCTTCAACCGCGAGGGAAAGCGCTTCATGGAGACATACGCACCCAAGTTGCTCGACCTCGCGCCCCGGGACATGGTCGCCCGGGCCATCCTGACCGAGTTGAGGGCGGGCAGGGGCATCCGCGGGGACAGGAGGATCGATGATTACGTGCACCTGGATGCCACCCACCTGGGCAGGGATGTCATCCAGGCCAAGCTCCCGGACATCACCGAGTTTTGCAAGACCTATCTCGGGCTGGATCCGGCCGACAGACCGATCCCTGTGCAGCCCACGGCCCACTACGCCATGGGCGGCATCCCCACGGACCTGGACGGCCGGGTGGTCGCCGACGGGAAAGGGGGTCTTTATGAGGGGCTCTACGCGGTCGGAGAGTGTGCCTGTGTGTCGGTGCACGGGGCGAACCGGCTGGGGACCAACAGCCTGCTTGACCTCGTCGTGTTCGGGAGAAGGGGGGGCAGGCACATCGCAGAGTACGCCCGGGGAGCCGACCTGCCGCGCTCGGGCAAAGACCCGGCGGAGGCCTCGGCCGCGAGGATGCGGGAGCTCATGGACGGCAGGAAGGGCCCCGCGGCCGGGCCGATCCGCGAGGAAATGCAGGTGCAGATGATGGAGAACGTCGGGATCTATCGAAACCAGGGGGACATGCGCAAGGCGGTCCGGAGGATCAAAGAGCTTCGAGATCAATACAAAGGGGTGCGTGTTCAGGACAGGAGCAGGACCTTCAACACCGATCTTCTGGAGATGATCGAGCTTGGGAACCTCCTCGACCTTTCGCTTCTGACTGCGGTTTCCGCAGAGAACCGCAAGGAGAGCCGCGGCGCCCACGCCCGGGAGGACTACCCGGACCGGGACGATGCGAACTGGCTCCGCCACACCCTGGCCGTTCTGGATGGTGACGAGGTCAGGATCGGCTACAAGGATGTTGACACGTCCAGGTGGGCTCCCAAGCCGAGGGTCTACTGAACAAGGAGAAGAAGATGAAGATCACGCTCGAAATACGGCGATTCCGCCCGGAGGAGGGCGCGGAGCCGACCTGGCAGCGTTACGAGGTCGAGGCCGAGCCCACGGCGCGTCTCCTGGATCTGCTCATGTACGTCAAGCAGTTTCAGGACGGAACCCTCGCCTTCCGGAAGAGCTGCGCCCATGGCGTGTGCGGTTCCGACGCGATGCGCATCAACGGCAAGGACCGGCTGGCATGCAAGACGCTCGTGCGGGATGTTGCCGACGCTGAAGGAGCGACGGTCCGGATCGAGCCGCTTCGCCACTTCCCGGTCGTCAAGGACCTCGTCGTGGATCCGTCCGGATTTTTCGACAAATACAGGTCGGTGAAGCCCTTCCTGATCAATGACGAGCCGGTCCGCGAGAAAGAGAGGATCCAGTCGCAGAAAGAGCGTGAAGCCTTTGACGATGCCACCAACTGCATCCTTTGCAGCGCGTGTTACTCGGCCTGTCCTGTCCTTGACGACAATCCCGGTTTCATCGGCCCTGCGGCCCTGGCAAACGCCTTCCGGTTTCTGGAGGACTCCCGCGACAGGGGGTTTGCGAGCCGGCTTCCCGCACTCGACGGGCCGGACGGCGTATGGGCATGTCAGAACCACTTCGAGTGCACCCGCGCGTGCCCGAGGGGCATCAAAATAACGAAGCACATCAATCACCTGAAGAGGAAGATCAAGTCCTCCAAGCAACAGGCAAGATGAGCCACCGGGCGGGGGGTGAATCATGAAAAGGATGCTGATCGTATACGACAGCAAGACGGGCAGAACGCGGAGAATGGCCGAGCGGATCGCAGAGGGAGTTCGGCGATCAGGCAAGGAGGTTCGGCTCCGTCGAGTCGATGAATTCCGGAGTTACGAGGAAGTGGAGGGATACGACGGATACCTCTTCGGCTCGCCGACCCATTTCAAGAACACGACCGATGCGATGAAGAGGTTTCTCTTTCTGGCCAGCCAGGCCGACCTGGCGAGGCGAATCGGCGGGTCCTTCAGCTCCCACACCCATATCGGAAGCGGTGCCAAGGTGATCTATGATATGATGGAACAGGTGATCGGGATCAACATGGCCGGCCTGCGTCCGTTCAATGTGAAGGAGCAGATCCTGGATTCCGGCAGGGCGGACCGTGTCTGCCTGGACTACGGAAGGAGTCTGTCGGAGAAGTTCTGAGGAATTCTCTTTCTCGCGCGTTGAAAGACTTGCACAGGCCATGCCCCGGCTTTCGCGCAAACAGTTCGATCGGGCGGTCGAGCAGGCCCTGGGACGCATCCCGGAGGAGTTCCTGCGGCATATCCGGGACGTGGCGGTGATGGTGGAGGAGGAGCCCCCCGAGGAGGTTTTGGAGGAACTGGGGGTGCCCGAAGATGAGACCCTTTTCGGCGTGTACTTCGGCATCCCGCACGGCGAGAAGAGCGTCTTCGACGTTCCGCTCGAGCCCGACCGGATCGTGATCTACAAGGGTCCTCTGGAGGATTCTTGCGAAACGGTCGAGGATCTGATCGAGGAGATCGAGATCACGGTCGTCCACGAGGTCGCCCACCACTTCGGGATCGACGAAGAAGTTCTCGCCCGCTACGGGTATGAATGAGCCGTGACCGACCCATCCGTGGCCGGGCGCTTCTTGCCAAGCCGCCTTGGCGGCGTGAGCGCATCCGCGCATCCGGAATTCCATTCTTTGTCGCCGGAGACGGACACTGACTAGATTCAGCCAGGTGGGGATAGGTTTCATGCTTCCGCTCTTCTTACAACATTTTCCTCGGCTCGGGCGTCTTCTTTCCCGTGCCGCTCTTGCATGGGGAAAGCCGGAAGACATCGCCGGGGTTTTAAGTCGAGAAGCATGAGGGAGTTGGGCGTCGTACGCGAGAATCGACTTGAGGTGTTACAACTTTGTCATTCAAGGAAATCACCGGCAGAGACGAAGATGTGTGCAGTGCTTTTCGAAGAGGGGCCGGGATGGAGTGCGATCCGGGAGGTCTCGGCAGGGCGGTGAAGGGAAACCGGGCAAAGAGGATCCTGGGCTGGGGCACGATTGCCTTCTGGCTCGTCATGATCGGACTTCTGATCCGCCGGGAGTACCTCGCTTCCTGCCTGACCCCACACGCGGAAATCGACCCTGCACTCCGCCTCGAACCGGCGGAGGCGATGGAGGCCGAAGAGGCCTGGATGGGGATCTACTTCCAGGGGGGCAAGGTCGGCTGGCTTCATTACACCCTCGGGCCGGAAGAAGCGGGATATTTCGTCCGGGAGGAATCGCTCACCCATCTCAAGGTGATGGACACGCCGCAGACGATCCGGGTCGAGACGACCTGCCGGACCGACAGGGCCTTCACCCTTACCTCGTTCGACTTCCGGATGCGATCCGACGTGGTTTCCATGGAGGTCGTGGGAAAGGTCGATGGGCGAACGGTCACCCTCAAGATCGACTCGGCCGGAAAGACCCGGGAGAAGGTGCTGCGCCTCGGCCGCCCGCCCTACCTTTTCCTGAATCTCAGGCCCTACCTGGCGAGCGAGGGCCTCCAGGTCGGAAAATCCCTGCGGGTTCCCGTGGTCCTGCCATCCACCCTGAGCCAGGCCGATGCGGTTCTCACCGTGGAGGGAGAGGAGGAAATCCGGCTCGACGGCGGGTACCGCCAGGCCCTTCGGATCGAAGTGAGCTACGCCGGCATGGAGGCCACCGCCTGGTACGACCGCCAAGGGCGGGTGCTCAAGGAGGTGACCCCTATGGGCTTGACCGTGATCCGGGAGGATGCCGGCCGGGCCCGCCGCGGCATGAAGACGGGCGATCAAGCGGTCGACATCACCGCTTCCACGAGGGTTCCCGTGGACGGGCCGTTGCCCGATCCGGAGGGGCTTGGGTACCTTCGCGTCCGGATCGGGGGGATCGATCTCGATCCGGACGGTTTCAGGATCCACGGAGGGAGGCAGCGACTTCGGGACTCCACGCTGGAGGTCGCCAGGGAGGACGTGGGCTCCCTTCCAAGGCTCGCACTTCCGATCCGGGACCCAAGGCTTGCGGAGTTCCTGGAGCCGACGCCCTTCCTTCAGAGCGATGACGAGACGATCGAGCGACTGGCCCGCGGGATCTTGGGGCGGGAGACAGACGCAGCCGGAGCGGCCCGGCTCCTCATGGAATGGGTGTACGAGAACCTGGAGAAGCGGCCGACCTTGAGCCTGCCCAGCGCCCTCGATGTGCTGAACGCGAAGGCAGGGGACTGCAACGAGCATGCCGCACTCATGGCCGCTCTGGCCCGGGCCGCCGGGTTGCCGGCCGCGATTGCGGTGGGGGTGGTCTACACGGGCACGGGGTTCTTCTATCACGCATGGAACGAGGTGTGGGTGGGCGACTGGGTGAGCCTGGATCCGGTGATGGGCCAGTTCCCGGCCGACGTCACCCACCTGAAATTCGCGGACGGGGGCCTCGAAGAGCAGATGAAGATGGCCCGGGTGGTCGGCAGGCTTTCCCTGAAGATTCTGGACGCCCGATGATCGAACTGCGGGAGGTGACCAAGCGATACCGCGGTCTGGCGGCGGTCCGCGGCCTTTCCCTGCTCGTGCGGCGCGGCGAGGTGTTCGGGTTTCTCGGGCCGAACGGAGCAGGCAAGACCACCACGATCCGGATGATCGCAGGGCTGATGCGGCCCACGGAGGGGAGCATCCTCGTGGGCGGAGTCGATGTGGCGGCGGACCCGATCCGGGCCAAGGCCCGGATGGGCTTTATCCCGGACCGACCGTTTCTCTACGAGAAGCTCACCGGAGAGGAGTTTCTCCGGTTCCTCGGCGGCCTCCACCGGATCGACGGCCTCCGGCTCGGCAAGAGGATCGACGAACTCTTCGAACTCTTCGGCCTGAAGGACTTCCGGGGAGAACTGATCGAGGGCTATTCCCACGGGATGCGGCAGCGGCTCGTGATGGGGGGCGCCTTTCTGCATCATCCCGAGGTGGTGGTCGTGGACGAGCCGATGGTCGGGCTCGATCCGCAGGGGGCAAGGCTCGTCAAGTCGATCTTCCGGGAGTATTGCTCGCGGGGCAAGACCATCTTCATGTCCACGCACACGCTCGGAGTGGCCGAGGAGGTGTGCGACCGCATCGGCATCATTCACATGGGCGAACTCATCGCCCTGGGGACCCGGGAAGATTTGCAGCGGCAGGCGAAGGGGGAAGCGGATCGACTGGAATCCATCTTCCTGCAACTCACCGGAGGGGAAGAGATGATCCGGGTCGTGGAGTACCTGCGGTCATGAAAGGCACGTTTCTCTACCTCCTGCTGCCCTCCTGGAGGTCCTTCCGGGTCGGGGACCGGGATCGGGCGCAAAAAGGTTCCGGCACGATCAAGGACGCGGTGATCTTCATCCTGGGGGCAGTTTTCTGGGTGGGGATCTTCTACTTGTTCTACCGGGTTTTGTCCTATTTCCAGGGGGTGGGGGCCATCGGGACCCTCCTGGCCGAGAAGCTTCTCGCCATGATCACCGTGGTCTTCTTCTCCCTGCTGGTCTTCAGTAACATCGTAACGGCCGTCTCCTCCTTCTACCTGTCCGAGGAGCTCAATCTCCTGCACGCGATGCCCCTTTCCCTGGACAGGATCTATCACGCCAAGTTCGTGGAGACGCTGGTCAGCTCCTCCTGGATGATCGTGCTCTTCGGGACGCCCGTCTTCGGAGCCTACGGCGTGGTCTACGAGGCCTCCTGGGCCTACTACGGCGCGGTTCTGGCCGGGTTCGTCCCCCTGCTCGTCATCGCAGCGGCCCTGGGGATCCTGTGCACGATGGGCCTCGTGCGGCTCTTTCCGGCCAGGAGAACCAAGGAAGTCCTCGCGCTCCTCGCCATCCTCGTTCTGGTTAGCCTCTATCTGCTCTTTCGGTTTCTTCAGCCGGAGCGGCTCTTCGAGGAGGCGGAGCTCGAGCGGTTCATCGACTTTCTGGCCGTGGTGAGGACCCCCTCCTCGGCTTGTCTTCCGAGTCAATGGCTGACCGAGTTCCTCGTCCCCCTGCTTTTCGAAAGGCCGGGCGCGCCTCTGTTCCATTTTCTTCTCCTTGCAAGCACGGCCATGGCGCTGGTCACGATCGGCGCCTGGGTGGGCGGCCTCATCTACCTGGAAGGCTGGATGAAGTCCCAGGAAGGGGCCGGCACCCGGATCGCGGCGTCTTCCTGGATTCACAGATCCTTTGCGTTCCTGACCCGCCCCTTCGGCCTGCAGGCCCGCTCCGTGGTTCGCAAGGACATCAAGCTCTTTCTGCGGGACACGACCCAGTGGACCCAGCTTCTCCTGCTGGGGGCCCTGGTCGTTGTTTATCTTTACAACTTCCGGGTCCTCGATCTGAACAAGATTCCCCTGGCCACGGTCTACCTGCAGAACCTTCTGTCCTTCCTCAACATGGGGCTCGCGGGGTTCGTGGTCTCCGCAGTGGCGATCCGGTTCGTCTTCCCGGCCGTGAGCATCGAGGGGAAATCCTTCTGGCTCATCCGGAGCGCGCCGATCTCGACCCGGAAGCTCCTCCGGGCCAAATTCTGGATGTACCTGGTGCCCCTGCTCGTGCTCTCCGAGACCCTGATCCTTCTGTCCAACTGGTTCCTCAACGTCTCCGGCTTCATGATGGGGCTTTCGGCGGTCACCATGGTCTTCCTCACCGCCGGGGTCGTGGGGCTCGGCATCGGACTCGGGGCGGCCTACCCCCGGTTCTCCGTTGAGAATGCCGCCAAGATCGCCACCGGCTACGGTGCGATTCTCTACATGATCCTCGCCATGGCGTTCATCGCGCTGGCCGTGTTTCTGGAGGCGTGGCCGGTGAACGTGATCTTCCTGTCCCTCCTGGGCGGTGTCCGAGTGGACGCCCACCGGCTGGTTCTCGTCGCCGTCCGCCTGGGCCTCGTCGTGATCCTGAGCCTGGCTGTCTGCCTTCTTCCCATGCGCTGGGGGGCCCGCCGGCTGGAGGCGAGAGAGTGGTGACGGGGGTCGCAGGTCCCCGCTTTCCTTGACACGGTCAGGAGGCCTTCTTCATACTGTTCCTGTGCGGCCTCGGTCCGCTCTTCCCCGGGGGATCTCCCCATGCGAAGGTTTTTCGGCATCGGTGCTCTCTTGTTCCTCGTATCCTGCTCCTTCCTTCGCCCCTCGGGGGGCGGGGACCCGGATATCCTCTTCTTCGACGACTTCGAAGACAACCGGCAAGGCTGGCTCATCGAAGAAACGGAGCGCACCCGCTCCGACATCGAGCACGGCGACTACGTGATCGTGAAGAAGGCCAGGTGGGGGGCCTCCGCGAGGTCCTTGGCATGCGTCCTCGACCAGCGGGAGGATTTCCTGATCGAGGCGGTCCTGACGAAAACGGAAGGATACGACGATTACGGCTACGGGATCGTCTGGGGATTCAGGAATATCCGGGACACCTACAAGTTCCTCATCACGGGGGAAGGCGGCCATCTCTACGGAAGGGTCGAATACGAGGATTGGCGCGGGATGGACGTCTTCGAGACGTCGGGCTACGTGCATCCGGGAAACGCGACGAACAAACTCTCCGTGAAGAAGACGGGCTCCCGGTTGTTTCTCCTCATCAACGACAGCCCGGTTTACGACACCGAATTCGAGGCCTTCGCCCCGGGCAACGTGGGCTTCATCCTCGAGGACAGCATGAAGGTCGAGGTGGAGAGCATCCTTCTGCGAAGGCTCGGGGCGGACCGGTCCCTCACCCGTTGATTTCCGAAATCTGCCTGTTCAGGGTCCAGTAGTCATAGAGATATCCGAGGGTGAACAAACCGCCGGTGAGAAGGTAGATGATTCCCGTGATCCACTTGCCCATGTAGAACCTGTGGATCCCGAAGAATCCCAGGAAGGTGAGCAGGATCCATGCCACGGTGTAGTTCACCCGGCCCGCCCGGAACCTGAGGTCGGCCTTGCGGTCCATGGAAGGGATGAGAAACAGGTCGATGATCCAGCCGATGAACAGGAGCCCCAGGGTGAAGAACCAGATCGTGCCGGTGATCGGCTTGCCGTAGTAGAAGCGGTGAGCGCCGGTGAAGCCGAAGAGCCACAGAAGGTATCCCATGGACTTCGAGTGCGTATCGTTTCCGTTTGTCATCGGAGAGACTCCTCTTCTCGTGGTCACAACGCCCGGGCGAATAGGTCTTCGCCTGTCGGATAACCTCCTGCCTCGGCTCGAACAGTGTAAGATGTTCCAACGAGCTCGTCCAGCCGAGCGTGCCCGAAGGATTCGTCCTTGCTTCCACTCGCCGCTGGCTTAGGTTCTTCGCTATGATCCGGCCCTTGCCCCAGCCTTCCGCCGCCTTGCTCGCCCTTTCCGAGGAATATTTCTCTTTTCTGGCCCGCCACCTGCCGGTGTGCTGCCTGAGTGACGAATTCCATTTCATGCCCCGTGTCGAGTCGGCGCGCTTCTACCAGGCCGGGACGGACCGGCTGGACCGGGAGTTCCTGGAAGGCGCCTGCGCAAAGGTGAAGGCCTGGCGAGCCGAGCTCAGGGCCCTTGCCGGGCAGGAGGATGCGGGTCTGCTGGGTCTGCTCGGGCAGAGCATGGACAGCTTCCTCGTCCACTGGGAGGCCCTCAGGCTCTGGAGGCGGGACCCCGGAGTCTACCTCAAGGTCGCCTTCATCGGTCTCGATCAGGCGCTGAGCCGTCCGACCGGCGAGAACGAGGAAGCGCAAAGAGACCTCCGGCGAGCCAGGCTCGATGCGATCCCCGGCCTGCTGTCCTGGGGGATGCGGCAGGTGAGGGATGTTCCCCGGCCCGCCAGGGCAGCTGCCCTGGACATGGTGGGCAGCTGCCGGGACTTTCTCGCCCGGGCCGTCGCGGAAAGGGCGGAGCCTCCCGGGGTGTACGTCGCGGAAATGGAGCGGAAGGAACGGGCCGCCTTCGAGGCCCTGGAGCGGTTTCAGGCCTTTCTTCAGGGGCTCGGCGAAGCCGAGGAGTTCGCTCCCGGTGAAGACCTCTTTCAGGAGATCCTCGGCGCGGGGTACGGCTGGAAGGGCGGTATCGGCCGGGCCCGGGAAGTCTTCAGGCAGGAGGCCTCGGACAAGGAGCGCGAGCTGGCCCGGCTCGCCGCCGAGATCGACCCGAACAAGACCTGGCGGGAGATCTACGAAGGGATCGGCTTGCCCGAGATGGCCTATCGAGACACGGTATCCCTTTACCGGGGAGAGGTCGAGCGGCTCGCGGCCTTCTTCGGCCGGCAGGGTTCGCTTCCGATCCCGCCCGGGGGCTCCGTTCGGGTCGAGCCGACCCCGGCCTACCTTCAGCCGATTCGCGCGACCGCATCCTACAGCGCGCCTCCGTTCCTGGGAGAAGGGGCGGCCGAGGGCCGCTTCTTCGTTCAAATCTCCGGTGAGGATGCGCCCTCGGAGCAGGGCCGAAGACGCCTGGAATCCGTGCATCGGGAATACCGGTACCTGGCCGCCCACGAGACCTATCCCGGCCACCACGTGCTCGATTTCCACAGGCTCCTGCAAACCGATCCGATCCGTCGAAGGATCGAGTCGGCCCTGTTCTACGAGGGTTGGGCCTGCTACGCCGAGCAGCTCGTCGACGATCTCGGGTACGACCCGGACCCGGGACAGCGGCTCATCCGGCTCAAGCGTGACCTGTGGAGGGCGGTGCGAGGCAGCCTGGATCTCGATCTTCACACCGGATCGATCTCCCTCGAAGAAGCGGCCGGACGGCTCGCGTCGCTCGGGTATGCGGCCCAGGATGCGAGAAAACAGGCCAGGCGGATCCCTTTGACCCCGGGCTATCAAGTGTGCTACACGCTCGGCAAGCATGCGTTCCTCGATCTTCGGCGACGGCACGTTCCTCCCCTGTATCTGAAGGATCTTCACGCGATCGTTCTCGGTTCGGGCCAGGTCCCCTTCGCGTGCCTGGATCAGGCCCTGGATGCATCCTTCCGGCGGGAAGGATGACCGGAGCCCGGGAATCCCCGCCGCGCGGCGGTTCGGGGTTCCGGTCCATGGGTCAGGAGGTGAGAATGGAGGCCTTTGCCGGATACCACTCCGAATGGAACCTCGGCAGCCCCGGCGGCTGGGACTACCAGCGGATGACCCAGGAGATCGGCAGGGCGTGCTGGGAGCGCGTGAAATCCCTCTCCGGCATCGACATCGATCTGGATTTTGACCATCCCCTCCTGAATCCATTCCCGGGGTTTCTCCGGATGCTGCTCAGGGCCCAGCGCTTGCGCCACGGAGCCGGCAACAAGGCCTTCGTCCTGGTCGTGGCCGAGGAGGAAACGCTCGACGCGGTCGTTGAGAACCGGAACCTGGCAAAGGCCCTCAACGCCACAGACGGCGTCCGGGCCGCGCTCTGCGCTCCCCACGAGGTCGAGCTTTTCCGCGGCAAGGTCTGCCACAGAGGCGAGGAGGCCACGCTCATCTTCATGGATTTCAATACCGACACCCTGCTCAAGCTGCATAAGGAGAAAGACTGCTCCGGGCTCCTCGAGGCGGTCCGGCAAGGGATTCTGGTCAACCCGAGGGGGATGGAGGCGCTCAACCCAAAGGGCATCTTCGAGGTGGTGACGGGGCCCTACCGGGACCGCCTTTCCAGGACGACCGTGGAAAGGACCCCCTGGACCCGCAGGTTCTTCGCCCGGGAGACGACCGGACCCGACGGCTCCCGGATTCAGGACCTCGTGGAGTGGACATGGCGGAACCGGGAAAAGGTGGTCTTGAAGCCCGCCCACGGATATTCCGGGCACGGTGTCTTCGTGGGGCCCCTTCGCGACGACTGGAACATGGATGTCGAGAGGGCCTTGCGGGAGGGGGACTACATCGTGCAGGAGTTCATCCCCATGGGCCTATGGAAAGAGGAACAGCCCTGGCTCGACGGTGACTTGGGTCGGGTGGTGATCCGCCCGTGGCAGACCGACTTCCGTTGCTTTATCACGGACCAGGGGCTGATCGGGTTCGTGGGTCGCTTCGGCGGGGTTCCCACCAACGTGGGCTCCGGCGGCGGCGTGCAGGCACTGGCGATACTCCGAAGCCCGCTGCCGGTGGGCGAGGCCACCCGGCGGATCAACGACGCGGTCTGCAATCTCGGGACGGATGCCGTGGCGGAGCTGCGGGCTTGGACGAACCGCATGGCCGCGGAGCAGGGCCTCATTTACCTGCTCGGCCCGATCATGACCGCCCTCAGGCCGCGCCTGATCACGCAGGGGCAGCTCGAGGCGCTCCAGGCATACAGCCGCAACCTCTGGGAAGACTGCAAGCTCCTCGAACAGGGCTGGCGGCGGGGCGAGATCGTGGACATGCTCGAGGAGAGCGAGGAGGCCCGGGATCTCTTCCGCCTCCAGCCCTGGGAGGGGCGCCCCGCCCTGATCGCCTCGGACGGGCTCTACGGCTTCGGCGCGCAATCGGACTAGAACGCTGCAAGGGAAATCATGGGAAGCATTCCCGTCGATCCCCTCTGGTGGCAGCGCCTCTTCGACGAGGTGTACCTGATCACCGATGCCCGCAGCGTGTGCGACGAAGAGCTGACGCTGCGCGAGGTCGACTTCCTCGAGGCCCTTCTCGGGATCCGCAGGCAAGACTGCATCCTGGACCTGTGCGGAGGCCAGGGCCGGCACAGCCTCGAGCTCGCCCGCAGGGGATACGGCTCGGCAACGGTTCTGGATTACTCGTCCTACCTCCTCCGGCTGGGCAGGGCCCGGGCCGTGCAGGAGGGCCTGCCGGTGTGCTTCGTCCGCGCGGACGCCCGCCGGACCGGGCTCGCGGACGGGCGTTTCGACTTCGTGCTGGTCATGGCCAACTCGTTCGGCTATTTCCCGGACGACCGCGACAACCTGCAGATCCTCTGCGAGGCCTTCCGGCTTTGCCGGCCCGGGGGGACGCTTCTTCTCGACCTCCTGGATCCGGGCTACGTGGTCGCGCACTTCCGCCCCCGTTCCGAGCATCGGGCGACCGAAGACATCACGGTCAGGCGGGAGCGGGAGCTCGCCGACAACCTGATCCGGGTGCGCGAGAGGGTCGTGTCCCGCTCAAGGGGCCTCCTGCGGGAAGGCACCTACTGCGAGCGCCTCTTTCAGGAGGACGAGCTGGCGGGCCTGCTCACGCAGGCCGGATTCGGAGCGATCCGCTTCAGGACCGGATTCTCCTCCCACACGAGCCCCGGCGACTACGGCCTCATGTCCCGCCGCGTGATCGTCACCGCCGTGCGAGCCTGAAGAGGGAAGGTCCCGGGTCCGGACGGGGCAGGAAAGGGAGCCGGGCATCCTTCCCCGTCGCCGTATCGCCTTCTCGCTCCACAACATTCGGAGGAAATCGCGCCACGGCACGATGCGAACCTCTTCGTGCATGCGCGGATCGCGCTCGTCAAGGAAGTCCGCTTCCGGCCCGGCCCCGGCTCTGTTCGCCGGAGATTCTCGTCATGGTTCATTTCTCTTTTTCGGAATTTCGAGCTTGACATCCCCCTCGTGTTGAATTAAAGTCAACATCTCCGAGCGTTGACAGCAATTCAACACTTCGCCGTCCCCCGACAAGACGTCCCGGAGAAGACAGCGCCCATCGAAGAGGGAACGAGTATGGCAGGGCATTGCTTGCGCGAGCCGGACAGGGCGGGCTCGAAGAACGGGGATCCGCACGACGCGGGCGGCGATCCGAGATGCGGGGAGGCGCCCGCCGGGGAGTTCGAGGCCCTCCTCTCGCCGGACGGGACGGTGATCTTCTCGTGGAACACGGCGGGAATTCAGATGCTGGCCAGGGCGCTGGGCATTCCGGAATTCGATCCGCCGAGATGGTGCGGCTGAGGCGGAGATGGACCGAAACAGGATGCCTGAATACGGGATGGAAGACCTGATTCGCTCCTACATCACGGTCTTCGGCGTCCGGACGATCGAGGTGGGCCGGGCAACCCGGGAACTTGCGGCGCTGGCGAGGTCGCTCGAAATGAGGGTCCATGTCTACAATCCCGGGGAAGGGCTCGACCGGGGCGAAAAGAAATGGGTGAGTATGGATGCCGTGCAGGTCCTGGACGAAATCCTGGCGGCTCATGTGCGAAGCCCCGGCAGCGCGGAGGACATTCTCTGGATTCTCCAGCTCTACCACCCGTTTCTGCGGGATCCGGACCCGGTCGTCCTGTCCAGGCTGAGGACCCTGCACGACCGGGCACGATACAACGGGACGGCCGTTCTCATCCTCGAACCGCGTTTCCAGATGCCCGCCGAGCTGAGAGACCTGCCGGTGCTGGATTTCCCCTTGCCGGATCAGGAAGCACGAAAAAGGCTGGTCGAGTCCGACGTGGAAGAGTATGCGGAGGAGGAGCGGAATGAAATCGCCCGCTCTCTGAGCGGGTTCACGGAAAAGGAGGCCGAGTCCGTTCTCTCGCTTTCTCTCCTCAGGGCAGGTCGGCTTGACCCTGCCCTGATACGGGCCTTCCGGGAACAGGCAATCAAGAGCAGAGCGGGTTCTTCGATCGAGTTCGTCAGCCCCTTGCCGGGATGCGGCCTGGAGCAGGTGGGCGGCATGGAAGGCCTCATCGGCTGGCTGCGTACGAGGCAGACCGCCTTTCTGGAGCCCGGACGGCTGCTGGCCTACGGGCTCTCCCCGCCGCGAGGCATCCTCCTTTTCGGTGTCCCGGGGTGCGGAAAGACCCTCGTGGCAAAGGCCCTGGCCGGCTCCTGGGGGGTGCCGCTCCTCAAGATGAACGCGGCCAGGCTATACACCGCGGAAGTGGGAGGGAGTGAAACCCGGCTCTATGAAGCGCTGGAGACCGCGCGGGCCATGGCCCCCTGCATTCTGCTGGTCGACGAGATCGAAAAGGGGTTTGCGCCGGTGAGCAGCTTCTCCGACGGGGGCATCGCCCTGCGGATTCAGGGCGCGCTCCTCGATTTCCTGCAGGAGTGCGCCGACAGGGTCTTCGTGGTCGGCACGTGCAACGGCGTGGCGGAGATGATGCCCGAGCTCCTGCGGCGGGGCCGGTGGGACGAGATCTTCTTCGTCGACCTCCCGGACGAGAGGGAGCGCCTGCACATCTTCGAGGTGCTCTTTCGCCGTTACCGCGTCGCTTCCGAGGCCGGTCCGGATTGCGCCAAGGCGACCGAGGGGTTCTCGGGCGCGGAGATCGAGCAGGCGATCCGGGATACGCTTTATTCGGAATGCATCCATGGAGGCCGTCCTTTTCATTCCCTGGCCCTGCTCCGACACATCAAGCGACTCGTGCCGCTCTCCCGGCTGAGAGAGCGGGAAGTCCGGGCCCTTCGGCAATGGGCCTCGGAACGGGCCCTGTTCGCCAACGGAACGCGGGGCCTGGGAAGGCGCAATCCCGACCGCAACCCCTGACCGGACCCAAGGGAGAAGCGAATGCGTGTGCGAGACGGCCTGCCCTTGTTCGATCGGTGCGGTGCGGCCGGAGGGGCGAAGGGCGCCAGCGTTGGCAGGGAATTGGGACAAGGGCATGCCGGCCGCCGACCCCAAAACGAGGAGCGGGAGCCGCAAACCGCCTCTCTCCTCCGAGGGTTTCTCTCCCTTCGTGATGGGTCGTTTCGGCAAAAGGGCTTTGAGGAGAAGTTCCGATTCCTGCGGGGGCTGGAAAAGCTCCTGGAGGGCGGCGTTCAGCCGGGCGCATCCCGGTTTTTGAGGATGCTTCATGCCGCTTCCTTCGTATCCGCGGCGGGCCGGGAGGAGGCAGGGGCGACGGAACCAGTGATTTCCAATACCTTTGTTGCCGCCGTCGCGGGGGTAATTCGTGAAGACCCGTTTCCGAGGATAAGGACGGCGGCCGTTCAGGTCCTCATGCTCCTCGGCACGCCGGAGACGCTGGGAACCACTCTGGCGGACTACCTGCCCGGCCTCCTGGACCGGGAGGCCCTGACGGCCTGCACGGTTCTGGCCTTTGTTGTGGAACATTTCGGTCCTCCCGCCCTTTGGATGGCGCTTTCTTGCCTGAATCGTCGGAGCGGCTCGTGCCCTTCCGCGGTCTTGCGCCTCATGGAAGGGCTCTGCGAGGAACACCTGAAGAGGCTGGACGTCAAGTGGGCCCTGATGCAGCTAAAAAGTCTCACCATCCGACAGAACGAAAACGGGGCCGTCCGGGCCAGAGACAGTTCTCTGCAACCCAGGGCCTCACCGGACAAGTTCGAATACGTCGGGCCTGCGAGTTGCCAGAGACGAACGGAAGAATCGCTCCCCGCTCGGCAGGCCGCAGAAAGTTGCAAGAAGACCGGCAAGAAAGGTAACGCAGCCCCGGGGGACGGCGGCGCGGAGGGATCCCCGGAGAGACGGTTCCTCAGGATTCGCCGCGACGGGGCCCTGCGCGGGCAAGGGAGGAGGGAGAACGATGTCACACATCACCAAGGTCGAGACCTGGATCAGCGACAAGGAAGCCCTGCTGGAAACGCTCGGCGAACTCGGGCACGAATGGGAAGAGAGGCGTACGATACATTACGAGGGGAGAATCGTGACCGCGGAGGTGGCCGTCCGGCGGAAGGGGAGATTCAACATCGGGTTCCTTCGAGGGGAGGAGGGCAACATCTATGAAATGCACGCATTCGGCCTGAGCCCGTCCGAGGCCAGGGCATTTCGCGACCGGCTTTATCAGCGCTACGCCCGGAGGAAGCTTCTGAAAGAGGCCCGGAAACAGAACTTCGTCCTCGTGCACGAAAAGGTCTACGGGGACAACCGGATTCGACTTGTGCTCCGCAAGGTCGCCTGATGCGCATGCATTTCTTTCCCGCGCAGGAGGATCGTGAATGAAGGCCGAGATCATTCTGGAAATTGATGCGAAGGGCAGGACCCTTTCGGTCGAGGTCAGGGGAGTTTCCGGCAGGCAGTGCGAAAGAACATCACGTTTCATCGAAGACACCTTGGGAGAGGTTGTCTTGAGAGAACGCAAGAGCGAGTACTTCGTGGAGAGGGCGGGGACGCGCGGCAGGATGCGGACGAACCGCTCCTTCAGGGCCCGGCCGACCGGGGATGCGTCCTGAACCTCGGTTATGGCCGGACGGCAGAAGGGGGCAGACCAGAAGGCGGGCGGTCGAGACGCAGCGAAAAACCAATCGGCCTGTCACCCCTGGCCTCGGGCGACCCTCGGCCGGTCCACCGCGTTTACGAGAAGCCCCAGGTCTTCGAGCCGCACGCGCATGGCGGTCCTGGATACGTTGCTGAAGTTCCCTGCCTCGATCACGGCCTCCGCATAGAAGGGTGCGTGAGCCAGCACCGGTTCGAGCCAGAGCGGCCTGCCCTTTCTGCACACGCTGCTCTCCCGGTTGACGAGGCAGGTGGGGCTCTCCGAGACCGCGGCCCGGTAGGCCTTGCGTGTCTCGGCCTCGGGCATCAGCAGGCAGGCCGCGAGGAAGTCGGCCTGCCACTCCCCCCGCTTCCGGCTCAGGGAGAGCCGGCACAAAATGTCCCGGCGGCCCTCGTCCAAACCGACGGAACGGCCCGCATCTGTGACAAACCGCTCATGAAGCACCACGTGGGCCAGTTCGTGGGCGCAGGTGAAGAAATACCGGCCCCGCCTCGCGGGGTTCGCCAGGAGTTTTTCGTGTATCAGGATCTGTCGACGGGGCACCACCGTGGCGCCGAGAAGATCCTCGTCGGCGAGCCCGAGATGGGCATAGCGCTCGTTGAGATCCTCCACCAGAAGATGGTATCCGAAGACCCGCTCGATCATGGCCTCGACCGGAATCGGCGGGGTGAGGTCGATCCCCAGAGCCGCACTCGACCGGGAGAGCACCTCCTGCGCCTTTCCGTCCAGTTCCGCCCGGGTGAGCCAGGGCACGCGGTCCATGTCCAGGGTCATTTCTTTGCCTCTCGCGAGGGGCGGATGGATCGCTTCACGTACCGGGTCAGCCTGTCCCAGTCCTCCTGCGAGAAATCCTTTGCGATTCTCAGGAATGCGGGAAGGGTTTCGACCTGGTCCCGGATGATTTCCTGAAGATCCGGGTGGATCTTGTCCGCGAGCTTGAGCAGTTCGTCCGAATCCTCCACCCCGAGGACCTCGCAGAGCCTCAGAATGACCTCCTCGCTCGGCGGGGCCACCTCCTCCTTCTCCATGCGGCTGAGGTAGGACACGTCGATGCCCGCCCTGCGCGCCACCTCCCGTATGCTCGGCCCTTCCGGGTGGGCGAGACGAAGCGCCTTCAGGCGGCCTCCAAATGTCTCTTCCGTTTTGCGGATCTTCTTCATGTTGAACCATTTTCAACAATTTTCAATTCGTGTCAAGCCCGAAAACGGCCGGCCAGGCTTTGATTTGAGACGTTGAAGGCCCGCTCTACATCGTGGACCGGCATGCACTCTCTCCCGTTTACTCTTACCTGACCGAGGAGGAACCGACGTTCGTCATCCGCAAGGCGGGGTTGATCGGACGGAGGATCGCCGCCGGGGGCGGGACACCGGGTCCGGCAGGAGCGGCCGCGGGAGGTGAACGACCGGCTCGTCGAATTCCTGAAGAGCTTGCAGCTGTCGGCAAGGCCGCGCGGATGCGGGGGTCAACCGCGCCTGACAGCGAAGTGCGTCGACCGTGCGTTCAACACCTCGATGGTTTCGCGGGCGATCTGAAGCTCCTCGTTGGTGGGAACGATCAGGATCTTCACCCTGCTCTCCGGGCTGCTGATGTCCGCGGCGGAACCGTTCCGAGAGGCATTCCTTTCCGGGTCCAGAGCGATCCCCATCCCCTGCAGGCCGCTGCAAACGGCGGCCCTGACCCTTTCGGAGTTCTCGCCGATGCCCGCGGTGAACACGATCGCGTCGACGCCGCCCATGGCCGCCGTGTAAGCGCCGACGTATTTCCGGATCCTGTAGCAGAACGCCTCGAACGCGGCTCGGGCCTGCGCGTGCCCCGCGAGCATCTTTTGTTCCACGTCGCGCAGATCGCTGCTTCCGATCCCTGCCAGGCCCAGCAGCCCGCTCTTCCGGTTGAGCATCTCGTTGACTTCCGCAACGCTCATTCGCTTGCGTTCCATCAGATAGAAGATGATGGCCGGGTCGAGGTCGCCGCAGCGGGTGCCCATGATCAGCCCCTCCAGGGGGGTGAATCCCATGCTGGTGTCGACGCACCGGCCCGCCTTCACCGCGGCGATGCTGCTCCCGTTGCCCAGGTGGCAGGTGATGATCTTCAGGTCGTCCTTGTCCCGGTTCAGGAGGCGGGCCGCCTCCTGAGAAACGTACTTGTGGCTCGTGCCGTGGAAGCCGTACCGGCGCAGGCGGTCCTTCTGATAGAGTTCGAAGGGGAGTGCGTACAGGTAGGCGCTGGGAGGCATGGTGGCGTGGAAAGCCGTGTCGAAGACACCCACCTGCGGCGTGCCGGGGAAAACCTCTTCGCACGCCAGGATGCCCTCCATGTTCGGGGGGTTGTGAAGAGGAGCGATTTCAAAGCAGTCCCGGATCACCTCCTTGACCCGGCCGTCGATGAGCGCCGGCGCGGTGATCTTCTCTCCCCCGTGGACCACCCGATGTCCGACGGCAACGATCTCTTTCAGGGAGTTCATTACGCCGGAGGTCGGATCGCAGAGGCAGGCGGTGATGAGGCTGACGGCCTGCCGGGTGTTCTTGACGGACACTTCCCTGCTGATCGTTTCGGACCCGGGGCGCCTGTAATGGAAGAGCGTCTCGGGCAGGCCGATCCGTTCCACCGACCCGGAAGCGAGGACGGTGAAATCCGCGCTCTTCATGCACGTGAACTTGACGGAGGAACTGCCGGCATTGATAACCAGGATGTGCATGTGGGTGTCCCGCGCGGCGGCAATCCGCCGAATAGGATCCAGAAGAGGGAGATTTCGCGAAAAAGGGCGCCACGGAGCCGCCCGCATGCGGCTCCGCGGCGCCGCCTTCAAAGTGTGGTCTTGCTGTGTTGCGCGCGCATTTGCGCTACGGACCCGACCAGCTTCTCGGTGTCCAGGACCATTTCCATCATGCTGATCTGCTCGTCCCAGACGCTCTTGTCGGCCTCGGCCTTGATCGCTTCATCGAGCACGTGGTACACGGGGAGTCCCAACGAGACTCCTGCCAACGGACCTGCGAAGGTCGGATCGCCGGCGGTAACGGTTTCCGCATAGAACCCGGCTCCGCTCGGATCGGAGGAGCCGAGCAGCACGATCACGTTCTCGGCGCCGTACGTCCGGGCGGCGTCGAGCACCCGCTGCTGGTTCTGCAGGTCCATTGCTCCTGCCGCCGTTCAGACAAAGCATTCGGTGGCCGAGAAGACCACCTCGGCTCCGCTGCCGGCGAAGCAGGCCTCCATGGCGGGGCTGGGGATTCCGTCCCGTTCCCCCAGGAGGATGAGTTTCTTGCCTGACAACTTGCCCATGTTTCACCTCCTTCTCAAAATGGTTTGCCGCCGCGTCACGAAGAAAGGAGCCGCTCCGCTGCGGCGCGGATGGCCTCCGGGCTCACATCGCCGCCGGTGATCCGTTCCTTCTCTTCACCCCCCTTGTAGAAGAGAAAGGTGGGCACCCCCATGACCCTGAGGGTGACAACGAGCGGCCGGTTTTCCATGACATTGAGTTTCGCGAACAGGACCCTCCCCGCGTATTCCTCTGCCAGGTCCTCGACACGGGGCATCAGCGCGAGGCAGGGGGCGCACTTGGGCCCCCACAGGTCCACGACGACGGGCAGCTCGTTCTGCAGGACTTCCGATTCGAAATTGTCCGCATGGATCGCCAGCATGGAGGTTCGCTCCTTTCTAGAGATAGCTGTTCTTGCGCAAGACTTCCTTGGACCGCTCCAACGAGCCGCCCGCCACCTTGACCACGGGGCCCGTGCAGCCCATCGCGCTCTCCGCATAGATGCCGACCTTCCAGAGCGCCTTCACCGCATCCTCCACGGCGAGCACATCGACGCCGTGGATTTCGGAATCCGTGGGCTCCGGAGGAGGGGCGGACACCTCCTCCCGACAGACGGGTTTCGAGGCCAGGGAGGCGAGGACTTCGTCGAGCCCTGCGTTCTTTGCGGCCGCCAGCTCCCGACGGACACAGCCGGCGAGATTTCCCCGGATGAGGGATGCCGCATAGCACAGGGCGTTGGCGATGACCGGGGCACCGGAGGCCCGGGAGACGATGCACACGACCTTGTCCCAGCCTTCGCCGACCGAGGGCCCGTAGCCCCAGCCGTGGGCCTCGTACTTGCCGCCGGTCGTGAAGGCGGAAAGGAGCTTCACGATCACGTTTCCGGTGAGCGTGTCGCACACGCACAGGTCCGTGACGCCGGCCAGAAGGTCGTTGCCGCGCAGCAGGCTCCCACCGTCGGCCCGCACGCTGCTCCCGAAGTGCACGGCGTAGCCCCTTTCCGCAAGCCGACCCAGGGCGCGCTCGACCGATGCGGCGCCGTCCAGGTTGAGAATGCCGACGGTGGGCTTGTCCGTGCCGAGCGCCTTGGCGACCGCGATGCCGTACACGGCGTTGCGCAGCATGGCCTCGATCCGGGAGGCCGCGGCCGCGCCGGTGGTGGAGGCGATGAGCAGGGGCCTGCCCCGGGCCGGGGTGAGGACGCGCCCGATCGTGGTCACTCCCAGAGGAAACGGGTAGTGGAGTGCGACCGCCCCGCCGATGCGACCCTCCGCGAGGGCCGATTCCATGGCCTCGACCATCTCCGCCTCGCGATCGGATGTCTCGATCCATTCCAGCCCGTCGTGTCCGGCCGCCTTGGGGCCGATGGCCGCCACCTGGAGCCGGGGATCCTGGCCCGCGGCGAGGGCCGCGCCCCGCAGCAGTTCCTCCGTACCGAGTTCGCTTCCGGAGGCCATGAGTCCCACCCGCACTTTGGGGCCGCCCTTGCGGGCCTGCTCCACCAACTCCGCCAGGACCTCACCGACCAGCCTTCGCTTGTTCATCATCGGGCATCCTCACGTGGCCTTCCGCAGGGACTCGGCCAGATCGGCCAGGGTGTCCAGCAGAAGGCTCTTTATTTCTTCACGGGTGACGCCTCCGACCGGTTCGCCCGACGGTGCTTCCACGAGGAATGAGGCGCCGTCGGCAAGGTTGGTCAGACGGGCCAGGAAAAGGCTGCCTTTCCCGATGATCATGGCGCGCCGGATGGCGCCTGCGGCGATGGCGTCGACGGCGTGGCCCAGAAAGGGCACCCCCGAGGGAATGTGTCCCTGGGTCTGGGCAAAGCCCACCAGCCCGTGCTTGGCGACGAAATCGTTCAGGGCGCCGCGCTCGAGCTGCCCCTTCATGACCGCGAGGGCCGCGATCATCTTCGCGTTGGCCTCCGCAACGTCGCCGGCCCCGGCGGGAACCGTGATCTCCGGGATCTGAAGCTCGGCCGCATACTTGTCCACATCGGCGAATTTCAGCCCCGCCTTTTCCAGGGGGTCCCACACCAGGGCGGTGGTCACGGCCTGGGGCGAGGCGCCGGCGCCGACCGAGTGTTTTCCCAGGGCGTCGAGGCGGATGACCGGGGCGGTCCCATCGTCGGGAGTGAGCAGCACCGCGAAGTTGCCCAGGCAGGTCTCCAGGGCCGGCAGCCCTTTCTTTACATGTTCGCGCGCATTCATGAAGAGCTTGGGCAGGGCGCCGCCGGCCAGCACGACGACGTTCCTGCGCGCGCCCGAGGCGACGAGGGCGGCGCCGGTGATCAGCGCGTTCACCGGGGCCGCGCAGAAGGCTCGGACATCCAGGCCGCTCGCATGGACGCAGCCTGCGATCTCGGCGATCGCCTTTGCGAAGTTGCCGCCGCCGCGCTGGTTCATGTCGCCCGCCGCCTCTTCGGAGCATTCGACCACGAAATCGACCTCCTCCGGCCGCATGCCCGCCCTCTTGAGCAGATGGAAGAGAGAGAGCAAGCCGCCCGCCTTGGTGGCCAGGTTCTCCAGGAGCACGTGGGCCGCAAGGGTCTCGTCGATCTCATGGCCGCGCCGGCAGCATCCGACCACCCGGCCGGAGAAGAGGAAGGGCAGCGCGGCCTTCGCGGCGATCTCCTCCCGGATGGCGGCGATCTCCCGGCCGGCCTTCAGCCTTTTGAGGAGGTCGGCGGGCAGAGCCGGGTGGGCGGCGAGCTTGTCCCGAACCGACGCCGCGAACCCTGCCTCGAGCCAGACGAGATCGAAGACGTCGCATATGTCCATCAGGCCGAGGAATTCGTCCTCGGGCATGATCTCTCCGTACTTCCCGAACCGAACGGGTTTGTCCGCCAGGTTGGCATGCCATGGGCGCGGCTGCGCCTGAAGCTCGTCGATGGTCATGGCGCCGATGTAGGCAAGATTGGGGGCATAGCGGGCCGCAGCCTCGTAGGGCTGGATGAACTTGGGAAGCTCGGCGAGAAAGGGAGAATCGGATTTCTCGTGGCGCTCCAGATACGGGGTTGTGCCGTAATGGAGGCCGAGTTCCGGCGTGTGGTTGAGACAGTACGAAGTGCCTTTGACGGCTGCGTTGGGCATGTCGCTCACTCCCTTTCAAAGAAAGCAGGCCTGGACCGCACGACCATCAGTCCGAAGTCACCACCGTCGGTCCTTCCACATCCGTCTGGAGCAACTCCAGGGCCTTCAAAACATACTTGCGGCGCAGCTCCTTTTCCTTCTCCGGCGTCAGGGAAGGATCTCCGACAGGGTTCGGGACCGCGTGACCCTGTACGATTCTGTTGACGCCGAGCATCTGAGCGATATTGGGGATGGGGGTGATCTGAACGACGGGGATGCCCATCTTCTCGATACTGGACGCGATCGTTGCCCCGCAACGAGTGCTGGATCCTCAGGTGGAGGTGAGGATCGCGGCACGGACGGTCTCCCTCCTCTTGATCTCCGCGCCGATCTCCTCTCCCATCTCGCCGCATCGCTTGGAAACGGTGGTGCAGCCTGAGGTGGAGAAGAAGGTAGGGTGCAGCTTGCCGATCTTTCCCTCCCGGGCCAGCTCGCTCATCACGTCGAAGGGAACCAGCCGGTCCGGCCTCTCCAGAACGTAGTCGTTGAAATAGCCCGCATGGGTAACCTCGTACTCGCGGCGGAGGGCTTCGACATCGTAGGCGCCCCAGCGCAGGTTGCTCCGGCGGGCCAGCCTGTCCGGATTCCCCTTGGGGACCAGGCCGCCGTCGCTGATCAGCGCGATCTCTGCGCTTTGCAGGTCCCGGACGGCCGGCGGGGGCGGCACCTTTTCGAACCGGGGGGGCACGACCTCGCTCTCGAACGGTTCCCCCCGTATCTTCGCCAGCAGCTTCTCTACGCTGCGCTCCGCGATGGTCTTCTCGCAGTATACGTTCCGCAGAAGGTTGCGCGAGAAGTAGTTGTACTCGTCCGGGCTGGGCAGGCTCTCCCGGGTCAGCAGCCGCATCTCCCTTTCGCCGGAAACCAGGCGCATGGCAAGCCGCACCATGTCCCGGATGACCTCCACCATGCTGCGGGCCATGTTGCTGGTCTTGCAGATGAATGCGTACTTGCGGTAGAGCTCCATCCCCGGGACCTCCTCGAACATGCCCGAGATCACCGGGATGCCGAGCTCCGCGCCGACCTCCTTGCACATGGCGCCGCATGCGATACTGTAGCGACCGGCCGCGAAGGCCGGACCGGCGAAGAAGAGGTCGGGCCGGTAGGGAGTCACCAGCTTGAGGCCTTCCGCTGCGTTCTTGTCCGGGTTGCCGGCGAAATAGTCGTCGCCGCAGATTACCGTGGCGACCACCCTTCCCCGGTCGCCGAGCTCCTTCTGCAAGGCCATGCCCGGCCCGACCGGGCCCTCCTTCACGAGGAAACCGGTCGACGCCTTGTCTTCCCCGCCGACCTGGCCGAAGAACTGGTTAAGGTAGTGAACGACTCGCAGTGTCTCCGTCATGGCGCCCTCCCAGCATCCAGGCTAATACTCTTTGACGATGACTCGGGCATTTCCGGTGCAGTCGAGAACCCCGGGAAGCAGATACTCTTCAATGTCGATCACCGGGTCGCCCGCAAACTGATCGATCGGATCCGGGCAGAAGATCCTTGTCTCCGCGGTTCCTCCGAGGAATTCCTCCGCCTTCCAGTGAATCTTGGTCCTTTCGAACGTGGCCGAGGCCGTGATGATGCAGTCGAGCGAAGGCTGGTTGAAGAGAATCGTGTCCGCCAGGGTTCCGAAAGGGGTCAGGGGCTGCGTGAAGATGGCCGTCTTGACCCCGAGCTTCTCGCATTCCTCGCCTGTCATGGCCAGGTCGATATGAGGCATGCCGCCCGTGATCTTCACCAGGATCACCCCGTCCGCCCCCAAAACGTTCTTCACCAGATGGGCGGCCATGCAGGCGCTGCGGGCCCTTGCGGCAGGCTCCATGTTCGCGACGGCGCAGACCACCCCGGCAAACAGCAGGTCCTTGCCGTGGCGCCGGTACAGCTCCTTGATGACGCCGTGGTTCTGAATGCTGTAGGTGTCCAGGGCCTTGATCGCGAGCCACCCCACGACCCCTCCGTCCAACACCTCGTTCGGGTGTAGGATGGTGGGCATCAGGTGGCGGACATCCGTTCCATACAGGCAGGGATCCGAGACGGCGAGGTGATCGAATTGCGGGCTGTAGAGCTGGTAATAACACGCCACGCGGGGAAGGCTTGAGCCCCGGTCGAGGCTCGGTATGTCCAGATCGTAAACCTGCACACCGCTCACCGGATGTTCGTCTGCGCCGCGCGCAAGATAAACCGCGGTCTTCAGCCCGGCTGCCTTCACCGCGTTCTCGAAGTCCCGCTCCTCGACACCGGCCGCAACGTAGGGGGCGATGCTGATGTTGTTCATCTTCGCGTACGGGCTCATTTCAGCGATGGGGCCGTCCATGTCGAGGACCCCGTTCTCTTTTCTGCCCGTGCAGGGATTGGAGAGGAGAACGGCGACGCCCTCCAGGGACCGGGTCCGCCCGCTTCCGGCGGTCTGCATCTTCCCGACAAGGCCGGGAAAGTCGGCACCGGGCCTGTCGATCTTGCACCGGGGTTGAATCACGTCCATGAGGTTGAGGATTCTCACGTTTTGGCCGGGACGGACGAGGTGAATGTCCACGGACCGGATTCTGGAGTCCTGGAGAATGAGGGCCTCCAGTTCCTTGAGGTTCAGGAACAGCACGCCCTCCCGGGCGTGTGTCTTGGAGGCGCTCTGGATTTCCCTTATCTCGACGGATTCGATTTCCAGTCTCATGCGGATCTCCTTCTTCGTCTCCAGCCGACAGGCAATCATCCGGCACGCGACAGGGCCGGCGCGGAAATCCGGCTCTTCACCAGCTCGACGGCGTAGCGGATATGTCCCTTCAATTCCTCCCGGGCCCGGTCGTATCGGCCGGCGCGGATGAACTCGAGCGTTCTCTTGTGATCCGCGAGCGAATGCTCCGCTGCGCCGTTCAAGAAAAAATAGATGAACTGGTATCGGGCCAGGTTCGAACTGATGGATCGGTACATGTGGGTCAGCAGGGAGTTCCCGGACGACTCGACCAGCTTCGCGTGAAAGTCCAGCAAGACCCGGATGCCGTCCGCCAGGTGGGCCGGCTCGACGTTCTTGAGCGGAAGGGGCAGGCCGAGGGCCTTGTCCAGGGCCGCGGCGACCGCAGGCAAGTGGCGTTTTCCGGACGCCTCGAGCAGATCGATGGTGTAACATTCGATCATCTCTCTTGCCTGGGAGACCTCCATGAAATCCTTGACCGAAAGCTCCGTGACGAAGGTGCCCTTTCGGGGGACGTTCACGACCAGATGGTCTGTCTCCATGAGACGAAACGCCTCCCGCAGCGGCGGACGGCTGATGCCGAGTTCAAGCGACAGGGCGGACTCGTTGAGCTTCTGCCCGGGCTTGAGTTCGCCGTTGATGATCTTTTCCCGCAGGACCTGCAGGGTGGATGCGGTTACGCTGAGAACTTCCATTGGGGTGCTTCCCACGGTGGAAACTCGTCTATTGTCTACAAAAGACTAAAACAGGCGGAGACGGTTTGTCAACAAGAATCGATGATTGGAAACCGCATTTCAATCCAAGGCCAGGAGGAGTCCCTTCAGGTACTCCCCCTCCGGGTGACAGAGGTTCACCGGATGGTCGGCAGGCTGGGCGAGCTGGCCCAACAGACGGACGCCGCGGCGGGACTGAACGGCGGCCGCAAAGACCGCCTTGCGGAAGGCATCGCGGCTGACGCGCTGCGAACAGGAGAAGGTGAGCAGGAGACCCCCTTTCCTGATCCTTGCCATGGCCTTGGCGTTGAGGGTCCGGTAGGCGTTCAGCGCCTGCATGACCGCAGGGTGGTGTTTGGCAAATGCCGGAGGATCCAGGACGATTAGGTCGAACGCAACCTGAAGGCGGTCCAGGTAGCGGAAGGCGTCCTCTTTCTCCTGCCTGTACCCGGGACCGTCCAGGCCGTTCAGCAGCAAGTTATGCCGGGCCCTCTCCAGGGCCTTTCCGGAGACATCCACGGAGACGACCGTCCGCGCTCCGCCCTTGGCCGCATAGACCGAAAACCCGCCGGTGTAAGCGAACAGGTCGAGCACGTCCCTGCCTGCGCAGAGACCTTCCAGGAGCCGCCGGTTCTCCCGCTGATCGAGGAAGAAGCCGGTCTTCTGCCCGGCCACGAAGTCCACCTCGAAACGGTGACCGTGCTCCTTGATCTCGACCGCCCTGGATCTTCCGTGCAGGAACTGCCCGCCGCCGGCCCCGTTCTCACGGCCTCCGGCCTCTGAAAGCCCCCTGTCGTAGAAGGCCTCCAGCCTCTCGCCGAGCAAGCACTTCAACGCGGAGGCGATTTCCTCACGGTTCCGGAACATGCCCAGCGTCTGGGCCTGCATCACCGCAACGCCGTTGTAATAGTCGACGATCAGGCCGGGCAGGCCGTCTCCCTCGGCATTGACCAGCCGGAAGGCATCGGTCGCCGGGTCCGCGAAGAACCCGAGCCTCTCACGCAGCGCGAGCGCCTGGCCCAGCTTTTCCAGCCACAGGCCGGAGCCGGGTTCTCGCCTCGAAAAGTCGACGACCCTGGCAAGGATGGACCCTGTGGAATAGTGTCCGAGCGCCAGAAATCGGCCATTGCTGCTGTGGATGGCGACCCAGTCGCCCTCCTCAGGGCTCCCCTCGACGGCCTGCACCGCACCTGAGAACACCCAGAGATGGGATCGCTTCAGGGACGACTCCTTGCCGGGCTTGAGCAGGATCTTGCGAACCGTCTGCATACGGAAAAGACCCTCCAAACAGGGTTCGCTGCCGGCCGGCGCGAGGCGAGCCGTCTTCCGAGACCTCGAGAAGGCCAAGACGGACGAATCACGAATCAGCTTTCTTGTCCTTCAGGTCGAGCATCTCCTTCACCAGGGCTTTTTCCCGCTCGAAGTCGAGCACCCGCTGGATCATGATCTTCTGCGCCATGACCGGGCCTGCGCCGTGCCAGGTGGCGACTCCGTGCTGGCCCGCGGTCCAGTTCTGAAGGAGCTTGTGCACCTTGATGATGTTCTCCGTGGGCTGATCCGACCCGAAGCTCAGGAACTCCTCCACATAGTCACGGGTTTCCGGGTTCTTGAGTTCACGGAGGGAAGGCAGGGTCACGATCAGCCCTCCCCCGATGTCCCCGGCGAGCGCCATGGCCCGCCAGAAGGCGTTGCAGATGTTGAGCTTGGCCACGTTCCCCATCAGCTCGTCCGGCATGAATACGCCGGAGCCCCGGGGTTCCTCGGAGCCCATCTGGGCGGCGGCCAGGCCGCAGGCCCTGCCGGTCTCCCGCAGGGTGACCATCTCGGTGATCTCGTCGTTGATGTGAGCCGCCTTCTCGAGCCCCTTGTACTCCTGGACCAGCCTCGCGGCGCCGATGATGAGATTCAGGAATCCCACCTTGCACGTTCCGCCGCACGTCATGCGGTGGGTTCTGGCAAACCGGGCGACCATCCTGCCGGAATACCGCACCTCACCGCAGTGGAAGACCCTCTGCCACGGTACGAAAACGTCGTCGAAGACGACCATGGCCGTCTCCCGCTGCCCGAAGACGGGGTTGCCGAGCTCGGAGAGGTCTTCCGCCTGCTCCCTTTCGGCGGAGTAGGGTGAATACTGGCAGATGTACGTGATGCCCGGGGCGTCCATGGGGACGGCAAAGGCCAGGGCATAGTCCTCCTCGCCGGGGCCCTTGGCGGCCTGGGGAAGCACGACCATTTCGTGGCTCGCGAATGCCCCGCTGATGTTGATCTTCGCCCCCCGCACCACGATGCCGTCCTTCCCCCGGTCCACGACCTTGAGGGAAAGATACGGGTCAGGCCACTCCAGGGTGCGCTTCTTTCTGTCCCCGCGGGGCTCGGTGACGGCCCCGGCAACGCTCAGGTCTTCACGCTGGACCCTCGCCAGGAAGTCCAGGAATCGCGGATGGTAGGTTGTGCCCAGGTCCCGGTCCATCTCCCAGCAGGTGCTCGCCAGGGCATGGAACGCGTCGTACCCCACGCACCGGTAGATGCACGTTCCCAGGCGCTCGGCCGCATGCATGCCCGCCCTGGCCTTGGCAAGCAGGTCCTCGATGCTGCGGCTGACATACGTGTACCGGTTGACGGGCTCGTCGACGAGAGGCGAACGGACGGAGAAGAGTTCCCGGAAGCGAGGATCCAGCGCCCAAGCGTAACTCGCCTTGTTGGCCTCGACCACGGTGCGGGTCACGGGGTGCTCGAGGATATTCTCAATCCGCTTTCCGTTCATGAATACCCTCGGCCGGAGGGGCTTCAAGGTCTCGGCGAACTGTTCAGGGGTCATCAGGCCCATGGGTTGCTCTCCTTTCCCCGAACGTGAAGACGCCGGGAGATGAGGCTCTGCGGTCGGGTCACGGCTTCTCCCTGACCGCCGAGCCGTGAATGTGCCCACCGTAGCCCTTCCACTCCTTCTCGCGGAGGAGGAACTTCTGGATCTTGCCGGTAGCGGTCTTGGGCAGGTCGCCGAATTCGACCCGCTTGGGGGCCTTGAAGTGCGCGATCCGGTCCCGCGTGAACCGGATGATCTCCTGTTCGGTCGCGGCGGCGCCGGGCCTCGTGCTCACGAACGCCTTGGGAACCTCTCCCCATTTGTCATCCGGCACACCGATCACGCAGACCTCCAGCACGGCCGGATGCTCCATGATAATCTTTTCCACCTCCAGGGTGGAGATGTTCTCTCCGCCCGATATGATGATGTCCTTGGCCCGGTCTTTGAGTTCGATGTAGCCGTCCGGGTGCCAGACCGCGAGGTCCCCGGAATGGAACCAGCCTCCCTCGAAGGCCTTTGCCGTGGCCTCCGGATCCTTGTAATAGCCCATCATGACCGTGTTGCCGCGCATGACCACCTCGCCCATGGTCTGGCCGTCCCGGGGCACGTCGTTCATGGAGGAGTCCACGACCCGCATGCCCGTCTCGGCGACGAGGTGGGGCACGCCCTGCCGGGCCCTCAGCCGCGCCCTTTCCCCGAAGGGCATCTCCGCGTCGCCGGGCTGAAGGGCGCAGACCGTGTACGGGCCGTACGTTTCGGTCAGACCGTAGAGGTGGTGCACAAAAGCGCCCATGCCCTCCATGGTGCGAAGCACCTGCGGCGCAGGCGGCGCGCCCCCGGTGGAGATGGTAAGGCCGGCGAGGCTGCGGCCCCTGGCCTCCGGAGCGGCGTAAAGGGAGGCGAGCACCGTGGGCGCGCAGCACATGTGCGTGACGCCCTTCTCGCTTATCAGCCGGTAGATCTCGGCAGGTTCCACGCGGCGCAGGCAGACATGGGTGCCGCCCACCGAGGTCACGGCCCACGTGAAACACCATCCGTTGCAGTGGAACATGGGCAGGGTCCACAGGTACACGCTCTTTGCGTTCAGGCCCACCTCCAGGGCGTCGGCCAGCGCGTTCAGGTAAGCCCCTCGCGGGCTGTACTGGACGCCCTTGGGCGTGCCCGTGGTGCCGGACGTGTAGTTGATGGCGATCGTGTCGAGCTCGGAGTCCGGTGCGATTCCATGCTCGCCGGAGGGGGCGGAGGCCAGGAACTCTTCGTACTCCGGGCCCGGGATGTCCGCGGCCCCGGGCTCGGAGTCCACGACCTGCACCCAGGTCGAGACCCCCGGCACTGCCTGCCGCAGGCCGCGCACCGTCGGCGCGAACTCGGAGTCGAAAACGAGCACCTTGGCCCCGGAGTGGTTCAGAATGTAGGCGGTCTCCCGGGCGGAGAGCCGGATGTTGATGGCCACCAGGGCCGCCCCCAGGCGAAGGGGCCCGTAGTGCGCCTCCAGCATCGGCGGTATGTTGGGGACCAGGAACGCGACCTTGTCGCCTTTCCGGACGCCGGCCTTCGCGAGCGCGCCGGCGAGCCGGTTCACCCTCTCACGGAGCTGCCCGTAGGTGAAGCACTGATCGCGATAGAAGACCGCGGGCTTGTCCGGGTAGACGAATGCGCTGCGTTCGAGAAAAGAGCCGGGATTCAGGGGGCGGTAGGAAACCTCTTCGAACATGAAAGGTCCTCCTCGTCGTTCGGCCGCCTCCGGCGGGCCTCATTCTCGCTGCCTTCTTTTCCTGATCTCGGCCATGAGCGGGCCGAGGATCTCACGGTAGTCGGCCACGACCGCCAGGTCCGAGCACGCAAAGATCGGCGCGTTCGGATCCTGGTTGATGGAGATCACGCACTCGGACTCGTCCATGCCCACGAGGTGGTGCATCATTCCCGAGATGCCGATGCCGAGGTACAGGCGCGGCCTGACGGTCTTGCCGCTCTGGCCGATCATCTGCTCTTCCCGGGCCCATCCCTCGTCCGCAGGAGGCCTCGTCGCCCCCACCGCGGCCCCCAGCGTCCCGGCGAGTTCCTCCAGGCGCGCCCACCCTTCGCGGCCGCCGATGCCCCAGCCGCCCGCCACGACGATCTCCGCCCCCTCCAGGCAGACCCCCTTGGCCTCTTCCGGTTGAAGGCCGATCACCCTCGGCCCGGATAGATCCAGGTCGTCTCCCATCTCGAGCCTCACGAGCTCGCCCTTGCCGCCGTCGAACCTCCGCTTCTTCAGAACGCCCGGCATGACCGAGGCCATCTGGGGCCGATGCTCGGGGCAGCGGATGGTGGCGACCACGCCGCCTCCCCATCCGGGCACCATCTGCAGGAGGATTCCGTCCTCGTCCATTCCGAGGTCGATGCAGTGGGCCGAAAGGCCGGTTCCGAGCCGGGCCGCGAGCCTCGGGGCGAGCTCGACCCCCATGGCCGTGGCGCCGAAGAGAAAGATGTCCGGATCGTACCTGCGGCAGGCCCGGTCCAGCGCCGACGCGTAGGGCATGAGACGGTAGGGGTCGAGGTGAGGGCTCTCGGCGAGCAGAACGCGGTCCGCGCCGTGCGCGTGGAGTTCTTCGGCCAGGCCCTCGATCCGGTCCCCCAGAAGGACCGCCGTGACCCGCCCGCCCGCGGGCTCGGCAAGCTCACGGGCCTTGCCCAGCAACTCGAGCCCCACTTCGCGCAGGATCCCGAAGCGCTGCTCGACAAAGACCCAAATCTCCCGGTTCCCCCTTTTCGATGCGCTCATAGGATTCCCATGTGAACCATCTTGTCGGCGATCCGTCGCGCCGCCTCCCCCGGGTCGCTCCCCTCGACCCTTTCGCCCTTCCTCTCCTTCTTCCGGAGCAGCAGTCCCGCCATGCGGGTCGGGGACCCTTCCAGGCCCACCGAGGAGGGGTCCAGGCCGAGATCCCTCTGGTCCCACAGGTCGAGGGGCTTTTTTTCCGCCTCCAGGATTCCCAGGAAGGAGATGAGCCTGGGCTCGTTGACCTCCTTGGTGAAAGAGAGAAGCAGCGGCGGCTCCGCCTCGAGCACCACCGAGCCCATCTCGATCCGCTGAAAGAGGACCAACTCGCTGCCGCCCCGCAGCTCCATCTTCGTCACGTGCATCACGTTCGGGATTCCCAGCAGCTCGGCCAGCTGCGAGGGGACCTGAGCGGTGCAGCCGTCCAGCGTGGAGTTTCCGCAGAAGACGAGGTCGAAGGGCTCCAGCTTCCGGAGGGCCGCGGCCAGGACACGGGCCGTGGCCAGCGTGTCGGAGCCCGCATAGGCCCGGTCCGAGACGAGAACGGCCCGGTCCGCGCCCATGGCCAGGGCCTCCTTGAGGAGGGAGGCGCAGAAGGGGGGGGCCATGCTCACCACCACCACCTCGGCCCCCTGCCCCTCCTTGACCGAAAGGGCCGCCTCGAGGGCGTTCTTGTCGAGGGGGTTCAAAACGCCCGGGATCCCCTCCCGTATGAGCGTCTTGGTCTCCGGGTCCATTGCGAGCCGGGCCCACTCCTTGGGGTCCGGGACCGGCTTCACGCAAACGACGACGCGCTCCATCCGCATGGCTCCTTCGAAGCGGGCGAGAACGGAATCCCCCTGCATGCCCTCCCCCAAAGAGTGCCGGAAATGCTTCTGCCTTGTGAAATCGGTCTTGCCTGACCGCCGGAGGCCTATTTCTTCTCGTAGGCGGCCAACGCCGTCCTGGACATGACCACCTTGGCGATCTCGGCCGTGCCCCCGGCCGGGATGGTCACCATCGCATCCCGGAGGAGCCGCTGCACCTTGTACTCCTGCATGATCCCGTAGGAGCCGTGGATCTCGATCGCCTTCTTGGCGCATCGGGCCGCCGCGTCGCAGGTGTAGTATTTGGCCAGGGCCATCTCGGTGTCGCATCGCATGTTCTGGTCCTTCATCCAGGAGGCCCGATAGCAAAGGAGCCTGGATATCTCGAGCTCCGTGTAGATGTCGGCGAGGTGGAACCGGATGGCCTGAAGCTCGCTGATGGGCTTGCCGTACAGGGTCCTCTCGGTCGCGAACTTGGCCGCCTCTTCCAGGCAGGCGGCGATGATGCCGAGGGCCACGGCCGCCATGCCCGGCCGGCCCACTTCGCTTACGGTCTTCATGGCCACCGCCAGCCCGCCTCCCTCCTGTCCGAGGATGTTGGCGTGAGGAACCGCGCAGTTGTCGAAGACGAGCTCGCCCGTATTGGCGCCCCGAAGGCCGAACTTGTTCTCTTTTCGGCCCGCCTTGGCCCCGGGATCATCCTTGTTCACGATGAAGGCGGTCAGGCCCTTTGCCCCGGGGGAGGTCCTGGCGATCACGACCCAGAAGTCGGAGGTATGCGAGTTCGTGATGAAGCATTTCCTGCCCCGCAGGATCCACTGGTCGCCCTTGCGCTCGGCGCTGGTCTGGATGCCCACCACGTCCGATCCGCCCGAGGGATCCGTCACCGCCACCACGCCCATGGTCTCGCCCTTGGCAAGGCGGGGGAGGTACTTCTGCTTCTGTTCCTCCTTGCCGAAGTCGTTGATGACCGCGCAGCACATGTGGTGCACCTGCATGGCCATCGGAATCGCGGCGCAGACCCGCCCCGTCTCCTCCAGGCCGATGGTGCGGGCCAGCATGCCCAGACCGACCCCGCCGTACTCCGGAGGCGTGATGATGCCGGTCAAGCCCAGCGTGCTCATGGGCTTGAGCAGGTCCATCGGGAACTCGCCCGTCGCCTCCATCGCCTCCATCCTGGGCGGAATCTCCTTCTCGGAGAATTCCCTCACAGCCTTCCTGAGCAACTGTTCCCTCTCGGAAAACGCAAAATCCATCGCTGTGCCTCCTTTCCACGTCGCTTGGGGTGGGCCCTCCTGCCGGGCCGGGTTATCGTGCGCCTACTTCGCGGGCTCGGGCACTTCCTCGGCGAGACCCGCAATCTTGCTCGCGTACTGGATGTAATCCTTCAGGGGGGAGGTGCCGAAGACCACCATCCTCGCGCCGTCGGGCGATCCGCCCCCGTGCATGCAGCCGGGCACTCCGGCGCCGATCGTCAACCACTCGATCAGCCTGGCGATCTTCGCCCTCGTCTCTGCCGAACAACCGCCTGCCTTGATGCACCGTTGAATGAGGGGACCGTAATCCGGGTTGTTGAAGTCCTCGTAGGACGGGAAACACCCGGTTTCGACGATGCCCCCGCCGATCTCTTGGCAGAGCCTCTTGGTCTCGTACGGCAGGGTCGCCACATGGACCTTGTTCACATGGGCCGTGAGCGAGTCCGCCACCCAGACGCCCGAGGGATGTTTGCGGCCCAGGAGGATGGCACCCAGGCCGGTCGCGAAGGTCGTCTCGTTGTTGACCTCCATCTGGATGAGCTTCTCCCGGAAGGTCTTGGTGCTCAGGCCGTTTGCCCGGGCGATCAGGGCCGCCGCGCCGACCATGACATCCCCCTGGCCGGCCACACATGCGCCGATGCAGGCGCGGTATGTGCCGGTGAACCGGGTGATGACGTCCGCGGAGTACTGAGCCTCCCCGGCAAGGAACACCCGCTCGTTGGGCACAAACACATCCTGGAAAAGCAGGTAGGCCTGTGTGATCCCGGTCTCCGTCGGGGCGTCGAACCCTTCGGCAAGCTCCCGCTCGTCGCTCGGATGGCGGGTCTCAACGATCGTGAGGCCCTCGGCATCCCTGGGCACCGCACAGGCCAGGCAGAAGTCCTTGTCCTCCTCGCGGTAGACGCTGCCCGGCAGCAGGAAGATCTCTTCCGCCGCGGCCGTGCCGCAGATCATCACCTTGGCGCCCCTGAGGACGATACCGTCCTTGCGGCGTTCGGCGATGTGCAGGTTCGTGTACGGATCGGCCTGCTGGTGGGGCTTGAGCGCACGGTTTCCCTTGGCGTCGGTCAGCGCGCCGGCCACGATCAGGCCCTGCTTCTGGAAATGGAGGGCCCACTTCCTCAGCCGCTCGTGGTAATCGGTTCCCAGGGCCTGGTCCGCATCATGGGTGACGGACCACATCACGTTCATGCCGTTCCACCCCACGCAGAGCCCGCCCGTGCAGGAACCTGTGATGTGATACATCTTCCGCTTCATCCGGGAGTTGAAGACCATCTCCTCGGCCGAGGTCATGAGGGAGGTGTGCCGGTGGATGGTCTGCCCGGTCAGGCTGGAAGTGGTCGTGAAGATCGGGGCAAGAGCCGGGTCCCGGGCCGCGTCGATCCCCCGCGCGTGGCTCTCCACGACGCGGCGGGTGGCGGGGTGGGAAACCACGTCTTCGATGGGCTTGCCGAACTTGTAAACGTTGGGCCGCATCCGCCGCAGGGCGGACAGGTATTCCTCGCGGGTACGAAGTGCCATGTCCCTCTCCTTTCGTTCGGACCCTCCGTGGGGTCTCTTGAAAGCGTTGCATGCCTTTGCCGCCCGCCCTCCGCCGGGCAGAGAGCCCCCGGGAGGCGCGCCTCACGCCCTGGCCAGGCCCCGCAGGAAGTGGATCAGGGAATCGACCGTACGGTCCAGGTTGGAGGTCGATTTGTCCAGGCTGTACATCAGGGATGCCCCCAGCATGCCCGCGAAGATGACCTCGGCCGTCCGGTCCGGATCGACCTCCGCAGCGATCTGCCCGCTCTGCCGGGCCCTGTGCAGGTATCGCTCGATCATGGCCTTGAGGCGCACGAAGCCTTCCCGCACCTCCGAGGCCAGATGGGGCTCTCTCCCGGAGAGCTCCACGGCGAGGCCGATGAAGACGCAGCCACCGGGGAAGTCCTCCGTGTCTCGAAGGTAAAGCGCCCTGTAATTGTCCAGAAGGCGTTCGACCTTTTCCAGCGGGCGGTCGTCCATGCCGTCCAGGCCGGCGAGGTTCTTCTCCCGCCAGATCTTCCGGGATTCGCTCAGCACGGCCGCGAAGAGCGCCTCCTTGCTTCGGAAGTGATTGTAAAAACCGCCCTTGGAGGTTCCGGAAGCCTCCATGATGTTCGCCAGAGAAGTTCCCAGGAACCCCCTGACGGAGAAGAGCCTGAGGGACTCCCGGATGATCCTTTCTCTAAGATTCATGGGAAGCGGCCCTTGAGTATTGAGACCGACCGGTCGGTTTCACCCCTTCTACCATCCTCCAGCCCGGACTGTCAAGCATAGAAAAGGGGCCAAGAAGAAGGGATCAAGTCCGCCAGGAACCCCTGAGCGGGGGAAAGAGGTGAGACGACTCGCTCAGTCGGGATGCGCCTCCTCGTTGATTTTGGGCACCGGCATGTCACGGCCGAAAAGCGCGAACCCCACGGTGCCGATGAGCCCGAAAGAGAACGCCGCGATGAGGTTGGTCTCCGGGCTGATCTGCCACAAGAACGCGCCTCCCAGGGCGGCAACGGCGACAAAAACGTCCCGGATCAGGTAGTAGAGCCCGAACATGCCTGCCTTGCAGTCCCCCGGCGACAGATCCATGATCAGGGCCTTGCGGGTGGGCTCGCCGAACTCCTTGAGCCCCCTCAGGATGAACGCCGCGACCAGCCACCCCAGGGAGCGGCTGTGGAGAAGCGCCAGGGGAAACAGGGTGAAAAAGACAAAGGTCGCGAGCACGAAGGGCTTCTTCGCGCCGCGGTCGGCCAGGTAAGCGACCGGGACGTAGACGAGCACCGCCGTCGTCATCTCGACGGCGGTCAACACGCCGAACTCGACGGCCGACACCGGCTTGGCGATGGTCTTCATGCACCAGACCACCACGAAGGCATACGGGATCTGTTCACAGAAGCGGACCAGGATGTCGGTGGCCAGCAGCCCCTTCATGACCGGACTCATCCGTCGCATGAGCTTGAGCGGGTTCTTCTCCGGGGTCAGGCCGCCCGCGTTCGCCGGGGCCATCTCCGCGGGTGTGTCGTCCCGGATCATGCGCTGCTGCAGCACGAGCGCCGCCGCGGCCATGACCAGGGCGGCCCCAAAGGCGAGGCGGACCCCGCTGCGCTCACCCCAGGCGCCGATGAAGAGCCCGCCCATGAGGGGTCCCAGGGCCATGGGAATGCGCCTCACCAGCGAATGCATGCTCACCCCCATGGTGCGCTTGTTGTGGGGCAGCACCTTGTACATCAGGCTCATGGTGGCCGGCAGCGAGATAGCCGACCAGGAGATGAAGAGCACCGCTCCGGCCAGCACTGCCTGCCAGGCGGGTATCAGGATCACCAGGGCAAAGCCGGCCATGGCCACCAGGTTGAAAACCAGGAGAGACCGCTTGGTGCCGATGCGGTCCGAAAGGTAGCCGCCGGGAAAGCTGTAGAGCGCCGAAAGCAGATTGTCCATGGCCTGCAGCAGGCCGATGGCCAGCGCGCTGCCCCCCAGGGCGAGCAGGTAGATGGGCAGAAAACGCTCGGCCATGCGTTCGCCCATGCCGACCAGCACGACCATCGTCAAGACCCCGATGGTGCTCTGCTGCAGCGCGAGAAACCCGGGAAGTCGGCCGGCACGGGCCCTCATGGATTCATGGTCTGGCATCTTACTGTCCTTCAGGATCCGCTCCGGGCCGTATGCAGGCGGCACCAGGCGTAGAGGGCATCGTAGACCTCGAACTGCCGCTCGATGCTCTCCAGGTCGTCCGGATAGCGCAGGCTGTATCCCACGGCGATGGCCTCGAGGCCGGCGGCCAGGGGATCGGCATCGAGACGGTCGGTATCGGCCGCGTTGATCACCTTGGCCATGCGCAGCAGTGCCTTGTCGGTCAATCCATACTCGCGGATGATCACATCGAAGGTGCACAGATTATCCCGGTGGTGGAGTTCGGCTCCAGGAGTGTCAAACGGGATCGCGTCCTTCTTCTGCGCGATCTCCATCACCTTGCTTTTGGGCACGAACAGGAACTCGGCGTCCGAGTCCACGAACCGGGTGATCAGCCACGGGCAGGCCGCACGGTCCACGTGGACATGGGATCGGGTGATCCATTTCATCAGGGTTCTCCTCTTGAAGGTTTCTTCTCTTTAGACGGGTCAGTCCCGCTTCTTCCGATGAAAATACGCGTAAAGGTTTTCAAACAATCGAAAGCCCTCCGCCATGCGCTCTTCATCGTCGGGCTGTGAGGCCACCAGGCCGGACAAAAGGGCGTTGAAACCGGCCGTCTCGCTGCGGCCGTACTTGCCGTCCTTCAAATCGATGTCGTGGACGATTTCGGCCATGGGAACAAGCGCCCGGTCCTCGATCCGAAGGCGTTGTATCATGACCTCAAACGTGCAAAGGTCTCCCTCGTGGGTGTATTCTCCGTCGAACATGTCGAATCGGATCTCACCGGGTTTGTGGGAATCCTGCGGTGTTGGGGCGAACCTGAAGGCCGCCGTCGGGTCCACGAAGCGACGGATCAGCCAGCCGCAGGCGAGGCGGTCGACAAAGAGGTTTTCGCGGGTCACCCAGGTTCTCCCCTGGAGATCGCCCACACCCCGACCAGCCGTGTGCTTGGCGGATGATTTCCCGGACAGAAGGGTCCCCAGCTTTCTCAGCAGCAGTTCCGCGGTGGGGCGTTCCGGCGCCTGAAAGAAATCGATGGCCGCAATGTCCTCCAGACGGCGCTGCAACCTGGACAGTTGAGCCGGTCCTCTTGCGGGCGGTTGTTGTGGCCCGCTGTCCGTCGAAGGCCATTCCGCGAGAAACAGGTTGGCATCCTGGATAATCTTCTCGTAATCAAGTTTACGCGCATTCCGGAACAAGGTGATGATCTGCTCGTCCGTGAGGCCTTCAACGAAGCGGGCCTCTGAGATGGAGCCATCCCCGCCTCCATCTACGATCTCCTTGAGAGTCCAGCTCAAATCCTCCCGGGACTGCTCGGAAAGCGGCATGACGTAGACGGACTGCTTGATTGCCACAGCACCCAACTGCTGCAGCCTCCGCCATATCTTCACCCTCAGGGCGTCGGGCTTGGGGGGGATCTGATGAATCAAGAGCAGCCATTGTCTTGGATTGTCGGGCGTCACCGATGTCTCCTGTTGTTCCTAGGTTACAAATCGTATGCATGCTGTGTCGTATTGGTCGACGGCATTGGAATCATCTTGCCTCACTCGAAGGCGAGGTCATGGAAGAGGGTAACGGAATCGGCCTTGGTCCACAGGCCGACGAAGCCGTCCAGGTCGCGCTCGGCCGTGTACTCCATGACCGGACGATCTTCCAGGAAGGCCTGAATCCTGCGGCCTTGTGTTTCCACGCGCAACCGGTACCACTCTCCCGAGGAAATGGGGGTTTCGATACTCCGCCTCTCGATGCGCTTGCCGTTCTTGAACTCAAACAGGATCGCGTTGTCCTCCAGTGCGTTGACGCGGAAGACGAAGTAGTTGCCCCAGTCGCGAATGGCGAAGGCCAGTCCGCCCGCCTGATCGATGTTTCCGGCCAGGGGCTTTGCCATGACCCGTGCGCTGCCGTCGGCCATATGACTCTCCTTGGCGATGGCCAGAGGGAAGTAGTAGTAGGCTCCGATGTTGTCCAGTAACTCCTGGTACCGCTTGCCCATGACGCGCACCATGGCCTGCGATATGCCGGCCGAGATCCAGGAACCGAAATCGGATCCGTCCTGCAGAACCCCAGGTTCCATGTCCGGTTTGCTTGTCTTCCAGTTCCCGGTGATCAGGTGGAAGGCTTCGGGCGCATCCTCTCGTCTTTCTGCCAGGAAATCGTACTTGCCCTGGAAGAAAGCGTCGGTCAAAGAAACCACTTGCTCAGGACTCTTCAACGCCATGTCCAACAGCCGGGTGGTACCCAAGAGACGGCCCAACTGATTTAGCGAATCCTCCATGGCGGCCTGGTCCAACCGGGCCATGAACGCCTCGATCAGATCCCCCCTCAGGGTGGTCTCGAACCCAAGGCGGGTGAGAACGTTGGCCATATATTGGACCCGCAGAGTCCGCCCGTAATATGCGCCGGCGCCTCCGGCGAATTGCAGGCTGATGTAATTGTGCTCCGTGTCCGCGCCGCAGAGCGCGTCGACGGTTGCGAAATGATAGCCGAAGCGTGCGCTCAGGTTCATGTAATCGCCGGAGACCAACGCATAGCTGGCTCCGCCCAACTCGCCTTGCTGGGGCACGGTACCACCCACCATGAGGGAGATGAAGTTGTGGGCACCCACGGCGATGGTGCTGCTCCAGTCGATGCCCGGGTGGGCCAGGCCCTTCCAGATGGCCCGGAATGGCACGCAGACCACGTCGTGGGCGTTGACCTCGTCACAGGTGGTCAACCCCTGGCGCAGTCCGCCGCCCAAATCCAACGCCAAGAGATGGATGGGGACGCTCACCTTGAGACGGACCGTGTTGCGCAGACGACCCGCGACCTCGCCGAAACGGAACATCTCGCGCACCGACATCTCGTGGCAGAAGCGGATGATATCGTGAACCGTAAGGCAGTGCTCCTGGGCGAATTGAGCCGAGTCAGGGTCGGTCAAGTTCAATGGCGAAATCTGATCCAGCAGACGCTGCATGCGCAGATGGACGGGACTGGCAAAGATGGGACGCCTTGCCGGCCGCATGCCGCGCGTCAGTTCATCCACGACGCCCCGATAAACCCGAGATTGGCTTGCCCACAGGGTGATTTCATCTCCGTCCGCGAGGGTAGCGGTGGCGGTTTGGGTATCGAACAGCGCCGGAACGCCGAACTCCCGGGCCACGGAGGCCAGGTGGCTGGCGACGCCACCCAGATCGGTGATGATTCCCTTCACCTTGCCGATCCAGGGGGTGATGGATGTGGACGCTGTGCGGGCCACCAGGATGGTGTCCGGGTCAAGCCGCGGAAGGGGATCCTCCAACTCGGTGTTTCTCAACACCCGCACGCGGCCGGCCGCAGCGCCGCTCGCAGCGCACTTGCCGCCTTGGATGACAACGGGATGGCCGGGAAAATCGTACACCGGCTCCGGACCTTGGTCGGTTGGCTCCGAAGTCACGAGCAGCGGGCGAGCCTGCAGGAGAAAGAGGCGGCCCGAGCCCTCCAGTGCCCATTCGACGTCCATGGGGCGTCCATAATGCTTTTCCAGTTGCAGCGCGGCCTCCGACAGTTCGCGGAGAAACTCCGCATCGGACGAGCCGTTACCGGAGGATCGGTCTTCACACGCCATGCCGGCCATATCCAGAATCCTGAAGTCGCTCTTGTCGATCCGATAGCTGCGCTGCGGGGAGGCGTCGCCGCCCACCAGGGCAGAGCCGAGACCCTCGACGGCGCTTACCCGGAGCGTGTCCCGGTTCGCGCCGACCGGATCGGCGGTATACAAGACGCCGCTCAGACGCGGCAGGACCATCTCGAGCACCAGCACGGCCATGGGGGTCTCGCGGTCATCCAAACCATGGTGCATGCGGTAGGAAAGCGCGGAAGTGGAATACTTGCTGGCCACCACCTGTTTGTAGGCCTCGGCCAGGCCCGAGACGGATACGTTCAGGACCGACGTGTATTGGCCGGCAAAGGATATTTCGCCGTCTTCGCCGATGGCGCTGCTGCGCACGGCCAGTCGCTGTCCGGAGGATGCCCCGTTTGTCAGCTTGCCGGACGCCTCCTCTATCTCCGCGCGAATGGTCTCCGGCAGCGGGCTTTCTATGATCCACGCGCGGATCCTGCGGGCAGTGACCTCCAGGGCGGCAGGATTGTCGGCGGAAACCTCGGCCAGGGCATCATCGATATCGGAGGCGAGGCCGGTCTCGGTGAGAAACCGCCGGTAGGCGGCGGTGGTGATGGCAAACCCCTCGGGTGTCGGCAGGGCCAACTCCCTCCGCATGCGGGCCAACGTGGCGGCCTTGGCTCCCACGTCCCTGGCGTGGCGCGCTTCAATCTGGGCAAGGGGCAGAATCAAGGCATCCGTGGTCCCTGTCGTATCTGCGGCCAGGGTATCCCGTGCATTGCGTCGAAGGCTTTCCAGTACTCCGGAGAGGTGCCTGTATTCCTTGCCGGACATGCCCGCCAGGGACTGAATCATGCCGTCGGTCTCGGAGAGCAGCCGGCTGCACTTTCTCTCCACGGACTGGAGGGTAAAGGGCTGGTTGTCATAATAGGTTTGCTCGAGATCGGCCATCAGCGTCAGGGTAGCCCGATTGTGGTCGAGCAACTCCCTGAAGTGTCGATATCGGACGGTTTGGGCCTGGTCCATACCCGGCAGCGGTTGGCATCCGTCCCCGTTCTTCCGGCTCTTAAAAAGTGCAACCATGGCTAGCTCCTCATGCTTGCTCTCAACTGACGACCTCTGCGTTGTGGTGACGACGTAGGTTCGTCAAATCCCAATATTCAGATGTTACATATATGATGCATCAACTGTTACATTTATTCAAGGAATTTTCCGAGGCAATACAGGGAGGGCCTGGTCCTTGATCATGGCTAGGAGCCGGACAAACCGTTTTCGGGCCGCCTGATGCTACGCCGGCCTCCGGATCTGCACAGGAAGGCGTATGTGACCGCCGGGCGGGAGGTGAAGAGTATCCATCATGCGCAAGGCCTTGTTCCTCCTCGCCTTCGCATAGTACTATCGAACCGGAAACGAGGGAAGGCCTCCGATGTGGGCAGGCGCAACCGCCGATCTAACCGCATGAAGTCCAAGCCTTGACGGAGGAGGGGCGATGAACATCCACTGGTTGCAGCATGTTTCCTTCGAGGACCTGGGGAGCATAGAGGGCTGGGCAAAGCGCCGCGGACACCCCGTGCGTGCCAGCCGGCTCTATTGCGACGATCAGGTTCCGGAAGCACGGGAACTGGACTGGCTGATCGTGATGGGTGGACCGATGAACGTGTACGAAGAGCAGAGGTATCCGTGGCTTGTGAAGGAAAAGCGGCTCATCGAAGAGGCTATCCAAGCGGGAAAGACGGTGATCGGAATCTGTCTTGGCGCTCAGCTTATCGCTCATGTGCTCGGGGCGAGGGTTTACGCAGGAAAACACAAGGAAATCGGCTGGTTTCCGGTCTTCAAATCGGAAGAGGCACAAGAATCGAAACTCTTTCGAGGTTTCCCATCCGAGGCGGAAGTATTCCACTGGCACGGAGATACCTTCGATATGCCCCCGCGATGTGTCCGGATCGCGGGAAGCTCTGCTTGTCACAACCAGGCCTTTGTGTTTGAGGAGCGAGTGGTCGGCCTGCAGTTCCACCTGGAAATGACGAGGGGAGGGGCCGAAAGACTCATTTCGAACTGCGGGGATGAGATGGTAGAGGCTCCGTTCATTCAGAGCGGGGAGGCAATTCTGTCCAGCGATGACAGATTCATCAAGATCAATGAAAGAATGGAAAGGCTGTTGGATGATCTCCAACTTCGTCAGAGATGCGAAGCGTAGCTCCAGGTTTCCGTGAGCGCGGTGCCGCCGCGCTTGAGAAAGGCGCGCATCTCGACAAGAGGCCTGTTGTCGGACGCCTTGCCTCCCTCCTGCGAGGGAGCGATCTCGGGTTTCACCCGAAACGCGAGACGCCAGCCCCCGGTGACGACGTTCTTGAAGGCCTGCCGCTCGACGAGCCGCGCGCCGGGGCCCACCGTCACCTCCCCCTCGACCGCATCGCCCGGCCCGAGCTTGGCGAGCTCGCCTCCCTCGAAGTCCACAAGGAACATCCGGCTGCCCGGCTTCTTCCAGCGCTCGGTCCGGGTCGCCACCACGCGTCCGGCAGGCGGCCTCCGGTCGTCGGGGAAATGCCAGCTCAGCGCGTAGGCAAATGAAAGAGGCTCTCCCGGCGGGGTATCGGCCGGCCTCCAGTATGCGACGATGTTGTCGTGGATTTCGTCGTCCGTCGGGATCTGGACGAGTTCGACCCAGCCCTTGCCCCAGTTGCCTCTCCGTTCGCACCAAAGACTCGGCCGGAGTTCGTACCGGGCCTCCAGATCCTGGTAGTGGTCGAAATTCAGGTCCCGGTGGATCAGGCCGAAGCCGAGCGGGTTGTCTGCCTGAAACGAATTGACCCACACCCCCGGAGGATTGGAGAGAGGCCGCCAGAGCCACTCTCCGTTTTCCATGTGGATCATCAGGCCGTCCGAGTCATGGATCTCGGGCCGGAAGATGTCCTTGGGGCGGAGGTTGGTGTTCTCGCCGAAAAAG
Organism: uncultured Thermodesulfobacteriota bacterium; assembly: GCA_964384945.1. Lineage (GTDB taxonomy): Bacteria > Desulfobacterota > DSWW01 > DSWW01 > DSWW01 > S015-6. The sequence continues at coordinate 210,611 of CAYLMK010000004.1, read as the reverse complement.
AACATGCTTGTCATGGGAGAGATCCCGAGCTTCTCGACCGGCTTGCGCAGAAAGAGGACGGCTTCCACCTCCATGAGGGTTGTCTCGCCCGGGGTGATCGCGAACGAGTAGGCCCCGGTGATCCGGGGGCCGTCGAGCAGGGCGTACACGTTGATCCGCTCGTCCGTCGCGCCGGGGCGCTCGACCCAGAACTCGCGGAACCAGGGGAATTCCTCGCCGGCCGGTTGCGCCGTGTCCACGGCGATGCCGCGGGCGGACAGGCCGTAGACCTGGCCCTTGGCCACGGCCCGAAAGTAGCTCGCACCCAGAAAAACGGCTACCTCGTCCTTGTACGCGGGGGTGTTGATGTTTCCATGGATCCGGAATCCGGCGAACCCGAGGGTCTTGGGAACCCTCTTCTTCAATTCCATGGCGCTCTTTTCGTAAACGAAAAGGTCGGTCGAGAACTTGATCGGGACGGGCCCGCGCGGGGTCAGCTCATGGATCGTCACGGTGCGATCGAAATAGAGGCCCGCGTGAAAGAACTGGAGCTCGAACGGGAGGTTCTCCCTGCGCCAGTGGGACTTCTCCGGAGGAAACCGGATGTCGCGAAGCTGATCGTACGTGATTTCAAGGAGCCATTCCGGGAACCTGACCCTTGGATCCTCGTAAGGGGCCCGTGAGAGCGTCCGAGCCTTCACCACGACGTCCTGGAGCCCGAACGCCGCCTTCTGCCGGGGACGGGATTCCTCGGAGGCGGGGCCGTCCCCTACATACGCATCGGCGAGGAGTATCGAGAATCCGACGAGTGCCGCCAGGCAGACTCGGCTGGGCGGGCGGCAGGACGCTCTGCCTTCCATCTTTCCGCACCTCAGGGGGAAGCGAACCACAGACGCGAATCTTCTTTCAGACGCCCGGAGAATAGCAGGGGGCGCAATCGCGGGTCAAGAAAAGGCACGCCCAGAATCACTTCGAAGGACAGGGAGGTCCGTGTGGCGCGACGCCGGATGCGCATCCTCGATGCGCAAACCATGGGAGAAACACCGAACCCTACTGTCCCAAAAGCGCATCCAGGAGAGAGAACTCCGAGAGGGTGTCGAGGTGAGGTGAACACAAGACTCCTGCGAACATTCGCACGCTGCCCATCGTCAGAAAGGGAGCCATCATGAAAAGCAGGATCTTCGTATGCAGCCCGGTCTTGCTCACCGGTTTCCTCTGGCTTGCAGGGTGCACCGACCCCACGCAGCCGCCGATGCTCGTCCAGATCCACCCGGACCCCGTGATCCCGGCCTCGAGCCCTCAGAACGTGGACCTGCTCGGCAGCAACCTGGACGCGGATGTCTACTTCCTGATCAATGCAGGGAGGGGCGAGGTGTTGCTCGAGCCGCAAAACGTCCCGGGCAGGTGGACGTTTCGCTGCGTTTTCGGGTTTCATTTCATTTACACCTTCGATTCCCTGAGAGACTTCGTCCTCTCTCAGGGCTCCCCCTCCCAACTGTCCGTCCGGGCCTTCAATGTGGGCCCCAACCTGGTCGCCGAGGAGGGGCACGGGGACGACCTGCCGAGTCCGGCCTTCACCTGGACGCTTCGTTATTAGGCGGAGTCATCGGTGCGGTGCGCGGATCACCCCGGCCCCGCCTCCACGCCCGCCCCGGACCCCGCTCGGGCACAAGGGGGGACATGGCCCTGGGATCTTACCGGAAGTCAGCCGCACGCGCACCCGGACCCGGATGCCCCAGGATTCCGGGGTCGTCCCGGTCCCGTGAGCGGGAACAAGAGAAGGGGGTGCCCCGTCCTCGCTACTCCTTCGGCTTCATGTACTTCATGTGGACCATGTTGAGCATGCTGCTGAAGTCCTTCGCCTTGAACGTGGTCCAGGGGAACGAGGGGAAGTCCTTGAGATAGGGCTCCTGCCATGTGTATTCGGGGTGGGCCTGAAGAAAGGGCTTGGCCAGGAACGGGATCTCGCAGGAGTGGCCGAACTTGGCGTGGAATTTCATCTGCGAGGCCAGGTCCGAGTCGGTGACCTTGGCGTCGATGGCCCCGCCGGGGTAGAAGGGGCCCCAGCCCCACTCGGGCAGGCCGTACGGATCGTATTCGACGTGTCCGCAGAGGGTCCGGGAGGAGGGGTTGTAGGCCTCCTCGTAAGTGTCGTAATGGTCCGCCAAGAGCTTCTTGGCCGTTTCGCAGTCCAGCCTTCCATAGTACTGGCGCATGCGCTCCTGCCATCTCGCCCAGCGGCCGTTCGGTGAGGAGGCCATGTCGTTGTAGTCCATGCCGGTGGCCTCCTCGGCCCGGACCTTGGGGCTCTGGGCAACGTTCGAGCCCGTGTAATAGCCGTCGAAGGTACGCCAGAGGTGCGGATTCTTGAGAGCGAGCTCGAGACGCGCGATCTCGCCGGTCTTGATGTCGCCGATCAGCCAGTCGTTCGCATACCCGCCGTTGTTGCCCGCAAGCATGATCGCGGCGAAGCCGTCGATGGAGTCGGCGTACTGGAGGGCCTTGCGGATCCTGTGGAATTCCGGGATCCCCTCGGGATCGAAGCCCGCGAAACCGCTCATGGTCGTCTCGGCCACGACGAGCCCGGCGCTGTTGATCCAGAAGTCCGTTCCGCCGAAGATCCAGCCGGGAAAGGCCTGGGTGATCAGCCGGTGCCCCTCGTCCGGGTTCAGGTCCAGGATGACGTTCCATTTCCGGCAGAACATGTACTCGTACCAGAGGTTGTGAGCGAGCACGATCCGGCCGTCGGTGGTGGCGTTGCCCGTGGCGATGAAGGCGCTGCACGAGCCGTGCGCCTGGGTCGTGGGCAGGTAGTACCAGGCCAGGTCGATCCAGCCGTTGAAGGCGGTCAGGTCGATCGCGTCGTACTTCTTGACCCCGGCCTTGTTCATCCCGGCCACGATGCCGTTGATCTCGTCCCGGTATCGGGGCTCCATCCTGGGCCAGAACATCCTCTCGGCCGCCTCGCGGTAGAAACTCCACTCCTTCTCCGTGGAGTTCTTCAGGTAGTAGGCGATGATCTCGATCGTCTCGTCGATGTGCTTGGCCAGGAGGTAGCCGTTCTGGAAACCGATCTCGAAAGGCTTTCCCTCCACGTAGAGGTAGATCCAGCCTTCCTGTTCGTAGGTCTTGGCCTTTTCGACCCAGGCCTTCTCTTCGCCCGTGAGGCCGGCCCGGGAAAGGCCGGGCAGACAGAGGACCTGGAGAATGAGCCCGATAGCGATGATCAGAAAACGCATGGCGATCTCCTTTCCGAATGCTTGTCAGGAGGCGTTCGCCCCTGCGCGGGGATGCCGGGGCCCGCAGGGGCCGTGCCCCAAGCGACCCATCGCCCGGCGCCAGGACCAGCATAGGAAAACGGGCTTGCCGGTGTCAACGAAAAAGCAGACGAAGAGGAGGCCTTCTTCTTCTCGTCACCCCTCCGTTGGGATCTCCCCCGCGCCGTCGACGGGAGCCTTATCGACTCCGGTCGGATCGGCTGCGGACGCGCGGTCCGCCTTCCGATCGGCGAGGCGTTCAACCTTGTCCTGTCTCTTCTGCTTCTTGGCCATCTCCCGCTCGCGCTTCCGGAAGGTCTGGCGGTTTCGTTTTGCCATATGGAAATATCCTTTCCTGTAGCCCCTTCAAGGGCGGTTGCCCCTGCATCGAGGAGGAGGGCGATTGACGGCGGGACGTGATCTGCGTGAAGGCGGTCTCACCCTCGAACGGTGGGCTGCGGGGGTCTGTGCCCTTGGCCCGGCAAGCGCGATTTGCGGTCCAACCCGGCCGGCCTTTTTCGATTGCAACCCCTCCTTGGAGGGGGCTTGGGATCGCTCCTCAGGCCTGCCGGAGCGCGTGCGTGCGAGACGCTCGGCCGGCGTGACCTCCTCCGACCGGCCCTCGGACCTCTGTCGGTAGTTGAAGCCGGGCAATGTGTTGCGCGGGATGCGTCGGCCGATGCCCTGCTCGATGGCGCGAAGGCCATCTTCCTCCTCGGGGGCAACCAGCGTGTACGCGTTCCCGGTGGCCTCCGCCCGGGCCGTGCGGCCGACACGGTGGATGTAGTCCTCCCCGGCAGCCGGGACGTCGAAATTCACCACCAGGTCGAGCGCCACCACGTCAAGCCCGCGAGCGGCGATGTCCGTGGCCACCAGAACCTGGAACCGGCCCTTCCTGAATCCCGCCAAGGCCTCGGTTCGCTGGGCCTGGCTGCGGCTGCCGTGGATTCGGCCGCAAGAAACGCCGTGTCGGTCGAGAAAGTCCGCCAGGCGGTTGGCGCGGTGCCGGGTGCGCGTGAAGACCAGGACCCGGGCGGGTGCCTCCTGCCTCAAGATCTCCAGAAGCAGGTGGGTCTTGAGCTGCGGCGGTACTGCATAGGCGCGGTGCGTGATACCCTGAGCCGGTGTCGGCTTGGGCTCGATGTGGATGGCGGCAGGATCGCGAAGCAACTGCCGGGCCAGATCCACGATGGGCGCAGGCAGGGTGGCGGAGAAAAGCAGGGTTTGCCGCTCCCTGGGGAGATGGGTCAGGATCCGGCGGACGTCGGGCAGGAAGCCCATGTCCAGCATCCGGTCCGCCTCGTCCAGGACGAGGAACTCCAGCCCGCCCAGCTTCGCGTAGGAATTCCGGAAATGGTCCAGCAGACGGCCCGGCGTTGCGATGATCACGTCCGCGCCGGCTTGGAACGCCTTCATCTGGGGGGCAGGAGCTACGCCCCCATGGACGGTTGCGGCCCCGATTCCGGTGCCCGCGGAAAGCGCCTGGAAGTGCTCGAGGATCTGCGCGGCCAGTTCGCGAGTCGGCGTGATTACCAGCGCGCGGGTGCTGCCGCGGGGCCTGTCCTGCAGCCGGTGGAGGATCGGGAGCAGAAAGGCGGCCGTCTTGCCGCTTCCGGTGGCGGCCGAGGCCAGCAGGTCGCGGCCATCCAGAAGCAGCGGGATCGCCCGGTGCTGGATGGGGGTCGGCCTCGCATAGCCCATTCTCTGCGCAGCCCGCAACAAGGCCGGCGAGAGGTTCAACCGGGCGAAGGATACGCAGGGTTCAACCGCAGGAGCATGGGGTTGTGCCGCCGGATCGGCGGCCTGCCCGGCATGTCTTGCAGAATGTCCGGAGCTTGTGGAGCGCTTCGCGAACGGAGTGGATGGCCTGTTGGAATGATCTTCCGACATGGGACTCCCTCTGTGTCGATGGATGCAGGAAACCGAGAGGGCTCCGCGCCTCGACTTCTGATCCGGCGAGGTTCGAGATGCTGCGAAAACGGTGGGTTGCCGGTGGACCGCCGCCTCTATCCGGTAGCATGGGATTGTCGGCGGGGCGTGGAGAGGATCTGCCTGGCCATCCGGGACTCCGGAAACGAACAACAACCAGAATACCACATGCAGGAGGGAAAAGATACAGCGGTTGTTTCTGCGGCAATCCTGTCGTGCGGCCCCCTGTACGGATGACAGCTTGACAAACGATGGAAACTGTCGTATAAATAACAATCAGGTATGGTAAGTTCTGTTCTTGAGGCATGAAGTCTACCGCTCGGATTTACCAGTCTGGGCGGTTTTTTTATGTGGGAACGGAACGGGACTTCCAGAGGAACCACGCAGAGCAAACACTCAATGATTGGAAAGAGGTTGTCGCAGTATGAGCAAAGAAAGAGGAACCGTAAAATGGTTCAACGCAAGCAAGGGCTACGGGTTCATCTCACGGGAATCCGGTGACGGCGATGTTTTCGTGCACCACAAGGCAATCAACGGGCAAGGGTTCAAGACCCTCAATGAAGGCGACCGAGTTGAGTTCGTGGTTACCAAGGGAGAAAAAGGACCCGCCGCAAGCGACGTGACCGTCATCTAGAGAAGTCGTTCGACTCCTGATCCCGTGCCGCCTCCTCCATTCCCAGGGCAGCGCGGGGTTTTTTTTGTCTGCGATCTTCCCCTTGCCCGGATGGATGCCCGTCCCCTTCTCCGCGCCGACATTTCCCAGGGCCAGCCCTGCCTGTCCCCGATCACCCCGTGCGAGGACGGGGAACCGGGACTGGATTCCGGATGTCGCCCGCTCCGCGGGCTCCTCCGGAATGACAAAGAGGGCCAAACTGCCCGCGTTCGAGTCCAGACCTACGGGCAAAGGGCGGGCGTGGAAACGTCGGCTACAGGCGGATGCCCTGGGCCGCGAATTCCCTGGCGATCAGGGCCTCCCATCCCCGGTTGGCCGCCGGACTCGCCGGGCTGGGGTGGGAGATCCTGCCGACCTTGACGTCGAGTCCGGCCAGGGCCTTGCGGGCGCGCGCCTCTGCGAAACGGCCCACGCCCATGACGTGAGCGGGCTCGAGCCACTCCACGGTCCGGCGCAGGGCCCGGTCGCACGCCGCGAGGAGGGGTATCCTCCGGGCCAGGGGGAGCTGGTCCGGCGTGCGGTTCCTGCCGTCTGACTCGTAGAACACGAGCGGGCAGTAGTTGGCCACGAAGAAGCGGGAGAAGAAGCTCTCGGGAGTGCCGAAGGCCTTTGCGGCCCAGCCCCAGAGCCGCCTGCCGCTGACCTCGCTCCGTAGGCAGCCAAAGCCCTGAACCGGCCGCTTCGGGTGCACGTCCGGGGGGCTGCCGACCGGCGCCTGGATCCCCAGCCAGTCCCGGACGGCCTTCACCTCGCCGAAAGGGACCCCGGTCTGGGCCATGCCCCAGGGGCCCGGGTTCATCCCCACCAGAAGGACCTCTTTGGGCCGGCCTCCGTAAAGCCTGAGATACTGCCTGTAGGTCCTGCCGGCGTATTCCAAGGGATTGTAGACGTGCGAGATGGGCGGTCCGAAGCGAAGAGGCCGGAGGTCCGCGACCAGATCGGCGGTGATGCGGACCAGGTCCGTCATAGCGTCCGGATCCGGCCGAGAATCTGCTCCGGGGTCGCGAACGTGCCGCGGGCGTTGACCTGTTCGAAGTAGCGGTACCAGCCGGCCCGCTCCACCGTATCTTCGAAGAGCTTCACCGCCTTCTCGTCGGGCATCTTCCAGACCGCGATGTAATCGTACCCGCAGCGGTGCGAGGTGTCCGGGTCGTTGGCCGCCCAGCAGACCGCCTCGATTCCCGCCCCGGCCAGTTCCTGCATCCCGGTCCCCACCTGCCGGAGGTATTCGTCCCGTTCCTGCCCGGAGAGGGCGAGCCACTCCGGCCGGGCGTTCCAGAGCTCCACAAAGACGTGCATGGCGGCCTCCCCATCTTCCCTTGCGGTCATTACGACCCGGCCGGAACCGTTGCTGTGAGGCCCACTTCCGCCGCCGCGCCCGGTCAGCCCTTGCGCCGACCTCTCACGGACCGCCTCAGGGCAGGGATGAACAGGGCGGGCAGGGAGAGCAGCAGCATCGCCGCCAGGGCCTGGGACGACACGGATGCCGTGCCCGTCACCATCGTGCCGCAAGGGCCTGCCGGCCGGGGGTACAGGCCGGATTCCTGGACGAACTTGTTCAGCAGATAGATGTCGATCAGGAGATTGAAATTGCAGCCCGTGCAGAAGGGGTGCTCGTAATAGGGGTCGTAGCCGGGATCATTGGGGTCGGAGATCAGGTGCGGGAGCCCGGAGACGACGGTCCAGTGATGGTAGCAGACCGTCTCGCCCGGCCGGTAGCAATCCTCTGCGCAAAGGTGTCCCTCCACGTAGTCGAGCATTTTCCTCGCCTGATCGAGGTAGGCGGGGTCCCCGGTGAACTCGAACCAGTGCAGCATGGCCCGGGCGATCCGCTCGTGGGTGGAAAGCTTCTTCCAGGGGCCCAGCTCGGGCTTGTACATGTAGTCTTCATACTCCCAGTACCCGCCGTCGCCCGTCTCGTCGTCCCAGAGGTTGGTGTCGATCTCGGCCATCACTGCGTCGGCCATGTACTTGTAGTCCACGTCGCCCGTGATGCCGTAGGCGTAAGCGAGCCCCATGAGCATCCAGCCGTTTTCGTAGAGGTTGTAGATCGGCCAGAAACGCTCCTCGACGGGGTCCCAGTACTTCGCGACCGCGTCATCGATCGCCTCGAGCCCGATGCCCTGCGCGATATATCCCGTCATGTGCCCCTGGATGTCCGCAAAGTAGAGGGCGTAGAATCCCACCAGGCCGTTGGCGCACACGTAGCCCATGTAATCGCCCAGGAAGTTCGGATCCTCGGCGATGATTCCCTGGACCATGCTCAGGGCCACCGTGAGGAGCAGGTTGTAGGCGCTCTTTCTCGTCTCACGGTATGCATCGATGAGGCAAGGAGCGCCTGCGAAGGCCTCGAGCATGACCGAGTCGTCCCCGAGGAGATACTCGCCGAGCTTGCCCAGCTCGTACTCGATCGTCTGCTCGGCCATCACCCACAACCGCTGCCGGGCCGCCGTGTCCCCGTAGTCCGGGTCCCTGGCGAGCCGGTAGAGGATGTCCGGGGCGAAGAGCGTGGAATCGTACATCTCGTCCAGGTCCCAGTTCCCGATGATCGGGTTGCCCTGATCGTCGAGCTCCCAGGCATAGTTGTCGAGCATGTTGTTCAGGACCGCGTGGAAGAGGTCCCCGTATTCGTTGAGGTTAACGGCCTTGAGGTTGCCCGCGGGAAATGCGGCCAGCGACAGACAGAGGAGGAGAATCGAAAGAAGTTTCTTCATGGCCCGCCTCCGGTGCGAGTGAGGTTGTCTACTGGATTATAGACTGATAAGTTCTAGTCTTTCAAGCAACGTTTCGGAGGGTACGATGACGACGCTAAGACGAAGCCGCCTCCGGTGCGCCGCCCTGCCGATCCTTTTGCTTCTGCTCGGTGCCGTCCTGGCCCGGGGGCATGCAGGGCATGCCGCGCCGACCGATGCTGCCTCCGAGGCCGCGCGCGTCCGGGAGATCCTGGACAAGGTCGACCAACTCTGGCGCGGGTCGACCTCGGAGGGCAACATGGAAATGGAGGTGGTGACCGCCCACTGGAGCCGCACCCTGCGCATGAATGTGTTCACCGAGGGGATGGAGCGATCGCTCATCCGGATCACCTACCCGGCCAAGGAGGAGGGTGTCGCCACCCTGAAAGTGGAAAACAACATCTGGAACTACCTCCCCAAGATCAAGCGGGTCACGAAGCTTCCGGCCTCGATGATGCTCGGCTCGTGGATGGGGAGCCATTTCACGAACGACGATCTCGTCAAGGAAAGCCGGTTTGCGACGGACTATGACACCAAGATCTCCTTCGAGGGAGAACGGGACGGCACGAAGATCCTGGAGTTGACCCTCCACCCCAGGCCCGAGGCCCCGGTGGTCTGGGGGAAGATCGTCTCGATCATCCGGGCCGAGGATTGCATCCCGCTCGAGATGACCTACTTCGACGAAGACGGCCGGGCGGTGCGCCGGCTCGTCTTCAGCGAGATCCGGGAGATGGGCGGTCGAACGATACCGACCGTGCTCACGATGCAGCCCCTGGACAAGCCCGGGGAGATGACGCGCGTGAGGTATCTGGACATCGCCTTCGATGTGGACCTGGACGCCGACCTGTTCAGCCTTCGATCGCTCCAGAAGACAGGGTAGAGAAGCCCCAGGCCGGAAACGCGCACTCGAAAGGCCCCGGCATGCTGATGAGAATGGCGTGGCGCAACATCTGGCGGAATCCGCGGAGGTCCCTGATCACGCTGAGCGCCATGGCCTTCAGCCTGACCCTGATGATCGTGGCCACGAACATGATGGAGGGGATGAACCGTCAGATGGTCGGATATGCCGCGGACCGATCCCTCGGTCACGTGCAGGTCCATGCGAAGGGGTATTACGAGGACAAGGGGCTGCAGGATACCCTGCCCCTGTCGATTCTCGATCGATTCGAGGACGGCCCCTTCCGAGCGGCGCCCCGGGCCTATGCCTTCGGCCTGGCAAGCCTCGGCGAGCAGTCGGCGGGCGTCCTGATCCGAGGAATCGATCCGCAGCGGGAGCGGGAGGTCACGGATCTCTGGAAACACATGCTCGAGGGTCACTACCTGCGTCCGTCCGAGAAGAAGACGATCGTCCTGGGAAGGAAGATCGCCCGGACCTTGAATGCGCGGCCCGGAAGCCAGATCGCCCTGATCACCCAGGCCGCGGACGGAAGCCTGGGGAACGATCTCTTCCGGGTCGTGGGGGTGCTCAAGGCCCTGGACGAGGCGACCGACCGCAGCACGCTCATCGTGTCGCTGGACGACTTCGCCGAGCTGCTCGTGCTTCCGGGCCGCATCCACGAGGTGGCGGTCCGGACCCCGAACGCAATGGAGGCAGGCCTCTACAAGCCCCGGATCGCCTCGCTCCTCGGCGGGGCAGGCTGTGAGGTGCGCTCCTGGAAGGAAATCGCCCCGGCGCTCCGGGAGGCCCTGGCGCTGAGCAGGGCCTGGACCACCATCATGCTGGTGATCATCTTTTCGATCGCCAGCCTGGGGATTCTGAACACCATGCTCATGGCCGTATTCGAGCGGATGTACGAACTCGGCCTGATGATGGCCGTCGGCCTGAAGCCTGCGAGGATGGTCCGCCTGATTCTGTACGAGACCCTGATGCTCGCCGGCGTCGGCGAGGCCCTCGGCCTGGGCCTGGGGCTTCTGTGGAGCCGGCGGCTGGCGGTCAGGGGTTGGGACCTGACCGGGCTGTTCGGCGAAGGCTTCGAGTACACCGGGTTCGCCTTTGAAAACGTGCTCCGCGCCGCCCTGTGGCCGTGGGGCATGGCCCAGTGCATGGGAATCATGATCCTCATATCCGGGCTGGCGGGGCTCTACCCGGCTGCAAAGGCCGCGAGGCTCAAGCCGGTCGAGGCCATGAGAACATAGGAGGCATGCGATTCTGCTCAAGCTCGCATGGCGGAGCCTCTGGAAGGCCCGGAGGCGCACGCTCATCACCCTGACGATGATCTCGGTCGGGTTTGCCCTGGCCCTGATCTCCCTCGGCCTTGGAGACGGCTTCCACAACCAGATGATCCGAAACGCAGTCCGGCTCGGCTCGGGCAACCTCACGGTGCAGCACAGGGACTATCCGGCCGAGCCCTCGAACGACAAGCTCGTGGCAGATGCCGCCGCGCTGGCGGCAAGGATCCGGGAACTGCCCGGCGTCCGGAACGTCTCGGAGCGGATCATCGTGACCGGGCTGATCTACACGGCGGAGAACTCCTCCGGCGCGGCGATCGTGGGGATGGATCCTTCCTCGGACATGACCCGGCTGACGCTCGAGCCGATGATCGTCGAGGGGAGTTACCTGGGGGACGGGGGGAAAAGGGGGGTTCTCATCGGGGAGGATCTGGCCCGCAGGCTCAGGGCCTCGGTGGGATGCAAGGCGGTGGTGACCGCACAGGATGCCTCGGGGCAGATATCGAGCCAGCTTGTCAGGGTGCAGGGGATCTTCCGGACCGGCATCAGCGAAATGGACGGGTACCTCGCCCAGGTGAGCCTGCCCCTTGCGCGGTCCTTGCTGGGCGTCTCCGAGGGAGCCACGCAGCTTGCGGTTTTTCTGGAGAACGAGAAGCATCAGACCCGCATCCGGGAACGGATCGAGCCCCTGGTTGCGGCCCCGGAGGCCGCCTTGTTCGATTGGGAGGAGGTGATGCCGGACCTGGTGCTCTTCGTGCAGATGGACAATGCGGGCAACTACATCTTCATGGGCATCATCCTGGTTGTTGTGGCCCTCGGCATTTTGAATACCATCCTGATGAGCGTGCTCGAGCGAACGAGGGAGTTCGGGCTGATGACGGCCCTGGGCATGGAGCCGCGGCGCCTGCTCGGCCTCATCGTGCTCGAGACGATCCTGCTGTCTCTCGTCGCGCTCGGTGTGGGGGCCGTGCTCGGGTTCGGCGCGCATCTCTACCTTGCGGAGCACGGGCTCGACATGGGGTTCGCAAGCAGGGAGCAGCTCACGATGGCCGGGGCGGTGTTTGATCCGGTCATGTATTCCGAGTTGGCACCCATGCGCGCTCTGATTCTGGTGGGGATCGTTTTCGGGGTCACCCTGGCCGTGGGGATCTACCCGGCGATTCGTGCGGCCCGCGTGGATCCGATTCGCGCCGTCACGAAATTCAAGTAGCGGGGAGAAGGGCGAAGCCCGCAGAGGCCGGCATTGCATCCTTGCCGGAGCGATCCGGCCGAAAAGAAGGCAGGGGGCTGCATGGGGGTCATCATTCGCACGGAAGAGGTCTGGAGGATCTACCGGCAGGGCGCGGTGGAGGTGCCCGCACTGAAAGGGGTGACCCTCACGGTCGAGCGGGGGGAGTTCACGGCCCTGGTCGGCCCCTCCGGGTCGGGGAAGACGACGCTTCTCAACCTCGTGGGCGGGCTGGACAGCCCGGACCGGGGCAGGATCTGGCTGGACGGGACCGAGGTGAGCGGCCTGGGCAAGGGGGAACGCAGCCGGTTCAGGCTCCACCACATCGGCTTCGTGTTCCAGGCCTACAACCTGATTCCCGTTCTGTCGGTGTACGAGAACACGGAATTCGTCCTTCTCCTCCAAGGCGTCCGAGAAAAGGAAAGAAGGGAGCGGGTCCTTCGCCTCCTGAAGGCGGTCGGCCTGGAGGGGATGGAGAACCGGCGGCCTTATGAGCTGAGCGGCGGGCAGCAGCAGCGCGTGGCCGTGGCGCGGGCCATCGCGGCCGGGCCGAGGATCGTCCTGGCCGACGAGCCGACCGCGAATCTGGACACCCGGACGGCGGCATCCCTGCTCGATCTCATGCACGAACTGAACCGCCGGGAGGGCACCACCTTCCTTTTTTCCACCCACGACCCCCTGGTGATGGAGCGCGCCACGCGGACGGTCAAGCTCCGGGACGGAGAGATCCTGGAGGTCAGAGCCGGCCCTTCCTCGCAGACGGAGGTCCGCGAAAGGAGAGAGGAGGGGCCGTGAGGGCCGTTTCCCAGGCAGGGCCGAATCGACGGTTGCTCGTTCCCCTTCTCGTCAGTCTTGCCATGCACCTTCCTTCAGGGGCCGGCGCCAGGGAACTGGCTCGCTCGGGCTCGGCCCATGCGGACCTGGGAGCAACGTTCAAGAACCTCTTCCTGGGAAACCGGACCTACGAGATTCCGTTCGAGGAGGACCGGACGCAGGTTTCGGATTTCACGCGAGGCCGGTTGATGCTCGGCATCGGGGCATCGGAGTCGGTTGCCCTGGAGGTCCACTATCAGCACTGGGCCTTTGTGAACCCGCTTTCGAAGGCCTCCGGCCTCTCCGGGGCTCTGCCCGTGACCGACAAGGGAAGCATATACCGGACCACCCGGCTGGCCTGGGAACTGGAAGAGACGGACGACTTCCTCTGGGTCCACGAACTCGACAGATTGGCGGCGACCTTTTCCGTTTCGAAGCTGGACCTCATCTTCGGCAGGCAGGCGATCACGTGGGGGACCGGCCGGTTCTGGCAGCCCACCGACCTGTTCAGCCCCTTCGCCCCCCTTCAGGTGGACAGGGAGTTCAAGGCCGGAAACGACGCTGCCCGCCTGCTTCTCGCCCTGGGGGATCTCACCCAGGCCGAGCTCGTCTGGGCCTTCGGCCGGGAAGCGGATCCGGACCGCTCCGCCGGTATGGGAAAACTCAAAACGCTGGTCAAGGACTACGATGTTTCCGTCCTCGGGGGCTGGGTGCAGACCGACGCCGTGGGCGGCGGCGACTTCGCCGGAGACCTGGGCGGCACGGGAATCGGGCTCCACGGCGAGGTTCTGTTCAATCACGTGCGAGACAGGTCCGACTATCTCGACCTGCTGATCGGTCTGGACTACCGTTTTCCGGGCAAGGGTCCGTACCTGTTGGGCGAGTACTACTACTACGGTGTCGGTGCCGCCAATCCGGAGGGCCTGAACCAAGTCCTGCTGGACAACAGGCCGCTCTCTCGGGGCACGTTGCTGCTCGGCCGCCACAACCTGGGCCTCGGGGCCGGCTACGAGGTCTTTCCGATCCTCACGGCGATGTTCAATGTCCTGGTCAACCTGACGGATCCTTCCGCGATCCTGAACCCGGTCCTCGAGTACTCGGTGGCCGACAACGCGGTCGCCACGGCGGGCTGCACGATCCCGCTGGGTGAGGCCCCCACGTTCTTCGTGTCGGCGGGAGGGCCGGCGCCCGGGCAAGTCATCCTGAACAGTGAGTACGGAACCTACCCCTTCACGTTTTTCATTGAGGTCAGATTCTACATGCAGTAGTATGCCCGCATACCGTGCAGGAGATATTCCGAATCTCCTTGGCCCGTTGCCCCGCGGGCGGGAGATTATTCCATCGCAGGACGCCCGTACGGAATCCGAGAGGTGGTGCGCTGCATCTGTGCATTGTCACGAAGATCGATCCGAGGATCCGGAATTGCATGCGAACCCAAGAAGAGGAGGAGGGGGGAATGCGTATTGCGAGAGTTTCTGTTGTGGGCCTTGTGCTTTTTACGATCCTGGTGGGAGGACTGGCCGTGGGTTGCGGAGGCGGAGGCGCCCAGGTCCAGCAGTCCAACGCTACGCTGGGCCAGGAGTTGCAGGATCTTCAGGCAGCCTACGAGAAGGGCGCGATCACCGAAAGGGAGTATGAAAAGGCCAAGAAAGAGCTCCTGAAGAAACAGCAATAGCCGGGAGGTCCCGTCCTTCTTCCTGCATCGAGCGCAGCCGTAACGGGTCGCAGCCTGTCCCGGCGGGAGCCGGGGATGATGGGCGCGCCGACGCAGCAGAGGGGTCTTCCGGGATAGCCTCCAGTTACTTGGCGACGAGAACGGAGGCGGGTCGCAGGAGTTTTCCGTTCCTCACGAAGCCCGCCCTGATTTCCTCCACAACCGTGTTTGCCGGGTGGTGATCACCAGGGGTCACGGCCACGGCCTCGTGGATCTCCGGATTGAAGGGGTTGCCGACCGTCTCGACCCTCTTGACGCCGTGCCTGTCAAGGAGTGCAAGCAGCTCTTTGTACACCATCTCGAGGCCTTGGAGGATGCCATCTCCGCTCTGCGCGTCCCTGGCGGCCCGGATGGCCCGCTCCATGTGCTCCACCAGAGGGAATACGTCCTCCAGCACCGCCTCTTTTCCGAGTGCCGAAAACTGCTCCTTCTGCGCCTGGGCATGCCTCTTGTAATTGTCGAAATCGGCGCTCAAGCGGGCGTAGCGGTCCCTCCAGTTCTCGTTCGTGTCTTCGGCGCCGGGGTGGACTCGCTGTCGGTCTCGATCCCTCGATTCCAGGGACTCTTCTGGCGCATCGTCCCTCAAGCGGCCGTCTTCATCGTTGTCTTCCTCTTCATCGGGCCGCAGTTCCGGGGCCAGGTTTGTACGACGGCCTCCGCCCAGGGGCTCCGGGAACCCACTCCCGGCCCGCCTCCTCGGATAGCCGTATTCGTCCGATGGGCGGGCGTTCACGCCCAAAGGCTCCGCTTCCCTTCGCAGGGGCTCTTGTCTGCCGCTTATCGTGATCGGGATCCGCATCCTCAAGCTCCTTTCCGGCCTGTCCCGGCGAATCTTGCTAGAACATCCCCACCCTGGGGTCGATCTCCATTTCTTTCAACTGTTCGAACACCTTCCTTGCCCTTGCGTCCCGCGCCTTGGGAACCACGATCTGACAGTGAACGTACATGTCGCCTCTCGGGCCCCCCTTGGGATCCGGGGCGCCCTTGCCCCTCATGCGAAGCTTCGAACCGCTCTGGGTCCCCGGCGGGATGGCCAGCGTGGCCTTGCCGTCCAGCGTGGGCACCTCGACCCTCGCGCCCAGGGCGGCCTCGCTCACCGTAACGGGCAGATCCAGGTGAAGGTCCTTGCCTTCGCGACGGAAATACCTGTGCGGGGTCACGTGGATTCGGAGGTACAGATCCCCAGGCCTTCCGTCGGGCCCGGTTTCGCCCTTGCCGGGAATGCGGAGCCTTCCTCCGTCGCTCACGCCGGGAGGAATCTTCACGCTCAGCGTCTCCGGACCGGCCGATCTGCCGGACCCTCCGCATCCCGGGCACGGCTCGGTGTACAGACGGCCCCGGCCGTTGCATGCGCTGCACACGACCGTGAAGTCTGTCCCTACGTTGGCCACCCGCTTCCGTCCGCTTCCGCCGCAGGCCCCGCACTGCGCCCAGGCGCCGCCTCGCTTCGTTCCCGTACCGCCGCATGCGGAGCAGGGGCCTTGCCTCGGCAGCGAGATCCGCTGCGTTCCGCCCAGGACCGCTTCTTCGAAGCGGATCGTGATTTCCGCCTCCACGTCGCGGCCCTGCTGCGGGCCTAGGTCGAAGTCAAAGCCGAAATCATGCGCACCCGCTCCGGCCCCGAAGGGGGCTCCCCCTGCAAATTCGAACTCGTCGCCGGGCCGCCGGGACCTGGCGCCCTTCCCAAAGATCTGACTGAAGAGATCCTGGAAGTCGAAGCCCTCTGCCCCGGGACCGGAAGACCACGTATAGCTCCAGCCCTCGCCCGTCGGCTGTGCCCGGCCGCGGAAGCCCGGGTCCCCCTGAAAGCCTGTTCGCCCGAAGGCGTCGTACTGCCTTCGCTTTTCCGGGTCGGAGAGAAACTGGTACGCCTCGGAAATCTCCTTGAACCGGTCCTCTGCGGCCTTGTTGCCGGGATTGCGATCCGGGTGAAACTTCTTCGCCAGCTGTTTGTAGGCCTTCTTGATTTCCTCCTGGGTGGCGCTCCTCGTCACGCCCAGGATCTTGTAGAAGTCTTTGTTGTTCATGTTCCTCGCCCAAAAGAATCCTTACATCTCAATCGGTTGGAAAGGTAAGCATGATCCACGGGAGGTCAACCTGGACAGGGCACAGTCTGGTACGAGAACCGTAAGCCGTTAGCTATTAGCTCTTGGCTGTTGGCTCCCGGCCTGGACCCCAACCGGCACCATGAGGGGTCAGGCTTTCCTTTTGCACTTTTCCGAAAGTCTGACCCAGGCTGCGTGGGAGAAGACCCACCGTGAAGCAAATTGTAAAACAATAGCCTAACGCCGACTGGTTGCGACGGGTTGACAGCATTCGATCGTTTCGCTGATAAAGGGAAAACGGCCGTCGGGTGGCGTGCGCGGAATCAGCGGAGCCTTTGGAACCGTTCCCGTCCCGGCGATCCGGACCCGCCGCCTGCGGCCTGAGGGGAGGCGATGGTGCTCACGACGAAATCGATGGCCGAGGCCTCCTGTCCGGGCCGGATGGCCACCGGCTCGGCCGCAAACCCGCATGCGTCCTCGATGTCGCAGATGAACCCGTCATTGTCCAGGTCCGTACCGGCGATGATCTGATACTTGCCCGGCGCGACCGGCGTCGTCGTGAAGAGGTAGCCCCGCCTCGCGTCGGTTTCGGCCTCTGCGACCGTATCCGAAGATGCAGGGTCGAGCACGAGGACGAATACCCGGCCCACGTCTCCCAGGGTTCTTCCGCCCACCCGCATCTCGACTCGAATCGACGTGTCTTGCGTTCCCTGCGTCGCGTCCGAAGAGACCCAGATCGTCGCCGTGTGCTCCCCGTCCGCCAGACCTGTCCGGTCCACGGAAGCCCGGACGGCGAGCGGCGCCGTCCCGGAAAGGGGGGTCAGGGTCAGCCACGAGGCATCTTCCGTAACGCGGGAGACGCGCAGCGTTCCGATGCCGGCGTTCGTGACCTTGAACGAAAGCTGGTCCAGAAAGTTATCGAAATTGAGCACGCTCGTCGAAACGGCGAGGATCGATCCGGAAGGGGTTACGCCGGCCCCGCCCGGGATGGACTGCGCGGCGAGAACGGCCTGCGCGGCATCGATCAGCCCGTTTCCGAACAGGTCGTCCCTTCCGGCCGGTCCCAGGTCGTGCGTAATGCGCACCGTCGTGTCCGGGTGGGTTCCGGCCAGGAGTCGGTCGATATCCGTAGGCGTCAGATCCGGGTTGGCGGCGAGCATGAGGGCCAGGACCCCTGCCACGTGCGGGGCCGCCATGGAGGTTCCCTGGTAGAAACGGTAGAAGTGCTCGCCCCGGTCGTTTCCCAGCGTGCTCAGGATGCCGTCACCGAAGCCGTCTCCGTTCAGGTCCACGCTCATGTCGCCGCCGGGCGCTGCGACATCGATGGTAGGGCCGAAACTGGAGTAGCCGGCCTTCTGCAGGTTGATGTCCACCGCAGACACGGAGATCACGCCTTCCAGGGCTGCCGGGTAGGTGGCGAGCCGGGTGCCCTCGTTCCCTGCCGCGGCCACAAGGATCAATCCCTCGGCCCTTGCATCCGACACCGCGTCCTGCAGGGTCTGGCTGAACCCGAAGCCCCCGAAGCTCAGGTTCACGATATCCGCGGCCCTTGCCGGCAGCCTGCCGGAGGCGTTGGTGAGGCGGGCCGCGTAACGGATGGCCTGCGCGATGTCGGCGTCCGCGCCCCCGTCGACGCCCAGCACGCGCAGGGGCATGATCCTCGTGTTCCACGTGACCCCGGCCACGCCGAGGCTGTTGTTCGTCACGGCGCCCACGGTTCCAGCCACGTGGGTGCCGTGAAACGAGCTGCTCTGGCCCTCCGGGTCGTCACCGGGGTCTTCCGGGTCCGGGTCCCTTCCGTCTCCGTCGTTGGCATTGGCAGCTTGACTGACGAAGTCGTAACCGTCCGTCAGCCGCGCCCCCAGGTCCGGGTGACCGGAAAGGACGCCGCTGTCCAGCACGGCGACGGTGAATTCATCCGACCCGGTCGCCGCGTCCCAAGCCTCCGGGAGGTTGATCAGCCGGTAGTGCCACTGAAGATCGAACCCGGGATCTTCGGGGGAGACGAAGGGCCGGCGGAGGAAGTTCGGCTCCGCGTATTCAATCTCCGGCATCTCCCGAAGCCTTCGGATGCGATCCAGGGTCATCGCCTTCAACGTGGAAAGGGCGACCTTCCTAGGGAGCAGCTTCTCTTGCGTGGACTCGTCTCCGGGCGCCGGACTCGGCCGGGGCACGCGCAGGAGTTCCACCCCTCCAGGCAGGGACCGCTTTCGAACGAGACCGGTGCGGGAGGCAAGCGCATCGATACCCGCGGCTGCCGCCCGATTCCCGGCCCGCAACCGCACCAGCAGTTCGCCCGGAACGAAATCCGCGCTGGCCGGGAGGAGTGCCTCGGGACCGGCCGGCAGGGCGCCCAGGGAGGTGAAAGAAAGGGCATAAGCGCTCGAGCCCCGAAAGGCGCGGACCCCGACGATGAACTCGCCGGGCCCGGGCGTGTCGATCACCTCCGTGGAGACGGTCCCCTCCGAGGCGTCGATCAGGCCCCCTCCGGAATCCATCAGAAGAAGGTCCAGGTCGTTGACGTAGAGATTGTCTTCTGCGATGGTCAGGGCAACCTGTGTCCGCTCAGAGGCGCTGACCCGATAAAGGTCCTCTACCTTTACGGACGGAAACCCGGGCAGGGAATAGCCAGGATCCGCCTTGGAGGCGCCTGCGGTGACGAGCCAGGATTCCTCCACCCGTTGCGCCTGCGCGATCGTTTGATTGGGTTCCTCCTCGAGCACGTGATTCGGAGGAACGAGCAGCCGCCCCGAGGCGGTTCCGTCGGCCGATGCCGGGCCGTCCTCACCGCCACCGCAGGCGGGGAGCCAGCAGAAAACCAGGCAGAGCAGAACAAGGCCCGCCAACAAGCGTGGCGCGCTGCGCGCCAAGCCCTTCTCCGGCCGGCTCTTGTTCGGCAATTCTTTCATCGCACCGGTTCTCCCGGCTCGGCGTTTCTCTTTATCGCCTTGATTTATAAGTGCATCCGGCCGTCTTGTCAAAGAACCGCGCGCCGCGCAAACCTTGACAGCGGGGGCGCACCCCGTCGGGCATGTTCTTTGCCATGATCGTGCCCTGTATGATAGACAGAAAGTACGAATCTCTTTTTTTCCCCCTGAGGGAAAACCGAGGAACAAGATAGGAGGAGCCCGGATGAGAGCCAGAGGAAAGTATATCTCCGCAGCCGTCTTTCTTGTTTCCTTTGTGCTGCTCGGCTGCAGCGATGACTCCCCAACGATCAACGCCTCGAACGACCCGGACACCGAGCCTTTCTCCAGCCCGATTCCGGAGGGGTGGCACAGGATTGACTGGCGGGATCACTACCCGGACTTCACGTACAAGGGCCTCTCGCCGAGCTGCACGCACTGCCCCATGGACGATTGCGAATCCCAGTTCTTTTTCTTCGCCAGGGGAGGCTCCGTCAACAAGCTGGTTGTGTACTTCGAGGGGGGCGGCGCGTGCTGGCATACAATCAACTGCGTCTACTACTCCACGACGAATACCGGCGTAGGGGCGACGATCGACTCGCTTGGAGAAAACGACGGCGTCGGGGACGTGAACAATCCCCTGAATCCGTTCCGGGACTGGAATTTCGTTTACATCCCCTATTGCACGGGCGACGTCCACGTGGGTGCGAACGACTACGACTACCCGGACGACCTGGGCTTTCATCTGCTCCCCGAATTCGACCGCTGGCGGATACGCCACCGGGGCAAGGTAAACTTCCGGGTCGTGCTGCAATGGCTGCAGGACACCTTCACGACACCGCCGGACAAGCTCTTCGTGGCGGGCAGCAGCGCCGGGGCCTACGGCGCGATCCTCAACTTCCCGGACTTGCGGGACGCCTTTCCTTCGGCCGCGGCCTACTGCTTCCCGGACGCCGGAAACGGGATCATGCCCGACGACGACGCTGTGTTCAAGGAACTTGCGCAAACCCAGTGGAACCTCCAGCTCCCCTGGCAGGTGGACGCATTCATCGAGGGGACGAACGACTTCACCGACTTCAGCACCGGCGAGATGTACGCGGCGATCGCAAACCAGTACCCCGACAGCATCATCGCCCCGTACACGGCGGCCTGGGACCACAACCAGATCTTCTTTTACTGGGCCATGCTCAACATGGACTATGTCTCTCTGCTGCTCAAGGGCGTGGACTACTGGAAGAGCGTGAACGAGACCGCCCCGGAGTGGAACCCCAAAATGTACGCCATCATCGACGAGGCGGTCCGGCTGAACACGGCCGACAATCTCCGCTACTATGTCAGCCCCGGATGCAACCACACCATCCTGGGCAACCCGAAGTTCTACGACGAACTGACAAACGGGTACACGGTTGCGGAATGGCTGACCCAGATGACGGAGACCGGCCTGGCCGGCCTTCCGCACGTGCTCTGTCAAGACTGCGGCACCCAGCCGGATTACCTCTCCGAAGGAGACTTCTGCGACGGATGAGGAAGGAAGGGATCGAGGAGAACGGGGAAGGCGGCCCCGGCGCCGAGCCCTACCCGCCCCGCGAGCACATCCTGCGGGACCTGCGCCTATCCCTGGAGCTTCAGGGCCGGCAGAAGGCTGTCCTCCGGGCCCCGGCCGTGCCTGAGATCCGAGCCCGGGACGGCTCCCTGCAGGCGGGCGCCGTTGCCACCATGGTCGATGTGCTCGCCGGCGTGCTGACCTTTCACGTCGTCTATCCGGACTGGATGGCCACCTCCGGCCTGTCGGTCCACCTGACCGGGCGGCCCGGGCCGGATACGATCGAGGCGGCGGGCAGAGTGATTCGTGCCGGCCGAACCATGGTCATCGTCGATGTGAACATCCGCGAGCAAGGAGTCCCTCCCGGTGGGCCCGGGAGCCCGCTCGGCACCGCCATGATCTCCTTCTCCAGGCTCGCCAGACGGGAAGATACGCCTCCGTTCGAGCCGGACAGAGAGAACGCGGAAACCGTGGAATTCGGGATCCCCGGGTCCGGGCTCAGACAGCCTTACCGGCATGCGGCGGGCGTTCGTTTCCTGGACGAGAGGGCGGGCGTTGCGGAGATCGAGATGAGGCCGTATGTCCGAAACAGCCTGGGGGCCCTTCAGGGAGGGATGATCGCGGTTCTCGCGGATGCGGCCGGCGAGTCGGCGGCCGCGGCCGCGGCGGCAAGGCCGATGACGACCCGGGATTTGACGATCCAGTACTTGTCGCAGGGAAAGAAAGGGCCCTTCCGGACCCGCACCCGGGTCGTCCGGCTGACGGAAGACACGGCCCTGACCCGCGTGGAAGTGGTGGACCGGGGAGCGGAAGACCGGCCGGTGGCCGTGGTCATGAACACGGCCGTTGCGGATGGATCGGGGTGACGGCATGCGAAGGGGCGACCGGGTCGTGAAATCCATCTGCCGGATGTGCCACGGCGTCTGCGGCGTGAACGTGCACATGGAAGAGGGAAGGGTGGTCAAGGTGACCGGGGACCCGGACCACCCGATGAGCAGGGGCTATATCTGTTCCAAGGGCAAGGCTTCGCCCGAGCTTCTCTATCACCCGGACCGGCTGCGTCATCCCCTCAGGCGGGCGGGGGAAAGGGGAGAGAACCGCTGGACCCGGATCGGCTGGGAGGAGGCCCTGGACACGGTCGCCGAAAGGCTCCTTCGTTACAAGAACGAGCACGGCCCCGAGTCCGTGGCCCTGGCCCTGGGAACGGGCCGGCCGTACATGTTCCTGAGCCTCCGGTTCGCGAACGCCTTCGGTACGCCCAACGTGGTGAGCTATTCCCATGCCTGCTACCTGCCCCGGGTGATGGCCTCGGCCGTGACCTGCGGCATGCCCCTGCCGATCTGCGACTTCTACGGGTTCGGGGGGCAGGAGCCTGCCTGTGTTCTCCTCTGGGGCTGCAACATCCCGGAGACGGGCGCGGCGGACGGAATGTGCGGGCACCAGGTGACCCGCGCGCTTCGCCGCGGGGCACGGTCCATCGTCGTGGATCCGCGGAAGACGGCTTTGGCCGCCGGGGCCGACCTCTGGGTTCAGGTCCGGCCCGGCACCGACGCCGCCCTTGCCCTGGCCGTGATGCACGTGATCATCGAGGAGAAGCTCCACGACCGCGAATTCGTCGAGAGGCACTCGATCGGGTTCGAGAGGCTCGCGAAGAGGGCGGCGGAATACACCCCGGCCAGGGCTGCGGAGATCACGTGGGTGCCGGAAGGCACGATCCGGGAGATGGCCCGCTTGTACGCCACGACCAAACCGGCCTGCATGCTCTGGGGAAACGGGCTGGACCAGAGCCCGAACTGCTTCCAGACCGCCCGGGCGCTCATGATCCTGCGCGGCCTGACCGGAAACCTGGACGTGCCGGGAGGCGATGTCTTCTGGGTTCCGCCCGCGAAGGTGTACCAGACCTCTCCCTTTGCGGCCCCGGAGAACACCCTGCTCGGGCGAATCACCCCGGAGGCGGCGAGAAAGAAGCTCGGCTACGGCGAGTCCATCCCCCTGAATCCCGGCGTCCGCCATCCGGTCTTCTGGGACGCCGTCCTCAGGCAGGAGCCCTACCCTGTCAAGGCCCTTCTCATCATGGGCACGAACCCGCTGCTCACGAGCAGCGATCCGCTGAAGGGCGAGGCGGCCCTGAGGAGGATTGACTTCTCCTGCTGCATAGACCTCTTCATGACCCCCACGGCGCAGCTCGCCGACATCGTGCTGCCCGCCGCGAGCTGGCTCGAGCAGGACGACGTGGCGGACCTGCACTTCATCTGGTGCGTGGCCGCCCGGCGCAAGGTGGCCGAGATCGGCGAGTGCCGGGACGACAAGAAGATCCTCATCGATCTGGCCAAGCGGCTGGGCCTCGAGGCGGACTTCCCCTGGAAAGACGTGCGCGAGTGGTGCGACTACGTGCTGGAAGGCACCGGGCTCGATTTCGATGCCTTCAGTCAGATCGGGCTGCTGCAAGGGGAGATGCGCTACAGGAAGCACGAGACCGCCGGCTTTCCGACCGGCTCGGGCAAATTCGAGATCGCAAGCCCGGCCCTCGAGGCGATGGGGTTCGATCCGGTCCCGGATTACGTCGAGCCCCCGGAGAGCCCGTACAGCACGCCCGGGCTCGCCGAGCAGTACCCGCTCGTCGCGATCACCGGCGCCAAGATCGAGCCCTTCTTCCACTCGGAGCTGCGGCAGGTGGCCTCCCTGCGGAAGAGAAACCCGGACCCTCTCGTCGAGATTCACCCGGAGACGGCCGGACGGCTCTCGATCCGGGAGGGCGACTGGGTCTGGATCGAGTCTCCGCGCGGGCGGATCCGACAGCGGGCCAGGCTCTCCCCGGGCATCGATCCGCGCGTCGTCTCGGTGCAGCACGCCTGGTGGTTCCCGGAGAGGGAGCCCCCGGAATACGGCTGGAAGGAATCGAGTGCGAGCCTGCTCCTCGACCCGCGCCCTGCGGATGCCCTCTGGGGCTCCGAGCCATGGAAGGGCTTCCTGTGCAGGGTGTACAAGTAAAGGGATCAGAGGGCGGATGTCGGGCCCACACCCGGATCGCTGTCGTTTTTCAAGGGAGGCAGACCGAATGACTCGTCGCGAATTCCTCGAGTGGATGACCCTGCTTTCGGCGGCGGCGCTCGTTCCATCCGGGCTGTGCCGGGCGGTTGAGAGGCTTCTCGATTCTTCCGCCGGTTCCAGGGTGAGCCTGGCCGGAGTTTTCCGGGAATCGGCCGAAGCCGATCTGCAGGCAGCGGTGCGTGCGGCGGCCGAAGGGGCCACCGATTTCTCCTGGCTGTCCCGGGGGGATACGGTCCTCATCAAGCCGGTGGTGAATTCCGGCAATCCCTACCCGGCCACGAGCCACCCGGCCGGGCTGAAGGCGCTGGCATCCCTGCTCAAGGAAAAGGGCGCAAGACGGATCGTGGTCAGCGACCTGTCGGGCGTCGAACACGTCAAGCTCTCGCCCGACAAGATGCGCGGCAGCACGCGGGAGCTGATGAAATCCTGTGGTTTGGCCAGGGCGGCCGAGGAGGCCGGGGCCGAGGTGCTCCTTCCCGAGGAGCAAGGCTGGGATGCGTTCTTTGAGGACTATCCGGCCTCCGCGTCCCACTGGAAGTCCGGGATCATGATGCCCAAGATACTCCGCGAGGTCGATCACATCGTGCTGCTGCCCCGCTGCAGCAGGCATGTGCTCGCCGGATCCACGCTCGGCATGAAGGCCGCGGTCGGCTACTGGCGGACCGATACCCGGCTCGAGTACCACCACGACGCCGCCACGCTCCAGGAAAAGACGGCCGAGGCGAACACGGTGACCAGCCTGCGCGAGAAGCAACGCCTGACCCTGACCGTGGCCGACAAGGTGCAGGCCACCTTCGGGCCGGACGAGGGGTTCGTGGTCGAGCCCGCTACCGGCCTCGTGCTCGCCTCCGAATCCCTGTTGGCCCATGACATGGTCTCCCTGGCATGGCTCCTCGAATGCAGGCGGGCGGTTCCCGAGGAGCAGAGGAGAGTCAGCCGTGATCCGTACACCAGCCAGTTCATCGTCAACATGGGCAACCGCTGGGTGGTCAAGCTCCTGGGCGGCGTGACCAAGGCCGTGGGAGCGGAGCGGCTCGTGAGGAACGATCTGGAGACGATCTGGGACGATCGCGTCCTCAGGCGGGCCTTTGATCTCTCCGGCGGCGTTCCCGACGTGAGGCTGGTGGAGGCCAACGCCGCCGTCCCGGAGGATCTCAAGAGGAAGCTCGCCGCCATGACCACCCCGCCGGCGGCACCTCGTTCAGCACCCGGGTGAACGCGATCGAAAAGCAGGGCAAGGACGGAGCCGAGGATCTGGGTAGTCTGACTTACATCGAGGGCCGGTTCGGCGGCAAGAGAACCGTGGGGGAATACACCGTGGAGCTTCTTGACGGTAGGACCCTTCCGGTATGGAAGGCCTCGGGGGAGGACCTGGACTCGGCCATGCAGAACCTGTGGCCTGCCACGTTGACCGTGAAATGGAATCTTGGCGGGGAAGAGCAGCCGACGATTCGGATCGTACGGCCCAAGCCGGACGACGATCAGGTGTTCCATGCGGCAAGCCGGTCCTTGACGCAGAAGCCAAAGTCGAGCCCGGCAAGGATGAGAAGGATGTGGAGTGGGGGGCGCAAGATATCCAGGGTTCCGGCAAGGCCGTCACGCCATCGAAGGGGGCCAAGGTCACCATCACGTTTGACGGCCTTCCCTCCGACAACGGCCAGTTCGGGGAGAGGCTCATCACCGCCAAGGTCCGCGGCCAGCAGGATCAGGTCAAGGTCCGGACCTTTTTCGAACGAGACGGCAAGGACAACCCGGGCGGGCGGGTCAAGACGAACCTCGACTGGGCCTCTCCCGGCTCCCAATCGAAGTGACGGCCTGGAAGGAAGAGGAGCTTCTGCTTGCCGGTCCGGGAGCGATCATGGCCCATGAGGGCGGAGGCCGGCTCAACGCCTCGACTCGACAATCGAATAGAGAACGGGAAGCACGATCAGGGTCAGCAACATCGAAGAGACAAGGCCGCCCAGGACGACCACTGCCAGAGGCCTCTGGATCTCGGAGCCGCTTCCCCCCGCATACAGCAGAGGCGTGAGACCGAAAAGCGTGGTCAGCACGGTCATCAGAAGAGGCCGGAACCGCAGTTCGCAGCCGGCCCTCACCGCATCGACGGCCTCCATGCCTTGGGCCCGAAGCTGGTTGAAGAAGGCGACCAGGACCGTTCCGTTCTCCACGGCGATGCCGAACAGGGCGATGAACCCGACGACGGAGGAAACACTGAGGTTCACCTTCGCGAGAAAGATGGCCAGGATGCCCCCGACCAAGGCGAAGGGAAGGTTCAGCAGCACGAGCAGGGCACTGCGCGCGGAGTCGAAGGCGGAGAAGAGCATGAGGAAGATGAGCAGAATGGAGACCGGCACCACGACCGCGAGCCGCTTCATCGCGCGCTGCTGATTCTCGAACTGGCCCCCAAAGTCGACGAAATAGCCGGGCGGCAGCGCCTCGACGACCGGTCCGATCGCCTCTCTCACTTCCGCCGCAAAGCTCCCCATGTCCCTTCCCCGGATGTTGCACTCCACCACGACACGCCGCATGCCGTTCTCCCGGCTGATCTGAGCCGGCGCCTCCACCTCGCGGATCGCCGCCAGCTGTCCAAGGGGTACGTACGGCCCGTCGGGGGACGGGACAAGGATTCGCTCGATCGCCCCTATGTCGCCGCGCTTCTCCTCAGGGAATCGGACGAGCACGTCAAAGCGCATCTGTCCCTCCACCACCGTGGTGGCGACCTTGCCTCCCACCGCGGTCTCGATGATCTCGTTTACGTCGGAGACGTTGATCTTGTACCGGGCGATTGCCCTGCGATCCACCACGACCTCCACCTGCGCGAATCCGGCGATCTGTTCGACCTTTACGTCCTCGGCCCCGCGCAAAGCGCCGATGGCGGCGGCCATCCGGTTCGCGTTCTCCCGAAGGATCTCCAGGTCCGGCCCGAAGACCTTGACGGCCAGATCGCTCTTGATCCCGGAGATGAGCTCGTTGACCCGCAGGGCGATCGGTTGGGAGAAGGAAAGCCGCAGGCCGGGGATCTCGCTCAGCTCTGCCTGGATGGCTTCTGTCAATTTCTTCTTCCGGCCGGTTCCCCAATCCTTTCCGGGGCGGAGCATGATGATGAGGTCGCTCTGCTCCGGGCCCATCGGGTCCTCGGAGATCTCGGCCCTGCCGGTCTTGGTCACCACGGTCTCGACCTCCGGAAACTTTTCCAGCAGCCGACGCTCCATCTCGGTCCCGACCGCGATCGAGCCCTCGAGCGAGGCGGACGGCAGCCGCACCACGTTGACCGCGATCGCGCCCTCGTCCAGGGATGGGAGGAACTCCGTGCCCACAAGGGGAACCAAGAGCAGGGAAGCGGCCAGGAGTCCCCCTGCCGTGAGAAGCGTCGCCCGGGGTCGGCGCAGTGCCCGGGAAAGCAGGGGCAGGTACCCTCGCTTCAGGATTCGCAAGAGCCGATTGTCCCCTCTCTGCCGTTCTCTTCGCAGAAAAAGGGAGCAGAGAACCGGAACGATCGTGAACGAGACGAGGAGGGAGCCGAGCATGGCGAAGCACATCGTGAGGGCCAGGGGCCGGAACATCTTGCCTTCCATCTGCTCGAGCGTGAACAGGGGCAGAAAGACGATGACGATGATCAGGATGGCGAACATAACGGGCCGGGCGACCTCGCGCACGGCCTCGCAGGCGATCTCCACGCGGGAGGCTTCCCCGCCCGCTCTTTCGCTCAGGTGTCTCGCGATGTTCTCGACAACGACGATGGAGGCATCCACGATCATGCCGATGGCGATGGCCAGGCCGCCCAGGCTCATCAGGTTGGCAGTTACGCCCTGCCGGCCCATGAGGAAGAAGACGAGGAGGGCGGTGAGCGGAAGCGACAGGGCCACGATCACGGACGCCCGGAGGTTTCCGAGGAAGAGAAAGAGGACCAGCACGACCAGGAATGCGCCCTGCAAGAGTGCGTCGGAAACGGTCTTGATGCAGGCCCGGATCAGGGCCGTCCGGTCGTAGAACGGGTGGATTTTCACGTCGTCCGGCAGGCCCGCCCGGACCTTGGGCAGGGTCTTCTTGACCTGGTCCACCACGACCTTCGCGTTCTCGCCCTTGAGCATGATCACCATGCCCGCCACCGCCTCGCCCCTCGCGTCCCTCGTGACCGCCCCCTGCCGCGTCTCGGCTCCAACGTTCACGACGGCCACGTCCTTCAGGTAGACGGGCGTGCCGTCCTTTGCCTCGAGGACGATGTTCTCCATGTCGGAGATCGTTTCGATGAGGCCCAGGCTTCGCACATAGGCCTGTTCCCATCCCTTGACGACGAAGTTGCCCCCCGCGTTGGCGTTGTTCTTCTCGAGGGCTTCGAGAACGTCCTGAAGGGTGATCCCGTATTTCAGGAGCCGGTTCGGATCGACGAGCACGTGGTATTGTCTCACGAACCCGCCGAAGCTGTTCACCTCGTTGACCCCGGGAAGCGCTCTGAGCTGGGGTGCGACCATCCAGTCCTGAATCGTGCGCAGCTCCATGGGCGAGCGCTCCGGGCTTTCGATCGTGTACTGGTAGATCTCTCCCAGCCCCGTGCTGACGGGCCCCATTTCGGGGTCGGCCCAGGCGGGCAGGGCCGCTTTGGCGGACTGAAGGCGTTCAAACACGAGCCGGCGGGCAAAATAGGTGTCCACCCGGTCCTCGAAGACGACCACCACCTGGGAAAGGGCGGCCTTGGAGAGGGAGCGGATCTGCCTCACGTCCGGCAACCCCTGCATGGCAAGCTCCAGCGGGAAGGAGATCTGCTGCTCCACATCCGCCGGGGCGAGCCCCGGCGCCTCGGTCAGGATCATGACCTGCACGTTCGTGACGTCCGGAAAGGCGTCGACCGGCAGGGTCCTCCACGCGTACGCGCCGGCGCCGGAGAGAACAACCGTTCCGATGACAACGATCAGGCGGTGGTTCAACACAAAGCGAATGACCTTGTCGAGCATGTGTTCCTCTCCCGGCGGTCAGTCTGCGCAGCCCGCCCCCATCTTCTCCCGCAGGATGTCGGACTTCAGTAGAAAGGCGCCCTCGGCCACGATCTTCTCCCCGGGGACGAGGCCTTCGGTGATTTCCACATGTTCCGGGAATTCGCGGCCCTTCTTCACCGGGCGGCGGATGAAGTAGTCCTCTTTCCATAGGCTGAAGACGAAATCACGCCCCTCATCCGAAAGCAGGGCAGCCTTCGGTATGGCCAGTGCCTCCTGCCGGGCGTCGATTCCGATTCGGATTTCGCAGAACATCCCGGGCCGAAGTAGGTGATCCGTGTTCTCCACCGCCGCGCGAACCTTCACGGTCCGGGTTCGTTCCTCCATCGTGGCGCCCACGTAGTCGACCGTTCCCTCGAAGGACCTGCCCGGAAAGGCGCCCACGCGAACGTCCACCGGGATTGGACCGAGGCTGCTGGCCTGCATCAGGCGAGGCAGGTCCTGCTCGTAAATGTCCGCCCAAACCCAGACGGTCGTGAGGTCCGCGAGAAGCATCCTGTCGCTTCCCGGCTCCACGAGTTCACCGGCGACGGCGTGCTTTTCGATGACCGTTCCGTCCAGGGGAGCCCGGACCGGCAGGCTCCCGGCCCGTTCGCCGCGCCTCCGTGGATCGATCCTGGACAGATCCTCCTCGGTGAGGCCGAGGGCCCGCAGCGCCTGCCGGGCCGCGTCCCGTTCCGCCTTATGCTGCTCGCAGTCCATCTGCGCATCGATCATCTCCTGTTCGGAGGAGATCTTTTGCTCGAACAGAGACTTTTCCCTCTCGAGGTTCTTCTCGGAAAGGGCCGCAAGGGCGCGGCTCCGCTTGTAGTCGCTCAGGGCCTTGCCCAGCTCGACGCTGCTCATGGTGAAGAGCACGTCGCCCCGGCGGACGCGCGTTCCGATGTCGACATGCACCGACTCGATGATGCCCGGGATGCGCGGGCTGATGTGCGCGGCCGCGTTCTCGTTCACCCGAACCTCCCCGGTCACGGTCAGCCCGTCGGCGACCCCGATCTTCTCGACGAACTCCGTGCGGACGAGGCCCCTGTCCGCCTGAGAGCCTTCCTTCATGAGCGAAGCGGGAACCTTCACCACGCCCACTTCATACCTGCAAGAAGCGCACTGATACGCAGGCACATCGTGCTCGCACCGTAACGCGGCGATTTCTTCAAGGGAGGGGGACCGGCCCTCCTTCCGGGCTCCCTCACCGTTCTCGTCGTGATGACCGTGTGATTCGTGACGCCGGTTCGTCTCCCCGAGCCCGTGACGCTCACCGCCGGACGGCCCCTTTGACGGCTCCACGGCGGACTCCCTCGAGCAGCCGAGACAGGCCCACAGCAACAATCCCGCGAAGATCCCGCGCAGCGCAACCTTCCGGAGAGATTCTCTTGCTTCTCTCATGTCCGTTCTCCTTGCTGTTCTTTTCAGGAAGACCCCTGCATCGGATCCAGGGGCTCGCCGAGCAGGCCCTCCGTGTCGGCAATCGCCTTCTGCAGCGCCCCCAGCGCCTCGACGTAGCGGGCCTGCGCCTCGAACAAGGTGCGCTGGGCGTCCAGCATGTCCAGATAGCCGAATTTGCCCTGCCGAAAGCCCTCGCGAGTCGCCTCGAAGACCCTCCCGGCCCCGGGCAGCACGTCGTTCTTCAAGGCAATCGCTTCCCTCCTTGCCGAGGAAAGCCTCTGGTAGGCGCTCACCAGGGCGGCATGAAAGCGCACTTGCAGCGCCCTGCGCTGTTCTTCGGCCTTGGCCAGCCTTTGCTGCGCCTTGAGGGTCGCCCCCTGATTGCGGTTGAATACCGGGATGGGGATCGAAACTCCGGCCACGAAGGCCCAGTCATCTGTGGCGTTGATATGTCGAACCCCTCCGGTCAACGTTACGTCCGGGAACCTGCCGGCCCGTTCCAGCTCGAGCGAGGCCCTACGCCTCTCGATCTCGACGACCCATCGGGCCACCTCCGGATTGTTCGTGATCCTCTCGCCAAGGGCCTCGAAGGAAGGAATCTCGGGCAAGTGTTCCAGGTCGCCCCGGGCCTCCCGGAACGCCGGGTTCGTGCCGCCCCAGGCGGCTGCCAGGGCCTTTCTTGCGGCGGTCAGCTCATCCTCCGCCTTCTCGCTTTCGATACGACAGGTCGAGAGGGTCAGCTTTGCCTTCACCTCTTCGATGGGCGACACCTTTCCCGCCCGGACACGCTCGGCCGCCACATGGACGAGCTGCTCGGCAAGCCGGGCGAACTCCCCCTTCAGTCTCATCCGCTCCTGTGCGACGAGAAGGTCCACGAAGGCCTTCGAGGTTTCGGTGAATACCCGGATTCGCTCGATTTCGTAATCCTTTCCGGCAAGATCCTTTTGGAGCGCGGCGGCCCGCTTTCTTTTCAGGCGCTTTCCGCCCAACTCGACCAACTGGCCAAGCTGAAGGGTCGTCTCGGCCTCATCCACTCCACCGAACGGCCCGGTGCCGCCGATGTTCTCCACCTCTACGCCCAGCTCGGGGTTGGGCAGCAGCCCCGCTTGCAGCGCACCTGCCTCCTTCGCCCTGGCTTCCCATGAGAAGACGGCCAGCTCCGGGCTCCCCATGAGGGCGAGGGTCAGGGCCTGGCGCAATGTGATGGCACCGTCAGGCTCTTCGATCCGGTTCGATGCGGAATCCGGGGGCCCTTCATGGCCGGTCGGCCGGAACGACGCAAGATCCCGGCCCAGTTGAT
Organism: uncultured Thermodesulfobacteriota bacterium; assembly: GCA_964384945.1. Classification (GTDB taxonomy): domain Bacteria; phylum Desulfobacterota; class DSWW01; order DSWW01; family DSWW01; genus S015-6. The sequence goes on along the minus strand of CAYLMK010000004.1, from coordinate 178,898 downwards.
ACGGCTCCGGCCGGGACGTTTCTGCGGGCGATGAACCGGAGCCGCCCAGCACAAGGGCCAGAAGGATCCCGATCGCGGTTACGCGTCTTGTTCTCATGCAAAATCTCCTGGCTGTTTCGGTTGCGTTGGTTCGCTTGGGAATTCCTTTCCCGGGACGCCTCCTTACCCGGCAAAACAGGAAGAACCCGGGGCACGCCGGGCGCTGGGGAACGCCGTGGAGCAGATGTGTTCAGGAGGTCTTCAAATCAGGAGGACAACCGAGGAGAGATCCAACATTGCCCTCCGCGCCGTACACAAGGCGGTCTCCGGGAGGGCGTTTTGCGGAACTTGCGGCATGGGAGTGGCAGAAGAACCGCACACCCATGATTCGGCGCTGATCCTCGGGTCCTGGGCCCTATCTCCCGCAGGAAAGAGAACCGTTTCACCCATGCCAAGAGGGAGAGGAAGATCGAAACAGGACTCGCACCGGTGGCCTGCATCACGAGGGAGGGTATGGGAGGGACATTCACAACAATGATTTCCGGAAGCCGGAACCACTTCGACATGGCCGTCCGCTCCGAAGCACACGACCACGGTCCCGGGATTTCCAATGCCGAGAACAAACCCGACAAGAACCAGTGCCACAGAAGATTTCTTTGTCACAGGGACACCCACCTCCCATGTCACGGCTATATGAACGCATAGATGCAGTTCAAAGGCAAGAGGGTCCGCCGGCCCACATGTTGCGGAACCCATCCTGACCCCCACGGTGCAGCCTGCCGAAACCGGCCTGACCGCTGGGGGGGGTCCGGTGAGGGGCCCCCGGAGTGCGGCCGGAGAGAATCGAGGGTGAGCCTGCTCCTCGGCCCGGCTGAACGCGAGGCCGATGTGAGGCGTACCGCAGGCGATCGCTGCTGCGTTGTCGTGTGCTATCAATTGCGTGACGGGAAGCATCAAGCTACAATCGTCCCAGTCAAGATACGGGAGTCGAACCTCATGAGCACTGAGGCCTTGTTGGAACCGGAGAAAGCGGTAAGACCGACCGGTTTTGCCATTTCCGAATATCACAACACCCGGACCATCTACGAGCAGCTCCGGCGCCTGCTGGATCAGCCGGTCCGCGGGCTGAAGCCGGAGGCCCTCGAGCAGTATCTCCGTTACTACAAGGACCGCTGCGCGCAGTCCGAGCGAATGATCCGCGACGCGCAACGCTACATCCCCGGCGGCGTGCAGCACAATCTGGCCTTCAATTATCCGTTTCCGCTGGTGTTCACCCGGGCGGAGGGAGCCTATCTCTACGATCTGGACGGCAACCGGTACATCGACTTCCTCCAGGGCGGGGGGCCGACGATTCTCGGGAGCAATCCGCCGGTCGTGCGGGAACAGGTCGAACAGCTCCTGCGCACGACGGGTCCCGTGACGGGCCTCTTCCACGAGTACGAATTGAAGCTGGCGAAGTTCATCTGCGACCGCTTTCCCGGGGTCGAGATGTTCCGGATGCTGGGCAGCGGCACCGAATCGTGCATGGCGGCGATCCGACTCGCGCGCGTGGCCACGGGCAAGAAGCACATTGTGAAGATCGGCGGCGCCTACCACGGCTGGAGCGACCAGCTCTCCTACGGCATGCGCGTGCCGGGGTCGCGCTGGTTCAACTCCCACGGCATCCCGCGCTACATCTTCCGCCGGACGAACGAGGTCTACCCGAACGACATCGGCGCGCTGAAGCGCCGACTCGCCTTGAACAAGCTGCGCGGCGGGACGGCGGCGGTCCTGATCGAGCCGGTCGGGCCGGAAAGCGGCACGCGGCCGGTGGACAAGGACTACAACGCCCGCGTGCGCGAACTCTGCGACGACTACGGTTCGCTCCTGGTCTTCGACGAGGTCGTCACGGGATTCCGCCTCGGAATGAGCGGCGCGCAGGGATATTTCCGTGTGAAGCCCGACCTGACCGTCTTCGGCAAGGCGGTGACGGGCGGGTACCCCTCCGCGGGCGGCCTCGGCGGTCGGCGCGACCTGATGGAATACCTATCCGCCGGTGTGGGCGGCAAGGTCACGAAGAAGAAGGTGCACGTGGGAGGCACGCTCGCGGCGAACCCGCTCAGCTGCGCGGCGGGGTACTTCACGCTCTGCGAAATGGAACGCACGAACGCGCCCGAGGCGGCGGGCCGCGCAGGGGATCGGCTCACCCGCGGAATGCAACGGCTCATCGAACAATACAAGCTGCCGTTTGTCGCCTACAACCAGGGTTCGATCTGCCACCTCCAGACGACCGGCACCCTGCTGGTGGACGTCAAGCTCTGGAAGATCGCCTCGGTCATGAAGGAACTGGAACGGCGCACCCGGGGAATGCAGGAAATGGGCGCGGCCTACATGGCCGAAGGCATCGTGACGGTCGCGGGCAGCCGTCTCTACACGAGCGCGGCCTGTACGGACGACATCATCGATGACGCCCTGGCCCGGCTGGAGCGCGTGTTTCGGAACATCGAGGGCGTGTAGCGCGGCCGAAGAAGGTGAAGACCCGGTGAAGCCGGACAGGGGTCCATGAGCGAGACCGAATACGTCCTTTCCATCGACCTCGGCACCTCCGGGTGCAAAGCGGGCCTTGTCGACTACACCGGCCACGTGCACGCCTGGGCGTTCCGGGAAATCGAGACGATCCTTCTGCCGGGCGGAGGGACGGAACAGGACCCCCGGGAATGGTGGCGGGCGCTGAAGGAAGCCTGCCGGGAGGCGGTCGCAGCAGGAAACGTCCCGTTGCAGGCCATCCGCGCGGTCTGCGCGAATACCCAGGGAGAGACCACCGTACCCGTCGACGAGAACGGAGAACCCCTGTGCCGCGCGATCCTCTGGATGGACACCCGCGGCGGACCCCACATCCAGGCCCGCGTCGGCGGCCCGGCCTTCGGTTATGGCGTCTTGAAGGCGGCGCGATACCTGCGGCTGACCGGCGGCGTGCCCTCGCTCACGGGCAAGGACAACGCCGGCCACATGCTTTTCCTCAAGAACGAGCGCCCGGAACTCTACGCGAAGACGTACAAGTTCCTGAACGTCCTCGACTACATCAACCTCAGACTCACCGGCCGGTACGTGTCGACCTTCGATTCGATCTTGACAGCGTGGGTCACCGACAACCGCGACCCGGACCGCATCCGCGTCAGTCCGAAACTGTGCGCGACCCTCGGGATTCCCCCGGCCATGATCCCGGAGCCCGTGCCCTGCACCGAGATTCTGGGCGCCGTGGACCCCGTCTTCGCCCGGGAGATCGGCATCTCCCCCCGAACGCCGGTCGTCGCCGGCGCGATCGATGCGACGGCCGCAGCCATCGGCGCGGGCACGGTGCGCGACGGAGACGTACACCTGTACCTGGGCACGTCGAGCTGGCTTGGAGCCCACGTGCCGCGCAAGAAGACCGACGTCTTTTCGGCCATCGCCGCGGTGCCCTGCGCCGTGCCGTCGAGGTACCTCTTGATCGCGCTCCAGGCGACCGCGGGCGGCAATCTCACCTTTCTTCGCGATCATGTCTTCTATCCCCGCGACGGCCTGTCGGACGAGGCATGCCCGCCCGACTTCTTCGCGCGGCTCGACAAGCTGGCCGAAGAGTCCCCGGCCGGCGCCAACGGGATCCTGTTTACCCCCTGGATCTTCGGGGAGCGCGCGCCCGTCGAAGACCGGAACATCCGTGCGGGGATCCACAACCTGTCGCTGGAACACACCCGGGCCGACCTCGTGCGCGCCGTGCTGGAGGGAATCGCGCTCAACACGCGCTGGGTCCTCGGCGCGGTGGAGAAGGTCCTCGGCGGTCCCCGGGATTCGATTGCCGTCGTGGGCGGCGGGGGTTCCTCCGCGGTGTGGTGCCGGATTCTTGCCGACGTTCTCGATCGCCCCGTCCGGCAGGTCATGGACCCGATCCAGGCGAACCTCCGCGGCTCGGCCTACATCGCGGCGGCGGCTCTCGGCAAGATCCGTTTCGAGGACGTGCCGGAACGGGTGCAGACGAACGAGCTTTTCCGACCGAACCCCCGGCATCGACGGACCTACGACCTCCACTACCGCGAATTCCGAAAGCTCTATCGGGCAACCCGCCGGATTCACCGCCGGCTCAACGCCTTCCACCATCGGAGGCCTTGATGCCGCGCCGGCTGCACAAGGATTGCTCGCAAGCTCTCGGCCTGTGAGCCGCAGCGTTATGCGGTCTATTGGATGGGAAAGGATGCTTGGCGTTTGATACCTTTTCTGGAAGCTTTGGCCAACATCAGGCGGGACAACCCACCGGCGGCCAGGAAGTTCCGGGAAAAGGCCGAGCGGGTACTCCAGCGGCTTCATGAATATCCACAATCCGGGCGCCTGATCCCGGAGTTCCCCGATTTGCCACATCGAGAAGTCGTGGTGCCCCCCTATCGATTCTTCTATCGGGTGGAGAAGGGGATGGTCTGGATCGTCGGCGTATGGCACGGCGTGCAAGAGCAAGAGGCGGGGGAACCTCCCTGACGAGCGCATGCGTTCGTTCGGCATACAACCAGAAATGGAAGGTCATGGTGGAATATGAGTCCGACGATCTTCCGTGAACGGGGGTTTCGATTCTTGTTCTTCTCGCGGGAGGAGGCGCGGGCTACACACGCAATTCGTGGAGAAGTTGTTCGAGGCAGGGATATATGTGCGACCCGCCCCATAGCCCGCATCTAGCACGAAACCCTCTGCCACGAGCGGCGTGACCAGAAGCCAGAGGGCTATGGGGTGACCACCGGAAAGCTCGTGTCCACCGGCTCGATCAGATCGACCAGGGCCTCGTAGGCCCGCTTGTCGCCCTCGATCCGGATGTCCCCCTTTGCGACCTTGAGCCCAAGGGGAACCTTGGCGAAAACCATCATCAGGAAGTCCGGCCGCGAAAGGCGGACGGTTGCATCGGCCTGCGGGTCACGGACTCCCTGCTCATGAACCAGAACGCCGTTACCGACCGTGAGGAGGTGTTGCTCCTTGCGGTCGGTCAGCTCGACATTGAGCGTGAAGGCCTTTGCCGCCGCCTTGTCCGGATTGACGCGGACCGCAGCGAAATCCAGGAGCATCGAGGTCGGTATGGCGGCAAGGAACTCCTCGCTCACCGTGATCGCAGGCAACTTGAGAACGCCGCTGCGCAGCTCCTGTGCGCCGGTGAGATAGATGTTGCGCCAGGTGCCCGCCTCGGACTGAAAGCCGAGCTGGGTGTACACCGAGGCAAGCAGCTCGCGCGCGGCCGTGTTCGTTTCGTCGGCGAATACGAGGTGGTTCAGCAGGGTCGCGGCCCAGCGGTACTCCCCTGTGCCCGTAGCGGCGCGTGCCCGATCCAGCACCGCCCCGGGCCCGCCCATCGCCTCGACATAGCGCGTGGCCGCCGGCTCCGGCGGCAGGGGCCAGAGGTTGGCCGGGTTGGCGTCGTACCAGCCCATGTACCGCTGGTAGACCGCCTTCGAATTGTGGCTCATGGTGCCGTAATAGCCTCGATTGTACCACTGCCTTGCGAGCACATCCGGCAGCTTCAGCACTTCGGCGATCTCGGGCCCGGTGAGGCCGGCGTTCATCAGCCGCACGGTCTGGTCGTGCAGGAATTTGTACGCGTCCCGGTGTTTGGTCAGGAAATCGAGGATCTCCTCCCGGCCGAATCGCGGAATGCCGTGAGCGGCGAACAGGACATCGCTCTTGTCCCCGAAAAGCCGGATCGATTCGGTCAGGTAATCCGCCCATGCCTTGGCATCACGCACAAGCGCCCCTCGGGCGGGGAGCAGGTTGTGCATGGTAAGGTTCGCGTTCTCGGCCATGAAGACCGCACGAAGCTGCGGAAGATAGAAATTCATCTCGGCCGGCGCTTCGGTGCCCGGCGTGACCTGGAAGACCAGCCGGACATCGCCGATCGTCATCTCCTGGCCGGTGGCCTTGACGAGGTCGGTCGGCGCGATCAGCGACACCGTGCCGGCCGGGATTCTCGGCCCCAGCCCGCTGGTGATCTCGCCTTCGGGCCCGCAGGGGAGCGTCATTCCGAACTGAAACCGTCCGCGCCGGTTCATGGCAGGGCCGGCGATGACATTCTCGGACACCGCGTGTTCCAGGAAGCCGTCCGGCGCGATCACCCGCACCCTTCCCGTCTCGACCGCCTCCCGGGAAACCACGCCGAGCACGCCGCCGAAGTGGTCCACATGGGTATGAGAGTAGATCACCGCAAGGACGGGCTTCTCTCCGAGATGTTCGGTGACCAGGTCCAGTGCCGCGCGCGCCGTTTCGACCACGGTCAGGGGATCGACCACAACCCATCCGGCGCCCGCATCGATGAAGGACACGGTCGATACATCAAAGCCGCGCACCTGCCAGATGCGCTCGGACGCCTGGAACAGGCCGTGTTTTGTCAGGATGCGGGCTTGCCGCCAGAGGCTGGGGTTCACCGTGTCCGGGACCGGGTCCTTCAAAAAGTCGTACGAGGTCAGTTTGGACACGAGGTTGCCGTTCTCGCCGCGGATGTGCGGATCGGTCCGGGTTGCGATGAATCCGCGCTCGGCGAACTCGAAATCCCTGCGGTCGTCGCTCTCGACAAGGGCCCGCACCTCGGCCATGGTCTGCAAGGTTGTCTCCGACGCCGTTCCCGCCGGTGCGGCCGGGATCTCGGGCATTCCTGCCAGAGGCAATTGAGCGATTACGCCTCTGAAAAGGTACGCCGCTCCGGCGAGCAGCACGGTCGCGGCCACGGCGCCGACAAGAAATCCAGGGAAAAAGCCGCCTTTTCGCATCATCTCCTCCTTTTCCATGGCAGGGGTTCATGGTACTGGGGCGCCGGCATGCTGTCCAGGCATTTCTTGATCATGTTCCCGTGGCCCGCGACGGCCTGTACATCCGGGTCTTCTCCGAGGAACCCGCCGCCGTGAAGCTCGCAAAGGAAGACAGAATTTGACCGAGCCGGTCGCAGTCCGCCCCTGGAAGCTACGCGGGATTCCGCACGGGCCATGCAAAAAAAGTCTCTCAGGGGGTCTTGACCGGTAAGGGGACGATGATTAAGAACAGTTTGCCGATGAAAAAGTAGGGCAAGTATTTAAGGGTTGATATCATACCCGCAGGGCATCAAGAAGACGATCATCGAAGACGGCACATCCAAATGTGTCGAAATTTCGTATGGTTTCCAGCAGATTGCTCAAAGAAGATTCCGTCCATCTAGTTTCCCTACCGTACAATTCCCGCTCTTCGAAGGATAGAGTGGTCCGGTTCGGCCGGGATCTATCGTGCACCCGGCCGTTTCCGGTCGGATCTTTGTTCCATGCATGACCCGTTTCATCAGGAAGGAGGTGTAGGAGATGAAGATCAGGCCATTGGGAGACAGAATCCTCGTAAGAAGGGTGGAGGAAGAGGCGAAGTCCAAGGGGGGCATTATCATCCCCGACACGGCAAAGGAAAAGCCTCAGGAGGGCAAGGTGGTGGCCGTTGGAAAGGGCAAGACCCTGGATGACGGGAAGGTGATTCCCCTGGAGGTCAAGGAGGGGGACCGGATCCTCTTCGGCAAGTACGCGGGCACCGAGGTCAAGATCTCAGGAGAGGAGCACCTGATCCTGAGGGAGGACGATATCTTGGGGATTATCTCCTAAGGGGGGCGACGGCGAAGGCTTCCCTTGCGATCGTTCCATGGATTCGATAAGCAAGGCTGCAAAAAGGGAGGAGTGATAAAATGGCTGGCAAGGCAATCAAATTCGCGGAGGAGGCCAGGGCAAAGACGCTGAAGGGGGTCAACATCCTGGCCGATGCGGTCAAGATCACCCTCGGCCCGAAGGGCCGGAACGTGATCCTGGAGAAGAGCTTCGGCTCCCCGACCGTGACCAAGGACGGGGTCACCGTGGCGAAGGAGATCGAACTGAAGGACAAGTTCGAGAACATGGGCGCCCAGATGGTCAAACAGGTGGCGAGCAAGACCAGTGACGTCGCGGGCGACGGGACCACCACGGCCACGGTACTGGCGCAGTCGATCTACCGGGAGGGCTGCAAGGTCGTGGCCTCCGGGGCGAACCCCATGGATGTGAAGCGCGGGATCGACAAGGCCGTGGAAAAGGCCGTGGAAGAACTCAAGAAGATCAGCAAGCCCACCCAGGATCGAAACGAAATTGCACAAGTGGGCACCGTTTCGGCCAACGGGGACGTCTTCATCGGCAATCTCATCGCCGAGGCCATGGACAAGGTGGGCAAGGAGGGCGTGATCACCGTGGAGGAGGCCAAGTCCCTGGAGACGACCCTTGAGGTGGTCGAGGGGATGCAGTTCGACAGGGGATACCTCTCCCCGTACTTCGTGACCGACCCGGAGAAGATGGAGGCGGTCCTGGAGGATCCCTACCTGCTGTTTCACGAGAAGAAGCTCAGCAGCATGAAGGACATGATTCCGCTCCTGGAGAAGGTGGCGCAGTCGGGCAGGCCCCTCCTGATTGTGGCGGAAGACGTGGAGGGGGAGGCCCTGGCCACCCTGGTGGTCAACAAGCTCCGGGGCACTTTGAAGTGCGCGGCGGTCAAGGCGCCGGGGTTCGGCGACCGGCGGAAGGCCATGCTCGAGGACATGGCGATCCTGACCGGCGGCCAGGTTGTGGCCGAGGAGCTGGGCATCAAGCTGGAGGGCGTCAAGCTTGAGGATCTTGGCAGATGCAAGAAGATACGCATCGACAAGGAAAACACCACCATCATCGAGGGAGCGGGCTCCACCCAGGCCATTGAGGGCAGGATCAAGCAGATCCGCACCCAAATCGATGAGACCACTTCGGACTACGACCGCGAGAAGCTGCAGGAGCGGCTGGCCAAGCTGGCCGGAGGCGTGGCCGTTCTCCGGGTGGGCGCAGCCACCGAGACCGAGATGAAGGAAAAGAAGGCAAGGGTCGAGGACGCCCTGAACGCCACCAAGGCCGCGGTCGAGGAAGGGATCGTGCCGGGAGGGGGCGTGCCGCTGCTCAGGATCATTCCCAAGCTGGACGAGATCAAGGTCGATGGAGACCAGAAGGTGGGGGTGAACATTCTCAAGCGCGCCCTGGAGGAGCCCATCCGGCAGATCGCAGCCAACGCCGGCTGGGACGGATCCATCGTCGTGGAGAAGGTCAGAGAGGGCAAGGACGCCTTCGGCTTCGACGCGTCGAAGGAGGAGTACTGCGACGTGGTCAAGGCCGGGATCATCGATCCCACCAAGGTGGTCCGCAGTGCGCTCCAGAACGCGGCCAGCGTGGGGTCCCTGCTGCTGACCACCGAGGCCCTCGTGGCCGAGATCCCGGAGGAGAAGAAGGCTCCGGCCATGCCGCCGGGCGGCTACGGCGGTGACTACTGATCCCCGGGAAAGCCCGCAAGATCCGAACGCCCGTCAGGGGGGCCCTTCCCCCCTGACGGGGCCTTTTCCTCGTCCCCGTCGACCGTTCCGTAGACAGGCACCTGGAGGAAAGCGGCCGTACCGTCGTCGAGGTGGATCGTGATCCGCTCGGCGATCCGGCCCCGGGCCCTTCTCCCCGGCGTGTAGGTCACCTTGATCTCGTAAGTCTCTCCTTGCTTCTTTTCAACGATCTCGGTGGAGAGAGCCTTGGATGTCGTCTTGGCCTTTTCGATGGTGAAGCCCTGCTCTCCTGTCTTTGATACGTTCAAGATCCGTACCGACGGCTCGCCCTTCGTGACGCTGCCCAGGGAGACGGTCTCGGGCGTCACCTTTACGCTGCCCAGGACGTTCCCCTGGAACGGGACGTGAACCTCGGGAAACCTCTGGCTGTTCGACCGGACGGTGATCCTGCCGGCGAATCTTCCGGCGGGAAGGCCGGCAGCAAGGGCGACGGCGTAGACCGCCCCGGATTCGTCCTCGGACTCCTTCAGCAGGACGACGGCCGGGCTTTGGGACAAGACCTTCTCGATCCGAAGGCCTCTGCCCTCGGCAAGGCCGATGCGAAGCCTCCGGGGCTGAGGCATTTCCCCGGGAGGAAAGGTTCCCCAGTTGAGATAGCGAGGCTCGACCGTCACCTCGGAGACGACACGGCCGCTGATCGTGAGCCGCACGAGCGGGTTCTGCGGGTCGCTGGTCTCCAGAACCAGCTCCTTTTCCACCGTCCCATGAAGTCCTTGGGTGCGAAGCGTCGCCTGGATTTCTCCCGCTTGTCCCGGAGGGATCTCCTGTGCGGAGGCACGCGCCTCGGTGCAGCCGCAACTGCTGGAAATCCTGTTCAGGAAGAGCGGGGCATCTCCGGCGTTCTCGAAGGGGAAGGTGTGTTCGATCTCATCGCCCGCCTCCGCCTCACCGAAGTCGTATCGCGGGTTGACGAATCGGACCTTGGGATGCCCGGCCGGGGGAGCGCCGACGTCCGCGGAGGCGGTCCCGGGCGAATCCGTCGAAGAGGAGGGCGCCGAAGGCCGGGGGCCCGCCGTGAGCATGGGCCGCAACTCGCCCCCAGCCTGCTCCTGCCCGCACCCTGCGGAGACGAGGGCCCATAGGAGGAGGAAAAGGACAGCGGCCCGCGGGATCCCTCTTTTCTTCCTGTGATCTCCCCTGCATGCGGCTCGCATCGATTCTTCCCTCTGCCGGAAACGATCGGGCAAGCGCCCAGGCGGGCAGGATACCCTATTTCCGCCTTCCCGGCCAGGGCCCCGGGCCCGCCCAAACCGCCCCGGACAAGGCAAGAGCCGTTTGAGCCTGCCCGGGCTTGGCGATATCATGAAAGCGCTTGAAAGGCCGGAACCACCACGAGAGGAGCGTGCCTCGGAGCCGCTCTCCTCGAAGAAGGGGAGAGGAAGAAACATGAGAGCCGTTTTGTGCAAGTCCTTCGGCCCGCCGGAAGGCCTGGTGGTGGAAGAGGTGGAGCCGCCCGCGGCGGGCGAGGAGAGCGTACGGATCGAGGTTCACGGGGCGGGCGTGAACTTTGCCGACACATTGATCATCCAGAACAAGTACCAGATGAAGCCGCCCCTCCCCTTTTCCCCCGGTTCCGAGGTGTCCGGGGTCGTCCGGGAGGTCGGAGCAAGGGTGAAAGAGGTCAAACCGGGGGATCGCGTAATCGCCGTCACGGGCTGGGGAGGGTTCGCGGAGCAGGCCGTGGCACACCGGTCGACGGTCTACCCGCTTCCGGAAGCCATGGATATGACCGAGGCGGCGAGCATTCCGACGGTTTACGGGACTTCCTACTACGCGCTGAAGCAGCGGGCAGGGCTTCGGCCGGGCGAGACCCTGCTGGTGCTCGGCGCCACGGGAGGGGTGGGCCTGACCGCCGTGGAACTGGGCAGGTGCATGGGCGCGCGGGTCATCGCCGCGGGCGGCAGCGACGAGAAGCTCCGGATCGCGGCGGAATATGGGGCCGATCACCTGATCAACTACCGGGAGAAGTCGATCAAGGACGAGGTCAGGGCCCTGACCGGCGGAAGGGGGGCCGACGTGATCTACGACGCGGTCGGCGGGGACGCCTTCGATCAGGCCATGAGATGCATCAACTGGAACGGCCGCCTTCTGGTTGTCGGGTTCGCGAGCGGGCGCATTCCCGAGGTGGCCCTCCACCGGGTCATGAACAAGGGGTGTCAGATCGTGGGCGTGCTCTGGGGCGCCACCCTGATGCGGGAACCCGACGTGAACAGGAAGAATTTCGAGGAGATGGTCGGGTGGTTCTCGCAGGGAAGGCTAAAGCCCTACGTATCCAATGTGCTTCCCCTGGAACGGGCCGCCGAGGCCCTGAAGCTGCTCCTCGAGCGGAAATCGGTGGGAAAGGTGGTCCTGGATGTACGAAGGTGAGTTTCCGCCTGGGCCAGGGCGGAGACAGCGCTAGAAGATGGGGTCGAAGACCCAGGTGTCCTGGTGAGCGGGTATCCGGGTCGAAAGGTCTTCCAAGGGCTTCTGGAATGCGATCTCGACCCGCCGGTTCCGGGCGCGATTCTCCTCCGAGTCGTTCGGTGCCAGCGGCTGGGTATCCGCCATGCCCACCGCCATAAAGCGGGTGGGATCGATGTCGCCCTCGGAAAGGAAATGGCGGATCACGGAGCCGGCCCTGGCTGCGGAAAGTTCCCAGTTGGAGGGGAACTGGGCCGTGCGGATGGGCAGATCGTCGGTGTGCCCGCTCACGAGGACCCGGTTGGACGACTTCCGTATCACCTCCCGCAACTCATCGAGGACGGGGAGGGCATCGGCCTTGATTTCGGTGCTGCCCAGGTCGAAGAGCGCGTTGCCGGGCAGGGTGACCTTTACGCTCCACTCCCCTTCCGATACCTCGGCCATGCTTCCACCCCTGGGAAGCCGCATCGCGCTGCGGAGTTCTTTTTCGAGTTCGTCGGAGAGAAACTTGGGGTTCTTGAAATCGCTGGAGAAGATGTTCATCCCCTTCGGGAAATCCCAGACTCGCACCTCGCGCTGAACGCCGAAGGCCTCCTTGAGGGAACCGGAGAGGACCTTGAACATCTTTCGGTCCATTTCCGAAAAGCTCAGCATCAGGACAAAGAAGCACAGGAGCAGGGACATCAGGTCGGCGAAGGTCGTCATCCAGGCCGGCGCCCCTTCCTCCGCGGGCTTCTTCATTTCCAGGGTGTTGCCGGAAGACATGGAATGCAGGCCTTTCGTATGCTTACTGATACGGGCTGACGCGGACCTTCGGGGGCAGGTACGTCTGGAGGCACTCCTTGAGCACGCTCGGCGCCTGGCCTTTGATGATCGCCAGGATCCCGTCCACGATCAACTGGCGGGCGAGCACCTCGTTCTTGCTCCGGATCTCCAGCTTGTCTGCGATGGGCAGGAACACAAGGTTTGCCAGCAGGGCGCCGTAAAAGGTCGTCAGCAGGGCAACGGCCATGGCGGGACCGATCTGCGAAGGGTCGCTCATCGAGGCCATCATCTGGATCAGCCCGATCAGCGTGCCGATCATGCCGAAGGCGGGCGCCGAATTTCCGAGGCTCTTGAAAATGTTCTTGCCCGAGTCATGGCGTTCCTGTAGGACCTTGATGTCGTTGACCAGGCTGGCCTGGATGAAATCGGGCTCCACGTTGGCGACGAGATAGGAAATGGCCTGCTGCAGAAAGGGCTGGCTGGCCTCGTAGCGCTCCAGGGCCAGCGTGCCGTCCCGTCGGTTGATGGTGGCCACCTGGGTCATCTCGTCGATCAGCGCCTCCAGGTTCTGTGGTTTTTCCAGGAAGGCCTTGGTCGTGACCTTGAGCGTGTTCAGGACGGTCTTCATGGGAAACTTGACGAAGAGGGCAGAGAAGGAACCGCCGATCACGATCAGAATGCTGGGCACGTTGAAGAACATGCCGGCCTCCCCGCCCAGCAAGATGGCGCCTGCTATCAGCGCCGAACCGAGGAGAACCCCCAGTAGCGTGGCAATATCCATCGCAGCCCACCGTCGCAGGAAGCTGTTGAGAACTCATTCTTTAGGAACTTCTCATATGATAGTTTTCGGTCAAGAAGGTCCGGATCTTTATCCGGCGGGTTGATTTTCCGGGCGAAATGCTGCCAACTGTCTGAAAATGAAATTCTTTCCTCGACGGAGGCCCGGCACCCATGGTGGTAGAGAAATACCTGGAGCCCACGCCCATACTCGACAGCGACCATCCCAGGGTCGCCGGGTTCGCATCCGAGGCGATCGGTCGCTCGACGGACCCGGTCGAGAAGGCCGTGAGGCTCTATTACGCGGTCCGGGACGGCATCCTCTACGATCCCTATTCCCCCTTTTACCTGCCCGAGCACTACCGGGCGAGCAACATCCTGGAGAAGGCAAGGGGGTATTGCGTCTGCAAGGCCGCCCTGCTTTGCGCCGTCGGCCGGGCGGCCGGGATCCCCTCGAGGATCGGCTTTGCCACGGTGCGGAGCCATCTGGCAACGACGAACCTGGTCGAGTATCTCGGTTCGAATCTGTTCGTCTACCATGGCTTCACCGAGTTCTATCTCGAGGGGAAATGGGTCAAATCGACGCCCGCCTTCAACAAGGAGCTGTGCCTGCGCCACAATGTGGCTCCCCTGGCGTTCGACGGGCGCGAGGATTCGCTTTTCCAGGAGTATGACAGAGAGAACAAGCGGTACATGGAGTACATCGCCTATCACGGCACCTATGCCGATGTCCCGGTGGACCGGATTCTCGCTGCCTGGTACGAAACCTACGGCAGGGAGAGGGTCCGGACCTGGATCGACGCCTTCGAGAAGGCGGGAGGCAGACGGCTGGCCGATTTCAGCAGGGAGGAAATCGCAAAGGGGTAGACCGAGCGAAAGGGGGATCCGAAGATGATCGTCGATGCGCACTGCCACATCTGGCCGGACCGGCTGCCCGTTGGAAGCCTGGCCAAGCTCATGGAGGGGACCATCGATCACGTGGGCTTCCGAAACCGGGAGAACTTCTACAAGGCGTCCGTCGAGCGGCTCATCGCCGAAATGGATGCGGCCGGGATCGACAAGACCCTGCTCGTGGCCGTGGACTTCGAATTGGCCTGGGCCGCGGGCTCCTTCTCCGCAAGACAGTTCAATGACCTGATCGGAGAGGCTTACAGGAAATACCCGGACAGGATCATTCCGTATGCGGGAATCGACCCGAGGCGCGGCGCCGCGGCGATCGAGGAGCTGAAGCGGTGCGTGGAGGTGCTCGGCTGCCGGGGAATGAAGCTCTGGCCCTTGACGGGCTTCGTCCCGGACGAGGTCGCCTATTACCCCCTGTATGAAGAGGCGGCGCGTCTGGGAGTGAACATCGTCGTTCACACGGGGATGGGGCCGCCCGACTCGTACCTCAAATATTGCCGGCCTGTGTACGTCGACAAGCTCGCCGTGGACTTCCGCGAGATCGTCTTCATCATGGCCCATTTCGGGGTTCCCTGGGTGGAGGAGGCGCTTGCCGTGGCCGGCAAGAATCGAAACGTCTTTGCCGATATCTCGGCCTGGCAGCTCACCTGCAAGGCCTTTCCCATGGCGCTCTACCAGGCGATCTCCATGGCGAAGCTCATGCACGGGGGCGTTCACAAGGTTCTCTTCGGCACCGATTTCCCCTGCTTTGTAGAAATCTACTCCCAGAAGGAGTGGGTCGACTGCATCCGGGGCCTCGAGGTTCCGGCCCCGCTTCAGATCATGGGGCTGCCGGAGATCACGGACGAGGACAAGGACATGATCCTGGGGGGGAATGCGCAGGCGGCCCTGAAGCTGGCGTGAGGCTGCACAAGCGGGCGGGCCGCCCGAATGCCAAGGCCTGAGAACCCACGTTTCCGACCGCGATGTGGCGATGCAGATCAGGTTTCTCCTCGTAGACGCACTCAATCTGATCCGCCGGGTGTACGCAGCCCATCCGGGTGAGGACGGTCCGGAGCGGGTCGGCGGGGCCCTCACATCGACGATCGGGTCGCTGAGCCGCGCCCTGCGCGAATGTCGGCCTACTCATGCGGTGATCGTCTTCGAGGGCGAAGGGCCCGGCTGGCGGCGCCAACGCTGTCCCGCGTACAAGGCCGGGCGCGCCCCGATGCCGGAGGCGTTGAGGTCCGGCCTGCCCCGATTCCAGCGGGCATTTCTCGAAAAGGGCGTCCAATCCCTTTGCTTCCCGGGTGTGGAAGCGGACGACGTGATCGCCACCCTGGCGGCCAAGGTCGCACGGCGAGGCGGGCATGCCGTCATCCTCTCGACGGACAGGGCGTTTCTCCAGTTGCTCTCGGATCGGGTTCATGTGCGGGATCATTTCCGGCAACGCGATCTGGACCGGGCGTTCGTGGCGGACAGATACGGGGTCGAACCGGGTGAGCTGGCGGATTACCTGGCCCTGTGCGGCGAGCCCACGAACAACGTGAAGGGCGTGCCCGGCGTCGGGGCAAAGACGGCGGCCGGCCTGCTCAAGGAATTCGGGACCCTGGAGCGCATTCTGTCGGCCGCCGGGACCTTGCAGGGAAGGCCGGGCGAGGCGCTGCGGGGGCATGCCGAGGATGTCGTCCTCGCAAGGACGCTGGTGACCCTTCGAACGGACCTGGAACTGGGCCTGAACCTCAAGTCCTTTCGGCTGAAGCAAGATTCCTGTTGATTTCCGATAAGCGGTGCCAGGCTTCCTGGATGCAAGGGTCGCGGGCGCTGCCGCCCCGGCGCACACCTCACCCTTCCCGTTGAGCTGTCCGACCGTCATCCGGCTGCACTCGGACCCGGACCTCGCTTATTGCACTACGAGCCGTTTCACGGTCAAAAAAAGAACTCATGGAGGAGGGTCGTTTTGCCGATGGAAATAGATTAGGACGAATGCACCCGTGATCCGTTTTGCTGATTCCCGTTCCGTTTTTGTAACCAGGGGAAAACCCCAAGTCCGACGGAGGTCGACACCATGAAATGCTTCCTGAGGAAACCCATCCTGCCCATGCTGGTCGTCAGCCTCTGTCTTGTTCCGGCCTCGGGGCTTGCCCAGGCGCCGGACGGGAACTCTCCCCGTGAAGATGGGCTGGCGAGTGAAATCCAGGATCGACTGGACCTCCTTGCCGCGGAGGTGGAGGAAAAGGGTTACGGCTACCGGGTAGCGGACAACCCTGCGATGGACTTTCCCCTGGACGAACTGTGCGGATTGGTCGTGCCGGAAGGCTGGCAAGCAGAGGCCTCTTTCAGGGATCCGGGGGGTGTAAAGGCCCTTCCGACCTCCTTCGACTGGCGGTCCGCCGGACTGCCCGCCGTGCGAAACCAGGGCGGTTGCGGTTCCTGCTGGGCCTTCGCAACGGTGGGCGTGCTGGAAAGCCAGATCATGCTTCAGTCCGGGACCGACGTGAATCTCTCCGAACAGTATCTGGTATCCTGCAACGAAAGCGGCTGGAGCTGCGACGGCGGGTGGTGGGCCCACGATTACCACGAATGGCGGATTCCGGCCGGGGAGCCCGAGGCCGGAGCGGTCCTGGAAGGCGATTTCCCGTATCAGGCGAGCAACGTTCCCTGCAGCCCGCCTCACAGCCATTCCTACCGGATCAGCGACTGGGCCTATGTTCCGGGAAACGAGGATTCCGTCGAGGCGATCAAGCAGGCGATCCACCAGTACGGTCCCGTGGCCGCCGCAGTGGCCGTGGGCCCGGCCTTCCAGGCCTATTCCGGAGGGGTCTTCGACAACGACGAGTCTCAGGACATCAATCACGCCATTGTTCTGGTCGGCTGGAACGACGCTTACTCCTGGGCCGGAAGAACTTACGGAGTGTGGATCCTGCGGAACAGCTGGGGGTCCGGGTGGGGGGAAGGGGGTTACATGTACATCACCTACGGAACCTCCCGGGTCGGGTACTCGGCGAATTATATCACCTATGAGGGCGCCCCAGATTTCGCGCTGGTCGCCCCTTCGGACGGGGCCAGCGTTTCGAATCCGCCCGTGTTCAGCTGGACCGGCGCCTTTGATCAGTATCTCGTTTACACCGTGTTCCGCTACAACCTGATCTATTGGAGCGGGTATTACCCGGTCCACTTCTGGACCCAGAGCGATTCCTTCGCGATGCCTTCCGACTGGTGGGGCAAGGTGAGCGGGTCCATGCCTTCGTACTGGACCGTTTGCGGGTACGACGGCGAGTTGACCTGCGCCGAGCCCAGGTCTTTCTCCAAGGGCCTTTCGACACTGCCGGTGGAATGACCGGTCGGCGCGGCCCTGTCGGCGCTTGCTCAGTAGACCCGGGGCTCGATCTCCAGATCGATGCCGAAGGCCTGTCTGACCGAGAGCCGGATTTCGTCCGCGAGCCGGAGGAGCTGGCTTGCGGAGGCCCCTCCGTAGTTGACCAGCACGAGCGCGTGCTCCGCATGCACGCCCACCGGGCCCCTGCGAAATCCCTTCCATCCCAGTCGGTCGATCAGCCACCCGGCCGCCAGTTTCACCCGGCCGTGCGCGTCGGGGAAGGCGACGATGCCCTCGTGACGGGCCTTGAGCCTCCGGAAGGCCTCTTCGGGCACGACGGGATTCTGGAAGAAGCTGCCCGCGTTGCCCAGGACGGCCGGGTCCGGGAGCTTTCGTTTTCGTATGCGGCAGACGGCCCGGCTGACCGCTCGCGGAGAGACCTCGGTCACGCCCATGGCCTCGAGCTCCCTGGCCAAGAAACCGTAACTCGTTACGAGGGCCGGCGCCTTCTCCAGCCTGAACGTCACGGAGGTGATGATGTAACGGTCCCGTGGCTCCTGCTTGAAGAAGCTGTTCCGGTACGAGAACCGGCATTCCGCGTTGCTGAATCGGACGAGCCTTCCCGTCGCCCGGTCCAGGGCCTCGAGCGACTCCACGCGGTCACGGAGTTCCACGCCGAAGGCCCCGATGTTTTGAATCGGCGCGGCCCCGACCGTGCCGGGGATCAGCGAGAGGTTCTCGAGGCCGAAAAGATCATGATCCAGGCAGTATTCGATGAACGGGTGCCATGCCTCGCCTCCCCCAGCCCGAAGCAGGCAGTGATCGGCCGTGTCATCGAGTCGCTCGATTCCCTGGAGGGAGATCTGCACGACCACACCGGGGAAGTCCCGGGTGATCACCACGTTGCTTCCGCCGCCGAGCGGCAGGACGGGAAGGCCCTGCGCATCGGCAAAGGCCAGGGCCTCCCTCAGATCATCCACGGTTTCCGCACGACAGAAGTACCGTCCGAGAGCAGGCAGGCCGAAGGTGTTCAAGCCCTGCAAGGGATGGCCTTCGAGAAAATCCATGAGAGGAGTCAACCACGTGGGGACGGCGCCTGTCAAACGGATCGCGAGCAACCTCCGGTGCCGGAACTTCATCCGAGAGGTGGGAAGAAAAACGAGAAGGCGACCGAACGACAGGGAGGATTTGAAATGGCGGAGATCAAAATGCCCCACCCGGAACATGAGAAGCATCTGTGTCTTCTGAAGAACATCGGCTATGTGAAAAGCCACCTCGAGGAGTACAAGGCCTTGGTGAAGGATCCGGAATATGTCTGCAGGAAGTGCGGCCGTGCGGCGGCCGGGAAGAAGAGCCTCTGCAAGCCGGAGAGGCTCTGACAAGACGCCCGCCCGGCACCCTGCGGCTGGCAACCCCCTTGGATTGACTCGGGGCCCAGGGCCCGCTACATTCCTTGCTTGCCCCTGTATTTCCAGCCAACCTGCTGCATCAGCCCGGGAAGGTCTACGCCGCAGGACATGAGAGCCTTCTTCTATCCTTCCAATATGGCGGTGTTCGGCGTGGGGAGCCACGCGGGCAACCTGGCGAAGAACATCGTCCTGCACTCCCAGGAGATGGGCTTCAAGGGCGGGATATACCCGGTCGGAAGGCAACCGGGCAACGTTTACGGAAAAGAGATCGTCACGAATCCGGACCGCCTTCCCGACGACATCGACCTGGCCGTGATCCTCGTCCCGGCCCCCTACGTTGCCGGGACCCTGGAGGCCTGCGGCCGAAAGGGGATTCGCCGTGCCGTGATCTCCACGGGCGGGTTCCGGGAGTTCGAAGGGGCCGGCAGCCGGGCCGAGCGGGAGATCCTGGAGGCCGCGAACCGATGGGGGATCCGCTTCATCGGGCCCAATTCCATCGGGGTGATCTGCACCGGCTCGGGCCTGTGCACGCCCTTCAACCCGATGCAGGCCGCTCGCTTCAGGAAGGGGACGGCGAGCCTCATCATCCAGAGCGGCGGCGTTACCACCCAGTCCGCGTACTCCTTCTCGGACGAACACGTCGGGTTCTCGAAGATCGTCAGTGTGGGGAACAAGCTCGACATAGGGGAGATCGAGCTGATCGAGTATCTGCTCGACGACGAGGATACGGAACAGATCCATCTCTACCTGGAGAGCATAGAAGACGGCGGCGCGCTGATGCGGGTGGCATCGGGCGCGGCAAGGCCGATCGTGGTCTATAAGGCGAACGTGAGCGCCACGGCATCGCGGATCGCCCTGTCGCACACCGCCGCGCTCTTCAACGATGACCGCGTCGTGGACGGCGCGTTCCGGCAGTGCGGCATCGTTCGGGTGGGGAGCATCCACGACATGACCGTCTGCGCCAAGGCGCTCCGTCTGCCGCCGCTCAAGGGGAACCGCCTGGTAGCCATCTCCCTGTCCGGGGGGTTCTCCGTGATCCTCGGGGACATGTGCGAGCGGCTCGGCTTCCAGTGCCCCGATCTGCCGAGACCGCTTCTGGACGAGATCGAGGGCTACCGCCGAGGCGGGGTGATCCGCATGTCCAACCCGATGGACTTCGGCGACATCCACGACGTGAGAGGATTGGTGTTCGCGCTCGAGCAGTGCCTGGCCCTCGATTTCGTGGACGGTATCGTTCTCTGCCACATGTACGAGCCGGAGATGATGCGGATGCTGCGCGGCGGGGTCGGCAAGCCGGATGAGGTGCTGAAGTTCTTCAGGCGGTTGTGCGAGCGCGCGGGCAAGCCGATCGCCCTGAGCTTCTTCGGCCGCAGGGGCGAGATCGAGGAACTCAAGAGCACCGGCATCTTCCCGGTCTTCAACGATGCGAGGGAGAGCGTGCGCGCGCTGCACATGCTGCTGCAGCGCGGACGGCGGGCCGGCCGCCTTGCCTGACGGCGCGTTCCTGGGTATTCTATTCCAAAGGAGAATCTCATGGAGACCGACAAGCGGGTGGTTCGTCAGATTCAGGCGGAAAAGAGAAGGTGTCCCTTTCTGCTTGAATCCATCGGCAACACGCCGCTCGTGGAACTGAGAAACATCCGGCCGGAGCGGGATGTGCGTGTCCTGGTTAAGCTCGAAGGTCACAATCCCGGCGGTTCGGTCAAGGATCGTCCGGCCCTGTGGATGATCGAGCGTGCCGAGAAGGACGGCCGCCTGAGGCCCGGGAAGACCATCCTGGAGCCCACGTCCGGAAACACCGGCATCGGCTTGGCCATGGTGGGCGCGGTTAAGGGCTACAGGGTCAAGCTCACCCTGCCCGAGTGCGTGAGCATGGAGCGGCGCCAGACGTTACTCGCCTACGGCGCCGAGCTCGTGCTCACCCCGGCCCACGAACGGACGGACGGGGCCATCCGGGCCGCCCACCGCATCCTCTCCGAGGACCCGGACCGCTACTTCATGCCCAACCAGTTCGCCAACCCGGACAACTGGCTGGCGCACTACGAAACCACTGCCCCGGAGATCTGGAGGCAGAGCGGAGGGGAGATCACGGCGTTCGTGGCCGGCATGGGCACGACGGGCACCTTGATGGGCGTGGTCCGGCGCTTGAAGGAGTACAGCCCCGAGGTGAAGGTGATCGGGGTCGAGCCTGTCGAGGGGCACGCCATCCAGGGATTGAAGAACATGAAGGAATCGATCGTGCCCGAGATCTGGGAATCGAACCGGCTCGACCGGATCGTCACGGTCGAGGATCGCCCCGCCTTTGCCATGACCCAGCGCCTGGCCCTCGAGGAGGGGTTGTTCTGCGGCATGAGCAGCGGGGCGGCGCTGTGGGCCGCTCTGCGCGTCGCGGCCGACCTCGCCCCCGGCGACACGGTGGTGGCCCTGTTGCCCGACCGGGGGGACCGGTACCTGTCGACCAACCTGTTCCGGTCGGTGTGCGCGGAATGCCCGCCTTAGGGTTTGCGAACGAGAGGCGTGCCAACCGACGGACCTATCCCTGGGCGCGAAGGGTGGGCCTCGGCCCTAGCCGTCCTGTTCGGTATGCGCGTCCTCGATCCAGGAAATGGACAGTTCCTTGGCACCGAAACGGACCGCATCTTCGTACCTTTTCATGTAAATGTCGATCTGGTTCCGTTTCCGGTCGTGCATCCGGTCCAGGACGACCGCCATCCCGATGCCCTCGATGTGAACTTTCTTGCCGCGTGTGAGGCCGACTTGCTCCAGGTCTCTGGAGATCGCGATGATTCCGGGCCGGATCTCGTCTCCCCACGCACAGATGTTCGGCGTGTCGTCGGTCTGCTCCGGCACTGCGTTGTAGGCGGTGACCCTGACGATACGGGTAACCTTGGTCGGTCTTCGCTTGGATGGATTGTTTTCTTCGACTGTCAACAGCTCCGGAACGTACGCAAACGGCGACTCCACGGAATCTTCGGCCGAAGCGAAACGCGCCGGAACCGATGAGCCGGAAGGTTGCTGCCTTCGATGATCCGCAGAGAAGGCGCAAAATGCAATCACGACGAAGAGCATGGAAGCCCTCAAGGAATGCATGCGTCACCTCGTGGATGAAAAGGCTCTTGCCTCACTCCTCGGGTGCTTCCATCAGGAGGGCACCCCAGCTGCTTACCAAAGAACCGGAATGAAGCGTATCAGAAAGAATGAAACGCGTCAATGCAAAGGGGTTCAGCAATCCGCATGCCACAACCAAGCCCTCCGGACATCGGCTGCAGCACGGCCGGTCGATGCAAAAGGTAATGACGCGGTTTCAGAGGATTTTGTTCCTGCACGCCGAAAACAGAGCCGTGCGAGGCCAAAAACGTACCGCCCAAGAGAACGGGGAAAAGGGTTTCCCAGGAGAGAAAGCGGATTTCCCAGCTCTTGGCGCGCAGCGGGGGCGCTGGGAAATTTCGCTCAAAGGTTTGCTCAGGCATGCTTCGTCATGATAGAGTAAGAATAGGGGCGCAAAAGGGAGAGAGGTCGATCCATCGAGCTTTGTGGAACCGAGGAGGGATTCGAATGGCTCGCAACGAGGCCTTTGCAACAAAGATCCCGGGCGAGTTGAAGAGGGCCCTGGATGAGGTCTGCCGAAAGCACGGGTTGCGGAAGAGCTTCGTCGTCGAAAGCGCGCTGCGCGAGAAGATTGAAGACCTCCTGGACAGTTATGATCTCAAGGAGGCCATCGAGCAGGGCGTCAGCTTTCGGCCCTGGAGCGATGTGAAGAAGGAGTCACAGAAGAAGGGCCGGGCATGAAGCGCTACAGCGTCCTGCTCGAGAGAAGTGCCGAGCGCGCACTCTACGATCTTCCCAAGCAGGACCTTCAACGGATCGGCGAGAGCCTCGACGGGCTCGAGCCGGACCCTCGTCCGCCGGGCGCAAGGAAGATTCTCAAGAAGCAAGGGTACCGGATCCGAAATGGGAAATACCGGATTCTTTTTCTGGTGGACGACGAGGCCCGTCTCGTACGGGTCTATCGCCTCGGCCACCGGAGGGAAGTGTGCCGCTGAAATGGACCCCGCAGTCGTCGTTCCCTTCACGGATTACGAGAAGACGGTCTTCGAGCTGATGGACCGTCTGCAGGCGGCCCCGCTGCTCGCCGAGCAGGGCATGATCCTCCTCAAGCCGAACCTGGTGACCAGCTCGCCTCCGCCGGTGACCACGGACGTGGGCATGGTCGCCGCCGTGGCCAAGTGGTGCAGGGAGGCGACGAGCGCCACGATCCTGGTCGTGGAGGGAAGCGGAGAGGGAGAGACGCACAAGAACTTCCGCCATCTCGGCTACCGGCAGGTGCCTGCGGATGACTTCATCGACCTGGACCGGGAAGAGATCGCCGAATATGCCCACCCGCAGGCGGGGCGGTTCGAGCGGATCTGGCTTCCCAAGCTTGTGACCCGGGGCTTTCTCATCTCGATCCCGGTTCTCAAGGAACACGCGATGGCCGGCGTGACCCTGAGCATCAAGAACATGATCGGCATCCTCCCGGCCAGCCGCTACGGGGGATACTGGTCCTTCAAGAAATCCGCGGTGCACGACGGCGACCTGGATCAGGCGATTGCGGATCTGATGCTGTACCGCGCTCCCGACCTTGCGCTCGTCGACGGGCGCATCGGGATGAAGGGCAGTCACCTGACCGGAACGCCCTGCTGCCCGCCCAAGAGGGTGCTCGTGGGAGGACGGAATCCCTGGGCCGTCGATGCCCGGGCGGCATGGATCCTGGGCCGAAGCTGGGAGAACGTCGGCCACCTGCGGGCCGCCCGCCCCCTGTTCTGCAAGCCTACCACTTGTAGAGCACCTGGTACGTGAAGGTCTCCTCGCCCTTGGCCGGCACGTTCACCTCGAACTCCACCTTGTAGGCCTCCTTCTTTCGGATCTTCGGTGTCGTTCCGATGAACTTCCAGTCGCCGCGGAAGTGCTCGATGGCCGTGACGGCGACAGCCTTGTCCTTGCGGTTGCGCAACTGGATCTGCACGGTCTCCTGGCGGGAACGGTTGCTCACCTGGCGGGTCTCGAGCACGGTCCGCTCGCCCACGAGGTCGAAGGCGTTTCCGAGATAGACGCGGACCTCTTCCCCTTCGGCCACGTGCCCGATCCGATCTTCGCCCGCAAAGGCGTCGGCCTTGGCTCCGGCATCTTTGTAGACTCGCAGCCTGCCGCCGGGCAGGGGCCTGCCGAGGCCGTTCTCCTTGGTGTTGTGGATCACGAGGTTGATCCGGACTCTGCTCTCGTCGCGGGAGCCTTCGTAGCTGAACTCCTTGGCCGCCTTGACCGATGCGGGCGGGAAGAGGGCGAGTTGCTTGGCCTGCTTGTCCGCGAGCGTCGCAGGGCGGTCGAGCGCGTAGAGGTGGTATTCTGCGACGGGCGTCTCCTCGAAGCGGGGGGCAGGGGCGGCCGCCTCCATGAGGGCCGTCGATCGTTGCTTGCCGACGTCGGACCGATAGGGCTGGGGCGCGGCCCGGTGTACGTCGCCGGCGACAAGCCGCAGCCGCGCGTCTTTGAAGCTCAGGCCCGAGCGGTTTTCGATCGATGCCCAGCCGGCGAGTTCGAGCCGGTCCTCCTGCCCGCTCAGGCTCGCGATGTATTCGGCTTCCCAACGCATGCCCTGCGTGAGGTAGCTCACCTGGAGATCGTGCTTTCCGGACCTGGTCGCTTCGAGGAGCCAGACCAGGGTGGGCTTGGTGATCAGGCCCTCGGGCACGGAAGGGAACTGGAGGGTCTGGATGCTTTGCGCCCGGACCACCTGGATCGAGCCGTCCTCGAGCTGGAGAATGGCGTCTCCCTCGTCGGCGCTGAGCAGGTTGCCTTGAAAGGTCCCGCCCTCTTCGATGGTGACCACGACGGGCATGTCGACGTGGCGCTCCAGGAGCCGGCCGGTCCCGGCCAGATCGAACTCGAAGCGCTGTTCGTGGAGCGTGAGCGCCTCGGGCGCGGTCAGGGAGCGCAGACGCACCGATGTCGGCTCGATGTGAGCGGTCACGTCCGTGATCCTGTACTCCTGGATGCCCCGGGCGAGGGCGAGGCTGCGCACCTCTTCGACCATCGCGAAGTTGTCGTTGTAAATCGTGAGCGTCACCGGCGGCTCTTCGGCCGCCGCCGGCGCGGCCGCCGCCAGCAACAGCGTTGCCAGAATGGTCAGACAGGCATTGGCGTCTCTCATGGCTTCTCTCCTTGAGAATGACAGGGAAAACCCGCGTGTGCTACTATATCCTTTGTCCAAGCAGAAGCGAAGCAAAAGACCGGGCCGGTGCGATCGAGGGTGAGCCATGCGGTTGTACCTCGTGCGACACGGACAGGCGCTGTCCAAAGAAGTGGACCCGGACCGGGGGTTGAGCGCCGCAGGCAGGCAGGATGTCGAGAAGGTTGCCGTCTTCCTGAAGGGGAAGGGCATCGAGGTGGACGCGATCTGGGAGAGCGGCAGGAAGAGGGCCTCCCAGACGGCTGAAATCCTGGCGACCGCGGTGGCCTCCAGGGGCGGTGTCCTCCGGCAGGACGGGATGGCCCCGAACGACCCCGTGACGCCGATTATCGAAAAGTTCGCTTCCCGGCAGGGGCAGCGGGACTATATGCTGGTGGGCCACATGCCCTTTCTCGGCATCCTTGCCTCGCGGCTGGTCCTGGGGACGGATGCCCGGGAGGTGGCCGTGTTTCGGCCGGCTGCGATTGTGTGCCTTGAAAAGGGCGCGGGAGACCAGTGGGCAGTGGGCTGGATGGTCACGCCGAGCCTGCTGTAAAGCCGGGAGCGATGCCGGTCCTGAACGGCTCGTCAGCGCTTTTTCCAGTTTCCGGCGGCGTCCTGGATCCACCATCCGGGTTGCGCAAACTCCTGCCACTGCTCTGCGAAGGAGCGCACGACCCTGGGGAGGTCCTTGGTTTCCACGCCGAGTTCCTGGGCCACTTCCTTGTACAGGGCCTTCCGGTCCGCGTTTTCCTCGTCCACGATCCGGTTGAGCCGGGCCCGGTCCTTCATTTGCACGGCGGCGGCGTCCCGGATCGCCACGAGGCCGTCGTTCGTCTCCCCGATGGCCCCTGCGTCGAAGAAGGGCTTGAGCGCCTCGAACCGGCTCTTGATCTTGGCCTTGAGCGCATCGATGCCGGGGCTTGATACCGTGGTTTCCTTTTCGGCCGCGTACGCGATCCCTGTGAGATACCGGCCCTGTGATCCCTCCTCGCCGGCGCCGCTTCCGTCGCCTTCTTTGCCTTGCTCGCCTGCCTGGGGCGGGACGGGGCCCCGGATCTCCTCGATGATCTGTTTGGCTGTCTGATCGACCTCCTCGGAGGGATAAAAGTAGACATTGACCGTCAGGCAGGCCAGGACGAAGAACGCCGAGACAGCGGCCGGGGCAAAAGGGCTCCTCATGGACATCTCTTCTCTCCTGTTTCGGCAAAAGTTTTCGTTCCGGGTCTTTCCGGGCGGCGGATCCGAGACCCGGCGACACGTGACCATTATGGCAATTATGCCTTGATATAGCCAGCGTCCGAGAAGGAATCCGCCGGCCAAACCGGCCGGGGAAGGCAAGGCCCGGCTGTGCGCGGGGGATCGCCGCGTCGCTCGCGATCCCCGCAGCTTCTGCATTGTACGGGACCGCGCTCCTCGTTCCTTGGCCCGGAGGCGTTTCACCTGTGCGAGCGGCGGCGCACTCTACGGCGGTCCTGCCGCCGGAGCCTGCCCCAGGGACAGCAGGTCTTTCAACCACCGGTTGAACCGGATCTTCCGGTTCGGGGTCAGGACGGCGACCGGCATGGACAGGGTCGGAATGCGCAGGGCGGGAAGCACGAGGTACTGCTTGCCGTCCCTGGGGATGCCTTGAAGCTTGAGCCAGCCGTCCTCGAGGGTGGCCCGCAGGCCCATTTCCTTGTAATAGTATTCATCGAAATACCGGTACAGGCTCTTGGACAGGACGGAGGCGAGCTGGTTGGATCCTCCGATTCTCGACAGGTTCGCCACGGCCGTGGCGTCGATCTTTCGCGGGACGCCCCGCCTCCTGACGGTCTTCAGGTCCGCATCGAAGGCCGTGGCGTAAGGAAACCCGGGGTGGACCCTCAGGCCGTGGACGCGGCCCTCGAGCACGCCGGAGATGCTACCGAACGGAAATGGAGCCGTGAGCGTCCTCAAATCGATCTCTCTCATGTCCAGATCGAGCTGCAAGGTCGGCTGCGGTTCATGGAGGCCCTCCGCGCTCAGCCCGGAAAGAGTGACGGTGCCCTTGAAGGCGGAGAGGGTGAGGGACCCCTCTGCCTCGAGCCTTTCCTCCGAGAGGCGCACGGTCGGGAGCCAGCCGTCGAGGGTCCCCTGCGGGGCAGGCCGGATGAGACCGCCGGCGAGGGCATCCAGTGGGATTCCGCTTGCCCGGATCGAGCATCCGCCCGAAGGCCTGCCGGAAAGCGGGGCCTGCACCCGGATGTCCTCCAGCCTGAGGTCGCCGTTTCGGACCTGAAGAGCGAGCCTGCCGGCGAGTGTCCAAATGCCGTCGTCCAGATCCATCTGCTCGAACCGCCCCGTCAGCCGGCCCTCCATGGCCCTGCCTGTGGCGGCCTCGACGATGGGTGCGAGGTCCAGGTCGTCGATCTCCAGGGTCGCCCTTCCCTTCAGGCGGCCGGATCCCCATCCAAGGCCTTCCAGGCTGAATCGGTCCACGTTGACCAAGCCGCCTGAGAGCGCGATCCGTGTCGGGCTTGCGAGCCTGAGGGCGTTGCCGGCCAGAAGCAGGGTTGCATGGATCCCGGGCACCTCGAGGCCTCTGAAATTGATTCCCTCGATGACAAGGGTTCCGGGTTGCACCGAACTGCGCAGCACAGGCGAAGGCATCATGGAATCCGGCCCGGCGGAGAGCGAAAAGGGGAGCTCCAAACCGATCTTGCTTACGGACAGGCCCTTGGAGGAATCCTGGAGCGAGACCTCTTGCAGCGCGAGGCGCCCGAGGACGCGATACAAGCCGCCCTGGATGTCGACCTCGGAGGTGAGCGAAACCGTGCCGGCCGCCTCCGCCTCGCCGATCCCCGGATAGAGAGCCCCGAGCCCTTCCCGCAGCAGACGATCCATCAGGCCGGCCAGATGGATCGGCCCGAAATCCACCCTTGCTTTCCCCCGCGCCGCCCGGCCCCGGCGGGACAGACGACCCTCGAGCCGGGCGTCCCCCACGCCTTCGAGCATCGCGCGGGCAGACCGAATCCGCAGGTCGCCGCTTTCGGGATGGTACGCGAGGTCTGCCAGGAGAAGCGGGCGCGTCGTAGCGAGGTTGCCGTAGAGGTCGCCCACCACGATCTCGCCCTTGGGGAGGGCGACGTCGAGCGCTAGGTCCACCGAGGAACGGTCGGCGGGAACGTGAAAGGCTCCGGTCACATCGGAGTCGATCCCTTCTCCCATTCGCCGGTAGTCCGGAGAGGTGAACAGGCCGTTGCGAAGGCGGGCCGTGAAGTGCCCCCGAACGGCGGCCTGCTCCCCGGCGTCCGTCCGGACCCTTACGGAAAGGTCCACGGTGCCGCCCCATTGGTAGGCGGAAAGAGACCCGGGCAAATGGTGCCGCAAGAGCGAGACCAGATGCGGCGCATCGACGGATTCGATAGCGAACATCCCGCTGACTCCGGCGGGACCATACGACAGAGAGAGTTTCTTTGCGAAAAGCCCGCCCGCCTCGAATCGATTCGAATCGAGCCGGATCGCCACCGGGCCGCCGCCCGCTCCGAGGGAGCCGGAAAAGTCGGCATCGAGCAGAACGGGCAGACGAAAGGTCCTGCCCGAGACAATCTCGAGGCCGGAGGTTTTCACCGAGCCTCTGACGTCCATCTCTTCCCGTGAGCCGGCCAGGGTCGCCTCCGCGCTCAACGTCCCCTCGATCGTGGTTCCTGCCGGAAGCACCCCCGCCGTGGGCAGGCCGAGAGCGAGCGACCGCAAGTCTCTGGCGCGGGCCGAAACGGAGGCGATGGCGCGGCGGGCGCCCCTGAGAACGCCGTCCAGGCTCCCCTCGGCGTGGAAGCTCAGGTTTTCCAGGCGGTCCTGTCCTTTCAGTGTCCACTCCGCGTGGTCGGAAAGTGTGTCGAAATGCATCGAGCCGAGGAGGTCTGCCTCCCCAAGGCCCGGTCCGAACCTTTCGCCCCGGAGCGCCAGGCCCTCCACCGAGGCGGCGACGCTGTCCAGGAGCAGACCGAGGCCGGCGCCGCGGCCCGGCAGCAGGACGAGGCCGCTCATTTGCAGACTCGCCCCCGCAAATCCCAGGCCGAGAAGTTCTTCTTGCAGGACGATGTCCTCTGCGAAGAGGTCGAGGTACAGGGCCTCGGGGCCGAGCGGTGGCCCGCCCTGCGAGGGAAAGACAGCCCCGGAAAGGGAGCCCGTCACCGGAATCTCGAGGCCGGCGAACGCGGCCAGGGCGGCGAGGTCCAGGACCGGCAAGAAGGCGGGCCCCGACAGGGCGGTCACCTGGCGCGGGGTCACGCGGAAGACAAGATCCCCGGCCTGCCCTTCGCGGCCGCCCGGCGAGAGGCGCAAGGTTGCCTTCCTGATTGTCTTCCCGCCCCCGCCCCCTTCGCGGTCCCAGGCGGCATAAAGGTCCTCGATGCAGATGGATCCGTGCTTCGAGTGGAGACGGATCGTCGCGATGTCCAGGGCGGCCCTCCCGATTCTCCAGAGCCATGCGGGCGCCTCGAAGGGCCTGCCATCCAAGGACGCCGGCGCCTCCTGCTTTTGCCCGCTCCTCTCGATCACGCTCGCATCGAGTTCGATGTCTTCGACCCCTATCTCATCCACACGGGCACGAAGGATCGTCGTCGGGCCGGATACGACGGTAGCGCGGCCCGCATGGACCTCAAAGGAAAACTCCGCGGCCCGTCCTTCCACGGAAAGTCCCTCCGCCGTCAGGCGGAAGGGGTAGGCAAAGCGGATCCTTTCGACCGCGCACGAAAGGCCGGTCATGGAGTTGACCGCCCGCAGGGCGAGCCTTTGGAAGGCCCGGGAGTTGAGGAAAGGGCCGACGGCAAAAGAAAGGGCCAGCAGCAGGAGTAGCATGACGGCCAGGAGAGCCGCGAGAATCAGAGCGGTCTTCCGGATGAATGCCTTCACACGGGACACAGTCAGACCTTCTTTCGCCAAGCTTACGTTTGCATTTCAAGCCTTGGGGATCGCCGCGTCGCTTCGCTCCTCGCCCCATCCCCGGTCGGCCGGGAACGGCGGGGCCTGACACGTTACGCCTGCTTCCCGCGGGTTTGACAACATCTACTTGAGCATAATAGATTACCGGATCCTTACACAACGCAGATCGAATGGAAGAGAAGCCCTCCTTTTCCGAAGCCGCCGGTTCGCGGTCCTCCGGCGCGAGGGTGAGAAGAAAACGGGTCAAGAGGTTCCGGAAGATCCGCCGACCCGTATGGCTCCGTGCCCTTGATCGATGGAGGAGCGTTCCAGGCTCGGATGCGGCCCGGGTGCCGGGCCGGCTCATCGAGGGGCTCCTCATCGTCATGCTCGCGGCGTCGCCGCTTCCGCTGGGCTCCGTGGCCCCGTGGGCCCACGCTCTCCTCTTCGTCGGCGCATGCCTTCTGCTCTGCCTCTGGGTGCTGCGATCCTCCCTGCTCGGCAGGCTCGACGTCGTACGGACCGCTTCCTGGTTCTTCGTCGCCGCCTATCTCGTCATCCTCACCGTCCAGATCATTCCCCTTCCTCAAGCGCTGCTTGCCGGACTTTCGCCCAGGACGTTTGATCTCTTCGCGCGGCTGGTGCCGGGCTTCCCGGAACGAGGCGGGATGAGGCCCGTGTCGCTCGCCCCCCACGCCACCGTGCAGGAGATCTACCGCATCCTTACCTTTGTCATCGTGCTCTTCGTCTTTCTGAACCACTACAGGCACCGGCGCCAGATCGCGAGGGTGCTCTGGGCCCTGGTCGCGATCGGACTGTTCCAGGCCTTCTACGGGCTGGCTGAGAAGTTCTCCGGGAGCCCGAAGATCTTCTGGGTCGTCCCGCCCGACACCGTGAGCGTTCACGGCACCTATTTCAACCGCAACCACTTCGCGGGCCTGATGGAGATGCTCACCCCTGCGGTCTTCGGTTTTTTCCTGGCCTCGCTGGCCACGCATCCCCGGTCCTGGAGGTCTTCCCAGCGCACCCTGTTCCGGCGGGTCCTGCAGGCCCTTTCCGGGGCCAGGGCGTACCGGAACCTGCTCCTGGCGATGGTCGTTGCGTCCATGTTTCTTGCCGGCGTGCTCTCCCTCTCCCGGGGAGGCACTGCGGGGCTGATGGTCGGGTTTCTCGTCCTCTACGGCTTCCTCCGGGCCGGGGGGACGGAAAGGCGGGCAAGGACGGTAAGGATCTTCGTCTTCGTGGTGCTCGCGGCCCTGGGGCTGCTGTTCTACCGGGGCGTGGAAGGGGTTTTCAGCCGGTTCGAACAGCTCGCCGGAGAGGATTCCTCCTGGGAGGGCAGGCGGGAGCTGCGCCGGGCCGGGATGCGCATGTTCGGCGACTTCCCCGTTCTGGGCGTGGGCGGCGGTGCCTTCCGGTACGTGTTTCCCGCCTACCAGCCGGAACGGTACGGGGACCGTACGGCACGCTATGTCCACAATGACTGGCTGCAGGTGGCCTGCGAGGCCGGCGTTCTCGGAGCAGCCGTCGCCTATGCGGGCATCGCCCTGTTCCTGTACACCCTGCTCCGACGCGTCCGGAGGCGGCAGGACCCGTACTGCCGGCTCATCTTCGGCGGCGCCTTCGCCGGCGTAGTTGCCATGCTGATCCACAGCTTGGTCGACTTCAACCTGTACATGGTCAGCGCCAACGGCCTGGTCTTTACGGTCCTGCTCGGGGTCTGTCACGCGGCGGCCCACATGAGGGGGCGCTCCCGGAATTCGGGCGAGACGTTCCGGGTGCGCGTGTTCCAGATATGCAGTCCCGCCCTCCGGTTCGGGCTGCCCGTGGCCGCGCTCGCCGCGTGCACGGCCGTCTCGATCGTTCCGGTGCGGAGCGGCCTGGCCGACATCGCCTTCAACCGATACCGGACCTGGGCCGAAGGGAGGCAGGAACTCTATTTTTTCTGGAAGTGCCGGACGCCGGACCGGGAAGCGGCCCGGGGGTGGCTCGCCCGCGCGGTCGCGCTTCAACCCGGCTCGCCCGACTACCGTTTCGCCCTGGGAATCGACCGGGTGGAATCGATCCGGGAGAGGGTCCTTGCCGAGGCCCGGCAAAGGGCCCGGCAGGTGGGGTTCTCCTCTCCCCCCGGCCCGGACCCCGGATCGGCGGCCGGGACCCCGGCTCCGGACGAGGGGAGGGATGCCCTCGAGGAGGCGGCTGCCCGGCCGGAAGAGGAGTCGCAAGGGTTCCGGGATCTGGTCTTGGCCCTTTCCGAGCCGGCGCGGCGCAGCCTGCAGGAAGAGATCAGGGCCGCACTGGAGGAGGCGGACGGATCTTTCCGCCAGGCCATGCGCATCGCGCCCACGGCCCCCTGGTACCGAATGACCCTCGCCATGGCCTATGCGGACCTGGCGGCTCCCGGGCCCTTCCTGGAGGCAAAGAGGCCCGAGGTGGACCGTCTGGTGGAAGAGGCGCTGGCCCTGGCGCCCAACCGGCCCGCGGTCCTGTTTCCGGCGGCCCGTTACCATGCGAGGCGGATCCTGGAGCAGCGGGGGAGGCTCGACCCGGAGCGTGAGGAAGACCGCCGGGTGCTCGAGATGTTTCGCAGGGCGCTCGGCCTGGAACCCGCGGCCTACGCCCTTGCCGCATACGCGTTCCTGGCAGACGAGGCCGGCGCGGAACCCGGGGCCCTCTTCGGGATCACCCCCGGGACGCTCGGAGCCCAGCGCAGGCTCCAGGGGTTTCTCGACTCGAGGGGCATGTGGCCCGAGGCCCTCCTGGCCGCGGACAATGTGCTTTCGATCCTGGGGTTTGATCCCGGCGGATCGGACGTCCCGGACCTGCGGCCGGGCTCGGTCGAGTTCAACCTGGCCCTGGCCACGACGAGGCAGCAGGTACGCATGTTGCTGGCGGTGGGCCGGGCCGGGCCCTGGCGCACCGCCGAGGAGAGGTACCGGTCTCTTCTTCGGATTCAGTGCGACGGCCTTCTGGAGGCCGCCTCCCGGTATGCGGGGCTGGGGAGGATCGCGGAGGCGGGCAAGGCGTGCGACGACTGCCTGGAAAGGGATTGGAACCACCTGGACGCCTTGCTCAGGAGGGCCGAGATCGAAATGCTTCCCGGCGCTTCCCGGCGTGGAGAAGCCCGGTCGGCCCGGCTGCTCCGGGAATTCATGCGTCTTGCAGGAGGCAGGGCCGGGCCGGACAAGGCGGCCTGCGAGAGGCTGAGAGTGCTTCTGCCGGGACTGACCCTCGAGACCCCTGTCCGGCGTCTCGAGGCCGGGCTCGTCGAGGCCGTGACATGCCGGGATTGCGGCGACCCGCAGGAGGCCGTCCGGACGTTGAGGGCCCTCCTCGGGTTCGATACCGGTCCTTTTTCCTACTGGCACCAGAGACACCTGCTACACTATCATCTGGGCAGGTCGCTGGAGATGTCGGACGCTCCCCGCGACGAGGCGGCCAGCGAGTATTCGAAGGCCCTGAGGCTCGCGCCGTCCCACCGCCCCTCGCTGGAGAGGCTTGTCGAGCTGGGCATGGGCGATCGACCGCAGGGAGGAGAGGAAGCGGAGGGATCGCCCACAGTGAGGGGGAGGCTGGAGGGGCTGACCCCGGAGGAGTTGTGGGGGGTCGACCTGGAGGGCAAAGTCTCCTTTCTCGGGATCACCCTGGAGCAAGCCCGGCAGGGCAGTGCCGGGTTTTCGGTTCACTATCACTGGGAGATCGCCTCGGACCTGAACCCGACGGACTATTCGGTGGCGTACCAATACCTGCGCCCGGACGGGATGCTCCTCCACACGGAATGGAGGGTTCTCTTCCCGGATCCCGAGGGATACGGTCGGAACCTGGACGGCGGAATCGGAACGGTTCTGGTGCACCGTCAGGAGCTGCCCTTCCCCCTTCAGGTCGTCGGGGAGGTCCGAATCCTGGTCCGCAGGAAGCAGCAGGGTAAGCTGGTTCACCAGCCTCTCCGGTCGATCACGGGGGATCGATGGTTGAGCCTGGGGCTTCAGGCCGCCAATCTGGAAAAATGAAAAATAGGGGTTGACGGGCTCGGTAACAATGAGTATATTAGTTGCAGTATACAAAAATTGAATAAGGCAAACATGGTGCAGGCAACCCTCGACACATTGGATCTGGAAAGAGACGTTCAGGAGTTCGGGGACCTCCTATCCTCGATGATCAGGTCCTTCGTGGCATTCGAGAGGAGCGAGATTTTCTGCCGGGGGGTGACGATGTCCCAGTGTTCGACCATCATGGCCATCGGCAAGATGGGGGCCATGACCATGAACGCATTGAGCGAGTGGATGAGCCTGGCGACGAGCACGATGACGCGGATCGTGGACAATCTGGTCCGGGACGGGTACATCGAGCGAACCCAGGACCCCCAGGACCGGCGGGTCGTCCGGGTGTCTTTGACCGCAAAGGGGGAGCAACTCTTCCAGTTCATCAAGTTCATCTATCACGAGTACCATCGGAGGATCGTGGACGGAATCCCTTCCGGAGAGTTGCGCAAGGTGGTAGATTCCATGAAGGTGCTCTTGGAGGCGATCCGGAGGACTCCGATACATCAAGTCTGCTGTAAAGAACCCTGAAAAATTTTTGAAATATTAATTGCAATATGCAAATTACGTAACATGCAAATTGCGTACTATACAACTGAAAAGGAGGCGATTGTCATGAGAAGGGACGCAGACATGCTGAAAGAACATCCTGCATCGGCCCTCCCTGAAAATAGGAGATTCAAGATGAGCAGAGAGAAGATCATGGAGGCTGCCGTCATCGCCGCGACTGTGGCGTCGATGCTGGTTCTTTCCACTGCGCTTCGGCTTGGGCTGGAGCGGTACACGATTGCGGCCATGTAACGCGAGGGCCGTGAGGAGGAGAAGAAAATGCGGGCGAACACCAATGTGATCAAGAACGAGGCGGCCCGGACCGTGACCCTGGAAGGGGCGCGTTGCTATGCAGAAAGGTTTATGACCAAGGAGAGGCTCAGGTCGGCAGGGATCCGGATGGCGGGTTTTGCGGCCTGTCTGGGGCTCCTCGGCGTCGTGGAATACGCCCTTTACCAGATGATCCAGAACTGGACGGTGAGTGGGGTTGGGGCCTCCATGTTCCATATCTTTTAACGGGGACAGCCAATCAACCTCGCTTCCGGTCCCCTGTGTGTTTCCCCCCAGGCCTTTTGGGGGCCCTTCTGGAGGTGGTTCGCTGCCCCTGGATTCATAATCGCTTCGTCATTTCGTAGGAGCCCGGCGGTCCCGGCTCGCGTTCGCTCAAGCGGCCCTGGCCGGGAGGCGACATCCGCAATCCGGTTCCTTCACCCCTCAGTTGGGGCTGTTCCGGAGGCAGACTTCTGGATCCCGGCTCGCACGCACTACTGCTGGGACTGCCCAGTGGCGCGGGCGGTCACGTTGCACGTGACGGGCTGAAAGGGCTGTGTAATGCTTACGGTGAGCTGGCCTTCTGCCCGAGCTGTCGAGACCGGGCAGATCACGCCGGACAGGGTGGCGGTAAAGCTCCCGATTCCTGGGTAAGTGCCCTCGATCTGGTCGGTCCCCGTGACCTGGATGGCCTCTCCGTCGGTCGAAAAGATCACCTCCACGCTCCCCACGATAGGAAAGCTGCCGATCACCGTAGGATCGCTGGGCAGGTCCTCCGTGGCCGGGATCGCCACCGGGCCGAAGATCTCCCCTACGATCTCGTCCGAAAGTCCGAAGGTGCAGTTTTCAGGGGAATCGCTCACGCCGGTCACCGAGAACGTGAAGTTTCCCCCCGGGAAGCCCTCGAGCTGGCAGTCCAGCTCTTCGATGATCACCTCGCTCTCGTCCCCGCAGTTGGCGGCGAGAAGGGCGATCGCAACACACACGATGGAAATCATCCCTGCCGACTGAATCCGTCTGGCCATGCCGGTCTCCTTCAAGAGCCATGTTGAGAAATGTTGCCGAATCTTATTATCATCCGGTCCGGGCCTTCGTTTGTAAAGCCGGGCCGGGTGGACACCCGGCGAAAAGACGCGAGGAGGGAACCAGGGTTGCAGGAATCAAGTCCGATCGAAACGGTGAGCCGGTGGGTGGTTCAGGCTCAGAGGATCATCGTCTTCACGGGCGCGGGGGTAAGCACCGAGTCCGGCATACCGGACTTCCGCTCTGCGGGCGGAATCTGGGAACGCTACGACCCGAGGGAGTTCACCTTCAGCAAGTTCCTGGGCAGCGAGAGATCGCGCAAGCTCTACTGGAAGATGCATTCCGAGCTTTTCCGGCTCCTCACAACGGTGGAGCCCAACCGTGCGCACCAGGCCTGTGCGGAACTCCATCGCCTCGGCAAACTCGAATGCGTGATCACCCAGAACGTGGACAACCTGCACCAGCGGGCAGGGCTTGCGCCGGAGAAGGTGATCGAGATCCACGGGAACGCCCTCCAGGTTGCCTGCCTTGCCTGCGACGCACGCCACAGCCGGGCCGAGGTCCAGGAGTGGCTCGATGCCGGCGAGGAAGTGCCGCCGTGCAGACGGTGCGGCGGGCTGCTCAAGCCGACGACGATTTCCTTCGGCCAGGGGATGCCTGCGGACAAGATGCGGGAGGCCGAGTCCCGGATGCAGCGCTGCGATCTCTTCATTGTCGTGGGCTCGTCGCTGGTCGTGCACCCGGCCAACCTGATGCCTGCATACGCCAAGGACAGAGGCGCCAGGCTTGTCATCGTCAATCTGACGGATACCCCCCTTGACGACAGGGCCGACCTGCTGGTCCGCGGAAAGGCGGCCGAGGTCATGGGCGGGATCATGGAACGAGTCGGACGGCTGCTCATCCATTGACCCGCGGAGGAGGGGTCGGCTCGCAGCGGCGGCACGTGTGTGCGGATCGCCCCCCTGAGGGTTTCGACAAAAACGAGAAACTTCTTTTTTGTTGGCATGTTGCGCGGCCCCTGTCGTTTCCCGCCTTGAAGCGGATCGGCTTGACAAGGAGCCAAGAGCCTGTATCATGAATCCTCTTTGGCAGAGATGCCCAAGGGGTTCGATGGCAATGGAAAACCGGATTCTTCGCATTCGGAAATATCGCACGACGATCGCGACCCTCACCCTGCTCGGCTGTCTATTCGTTGGGGCGGACCGCCCCTCTGCGGCTGCCAGCCAGGAAGGGGCGGCCGTCTCGAGGCGGACCCCGGTCGTGGAGGTCGTTGAGCGCCTGAGCCCGGCCGTGGTGAACGTATCGACCGACATCTATGAAAGCCGCCCGGCCAACCCCTTTTTCGGGATGCCCCGCGATCCCTTTTTCGACGATTTTTTCAACCGGTTCTTCGGGCCTCAGCCGGAGATGCGCCAGCACCGCCAGAGCCTCGGTTCCGGGGTGCTCGTGGACAGGAAAGGGCATATCCTAACCAACCACCATGTGATTCTTCGGGCCAGCGCGATCCGGGTGACTCTGGTTTCGGGCAGGGAGTACGAGGGGCAATTGGTGGGAAGCGATCCCGCATCGGACCTGGCCGTCGTGAAGATAACCATGGAGGAGGAGATCGAGCCGGCAGGCCTGGGGAACTCCTCCGACCTGATGATCGGGGAAAGCGTGATCGCCATCGGAAACCCTTTCGGCCTTTCCCATACGGTCACGACGGGCGTGATCAGTGCGCTGAACCGGTCGATCCAGGCTGGGGAGCAGGTTTTCAAGGATTTCATCCAGACGGACGCTTCCATCAACCCCGGAAACAGCGGCGGGCCGCTTCTGAACATCCGGGGCGAGGTGATCGGGATCAACACGGCCATCTACAGCGAGGCACAGGGCATCGGCTTCGCCATTCCGGCGGATCGTGTCCGCCGGATCCTGGACGATCTGATTACGTTCGGCGAGGTGCAGGTCGGGTGGTTGGGGATCGAAGTGCAGGGGCTCGATGAAAATCTCGCCAGATACCTGGGGTTTGAAGGCACCCGGGGGGTTCTGGTCACCGAGGTCTACCCGGGGAGCCCGGCGGACAAGGCGGGAATCCAGGTGCAGGACATCCTCGTTCAGGCGGACGAAACCGAGTTGACCTCACCCGAGGTCTTCTCCGACATGCTCCGCAGGATGACGGTCAACGACGAGATCGATTTCCGCATCTTCCGCAAGGGGAAATATCGCCAGAAGAAGGTGGCCAGCGTGGCCCTGCCTGAAGCCATGGCCGACAGCTACTGCCAGCGCTCGCTCGGGATCCGCGTGGGCGAACTGAGCAACCCGTCCATGATCCGGGCCGGGATCCGGGGCGTGGAGATCGCCGAGGTCGTTCCAGGAAGCCAGGCCGAGCGGGTCGGTCTGCGGCCGGGGGACGTGTTGCTCAAGATCAACGACCGGAGCGTCCCGGACGTGCAGACCTTTCGAAAGGAGTTTGCCAAGCTCGCTTGCCGCACCCACGTCACGCTTCAGGTATTGCGCGGGAGGTTTCTCTACTATGTGACGATGAATTTGCGCGCTTCCCGCTCTTGATCTTCTTGAAATCAAGATTATCTTACTGATTCGTTTCCAGGCTTGCCCGAATGCCGACGGCTCCGGCGCTCGCGATCGACTCTGAATCAAGATGAAGAAGAATGCCCTTCCCGACAGCCAACAGAAGCGAAAGTTGCTCTGCGACAAGAACGTTTCCCCGGAGAGGCTGATTTCCTGCGGGGAACTCTATCTGCGCGAGGGGCGCGTGAACGAGGCCGCCGAGATGTTTTCCCGGGCGTCGCACGAGAAGGGAATGGCCGATCTCAGGGCCCTGGCCATCGAGCAAGGCGACAGTTTTCTCTACGGCCTGGCCTCCAAGGGATCCGCGGATGCCAACAGCCGACCGGCGTGGGAGACACTGGGCAGGAGGGCCATGGAGCTGAAGAAGTACTCCCACGCGGTGCGGGCCTTCCGAAAGGCGGGGGAGGAGGGGCTGCTGAAGATCGCCGAGGAAGGGCTCAAGGAGGTGCTGGCGGTTGACAAAGCGTGACTACTACGAGGTTCTGGGAGTATCCCGCGCCGCCTCGGAGGACGAGATCAAGAAGGCCTACCGAAAGCTCGCCCTTCAGTATCACCCGGACCGGAACCCGGGCAACAAGGAGGCGGAGGAGAGATTCAAGGAGGCGGCCGAGGCCTACGAGGTTCTCCGGGATCCGGAGAAGCGCGGGCTCTACGACCGCTTCGGCCACGAAGGGCTCCGGAGCACCGGCTTTCAGGGATTTACGAGCTTCGACGAGATCTTCTCCAGCTTTTCGAGTATCTTCGAGGACTTCTTCGATTTCGGGCCGAGGACGCGCCGGAGGCGCACGGGGCCGATTCGAGGGGATGACCTGCGGTACGACCTGCGCATAGAGTTCATGGAGGCTGCGAAGGGCGGAACGAGGAAGGTCGAGGTCGAGAAGGAGGAATCGTGCGCCGAATGCGGAGGCATGGGCTATCCGGAGAGCAGCCCTCCGGTGACCTGCGATGCCTGCGGGGGTGCGGGCCAGGTGCGCAGGACCCAGGGCTTCTTCTCGATCGCAACGACCTGCGGCCGGTGCCGGGGCCGGGGGACGGTCTTGAGCGAGGTCTGCAAGGCTTGCCGCGGGACCGGCCGGGTCATGAAGGAGAAGACCCTCACGCTCAAGATCCCTGCGGGCGTGGACCAGGGCTCTCAGTTGCGGCTGGTCGGCGAAGGCGGTCCCGGTCTCAACGGCGGCCCTCCGGGGGACTTGTACGTCGTGCTGCACGTGGGCCAGCACGAATTCTTTGAGAGGGACGGCGACCGGCTCCTGTGCCAGATCCCGATTTCCTTCCCGCAGGCCGCGCTGGGGGCGGAGATCGACATCCCCACCTTGGACGGGCTCGAGAAGCTCAAGATTCCGAAAGGCACCCAGACCGGCGACGTGCTGCGCATGCGCGGCCACGGGATGCCGAACGTTCGGACCGGAAGAATGGGGGATCTTGAGGTTCACGTGTTCGTCAAGACCCCGACGAACCTGACCCCCCGGGAGGAGGCCCTGCTCAAAGAACTCAGTGAACTGCAGGGAGACGGGGCCGTTGGCTCCGGAAAAGAACCTACCCCCTTCTCGAAGGTCAAAGACTATATCAAAAAGAACCTGAGGTAGGCCGCAGAAAACGGGACACGGAGGTCGGATGATGA
Organism: uncultured Thermodesulfobacteriota bacterium; assembly: GCA_964384945.1. GTDB lineage: Bacteria > Desulfobacterota > DSWW01 > DSWW01 > DSWW01 > S015-6. The sequence continues at coordinate 138,837 of CAYLMK010000004.1, read as the reverse complement.
TCAAAGTCGAGGGCCTTACAAAGCGCTATGGAGATGTTACGGCCATCGAGGACATCTCGTTCCGCATGGAGAAGGGAGAAGTTGTCGGGTTTCTCGGCCCGAACGGGGCCGGGAAGACCACGACCATGCGTATCATTACAGGATTCCTGCCGGCCACGGATGGAACGGTGACGGTCTCCGGGCACGATATCTTCGAGAAGCCCATGGAGGTCAAGAAGAGGATCGGATACCTTCCTGAGCATCCGCCCGTGTACGCGGACATGACGGTCGCCGGGTATCTGAAATTCGTGGCAAAGATCAAGGGCATCTCCCGCTCGGACCGGTCCGAGGCCATCGACCGGGTGGTTGCGCGATGCGGGCTCAAAGAGGCGCGCAACACGATCATCGGCAAGCTCTCCAAGGGTTACAAGCAGCGGGTCGGCCTGGCCCAGGCAATGATCCACAACCCGGAGGTGCTCATTCTGGACGAGCCGACCATCGGCTTGGACCCGAAACAGATCATCGAGATCCGGGAACTCATCAAGTCCCTGGCCGGGGAACAGACGATCATTCTGAGCACGCACATCCTGCCTGAGGTCTCGATGATCTGCCAACGCTGCCTGATCATCAACCGCGGCAGGATCGTGGCGGATGACTCCCTGGAGGCCCTGACCGCCCAAGGCAGCCTGGAAAGCGTTTTCCTGAAGCTCACGACGGAGGACGTGCAATGAAGGCCATATCCCATGTCTGCCACATCGCAGGTCGGGAGCTTCGCTCCCTGTTTGTCTCGCCCATCGCCTACGTGGTGCTGACGGGCTACGTCGTTCTCGCCGGCTGGTTCTTCTTCAACCTTCTCGTGCAGTTCAACCGGATGATCAGCATGTACGAGATGATGCGCAGGCCCGACATCGCCACGCGGCTCAACCTGAACGAACTCGTGATGCTTCCCTTGCTGTACAACATGACCATCGTGCTCATGCTGATGGTTCCGCTGATCACGATGCGCATGTTCTCCGAAGAGAAAAAGCTCAAGACCGACGAACTCCTTCTTACATCGCCGATCTCGGTCAATTCCATCGTGGTCGGCAAATACCTCGCCTCGCTGGTCTTCCTCTTCGTGATGCTGGTTCTGACCATGGTCTACCCCGCGATCCTCTTCCAGTACGGGCAGCCGGCGCCCGAGCTGGGATCCATCGCGGCCGGCTACATCGGCTTGTTCCTGCTCGGGGCTTCTTTCATGGCCGTGGGGCTGTTCGCCTCTTCCCTGACCGAAAATCAGATCGTGGCCGCCGTGATCTGCTTCGTGACCCTGCTTCTGTTCTTCGTGATCGGTTGGCCCGCGGAGAACGTGGGTGCGACGGCCGGCAAGGTTCTGGAGTATCTGTCCCTGATCGATCACTTCACGGACTTCTCCAAGGGTCTCATCGACACCCAGCACCTGGTCTATTTCGTCACCTTCAGCCTTTTTGCCCTGTTCCTGACCAAGAGGTCGATCGAATCGACGCGATGGAGGTAGGACCGATGAAGAAGTCGAGCCAGATTGCGGGACTTTGCGGCTTCGTCTTGCTCCTGTTCGGGATTGCCGAGTTCCTGTTCAGCCGGCAGTTCTCCCTCTTCACGATCATCCATTTGGCGGGCGGCGGGGCCCTGCTGCTGTTCAGCCTCGCATTCAACCTGGGGGGGGTGTGGTCTTCTCTGGGCGAACGGTCCACCCGGTACGGCGCCAACGCCGTGCTGTACACATTGATCTTTCTCGGGATCCTCGTCCTGGTCAATGTCATGGCGAGCCGGCATTCGGCCCGCAAGGACCTGACCGAGGCGGGGCTCTTCAGCCTGTCCGACCAGAGCCAGAAGGTGCTGGACAACCTCAAGGAGGACGTACAGGTCCTCGCCTTCTTTCAGGCGGCCAAGGGAACCCCGCTCGAAGACCTCCTGAAGAACTACGCCCGCTATTCCTCCCGGTTCACTTACGAGTTCATCGACCCGGTCAAGAACCCGGAGAAGGCCAACAAACATGAAGTGACCACGACCGACATCCTGGTGGTCAAGTGCGGGGAAAGGGAGACCAAGATTCCGGGAACCTCGGAGGAGGACATCACCAACGCCATCCTGAAGGTGGCAAATCCGGCTCAGAAAAAGATTCGCTTCCTCACCGCGCACGGTGAGCGGGTTCTGACGAGCGAAGAGGAGCCAGGTTACTGGGTGGCGAAGAAGGCCCTGGAGAACGAGAACTACGAGGTGATGCCCCTCGAACTTTACATGATCGACGAAGTACCCGCAGACACCGACGTTCTGGTGGTTGCCTCCCCGGAGAAGGCCCTCGAGAAGAACGAGCTCGAGGCGATCGCGAGGTACGTGGAGCGGGGGGGCAATGCCCTGTTCCTCCTGGATCCCGGGTCCTCTCCGGGGCTGGACGGATTTCTTTCGAAATGGGGGGTGAAGGTCGGGAACAACGTGGTGGTGGATCAGGTTTTCCGCCTTTTCTACGGGCCCACACTGGGTGTGGACCCGGTCGTGGCCGACTACGGCACGCATGACATCACCAAGGAGTTCGAGGGCCAGACCCTGTACCACATGGCCCGTTCCGTCGGTCTCGAAGAGCCCCTGCCCGAAGGGGTGTCGGGCGTTTCCCTGGTCAAGACCAGCGCCAGCAGCTGGGCGGAGACCGATCTCGACCGCTTTTTTGAGAAAAGCGAGGTGGCCAGGAGCGAGGAGGACTTGAGCGGCCCGGTCTCGATCGCGGTGGCCCTGACCGTTCAGTCGAAGAGGGCCGCGAGCGAAGCGTCCGACACGGAGGGGAAGGACGAGGAGGATGCGGCCAAGGGTAGGGAGGCGCGGCTGGTTGTCTTCGGCGATGCGGACTTCCTGGACAATGAATACCTGAGCCGGATGTACAATGCAGACCTCTTCCTGAACACGATCAACTGGCTCGCCGAGGAAGAGGCGCTTATCTCGATCCGGCCGAAGGCGACCCGGGGATCCAGGGTGCTGATGACCCCGAAGGAAACGCGGGACATCTTCTATCTGTCCGTTCTGATCCTTCCGGAGGCCCTTCTGCTCTTCGGGCTTGCCGTTTGGTGGAGAAGGAGGTAGGCGCGCGATGAAGTTTCGGACGACCCTGATTGCGGCTCTTCTTCTCGCCGGTTTCGGCGCGTACATGTACTTCTTCGAACACAAGAAGGGGGAAGAAGAGAAGAAGAAGGAAGAGACGGAGAAGACTGTCTTTTCGGTCGACTGGGACAGGATCGAGGGCTTGAAGGTCACCAACGCACACGGGACCTTCCTTCTGGAGAAAGGCGAGGAGGAGCCGCAGAAGGAGGGGGCCTCCGAGGGAGCGGGGGCGGCCCGGTGGCGGATCAAGGAACCCCTGAAGGCCGATGCGGACGACATGACCGTCAGCGGCCTCGTGAGCAGCCTGAAGGGCCTGAAGGTCGAACAGGTGGTGGAGGAGTCCGCGGAGAACCTCGAGCCGTTCGGCCTAAAGGATCCTGAGATACGGATCGAGGTCCTCCCGGCCGGTGACGAGAAGGCCCCCCGGCCGCTCCTGGTGGGTTCGAAGAACCCGGTCGGGTACAACTCCTATGCCGCCTGGGAGGGAGAAAACAAGGTTCTGCTCCTGAGCAGCCATCTTACCCCCCAGTTCGACAAAGAGCTTTACGATTTCCGCTACAAGAAGCTTTTCGACTTCAAGCGGGAGGAGGTGGAGCGGATCATCGTCTTGCGGAGCGACTCCGAACCGCTGGAGTTGCTGCGGCGGGAGGACAGGTGGGAGATCGTGCGTCCGATCCTTGCCAGGGCGTCCGAGACCGAAGTGGACCAGATCCTGAACAAGCTGACGACACTGAAGGCCGACTCCTTCGTCGACGAGGCGCCGGAGAGCCTTGCCGATTACGGGCTCGAGAAGCCCGTGTGGGAGGTCGAGGTTTTCCTGAAACCGGATCAGCGGAAGGTCACCCTTTCGGTCGGCAGCATGCACATGGAGGGGGAGAAGGGCTTCTTCTATGCAAAGCGCGGGGAGCGCCCCGGCGTGGTGAGCGTCGGCATGGACCTGATCGGTCCGTTCGTCAAGGAGCCCGAGGCGTATCGCGAGAAGAAGGTCCTACCGTTCAAGACCTGGGAAGTCAACAAGGTGGAACTCGACCGGAAGGGATCAAAGGTCACGCTGGAGAAGAAAGAGGGCATGAAATGGCGGATTGTCTCTCCGCTGGATGCCAGGGCGGACGGGACAAAGATGAGCGCCTTCCTGGGGGCGCTCAGCCGTCTGGAGGCCGACTCCTTCCTGGAGAAACCGGAGGCGCCAGAGCAACTTGCCAAGTACGGACTGGCCGATCCCCTGGCCCGGGTCGCGCTTTACAAGGAAAGGTCCGCGCCGGTCGAGGAAGGGAAAGAAGAAGAGGCCGAGGAGGCGTTGTCGGCCGTGGGCGTATTCCTTCTCGGGAGAGTGCAGGAAGAGGGCAAGGACGCCTTTTACGCGACCGTGGAAGGAGAGGACACCGTTTGCCGGGTCGGCTCGGAATTTTACGAAGAGAGCTTCCCGGAAGAGGTCGATGCCCTGCGCTCCAGGAAGACGCTTGATTTCTCAAGGTTTCTTGTCGGCGAGATCGAGGTCAAAAGGCCGCAGGGGCCGGTGGTTCTGAAGAGGAAGGAGAATGTCTGGAAGTTGAGGAAGCCGAGATCCGGTGATCCGGAGGAATCGGCCGTGAACGATCTGCTGACCGAGGCTCTCGATCTCGAGGTGGTCCGGTTCGTGGCGGAGGTGCCGAAGGATCTTTCCGCCTGGGGCCTGGATCCTGCAGAGGCCGAGTTCTCCTTCCGGAGCGACGGCGGAGAAGATTTGGGTACGCTTGCGATCTCTGCCAAGGGTCCGGAGGGAGAAGAGGGTCTCGTGTATGTGAAAAACAGGGATGAGCCCTGGGTCGGCGTCGTCCAGGCCGCCGAGCGAGACGCGCTCATGGACAAGCTCGCCGGCTGTTTGCCGGAGGGTTGACTCCCCCTTCTGCGGTGATTACCTAAATAGCCACGAGCAATTCTGAAGGCACGTAAAAAGGAAGCTTGATTTCAGGGGATCCTGAAGGGAACAGCCCCGGCAAAGGAGTCCACGAAGATGGCAAAGATCATCGGAATCGATCTGGGAACCACAAACTCGGTTGTTGCGGTCATGGAAGGCGGCGATGCGGTCGTGATCCCGAATGAGGAAGGCGGCCGGACGACCCCTTCCGTTGTCGGGTTCACAAAGGACGGCGAACGGCTCGTCGGGCAGGTGGCGAAGAGGCAGGCCGTAACCAATCCCGACAATACGGTTTATTCGATCAAGCGGTTCATGGGGCGGCGTTACAACGAGGTTGCAGGCGAGATCAAGATGGTGCCTTACAAGGTTGTCAGCGGCGCCAACAATGTCGCCAAGGTCAAGGTGAGGGACAAAGAGTTCTCCCCGCCGGAGATTTCGGCTCTGGTGCTCCAGAAGTTGAAGAGGGCCGCCGAAGACTACCTGGGCACGACCGTGACCGACGCCGTCATCACGGTTCCCGCCTATTTCAACGACAGCCAGCGCCAGGCCACGAAAGACGCCGGCACGATCGCCGGCCTGAACGTGCGGCGCATCATCAACGAGCCCACGGCGGCCGCCCTGGCCTACGGGCTGGACAAGAAGAAGGACGAGACCATCGCCGTCTATGACTTCGGGGGCGGGACCTTCGACATATCGATCCTCGAGGTGGGAGACAATGTCGTGGAGGTGAAGGCCACGAACGGAGACACCCACCTGGGAGGCGACGACCTGGATCAGCGGGTCATCGATTGGATCGTGGCCGAGTTCAAAAAGGATCAGGGGATCGACTTGAGTGCGGATCTGATGGCCCTGCAGCGGCTCAAAGAGGCTGCGGAGAAGGCCAAGATCGAACTGTCGACCACCCAGGAGACCGAAATCAACCTGCCCTTCATCACGGCGGATGCGAGCGGGCCGAAGCACCTGAGCATGAAGCTCGGCCGGGCCAAGTTCGAGCAGCTCGTGGACGACCTGATCGCCAGGACCATGGAACCGTGCCGGATGTGCCTCAAGGATGCCGGGCTGAGCGCGAATCAGATCAACGAGGTGATCCTGGTGGGCGGATCGACCCGGATCCCCAAGGTGCAGGAAGTGGTCCGCAAGCTCTTCGGAAAGGAGCCGAACAAGACCGTGAACCCGGACGAAGTCGTGGCCCTGGGCGCAGCCATACAGGGCGGCGTGCTTGCAGGGGACGTGAAAGATGTCCTTCTGCTTGACGTGACGCCGCTCTCTTTGGGCATCGAGACCCTGGGCGGGGTGATGACGCGCCTGATCGAGCGCAACACCACCATCCCGACTCGAAAGAGCGAGATCTTCTCCACGGCAGCGGACAATCAGACCAGCGTTGAGATCCATGTTCTGCAGGGCGAACGGGACATGGCGGCCAACAACAGGACCCTCGGTCGATTCCACCTGGTGGGGATCCCGAGCGCTCCGCGCGGGGTTCCTCAGATCGAGGTCACCTTCGATATCGACGCCAACGGAATCCTGGGGGTCTCCGCCAAGGATCTGGGAACGGGCAAGGAGCAGAAGATCACGGTGACCGCATCGAGCGGCCTGGACGAAAAAGAAATCGATCAGATGGTGAAGGACGCAGAGAAGCACGCGGAAGAGGACAAGCGGATGCGGGCGAAGGTCGAGGCCCGGAACCAGCTCGACAGCCTGGTCTACACAACCGAAAAGACCATGACGGAACACAAGGACAAACTGGGGGACGCGGACCGGGAGCCGATCGAGGCGGCTCTCGAGAAGGCGAAGAAGGTTCTGGAGCGTGCCGAGTCGGCCGACACCGCAGAGATGAAATCTGCCGCCGAGGAATTGACCCGGGCCTCCCACAAGATCGCGGAGCTCATGTATCAGCAGGCCGCCCAACAGCATCAGGCGGCGGGGACGGACGGCACCCGGACTCGGGCGGGCGGCGCGGGCGCAGGCAAGCCGGAAGACGATGTGATCGATGCCGAGTATGAAGATGCCAAGTAATCTACGAATCGACGCGCGTGCGTGCACCGTGGAGGAAGAACAGGGGGGTCGTCCCCCCTTGTTTTTTCGTCCGGAGTGGAGGAGAACCCAAACGGATCTCAAGGGGTCTAAGCTCTGCAACAGACCCTGAAGGAGCGAGGCAGATGTCGAATACTCTGAAGACCACACTGCTGCTGGCTGCCCTGACCGGACTGATCCTGTGGATCGGAGGCTACTTCGGCGGTCAGGGCGGCATGGTCGTCGCGCTTGTTTTCGCCGCGATCATGAATCTGGGGGCCTACTGGTACTCGGACAAGATCGTGCTGAAAATGTATCGGGCCCGCGAGGTGGACCCCTCGCAGGCTCCGGGTCTCTACCAGATGGTGCAGAGACTCGCTCAGAAGGCGGGCCTGCCCACCCCCAGAGTCTATGTGATCCCTCAGGAATCTCCCAACGCCTTTGCAACCGGACGCAATCCGGAACACGCGGTGGTCGCGGTGACCCAGGGCATCCTCCGGCTGATGAACGACGAAGAGTTGGAGGGCGTCCTCGCCCATGAGCTCAGCCACATCCAAAACCGCGACATGCTCATAGGATCGATCGCCGCCACCCTTGCCGGGGCCGTCATGATGCTGGCAAGCATGGCCCGGTGGGCCGCGATATTCGGAGGAGTCGGGGGCAGGGACAATGAAGACAACGGAGGCGTTCTTGGGCTCCTCTTCATGATGTTTCTTGCGCCGATTGCGGCCCTCGTGATCCAGATGGCCATCTCCAGAAACTGCGAATACAAGGCGGATGCCTCGGCCAGCCGGATCACCGGAAACCCTTACGGGCTGGCCCATGCCCTCGAGAAACTCGGCAAGGCCGCGCAAAGGATCCCGATGGATGCCAACCCGTCGACGGCCCACATGTTCATCGTCAACCCCCTCTCCGGCCGGTCGTTGATGAAGCTCTTCAGCACGCATCCCCCCCTCGAGGATCGGATCCGGCGGCTCTTGGGAAGATAGATTTGCGTGTCAGGCGTTGGCTCTCAGCCGTTGGCTGTTGTAGGAAGAATCCTGTGCGGTGGAAAACCGGATAGAAGGGCAAGACGCGGGCAGGCATCTTGAATTCCGCAGGCCCCGGTAGGGCGCTTGCTTTGTTTCGCGGAAGGCGGACAGGTTCGTTCCGGAGGATATCCCATGGGCGAGGAAGAAAAGAAAGAGCAGGGGTTCCGGGTCAGTGACCGCCGACGGTTCGCGGTTTCGGAGACCGGAGAGTCCGGAGGGTTGAGGGAATCCGACAAGGAAAAGGAGAAGCCGCCCGAGCCGCGGGAGGCGAAGACGGAGCCCGAGAAGAAGAAACCGGTGGGCGAGGCGCAAAGCGGAAGAAGGCCGCAAGCGGACAGAAAGCAGGAACCCTCCGCGCTTCCGGAGATCAATTTCTCGACCTTTGTGGTCTCCCTGGCCAGCTCTGCGCTCATCCACCTGGGGATCGCCCCGGACCCGATGAGCGGGAAGACGAACAAGGACCTGCCGCTCGCCAAGCAGACCATCGACATGCTCGGGATGCTGCAGGAGAAGACCCGGGGCAACCTCTCCGAGGAGGAGGGACAGCTTCTGGACAGCATGCTGTACGACCTGCGTATGCGATATGTGGCGGAATCCAGGTGATACGGCCGAATGCCGTGGCCCGGGCGAGAAAAAGGAGCAACGAATGAAAGGTTCAGGAAACAGGGGATTTGGAAGGGTGTTGTTGTTGATCTTGCTCGGCGCGGTGATCGGGCTCTTCGTCGCGGCCAGCACGGATGTAACCGAGAGGCTGGGAGCGATCTTCGGCTCCGGGGAGAAGGAGACGGGTTCCGAAATCGCCGAAGGGCAGAAGTCCGCGGAACAGGGTCCGTCGAATGAAGCAGTCGTCGACAAGGTCTGCCTGCCCGATTTCACCTCGTTGGCCGAGAGGCTGGATCCGGCGGTGGTCAACATCAGCACGACGCAGGTCATCAAGGGCTCGACGATGCGCAGGGACTTCGGGTTCGGTCAGCCCGGGCCCGGCGTGCCTCCTTTCGGGCCCGGGCAGCCCGATCCTTTTGAGGAGTTCTTCGACCGGTTTTTCCGCGGGCAGCCTCCCGGCGATATGAAGAGGAGGAGCCTTGGAAGCGGTTTTGTGATCGACGAAGCGGGTTACATCATCACCAACCATCACGTGATCAAGGACGCGGAGGAGATCACGGTCGTCTTCTACAACGAGACCGAGGCCAAGGCAACCGTGGTCGGAAAGGACCCGAAGACCGATCTCGCCCTGATCAAGGTCGAGGTGGACAGGAAGCTCCCCACCGCGAAACTCGGGGACTCGGACAAGCTGCGGATGGGCGACTGGGTGCTTGCGATCGGCAATCCGTTCGGCCTCAAGTACACGCTCACGGCCGGCATCGTCAGCGCCAAGGGCAGGGAGATCGGGGCCGGCCCTTACGATGACTTCATCCAGACCGACGCATCGATCAACCCGGGCAACAGCGGAGGCCCCTTGATCAACATGCGCGGCGAGGTGGTCGGGATCAACACGGCCATCATCGCCGGCGGAACCGGCATCGGGTTCGCGATCCCGATCAACATCGCCAAGGATCTCATGCCGCAACTCAAGGAAAGGGGTCGGGTGTCCCGCGGCTGGCTCGGGGTTTACATCCAGAGAGTCACCCCGGAGCTGGCGCAATCCTTCGGTCTGGAAAAGCCGGGGGGCGCGCTCGTCTCCGAGGTGACGAAAGGAGGGCCGGCCGATGGTACCGGGCTGGAGCGTGGGGATATCATCGTGAAGTTCAACGGGAGGCCGGTGGAGCAGTTCGGCGACCTCCCGCGCATGGTGGCGGCCACGCCGCCGGGTGAGCAGGTCAAGCTGACGGTCCTCAGGAAGGGCGAGGAGAAAGACTTCAAGGTGAAGCTCGGCGAGCTTCCGGACGAGGAGGCGACCCTGGCCGAGGGCGAATCCGGTGAGGGACTGGGCCTCCAGCTTCAGGAGATTACGCCGGAACTGGCCCGTACCCACGAGCTGGCCAGCGACAGAGGACTGATCGTCACGGACCTGGACCCTGCGGGGGTTGCGGCGGAAGCCGGGATCGCCAGGGGCGACATTATCCTGGAGATCAATCAGAGCCCGGTCCGCACGATTTCCGAATTCCAGAAGAAGGTGGGAGAGGCCCAGAAGGGCGAGATGATGCTCTTTCTGGTCAAGCGAAGGGAAGGGTCGCTCTACATCGCGGTGGAGAAGAAGTAACAGGGCCGGCAGTCAGGGAGCAGGCCCTGCGGCCCTGCATCCAATCCAAGAAAAAAGCCCCCTGAACCTGTGGCGGGTTCAAGGGGCTTTTCTTACACCGCCTCCACGAGCATGGCCATCCCTTGGCCGCCGCCGATGCACAGGCTCGCAAGCCCGAGCGAAAGTCCCTTGCGCCCCATTTCGTGGATCAACGTCACCAGGATCCTCGCGCCCGAGCAGCCGATGGGGTGGCCCAGCGAGATCCCGCTTCCGTGCACGTTCGTCTTCTCGATGTCCAGCTTGAGTTCCCGCATGCAGGCGATCGCCTGCGAGGCGAAGGCCTCGTTGAGCTCGAACAGGGAGATGTCCGACAGGGAAACGCCGGTCCTGGCGAGGACCTTGCGCACCGCCGGGATGGGGCCCAGCCCCATGTACGCGGGATCGACCCCGCCCGCTGCGTATCCGAGGATCCGCACGAGGGGCTTGACGCCGAGTTCGGCGGCCTTGCGCCGGCTCATGAGAACGAGCGCGGCCGAGGCGTCGTTGATCCCCGAGGCGTTGCCGGCGGTCACGGTTCCGTCCTTCTTGAGGAAGGCCGGGGGAAGCTTGCCCATCTTCTCGAGGGTCGTGTCCATCGGCCTCTCGTCCGTGTCGAACTTGAGGGGCTCCTTTTTCTTTTGCGGCACCTCGACGGTGACGATTTCCCGGGCGAATGTCCCGTCCTGGATCGCCCTGCGCGCGCGCTGGTGGCTCAGAAGGCCGAGCTTGTCCTGCTCCTCCCGGGAGATGCCGTAAGTCTTGGCGATGTTCTCGGCCGTGACGCCCATGTGGTAGCCGTAAAAGATCTCCCACAAGCCGTCGTGCACCATCAGATCCACCATGGACTTGTCGAACATCCGCGCCCCCCAGCGGCTGTCCGGCAGTGAGTAGGGGATGTTGCTCATGTTCTCCATGCCGCCGGCCACGACCACCTCGGCCTGGCCGGCCCGGATGCACTGGTCGGCGAGGGCGACCGCCTTCATGCCGGAGGCGCAGACCTTGTTCACCGTGATCGCATTGGTCTCGAATGGCATGCCGGCCCGGATACTTGCCTGGCGGCCGGGGTTCTGGCCCTGGCCCGCGGCCACGACATTTCCCATGATGACCTCGTCCGCGTAGACCGGCTGAAGGTCATCCGGCCAGGGAGCGGTCTTTTTCTCGATTTCGGTGGGCCCCTGACCCTTGAGTGCGTCGGGGCCGAAGGCCTTCAGCCCCTCGGGAACCGTCGGCCGAAGCCCTGCCCTCTTCATGGCCTCGCGGATGGTCAGGGCTCCAAGTTCCACGACCGGCACCCCGTTCAGGGCGCCGCCGAAGCCTCCGATGGCGGTACGGACCGCGCTTACGATGACAACCTCTTCCATGGTGCATTCTCTCCTATTGAATTGAAGATGTTTCGGGGCTCATCAGGATACCGGCGGCGCCGAAAGGCGTCAAGGCGATGCGAGGTCCGACCCCCGAGAGGAGCGGGGCATGATCCCTGACCTCCGATCCCTTTGCTTCTACTTCTCGCCGTGAACCTCCTCGGTCAGGCGGTCGAAGTAGGCCACCATGAAGCGGTGCCGGTCTTCGGCCAACTTCCTGCCGGTTTCGGTCAGCATGCGGTCCTTGACCCTTCGGAGCTTGACGGAAAACTCCCGAAAGGCGGTGTCCTCGGACGAGTAGGCCCGGGTGGCCAGGATGTCCGCCTCCGGATTGTGCAGCCGGGCCCCCACCTCTCCGGCGAAGAGAAACGCCCGGCCGACCCCCACGGCGCCGATCGCATCGAGCTTGTCCGCGTCGAACAGAACGCGCGCCTCCAGCGTCCTCGGCTGTTCCCCGTTCCTGCGAAACCGGTGCGAGGCGATGCAGTGGACGACCTGCTGGATCGTCTCCGGGTCGAAGCCGTTCTCCGCGAGGAGGAGCCGGGCGCGCTCGGCCCCGGCCGCCGCGTGGCAGACCTTGCCCCCGGAGGCCTTCTCGTCGGGCCGGCCGATGTCGTGCAGGTATGCTGCCGGCCGGAGGATCTCCAGGCGGGCCCCCTCCGCGCGTCCGATATGCCTGCAAAGGTTCCAGACCCTCTCTGCGTGGTCCCAGCCGTGGCTGCTCGCATCCGATGAGAGAAGCTCGCGGGCGATCGCCTCGATCGCATCCGTCTTCATTGCCCCCGTCCCTCCTGCGGATCGAAGCCTCCGTGGCGGCCCGCCCCTTGGGCGAAACGCGTCGCGCCTTCCACCGTCTCCCCCGACCGGATCGTTGCGAGTCCCAGCTCGAACTCGTTCCGCATCGCTTGCTCGAAGGGCAGATCGAACTGCCGGTAGGCGGAAAGCCGGTCGCTGCGCAGGCAGTTCTGGGGGAAGCGGGCGATTTCCAGGGCGAGGGCCTCTGCCTCGGCCCGCGAAGCGCCCTTCCTGACCAGCCGGTTGGCCAGCCCCATGCGCAGGGCCTCCTCGGCCCCGACGGGCCGGCCGGTGAGGATCATGTCCAGGGCGTGCGAAAGGCCGATGAGGCGCGGCAGACGGACCGTGCCTCCGTCGATGAGCGGTACGCCCCACCGCCTGCAGAAGACGCCGAAGACTGCGTCCTCCTCCACCACGCGCATGTCGCACCAGAGGGCCAGTTCGAGCCCGCCGGCCACGGCGTGACCCGCCACCGCCGCGATTACCGGCTTGCCGAGGAGCATCCGGGAGGGGCCCATGGGCCCATCGCCGTCCGGCTCGATGCGGTTCGAGCGTTCCTGCCCGGCCGAGACCGCCTTCAGGTCCGCTCCGGCGCAAAAAGAGCCGCCAGCGCCGGTGAGCACGGCCGCCAGGGCGTCACCGTCCTCGTCGAACCGCCGGAAGGCATCGGCCAGTTCCTGGGCGGTGGCCCGGTCCACCGCGTTCCTCACCTCCGGGCGGTTGATGATGATCGTGGTCACAACGCCCTTCTTCTCGGTGAGCACCCGCACCGCAGAGCCCTCCCGCCTTTCAGGATGTAGGATTTCTTGGAGTCGATCCGGTTTCGGCACCGTTTTCCGTGCCGGCCGGCCGAAAGGTGTGAAGGAGCCCAAGATATCTTCTGCCTCTCCGGCCTGTCAATTCGAGGCATGTGCAGGGTCAACCCGTAGGGCAGCGTCCGGCTGAATGACTGCTCCGGCTCCGTGTGGCTCGGAATTCCCGCTCGTGATCGTTTGAGGCGCGGGATCGGGTGCGCGGATCCGGATGACGTTGCGGGGAGTTCCGGGGGCGGACGGGCCGGCAGCCGGCTTCCCGGGGCAAATTGCGTTCCTGGGATCGAGCCATTAGGATAAACGGCGGAACGAGCCGGAAAGGAACCGGGCATTGGTAGACAAAACGAGCCTGCTGGCCGGATCGGCCCGCTTCGATCTCTGCGGCGCCTGCGCCCAGCCCGGCAGCGGCCGGCTGCGTTCCGCGGAGGACCGGTGGATCTACCCGGCCGCACTCCCGGACGGCAGGACGGTCCGGCTTCTCAAGGTGCTTCAGACCAACGTCTGTACCAAGGATTGCCAGTACTGCGAAAACCGGGCCAGCCGGGACGTACGCCGGGAGAGCTTTTCGCCCGAGGAATTGGCCAAGCTGTTCGTGTCGCTCCACGAGGCGGGCAAGGCGGGCGGACTTTTCCTGAGCTCGGGTGTCGCCGGCAATGCGGACAGGGTCATGGCCGGGATGACCGCGACAGCCGAGATCCTGCGAAGGCGGCACCGATTTCACGGCTACATCCACATGAAGATCCTGCCCGGATCGAGCCGGGCGGCGGTGGAACGGGCCGCGCAGCTTGCGGACCGGATCTCGATCAACATCGAGGCGCCCGGGCCGGAGCGCCTCGGACGGATCGCCCGCGAGAAGGACTTCCGGAAGGATCTGCTCCCCCAGACCGAGTGGATCCGGCAGGCGGTCTCCGACCCCACGACCCGCGCCAAGAGCCATACGACCCAGTTCGTGGTCGGGGCATCAGGGGAGTCGGACCGGGAGATCCTCCGGTGGACGGACTGGCTCTACAGGGAACGCGGACTGTACCGTGCCTACTTCAGCGCCTACGAGGTGCCGGACGAACACACGCGCCTGGAGGCGCCGCCCGCGCCGCTCCTGCGGGAGCACAGGCTCTACCAGTCGGACTTCCTTCTGCGCAAGTACGGCTTTTCCCTGGAGGAGCTCGTCTTCGAGGAGACCGGCGATCTGAGTCTCGCCGCGGACCCCAAGGAGCGCTGGGCGCAGAGGCATCCGGAGGCCTTTCCGGTGGAGATCATGACGGCTCCCCGGGAGGCCCTTCTGCGCGTTCCCGGCCTGGGCCCGGCCTCCGCGAAAAGGATCTGCTCGTGGAGGCGACAGGGCGGCTTCCGGGATACGGAAGATCTCCGCAAGTCCGGCCTAGTGCTGAAGAAGGCCGCACCGTATCTTCTGCTCCGTGGAAGGCCCGTTGACCGCGGGCCTGCGCAGCCCGCCCTGTTCCATCGAACAGACTGAGGAGGAGATGGAACGGCAGCGCCCGATCGCTTCCGGGACACGCAGCGGCCCGGCCGGCGAGAACAGCTCTTCCTCAAGTTTCATCCGATGAGAGTATTGTCTTGAACAGACAGAAGAGGACCAGGCACCATGATCATTTCACACAAGAAGAGATTTGTGATGCTGTTGCCCTGGAAGACAGCAAGCCAGACGATTGCCCTTCGCTTACGTCAGTATAATGAAAGTCCGTACAGCAGGTTTTTCTATTTCAATCCGCACCTAAACCGTGTCGTGCATCAGCACATTACATGCGCCGATTTTGTCTGCCTTCCTGAGAGCAAGCTTGGTTATCCTGTCGCATCGTTCGTGAGAAATCCCTATGACCGCGTCTATTCGGGATTCCGACAGCTTCAGAAGGACCTTCAGGAGCAGCCTTACCGAAAATATCCCGAGTCATGGATTCGTAACCACGTAATGAAACAACTCGCGGAGAATTTCTCGCAGCTGTGTCAAGCTCAGTTCAATTTTGACGAATGGCTCGGGCTCGTTGCGGATGAACAGATTTACGAGATTGGACGAAACACGAACTTTCCCCTTCATCCTGCGCACTATTGGACGCATGTGGGAGGAAGGCAGTTCGTTTCCTTTATCGGGCGTGTGGAGAATTTCGAGAGCGATTTCCGGAAGTTCTTGGCATGCGTAAAGATTGACCAGACTGAACCCGCCACTGCGAATGTCGTCGACTTAGAAGGCGGATCAGCAAGGAACGCTTTCGGATACCGGTATGTGGATCGGATGTCACTTCCGTCGATTGAAAAGATCAATCGTTTGTTTGATATGGACTTCAAGCTCTTCCAGTATGGGCAGATTCTTCCTTGAGCCACTTTCCTGAACGGGCCGTGCAAGCGTGCAACCTCAGTGTATGCCTCCGCGACCCGGGATCCGCAGGCTTCCCAGGAAACAAGGCGAAACTGCCTGCGTCCGAGACGTCACTCGTGGGAAAGGGCCGGGCTAGGCCCGTTCGAAAATCGTGGCGGGCGCCATGGCCCCGCCGGTACAGAGCGTGACCAGCGCGCGCCTCGCCTTCCTTCGGGCCAGCTCGTAGATGGCCGTAACGGTGAGCCGGCATCCCGAGTTCCCGACCGGGTGGCCGAGCGCCATGGCGCCTCCGTTCACGTTGAGCTTCTCCATGGGGGCGTCCATTTCCTTGACCCACGCAAGGGGGATCGGCGCGAATGCCTCGTTGACCTCGAATATGTCGATGTCGTTCATCGCAAGGCCCGCCTTCCGGAGCACCTTGGGGGTGGCTACCAGGGGCCCGGTGAGCATGAACATGGGGTCCGAGCCCACGGCCGCGTTGGCAACGATGCGGGCGAGCGGGGTGAGGTCGAGTTCCTTGACCTTGTCTTCACTCATCAGCACGACGGCCGAAGCGCCGTCCGTCACCGGGCTCGAGATGCCTGCCGTAATCCATTCGGTTCCAAGCACCGGTTTCAGTCCGGCGAGCTTCTCCAGGCTTGTGTCGGGCCGGATGGTCTCGTCCTTCTCCTGCAGGATCTCGTTGCCGTCCTTGTCCAGTCCCTTGACGGGCATGATCTCTCTCTTGAAGTAGCCGCTCACAGTGGCCTTGTGCGCCTTGGCGTGACTGGCCACGGCGAACTCGTCGCACATGGTTTTGGTGATGCCCCAGTTCTCGGCGATCGCCTGCGCCGCCTGGGCCTGGTTGTAGATCTTGCCCTTCACCCGCTCCACGTAGAACGGGCCGTACCAGTCTCCCTGGGGCCGGCCGTCGGGCAGGGTGCCGCCTTGATCCGAGCCGATCGGGTACTTGCTCATGAGCTCACAGCCGCTGGCGATAACCACGTCCATCGTGTTCGACGCGATCATTCCGTAGGCGATCTGGATGGCCGTCAGGCTGCTTCCGCACTGCCGGTTGACCGATACGCCGCCTACGTGGTCGGGGAACCGGGAGGCGAAGACACCGGTGCGCGCCAGGGTGAAGCCCTGCTCGCCGACCTGGTAGACCGTGCCGTTGACCACATCCTCCACGAGATTCGGGTCGAGGTCGATCCGCGCGACCGCCTCGTCCAGCACGGCCCCCAGAAGCTCGGGCGCCTTCCACTCTCTCAGATAACCGTTTCTGCGGCCCACGGGCGTCCGCACAGCGCTCACAATGTAAACATCTCGCATGGCTCTCTCCTTCCGCATGGTATCGTCCCGGATGGGTGGAGCATGAAACTACCTGAGGAAAGCGGATCCCGTCAAGACACGCTCCACCCTCCCTCGTTTTGTGATTGACCCGGCCGCGAGCCTGTGCTATTTTTGTAGAAATCAAAACAATCGAGCGTATCCTGTGGGTGCCCGTTCGGGCTTGATAGGGAAGCCGGTCGTCGAATCGCAATCCGGCACGGTCCCGCCGCTGTAACCGGGGACGAAACCTGCAAGGAGCCACTGCTTGCCCGAGGAGGCAAGTGGGAAGGCGCAGGGAGTAGGAAGATCCGGGAGTCAGAAGACCTGCCCACAGGATGGAGCCAGCTGCCGTCGCGAGGAACGACACAAGGCTCCGCACACAGGACGAAGAAGCTGGGTGCAGTCCTTGGATCCTTCCCATGGGTCCAGGGACTTTTTTTTGGCCGAAAGCCGGACCGATGGCTTCTTCTCGCTGAAATCGCACGGGTGGGCGGCTCCTCGCGTCTCCCTCCGGCCCGGTTGAAAGGGGGTGGTAGCCGATTCGGAAGGTCCAGCGTGGACAGCGAGAGAACAACTCGAGCAGGCATCTATGGCGGAACAACGTGGAAACGGAAGGGCTCGAGGCCGGCCGGCTCGACAGGAGAAGGGGGCGTCTGCCTTGAGGCCCGCGAACAAAGAGGAAAGGCGAGATCATGAACACGCTGCAACGATTCGGAACGGTTTCTCTCTTGGCCGTAGCGGTCCTGCTGGCAGGCTGCCCGGATGCCCGGCAGGCGATCGTCGTCAATGGCTCGAGCAACAACGCATCGTCGGTCGATCTGTCGTCCGGCGAAGTCACCCCCGATCTCGGCGGCATCACGCTCGGGCCGGTTCCAAACCGTATCGAGACGGTGGGCACCACGGCCTACGTGGTCAACTCGGGCGGCTTTCCCGGCTCCGCGAACGCGAGCCTGCAGGTGATCGACCTGGCGGCCAACACGATCGTAAACACGATCCCGGTCCCGGACGGCGAAAACCCGTGGGCCCTTGCCATCGTGAATCCGAACAAGATTTACGTGACCATGCTATACGGCAACAACGTCACCATCATCGATCCGACCCTTTCGGGCGCCTCGGCCGTTCTCGGTACGATCCCCCTGCCCGTCTTCGGGACCGTTCCGGCAGGCCCGGCCGGAATCATCGTGGTGGGCGGGTATGCCTACACGGCAAACTCGGGCTATGACGCGGCCTCCTGGGGATATGCGCCCGGCTCCGTTTCGGTGATCGACACGGCGACGGACACGATCGTGGACGTGGACGGCGACCCCGCCAACGGGACCGACACCCCGATCTTCACCACAGGGGTCAACACCCAGGACCTGGCCGTGGACGGCGAGGGTGAGATCCACGTGGTCTCCACCGGGGATTACTGGAGCGCCTTCGGGGTCGTGGACGTGATCGATCCGGCCAGCCGGTCCGTCGTCGCATCGATTCCGGTCGGGGGCACCCCGGGGAACATCTCGATCGGAGGCGACTTCGCCCTCATCGGGGCCGGCGACGCGGACAGCTGCGATCTCTACGTCTACAAGACGGACACGAACGCGGTCTGGTCCGACAGTGCGAGCCCTGCGGTCC
Organism: uncultured Thermodesulfobacteriota bacterium; assembly: GCA_964384945.1. Lineage (GTDB taxonomy): Bacteria > Desulfobacterota > DSWW01 > DSWW01 > DSWW01 > S015-6. The sequence continues at coordinate 120,363 of CAYLMK010000004.1, read as the reverse complement.
TCACCGAGTCCTCGGGGTGGTGCACCGTGGGAAAGATCGCGGTGAGTGCGAGTGGGAGGTGGGCCTACGTGCCCATAGGTGTGTGGGGGGCAGAGGCCTGGCTCCTGGAGATGGACATCGGAACCAAGCTCAATTTCCAGAGAATCTTCAACCTCGCGCCGGGCGCCAACCTTCCGTCCGCGGTCGGCTTGGTCTATTGATGACGCGGACGCGTCGTGCCATTGGGGCCGCGGATGCGTCCGCGGCCCCGCGACCGGCGTTTTTCAGCAAGTGCTGGAGGCAATGAGGTCATGAAAGGCGATCTTGCATGCAGGGTCCTTGTTATCGGTGTTCTCCTTTGGAGCCTGCCGGCGGCCGGGGTGGGGGCAGGCCCTTACACGGAGGCCGGGATCGCGAGCAACGATGCCCGGATCGTCGGATGGGCCACGGGCTGGACGAACTTGGTCCGCGGGCCCAAGGACATAGCGTATCCGCCGGGCGGAACTGCAACCGCAGGGCATCCGGACAACGTGCTCGGGCCCGTCACGTGCGACGTCGGCGACACCGTCTCGCTCGGTGACGGCGGCAGGCTGACCCTGACCTTCGCGCTCCCCATTTACGACGGGCCCGGCCCGGACCTGGTGGTCTTCGAGAACGGGTTCTTCTCCGGCCTCGGGCTCTTCGCGGAACTGGCGTTTGTCGAGGTCTCGACGAACGGCGCTACCTTTGCCCGGTTTCCCGGGGCTTCCCTGACCCCGGACCCGGTGGGAACCTATGACACCCTCGACCCGACCGACGTATACTACCTGGCGGGCAAGCATCCGGGGGGCAACCAGCAGCCCTGCGAGGGCACCGGCTTCGATCTCTCCAGCCTCTTGAACCATCCGGCCGTCCTGAGCGGGGCGGTGGATCTTGCCGAGATCAACTACGTCCGGGTCGTGGACGTGATCGGGAACGGGAGCACCCGGGATTCGCTGAACAATCCGATCTACGATCCGTACCCCACGAACTTCAGTAACGGCGGCTTCGATTTACAGGCCGTGGGGGCGATCCACCAGGGTGCCTGCACGGACGAGGATGCGGACGACTATGCGGTCGACGGGGGCGGCTGCGGTCCGGTCGACTGCAACGATTCGGACCCGGGCATTCACCCGGGCGCCAGCGAGGGGCCGGAAGGGGATGCCACCTGCTCGGACGGCAAGGACAACGATTGCGACGGGCTGAAGGATGTCAAAGACCCGGGCTGCACGACCGGCTCCGGGGGGGGATGCAGCGCCGGGACGGCCGCAGAGGCGGCTGGCACGGGCAACGACCGTCAGGGCGCATCCGGGTTGCGGGGGAACCTCCTGCTCCTGTTCCTGGTCGCCTCTTTCACCGTAATCATCCGGAGGGTTCGGCGGCTGCCGGCCGGAGACGGCCCGGGTGCCCCCTCGAAGGGTTCTCCTTGATCAGGCGCGGTCTCCTCGGGCTGCTCGGTGCGGCGGGCCTCGTGCTGGCCTTCGGGACGGCCGGACTTGCCGAGCAAGACGGCAAGGAAGCCGCCGAACCTGCGGGGCTCGAGGAGGAGGCCCCTGTCTACGAACTCTCGCCCGTGGTGGTGCGCACCTCCCGGATTCGGGAGGCGCGGGAGGACCCTTCGAGCTTCGCCACGGTCCTCGAGCCGGGGCAGTTCGCCTCCCAGTTTCGAACCACCGAGGACCTTCTCTCCCGCACGCCGGGGGTGAACATCAAGCGCCTGGGCGGCTTGGGCCAGTTCAGCACCGTGTCGATCCGGGGCTCCTCGGCCGAGCAGGTGCTCGTCCTGCTCGACGGCGTGAGGCTGAACACCGGAGAGGGGGGAAGCGTGGACTTTTCCACCATTCCGCTGGACTCGATCGAAAGGATCGAGGTCATTCGGGGCGGGGGGACCACGATCTACGGATCCGACGCGATCGGCGGGGTGGTCAATATCATCACCAAGAAGCCGACCGAGGAGCCCGAGGCCTCAGCCTACTTCTCCTACGGTTCCCAGGACACGATCAAGGCCTCGGCCACGGGCCGGGGCAAGGTCCGGCGCCTCTCCTACCTGCTGAGCGGAACCCATTTCCAGAGCGACGGCGACTTCGATTACGAGACCCCCGAGATCCGCGTCGAGGGGTCGTCCGTGGTGCCGAAGGAAGAGCGCACCCGGACCAACAACGACTTCCGGTCGGAGAACGTCCTGGCCAAGGCCGATCTTTCTCTGACGGATAGCTCTCAGCTCGTGCTCAACAACGATTTCTTTTACACGGAGCGGGGCCAGCCGGGCACGGTGTTCGACCCGAGGGAGAACGCCCGCCAGGAGATCATCCGAAACCTCACCCAGCTCAGGTTCCAGAAGCAGCGATTCCTGGTTCCGGACCTGCAGGTCTTCCTGGGAGGCTTCAGCCGCTACAACCGGATCGATTTCGAGGATCCCGAACCGGCCCAGGGGATCGCTCCCATCGACACGACCAGCCAGGAATATGCCTTCGGGGTTCAGGCGGGTTCCGAGGCCTACTGGGAAAAATGGGGGACCGAGCACGTGGTGGACCTTCTGGCCGAATTCCGCCAGGACGAACTGCGGGACGAGGTCGGCGAGGGGCTCGAGGGTTTCGGAGAGCGGGATCGCACGAGCTTCGAGATGCGCCTGCAGGACGAGGTGGTTCTGCTCGAGAACCGGCTGAGCCTCATCCCGGCGGCCGGCTTCGAGGAAAGCACGGACTTCGGGGGACATGGGACCGGCAAGATCGGGGTCGTCGGCAAGCCGAAGGATTGGCTCACCCTGAAGACCAACTTCCAGAATTCCTTCCGAAAGCCGAACTTCACGGAACTCTATTTCCCGAACCAGGGCTACATTCGGGGAAACCCGGACCTTCTGGCGGAGAAGGCCCTGAATCTCGACGCAGGCTTCGGGCTACACTTCCCGCGGTTCTTCTTCCAGACGGCCTACTTCCGGAACTGGATCGATGAGTCCATCCTCTGGCTGCCCGTGAGCTTCTTCACGATCGCTCCGGTGAACACGGGGCCTGTGGAGGCCTGGGGCGTCGAGACGGACACCGAGTACCGCCCCTGGAAGCCCCTTTTTCTTTCGGCGAACTACACGTTCCTGGACGCGGAAAGCGAGGAGACCGGCAAGCAGCTCGAAGGCAGGCCCCGCCACACGGTGAACTTCAAGGCGTCGCTCCAGGACGACAGGGGAGAGATCTATACGGAGGTTCAGTACCTGAGCTCGATCCCGGTGCGAAGCACCAGCACGGGCACGATCTTCGTGAACCAACGGGCCGTGGTCGATGTGGGGGTTACCGCGAATCTTGCCGAGCTTCCCTGGCTGCGGCGCGCGGGCTGGCTCGAGAAGCTCACGTTGAGCGTGGAGGTGAAGAACGTGAACGACGCCTCCGTGTACGACGCGTTGAACTTCCCCCTGCCCGGCAGGATGTTCTTTGTAACGCTTTACGCACTTCTCTAGAAGGAGGAGCCGGGTCCATGAAGGGTCTCATTCCTCATCGCGCCCCCGGGTGGGCGGCAGGGTGTCGGCGGCTCCGAGGCCTCTTCCTTGCCGCCGCCGGCTTGTGTCTGGCGGCCGCGGGCTGCGGCGACTGGAGCGAGGGCGGGAGCATCGTCACCGTGGAAAGCAGGTTCACCGCCATCGGGAGCACCTTTCCCGCCACGCTGCTCATTGCGGATCGGGAGGGGCTCCGGAACCGCGCGCTCGTGCAGACCGTCTCGCCACCGCTGGGCGTTTTTTCCTTCGATCTCGATGCGGGCAGCCATCCCCTGCCGTTCGACTTCTTCGATATGGGCGGGACCTTGCAGGGGATCGTAAACGGGCTCGTGATTCAGCGGGGCGAGGACCTCGCCTTTGTGACCACCAGCGGAGCGGCCGAAGGCGTCTGGCTGTTCGATCCGGTGGATGCCTTCCGGTTCCTGAACGCATTCACGTACCGGGGAGCCCAGTTCCAGCTTCCCCAACCGGCCGCGGATTCGGAAGGGACGCTGGTGAGCAGCGTGACCCCGACCTTCACCTCGGGCGTGGCCCGGATGCGGGGGAAGTTGTACATCTCGACCTCGAATTTCACCCGGGCGGGCAGCAACCCGAAATGCGCCCCCGGAACCGTGAAGATCGTAGGGCTGGATGAGGAAGCGGACCCTCCCGCCTTCTTCGCCCTGCCCCCGCCGGACCTGATCGTGACGACCTCGTTCAACCCGACCGAAGTGACTCCTCTGGACGATAGGATCCTTCTCGTGACCAACACGGGCGTGCTGGCGATCCGCGACGACAACGGCGTGCCGCTTTCGGAAGGAAGCGTAGACGTGGTGGACACGGTGCACGACTGCATCGTGGCCACCTACCCACTGGGCCTGGCCGCGCCGGCATTCGAGAAGATCGCGGTCGCGGAACAGGCACTGCCGGGAGGTCGGATGGTGCGCCGCGGCTACCTCGGGAGCGCCGGATTCAACCACATCTACGAACTCGACCTGACAGGGCTCGATGCGTACCTGGATTCGTGCCCGTCTCCGGGCAACGTGCCGAGGCTCGACGACAAGGTCCTGGCAGGGCCTGACGGCCCGATCCGGGCGACGAGGGATCCCGTGGGTGCGACGAATCACGTGGTCCAGACCGTGGTGAACCACAACGCCACGCGGGGCTACGCCACCGGATTCGATACCGGGACGCTCGCCGTTCTCGAACTGGAAACCGCAACGGATGCGTGGGGAGCGCCTCTACCGAGCGGAAAGACCCCCCTGCGGATCATCCAGGCCGCGGATCCCCTGCCCACACAGAACGAGTCAGGCCCGGGCCCGGTCGCCGTAAGGCCGGGCGTTCCGGGGGTCGACTACCAGGGCCCTGACGTTTTCCTGCTGACCGGAACGCCCATCGGGGAACTCAGGGGCTTCCAGACCTACTGAAGGAGGCCGGTGAAAAAGGCCCATCCGCTGCCTCGGGTCACTCGAACTGGATCGTTTCGAAGAACGGTGTGGCGAGAAACGGGATCCCAAGCCTCTGGCAGAGCATCCGCATGACGGCCGGGCTTTCCGCTGCGTCCTTGTGGCCCATGTGTCCAGGGTGGAAGAAGCAGTTGATCCGGAAGTCCTCGGTGATTCGCGCGATGTTCTCCAGGATGTCCGCCGAAAGGCCTCGTGCCTGCCGGATCATGTGCAACTTCCTGCCCGTTTGCCCCTCGATGCAGGAAAGCATCTCCCTCAACCCGAGGAGAGGAGATCAAGAATTCCTTGACAGCTCCCGATCATTAGCGGTAAACTGGCTTTCTGAACGAGCGCTCAGTCAGACTGCTTCTCCCGGAACCCCGTGGTGAAGCCATACAGGTGCATACAATGGATTCATTGACCAACAGGACCTCCGAGGTTCCCACTCTGGTCAAGGACGCAGGCCTGGTCGAACTGCGCAGGCGCCAGATTGTGGATGCCGCGGTCAGGCTCTTCGTGGAAAACGGCTTTCACAAAACCACGACCCGCCAGATCGCCCGAGCCGCAGGCTTCAGCATCGGCACCCTCTACGAGTACGTGGCCTCGAAAGAGGATGTGCTCTATCTCGTCTGCGATGCGATTCATGCCGAGGTCGAGCGGGGTGTCGCGGAGGTGATGGGACAGGCGACCGGCGGCCGGGATGCCCTGAAGGGGGTGATTCGCGAGTACTTCCTTGTCTGCGACCGGATGAGCGACCACATCCTGCTCATCTATCAGGAAACCAAGTCCCTCCCGCGCCAGTGGCAGAAGAAGGTTCTGGAGAACGAGGTGAGGATCACGGGCCTGTTCAAGGGGGCCCTGGCAGAGCTTTGTTCGAGGGAGGGCCTCGCAGGCCCGGACGATGCGGCCCTGGAGCTAATGGCCCACAACATCATGGTTCTGGGGCATATGTGGACCTTCAGGCGATGGTTCTTTCGGAGCCGTTTTCGGATCGATGACTACATATCTCACCAGACGGCCCTGATCATGAGAGAGCTGACCGGCTCGAGTCTGTGAATAGGGGGAACGATGATGGAAGAAGACGTCGACGTATATCGGCCCAAGAACCCGGTGCGGGTGGTGACCGCCACCTCGCTTTTTGACGGGCACGACGCGGCGATCAACATCATGCGCCGGATCCTGCAGGCCACCGGGGCGGAGGTCATCCATCTCGGGCACAACCGCTCGGTGGCCGAGATCGTGGATGCCGCCATCGAAGAGGACGTCCAGGGAGTGGCGGTGTCCTGCTATCAGGGCGGGCACATGGAGTTCTTCAAGTATGCGGTGGACCTTCTGCGGGAGAGGGGGGCCGGGCACATCAAGGTGTTCGGCGGCGGGGGCGGGGTGATCGTGCCGGAGGAGATCCGGGAACTGGAGGCCTACGGTGTTGCCAAGATTTACTCGCCCGAGGACGGGGCCCGGATGGGGCTTCAGGGCATGATCAACCACCTGGTCGAGGCCATCGACTATCCGCTGGTCACGGACGGTGCGGACTTCGATCTCGCGGACCTGAAGCCGCAGCAAAAGGGGAGGGTGGCGCGGCTGATCACGTCCATCGAATCCGCCAAGGCGAGGGAAGACGGCCACATGGCGGGGTTGCGGGCCGAACTGAAGCGCAGGCTGGCCCAAGGGCGGCCGCCCGTGCTGGGAATCACCGGGACCGGCGGCGCCGGCAAGTCCTCCCTTACGGATGAGATCATCCTGCGTTTTCTCCATGACATCAGGGAGGCTACCGTTGCGGTGCTCAGCGTGGACCCGTCCAGGCGCCGGACAGGGGGCGCCCTCCTCGGGGACCGCATCCGCATGAACGCCATCGGGAACCCCCGGGTCTTCATGAGGTCCCTGGCCACCCGCGGTTCGGTGACCGAGGTGAGCGAATCCCTGGCCGACGCCATCTCCCTCGTTCAGGCCGCCGGATACGACCTGGTCATCGTCGAGACGGCCGGGATCGGCCAGGGGGACACCGCAGTGGTCGACATTGCGGACGTCTCTCTCTATGTGATGACCCCCGAGTTCGGCGCGGCCTCCCAGCTCGAGAAGATCGACATGCTCGACTATGCAGACCTGATCGCGGTCAACAAGTTCGAGAAGCGGGGAGGGGACGATGCGGTTCGGGACGTGCGCAAGCAGGTGCAGCGGAACCGCAAGGTTTTCGACATGCCAGCGGACCGGATGCCCGTGTTCGGGACGATCGCCTCCAAGTTCAACGACGACGGGGTCACCGCGCTCTACCACGCGCTGCTGGACCGGATCGCAGAGAAGACGGGCCGCCGGTTCGAATCCGGCCTGCCGCGGCCGGTCTCGACGGCCTCGAGCTCCAAGACGATTATCATCCCGCCGGAACGCGGCCGCTACCTGGCCGAGATCTCCGACACGGTCCGGGCCTACCACCGGCGCACGGCCGAGCAGGCCGGGGCGGTTCGAAGGGCCTGGCACCTCCGCGAGGCCCTGGCGGCCCTGGAAGAGGCGGCTGGGCCGAACGGTGCCGGAGAGGCCGTCCGGCGGCTGAAGGAAGAGCTTGCTCGGGCCGAGGCGCGTCTGGAGGACGAGACCCGCCGGCTTCTCGGAGAGTGGCCGAAGACCCGCGAGGCCTACGGCGGGCAAGAGTTCGTCTACCGGGTGAGGGACCGGGACGTCCGGGTGCCCCTTTACACGGAATCGCTCTCCCGCCAGCAGATCCCGAAGGTGGTCTTGCCCGGGTTCAAGGATCCGGGAGAGATCTACCGATGGCTCCGCGAGGAGAATCTGCCCGGCCACTTTCCGTACACCGCGGGGGTGTTTCCCTTCAAGCGCACGGGGGAAGACCCGACGCGGATGTTCGCCGGCGAGGGCGACCCGGCGCGGACGAACCGAAGGTTCAAGATGCTCTCCGAACATTCCGAGGCAAAGCGGCTGAGCACGGCCTTCGACTCGGTGACCCTCTACGGCTGCGATCCGGACGAGAGGCCGGACATCTACGGGAAGGTGGGCAACTCGGGCGTGAGCGTATGCACCCTGGACGACGTGAAGGTTCTCTACGGCGGGTTCGACCTGGTTGCGCCCACCACTTCCGTCTCCATGACCATCAACGGCCCCGCCCCGATGATGCTGGCCATGTTCCTGAACGCGGCTATCGACCAGCAGGTGGACCGCTTCAAGGCCGAGCAGGGCCGAGAGCCCTCGGGCCAGGAGTTCCGGGCGATCCGGGCCAGGGTCCTGGAGAACGTGCGAGGGACGGTCCAGGCCGATATCCTCAAGGAGGATCAAGGCCAGAATACCTGCATCTTCTCCATCGACTTCGCCCTGAAGATGATGGGAGACATCCAGGAGTACTTCATCGAGAACAACGTGCGGAACTTTTACTCCGTGTCCATCTCGGGCTACCACATCGCCGAGGCCGGGGCCAACCCGATCTCCCAGCTCGCCTTCACGCTGGCCAACGGGTTCACCTATGTGGAGTACTACTTGTCGAGGGGCATGCCGGTCGACTCGTTTGCGCCGAACCTGTCCTTCTTCTTCTCGAACGGCATGGACCCCGAGTACACCGTGATCGGCCGGGTGGCCCGGCGTATCTGGGCCGTGGCCATGCGCGAAATGTACGGCGGTTCGGACCGGTCCCAGATGCTCAAGTACCACGTCCAGACCTCGGGCCGGTCGCTCCACAGCCAGGACATCCAGTTGAACGACATCCGCACGACCCTGCAGGCCCTGTGCGCCGTGTACGACAACTGCCAGAGTCTCCACACCAACGCCTTCGACGAGGCGATCACGACGCCGACCGAGGAATCGGTCCGCCGGGCCCTGGCCATCCAACTCATCATCAACCGGGAGTGGGGCCTCGCCAAGAACGAAAACCCCTACCAGGGAAGCTTCATCGTCGAGGAACTGACCCGGCTCGTGGAGGAGGCCGTGCTCTCCGAGTTCGACCGGCTTGCGGAACGTGGAGGCGTGCTGGGCGCCATGGAGACCGGCTACCAGCGCAGCAAGATCCAGGAGGAGTCGATCTACTACGAGACGTTGAAGCATACCGGCAGGATCCCCATCATCGGGGTCAACACCTTCCTGAATCCCCACGGTGAATTCGATCATCCGGGCGCCTTCATCGAGCTGGCCAGGGCCACCGAGGAAGAGAAGGCCTCGCAACTGAGACGCGTGAGGGACTTTATGAAGCGGAACGAAAAGGAGGCCCCCGGGGCACTGGCCCGGCTGCAGCGCGTGGCCCTCGAGGGGGGCAACCTCTTCGCCGAACTGATGGACACCGTTCGGGTATGCACCCTGGGGCAGATTACGCGGGCGCTTTACGAGGTGGGAGGCCAGTACCGCCGCGGCATGTAGGGGATGTCGATACATGGCCGTCTGCGGCATTGCACGCATCTCCTCAGGCGAAAGGGCAAAGGCGAAAGTCGAAAGGGGTGGATCAAGGAACTTGGAAACGCTTTCTTGAAGGCTTTCTGCCGCACCTTTTCCTTTCCGTTGCTGGAGGCTTATGACCCTTGAGACGCTCCTGCTTGCCGTCGGCCTCGGCATGGACACATTCGCCGTGGGCATCGGCTCCGGGACCGTGTTCCAGGCGCCTGTGAGGCGTAGCGTGTTCCGGCTCTCCTTCCACTTCGGGCTGTTCCAGACCCTCCTGTTCTTGGCGGGCTATTTCGCCGGCTCGGGCATCGTGCACTGGATCGAGGCCTGGGACCATTACCTCGCGCTCGGCCTCCTTTGTTTCGTCGGCCTGAGGATGATCCGGGAGGGCTTCTCCGAGGAGGACGCGGAGGCGCCGCGGGCCGACCCGTCCAGAGGATGGCGGCTTGTGATACTCTCCGTCGCCACCAGCATCGACGCCCTCGCCGTGGGGCTCTCCTTCGGCGTCCTGGAAAGGGAAGCGCTCGCCTCGGCGATTCTCATCGGTGCGGCGAGCTGCGTCATGACCCTCTTCGGCATCTTCCTCGGCCGCAGGCTCCAGGCCCGCTTCGGCAGGTACGCGGAAATCCTCGGCGGGCTGATCCTTGTCGGGATCGGCGTGAAGATCTTCCTGGAGGCCGCAACGGCCGATGCCTGTGCCTTGGCCTTCCTGAGGCAATCTTGGTAGAGTATATCGCAGCGGCAGAAGGATCTCGCCGACATAGCGCGCCTGGTCGAGACGCATCCGGAACGCAAAGAAAGGCTGCCTCCGGAGATCCGCGCAGAGGTGGAGTGAATTCGAGAAGGGAAGAGAGGTTATCCATGGGACTGACGAGGCCGGACAAGCGGGCCGAGCTCATGAAGATGAGCAAGGAAGAGATCATTGACTACATCGAGGTCTGCAACAAGAACTTCTGGTCCCTCCAGAACAACTGGATGGCCAACGTGACCATGAAATACGGTTCCGAGGTGGCCGCGGAGTTCGACGAGATGCTCTGGGCCAAGTGGTCGGCCGTGGAGGCGCACCGGCTGAAGAATCTCTGGAAGCTGGGCGACACCCTGGCCGACGTGGTCAAGGTGATGACCTTCTCCCTGGCCGCCGAGGAGGGGCCGGAAGGGGGCTACGAGGAATGGACGGACAACCGGCTCGTCTTCAGGGTCACCCGGTGTCCCATGCAGTTGGCCAGGAGGCAGGCGGGCTGGCCCGAGCTCAACTGCAAGCCGGCCTTTTCGGCCATGTGGAAGGCGATCATCAGCGTCATTAATCCGCGCATCGCGCTGGCAGCGGTCTATGCGCCGCACGACCCGCACACCGAGGACGACTGGTGCGGCGCCACCCTGGAGCTGCGATGAACCGGGGGGCTCACGCCCTCAGGCCCGTCAGTTGGGTGAACGCATCGATCAGACGGTCCAGATGCACTTTCTCCTCCTCGGCGAGGCTGCGCAGCACGGCCCTGCTTTCCTCCCCGCCGACGGTGCGCCCCACCCTGAGGTACAGGTCGTAAGAGTTCACTTCCATGGCGACCGAGAACTCGAGGACGTCGATCGCCCCTCTCCCGTCCGCCCATCCCAGGACCTTGGTCAGCGAGAGGCCTCCCTCCATCCTGTCGAATGCCGCCACCTCCTCGGGAGAGAGAGGATCCCCTGCCCGCCCGGTGAGCGTTCCGTAAAGGCCTCGGAGCGTGCTCTTGTGTTGCGCCTCCTCGGCGGCCAGGGACCGGAACAGGCCGCCCGCATCCTCGGAGGCGAACTGCTCGGACATCCTGCCGTAGAAGAGCCTTGCGCCTTCTTCCAGGATCCAGGCGAGCGAGATGTAGTCCGCCGGGTCGCGGGCCTCCTGGAACCACCACATGCCCGCCTCGGGTGCGCCGGTCGCAACCGTTCCCCGCCAGGCAAGGATCCCTCCGGACAGGTTCCGGACATCCCCGAAGCCGGCGTTCAGCAGCACGCCTGCGGCGTTCGCGGAGCGGACGCCGGACCGGCAGTAAACGATGGCGGTTCTGGACCGGTCCAGCTCGCCCAGCCGTTGGTGCAATTCCCCCAGGGGAATGAGCAGGGAGCCGGGCAGGTGTCCTTGCGCATATTCCTCCGGCTGGCGAACGTCAAGGAGCGTGTATTCCCCGGGCTTGTGTTGTTCGATGAAAGCGCGAACCTGGTTTGCGGTCCAGGTGGGCGTCGGGCGCAACATCGGTGAATCGGCCATAGCATCTCCCTCCTCGGGGTTCGTTTCCCTCTTTACGGGCCGGTCAGGCACTTTTCCCTGTCCTCCAGGAAGGCCTTGCAGATCTTGTAATGCTCCGTGTCTTCATAGGCGATCGCCCGCACCGGGATGCTGTCGAAGCTCAGGATCCTGGCCCCGGGGCAGGCGAGCAGGATGGGCGAGTGCGTGGCGATGACGAACTGTGCGTGGCCGGCCCGGCTCATCTCCAGGATGAGCCTGACGAGCTTGATCTGGCTAGCCGGCGACAGCGCCGTCTCCGGCTCGTCGAGCAAGTAGACGCCCTTGATGCGGTAGCGGGCCCTGAAGAAGGCCATCAGGGACTGGCCGTGAGACAACGTCATGAGGGAGCCTCCGCCGAAGTAGTTGAGGACCCCCGGATCGGTCCTCGCCCATTCGTCGAGGATCTGGGCGAAATCGCGGAACATCCCGGAAGAGAAAAAGGAGCCGGGCACCGCGCCGTCCGTCCACTCGACCTGCAGGTACTTGTAAAGCTCCCGCTCGTATCGGTTTACGACGAAGGGAGTCCTCTCGGTGCTTCGCCAGATGTGGATGCCGCACCTGTGGCAGATCGCCTCGAGAAGGGTGGACTTGCCCGTGCCGTTCTCGCCGACGAAAAGGGTGACCGGCGCATCGAGGGCGAAGCTGCGCGTCCGGGTGAACAACTCCTGGTTGAACGGGTAGAATGCGTCCGTCGGGTATTTCTCAGGAAACAGCAGGGCCCGCTGGATGTGCATGGCTTCCCCTTGCGAGTGGGCGACCGGGTGCTCTCGAATCTACTGTAACGTCCTAAGCGCTCCCCGTCGAGAGGGGACCGGGGGCACGGAAGTCGGCGGGGATTCGGCGTGCGCTGCCGAACCGTGCCGGCGAGGCTCACCCGAGGCCGAGCAGGGCGCCGCCCCGGACGATGACGAAGGCGACGAGCCATGCGAGGGCGACCGCATAGCCGACCGAGAAGGCGGTCCACTTGAGCGAGTTGGTCTCGCGGCGGATCACGGCCACCGCCCCGAGGCAGGGTGTGTAGATGAGAACGAAGGCCATGAACCCGTAGGCGACCAGCGGCGTCATGGTCGATTTTCGAAGGGCCTGGATCAGGCCGTCCGACATCTCTTCCGCCTCCGGGCCTGCCTGATAGAGAACGCCCAACGTGGAGACCACGATCTCCTTGGCGACAAAGCCGGTGAGCAGGGCGACGCCGTTGCGCCAGTCGAACCCGAGCGGCCGGAACACGGGCTCCATGGCCTTGCCGATGCGGCCGATGTAGCTCCCTTCGATCCTCTCCGCCTCCCTGGCCGATTCCAGGTCTGCGATCTCCTTTTCAACCTTTCCAACGTCCCCGCGCTCCTGTTCGTAACCCTGCCCTTCCTGCACCTGAGCCCGCAGCCTGCCGATTTCCGCATCGTAGTCCCTTGAGAAGGGCACCTCCCGCGGAAACGCTCGCAAGGCCCAGATGGCCACCGATCCCACGAGGATCACGCCGCCCATCTTTCGCAGGAAGACCTTGCCCCGGTCCCAGGTGTGAATGAGGAGCCCCCGAGCCGTGGGCAGGCGATAGGGGGGCAGCTCCATCACGAAGGGGGCGGCCTTGCCGGGCAGGATCGTCCTCGAGAACAGCCGGCCCATCGCGACGGCCAGGAAGAGGCCCAGCAGATAGATGGAGAAGATCACGGTGCCGGCATGCTCCGGTGCAAAGAAGGCGCCTGTGATGAGCACGTAGACCGGAAGCCTGGCCGAGCAGCTCATCAGCGGGTTGATCAGGATCGAGAGCAGCCGGTCCCGTTCCGATTCCAGGGTCCGGGTGGCCATGATCGCCGGGGCGTTGCAGCCGAAGCCCATGAGCATCGGGATGAAGGCCTTGCCGTGAAGGCCGAGCAGGTGCATGACCCGGTCCGTCAGGAAGGCCGCGCGGGCCATGTAGCCGGAATCTTCGAGGAAGCTGATGCAAAGAAACAGGATGAAGATGTTCGGCAGAAAGACGAGGACCGACCCCACGCCGCTAACGACCCCGTCGATGACCATGCTTCTGAGCAGCCCCTCGTGCATGCGCTCGGCCGCGAAACCGGCCAGCCAGGTGACGAAGGAGTCGATCCACCCCATGGGGGCCTCCCCCACGGCGAAGGTGAGCTGAAAGACAGCCCAGACCATCAGGAAGAAGACGGGAAGCCCGAGGATCTTGTGCGTGAGGACGGAGTCGATCTGATCGGAACGGGAAATGCGGGCGATCGGCGGCTCGAAATAGACCTCCTTGAGGATTCCGGCCACGAACCCGTAGAGGCGCTCGGTGAAGACGATCTCCGGCTCTTCCCCGTAAAGCGACCGGAGATGTCTGCGGGTCTCTTCGATCTCCTCGAGAAACCGGACCCCCTTGCCCTCGACCCCGCGGATGGCCTCGACCATCTCCTTGTCGTTCTCGAGGGCCTTGATCACGAGCCAGCGCGGCGGATGGGGGATTTCGAAGAGGTCAAGGGCCTCCGCCTTTTCGGTCAGGGGCGCCAGGTGGCTTTCGATCTCGTGTCCGTACGGGACGCGCACCCGGCGGACCTGGGGATGCTCGCCCCGGGCCACCCGGACGACCGTCTCCATCAGTTCCCGGATGCCCGCCCCCTTGTGGCCCACCGTAAAGACCGCCGGGGCGCCCAGCAGGGCCCCGAGCTTGTCTGCGTCGATCCGGGCGCCGGAATCGCGGAGCGCATCGGACATGTTCAGGGCGAGCACGATCTTTGAGCCCAGTTGCAGGAGTTGGGTGGTCAGGAAGAGGTTCCGTTCGAGATTGCTCGAATCGACGACGTGCACGACCACGTCCGGCTTCTCGTGCACGATGAACCTGCGGGCCACGATCTCCTCGATCGAGTAGGCGGTCAGGCTGTAGGTTCCCGGCAGGTCCACGACCGTGATTTCGATGCCGTCGAAGGTCGTCAGCCCTTCCTTCTTCTCCACCGTTACGCCGGGCCAGTTCCCCACATGGTGCCGGGCGCCCGTAATGGCGTTGAACAAGGTCGTCTTGCCCGAATTGGGGTTGCCGGCAAGCGCGATTCTAAGGCGTTCCGTCGGATTCATGGCCCGTTGCCCGGATGGAATCCCGGCGTACGAGGACGTGCTGCGCCTCCTCGCGCCGGAGCGACACGTGGTACCCCTTGATCACCAGTTCGATCGGATCGCGCAGGGGCGCGTACTTCTTGATGAGGACCGACACGCCGGGCATGAAGCCCATCTCGAGCAGCCGCCGTTTGAAGGCGCCCTCGCCGCCGACGGACTCGATCTCCGCCCGGTATCCCTCTCTCAGGTCGCGCAAAGACACGGGGCAGGCTTTTTCTTCTTGCTTGGCAGGTCGCAATGTTCGGTGCTCCTAACTTATTTAGACTACACTAACTATGGGCCCCTTCTTTGTCAACACCCCTTCCTTGTCGGAATCTCCTTTACAAATCCTTTGCCGATCGTTTATCTTAGTTTAATAGAATAAAATGGCATAACATAGAAGGCCCCTTGTTTGGCCCGGGCCCATGACCGGAAACCGCCCAAGAAAAGGAGACCTGCCATGAAAGGAATCGCATCCCCAGGCAGAATCTTTCCCCTGCTGGCCGCAGCCGCCCTGCTGCTCGGCCTACCGGCCGCCGCCGTGGCACAGCAGATCACCATCCTGCACACGAACGACATGCATTCCCATCTCCTGGGGTATGGCCCCAACGGGGAGTACACGCCCCTGAATACAGGGGACGACGGCACCCTCGGGGGGATGGCACGGCTGAAGGGCAAGATCGACGAAGTTCGGACGAACCGAGGTGCCGGCAATACCCTCCTCCTGGACGGCGGGGATTTCATGATGGGCTCCGCCTTCGTCTTTCTACGGGGGGCGGCCGAACTTACGGTCATGAATGCGATGGGCTATGACGTGCTCACGCTGGGGAACCACGAATTCGACTGGACCTCGGCCGGAACGGCGCAGATCCTTTCCAACATCTCCTCCCTTTCCCTGGATCTTCCCGTCGTCGCCTCGAACCTCAACTTCGATCCGGACGATCCCGGCGACGACGCCCTGAAGGCCCTCTACGATGCGGGCGTGGTTCGGGACACCTTCGTGAAGACCGTCAACGGCGTCAAGGTCGGCTTCTTCGGGCTCGTGGGCGAACGGGCCGCGGACGTGGCCCCCCTGGCCGCGCCGGTCGTCTTCGGGGATCAGGTGGTGGCCGCCGAAGCTGCGGTCTCGGCCCTGCAGAGCGAAGGGGCCGATCTGATCATTTGCCTGTCCCACTCCGGTCTGGACGAGGATTCGGCCCTTGCCGCGGCCGTGCCGGGCATCGACGTGATCATCAGCGGCCACACGCATGAGAAGACCGACGCAGGTCCCATCACCGTGGGGGACACGCTCATTGTCCAGGCAGGCGCCTACACGCGCTACCTCGGGATCCTCGATCTGGACCTGACCGCAGGAACCCACGCCTACAGCCTCGTTCCGATTGATGACTGCATCGAGCCGGAGGGAGGCGGGGGCGGATGCATCTCCGCGGATGCCGACTTGGACATGCTTGTAGGAAACCTCGAGGCGCTGGTGAATGCCCAGATGGCCTCGGAGGGCTACGATTATACCTTCGATCAGGTGATTGCCGAGACGCAGTTTGATCTGGTCGCTACGGACGGCGAGGAAAGCAACCTCGGCAACCTGATCACCGACGCGATGCGATGGATGGTGGATCAATACGATACACCGGCCACGGACATCGCCATCGAGTCGAACGGCGTCATCCGGGACAACATCCTGAGGGGAACGCTGGGGCCTCCTTTCAACAGGAATATTGGCTTTTCAGACGCCTTTGCCGCCGTGCCCCTCGGCTTCGGGCTCCAGGGGGCGATCGGCTACCCGATGCTCAGCTTCTACCTGACCGGGGCGGAGATCAAGAAGGCCCTGGAGCTGATCGTGATCGCCTATCCCATGATGGGGGGCGACTACTGGCTGAACGTGAGCGGGCTGCGCTACGAATATATGCCCGGCGGGATCCCCCTGGCCAGCGTGACCAAGCTCGAGGTCGGCGATGAAGTCGGCGGGTACACGGCCATCAACAAGACGAGGCTCTACAAGGTCGCGATCAACTTCTATGTGGCCCAGTTCATCGACGGCATTCCCGGTCTCATCGACGGCCTCCTCGGAATCCCGGGCATCGGCAACCTCTTCAAGATCGTGCCCAAGGATGCTTACGGGGTCCCTGTGGAGAACCTGGCCGACGCGCGCGTAGACACCGACCCGCTCACTCCGGGAATCCAGGAACTCCAGGAATGGCAGGGGCTTGTAGAGTATTTCGGTGAGTTCGACGATGCAGACGATGACGGCGCTCCCGAGGTTCCCGCCCTTTACTCGGGCCCGACGGGAAGGATCACGGAGGTGGAATGCTTCGTGGCCACGGCCGCTTACGGGTCCCCGTTTGAGGGGAAAGTTACCCTGCTGAGAGACTTCCGGGACAAGATCCTGCTCAAGAGTGCGCCCGGGCGGGCCTTTGTCGACTTCTACTATGCCCATGGTCCTGCG
Organism: uncultured Thermodesulfobacteriota bacterium; assembly: GCA_964384945.1. Classification (GTDB taxonomy): domain Bacteria; phylum Desulfobacterota; class DSWW01; order DSWW01; family DSWW01; genus S015-6. Next base: position 103,309 of record CAYLMK010000004.1, on the reverse strand, counting down.
CTGGCTCATGGCGTCGCCCGATCCGAGTGGATCAAGGCCCTGGTGCGCGTGCTGCTGCTGCCCTTCGTAGGTGGGGCGAAATTCCTGTTGTGGCTCCTCTGAGAGCCCGAGAGAAGAGCCGAAGGCTCTCTTGCCCCTTTCTGCGGCGGGGGTCGGGGCACGGCCTCGCCCCCGCTGTCCGCCCTTGTGTCCTGCCCGCTTCCCTGCCCTTGTCTTCTCAAACCAGGCAGGGCACGGCGGAATTGACAAGAAAATAGGACCCGCGTAAAATTTTAGGTGTGCCGAGAAATATTCAAACGCCCGAGGTGAGCGGATGGCCTCGCCCAAGTCCCTGACCGCCAGTCTGGAGGATTACCTGGAGGCGATCTTCCATATCGCCTCCGAGAAGGGCGCCGCAAGGGCCAAGGATATCTCCAAACGCTTGAAGGTGAACAGTTCTTCCGTCACGGGGGCGCTCCGGGCCCTGGCCGAACGGGGTCTGGTCAATTACGCGCCCTACGATGTCATCACGCTCACGGTGAACGGAACGCAGGCAGCCAGGGACGTGAGTCGAAGGCACGAGGTGCTTCGCGATTTCTTCGTAAAGGTCCTTTCCGTGGATGAACGCGAGGCCGAGGAAGGGGCCTGCAGGATGGAGCATGCGGTGCCGAGGAACATCCTGGAGCGCCTGGTCCAGTACATCGACTTCCTCGAATCCTGTCCGCGTGCCGGGAGCCGATGGATCCGGGAGTTCGGCCAATACTGCCATCACGGTCAGAGACTGGAGGGCTGCGAGACGTGTCTGTCCCGCTGCCTGGAGGAATTGAGGCGGAAAAGGCGGTCGTCGGCCGAGGGCGCGAAAGGGATTGCTTTGATGGACGTCAGGCCGGGACAGAAGGCGAAGATCGTAAGAATCAGGGGCCGCGGGTCGACCAACAAACGAATCGTGGACATGGGCGTGGAACCCGGAACCATGATCGAGGTCGAACGGGTCTCCGAGCCGGGCGAGCCGGTGGAGGTGAAGATCAAGGGCCATCACCTCTCGCTTCGCAGGGAAGAGGCCGACGGGATCACCGTTGAAGTCGACTAGTCCCTCCGGAGAGTCTTCCGGCCGATGGGAGCGGGATGAAGCAAAGTCAAAGTGCCCGGCTGGAGAGGTGTACGGCATCCTGGAAGGAGGATCGGAGAGCGATGGTGCCTCTTGCGATGGTGCACCCCGGAAGGCGCGTGCGGCTGGTGACGGTCGGCGGGGGGCGCGGCCTGCAGGCGCGGCTGGCCTCCATGGGCCTGGTGCCCGGGGTGGAGATGGAAGTAGTCAGCAGCCGGTTTCAAGGGCCTTTCATCGTGGAGGCCAAGGGAAGCCGGCTGATGCTGGGTCGCGGCATGGTCCGGAAGATCTTTGTCGAGTAGACAATCCTCCTGCACGAAATCCTCCTGCCCGGCGGATCCGTTGCCGGGGCAAAGTGCGCAGCAATTCAAGCAAACCCCGAGGTCGCCACGCGATCCACGACGACGGGAGTTCCGCTGCGCCTGACCCTGTTTTGAACGGATCGGCGGAGACAGGAAGCGAAGCGGTTTGACAGGGGCGCGCTTCGGTGTTACTCAGAATGAATAGGTGGCACGAATTCCTGGGTCGCGCCGCAGGGATGCTCCGTTCCTTTGGATTCTACCTCGAAGCCTTCTTCTGGCGAACTCCTGAGGAGATCATCGGTTGATAAGAAAGGTCATGCTCTTCTCTCTTGCCGTATTGTGCGCAGCGGGCTCCGCATGGGGAGAACCTTCTGCGGAGAACATAAGGAATACGGTCCACGGAACGGTGGAAATCCGCCGGGAAACCCAGCAAAAGGAGGACCGCTGGGCCCTGGAGGAGGCGGAGCTTCAGGCCCGGTACCGTGCCGCAAAGGCCCAGACCGCATCGCTCGAGAAGCAGAAGGAGCTATGGTCCAGAAAGGTCGATGTCCTGCAGAAACGGGCCCAAGAGATGAAGCGCCGGATCGAGGAATCGGAGCGTCTGGATGCCAACCTCAACGAGATCCTGGAAGGGATCATGAACCGCCTGAAGGGCTGGGTTGGAGCCGACCTGCCCTTTCTTGCCGAGGAGCGGGCCGGTCGGCTGGCCTTTCTGGAGGAAACCCTTGCCCGGGCGGATATCACCGGCGCAGAAAAGCTTCGTCACCTGCTCGAGGCGCTCCTTGTGGAGTGCGAATACGGGGACACCCTGGAGGTGTACGAGCAGAGCATCGAGGTGGCCGGCGAGACGATTTTTGTCCGCGTCTTCCGCCTGGGCAGGCTCTCTGTCTTCTGGCAGACGCCGGACGGCGCAAGGGTCGGGGAGTACGACAGGTCCGCGAACCGCTGGGTGGAGCTTCCCGCGGGGCACGCGCGAAGCATCGCGGCGGCGGTGGAGATGGCCGAGAAACGCAGGCCCGTTGAACTCATACGGCTGCCTGTGGGGAGAATCAACCCGTGAGGCGGACGGCCTTTTTCCTTCTTCTGTTTCTGGGCGCGGCCTCGGGGGCGCAGTCCGAGGACATGCGAGCTGCGTCCCAGAAGGCCGAGGCGGACCGCAAGGCGGCGGTGGAGGCGGCCCGGGAGGCCGAGGCGAGAATCCTCGAGGACCGCAAGGCCCTGTCGGCCGAGGTGAACCGCATGGAGGCCCGGCAGAGGGAATTGGAAGCGGACCTCTCCGGTCTCCAGGGCCGGTTCGAGGAACTGAGGCGTGAGGAAGAAGGTCTTTCCCGGGTGTGGTCCGACAGGGAGCTTGCGTTCCGGGAGCTGGTGGGAACGGTGAGGACCTCGGCAAGGGACCTCGATACGATCCTGAGAAACTCCCCGTTTACAGCCTGGAGTCCTGAGCGTCTGGAGACGATCCGGCCCCTCCTGGAGAAGATGCACTTCCCCGGCCTGGAGGACTTGCGCCGGCTGAGTGAACTTTACTTTGAGGAAATCGAGGGGACCGGGGAGGTATCGCTCAGGGAAGGGACCTATGTCGACCGCACAGGCGGGGACCGGTCAGGAAGGATCCTCACCCTGGGCAAATTCACGACCGTCTACGACAGCGGATCGGAGGTCGGTTTCCTTCGTTATTCTGAGGAGGCATGCCGGTTCTATGCCCTGCCCGCCCTGCCCTCCTGGTGGGTGCGCCGGAACCTTCGCGCATACCTCGAGGGCCGGCAGGACAGTGTCTACATCGACCTTTCCGGGGGCGGCGCCCTCCGGCAAATCACGCACAAACCGAGCCTTTGGGAACAGTTCCGGAGCGGCGGGCCGATCATGTGGCCCATTCTGGCCATCGCCGTGCTCGCGCTCCTCCTGGTTCTCGAACGGATCGCCTACTTGCGCAGGGTCCATGGGAACACGGATCGAATCATGGACGAGATGAATCGGCTGGCTTCTCGGGGAGACTGGAAGGCGTGCGAGGCGCTTGTGGAGGGGCACGAGAGGAAGGATTGGCCTGTCTTGAACGTGCTGGCGGCAGGCCTCTCCGGCCGGCACGAGGACCGCGAGACGCTCGAGAACATCCTGCAGGAGGCCATCCTGAGGGAGGTGCCGCGGCTCGAGCGGTTCCTTTCCGTACTCGCCGTCTTCGGGGCCGTCGCACCCCTGCTCGGCCTTCTCGGGACCGTCACGGGCATGATCGATACGTTCCGGGTGATCACCCTCTACGGGACGGGCGATCCGCGGATGATGTCCGGCGGCATCTCCGAAGCCCTGCTCACGACGGAGCTGGGGCTTGCGGTGGCGATCCCGATCATGCTCGTTCACACGTTTCTCACGCGGCGCGTGGACCACCTCGTGGGAGACATGGAAGAGAAGGCCGTGGCCCTCACCAACATCATTCAGAAAGACCGGCGCTTGAATGGAAGCTCTCTACAGGGCGACTGAGTATCTGCTGCAGGGGGGCTGGGTGATGGCCCCGCTGATCGCCTGTTCGCTGGTGATGTGGATGCTGATCGGGGAGCGTCTGCACTTCTTCCACGGCCTGACGCGAAGGGACATCCGTATCCGGGATGCGATCGCGATGCTGGAAGAGAAGGGAACGGCAGGCGAAGGCAGGGGCCTGCGGGAACGGCTGGTAGCGGCCTTTGTTCGGGAAAGGACCGGGCAGCCGGGGCTGGACAAGAGGATCCTCTATCAATGTGCCTTGAAGCTGCGGCCCCTCCTGACCCGTCACCTGGCCGGCATCGCGGTTCTGGCCTCGGTGGCGCCCCTGCTCGGCCTTCTGGGAACCGTGATCGGCATGGTCGATACCTTCCAGGTGATCGCCGTGTTCGGAACGGGGAATGTGAAAGGCCTGGCCAGCGGGATTTCGGTCGCGTTGATTACGACACAGAGCGGTCTTCTGGTGGCGATCCCAGGTCTCTTCCTGAGCGGGTATCTCTACCGACATGCCGCCCGCCTGGAGATGCGGTTGGAGGAGATCACGACCGTGCTCATGCGACACGTATAGGACTCCTTCCGAATCATCGTCTCACGGGTCGGACCGGCTGGGGAGTTCATCGATGATCAATGTGCGTCGCAGCCTCCGGGGTGGGCTCAGGGGCGTGGACATCAACATGGGCCCTCTGATCGACATGGTTTTTCTTCTGCTCATCTTCTTTGTAGTGACCACCAGCTTCGTCAAGGAGAGCGGCATCGACGTGGAGCGTCCGACGGCCGCCACGGCGGAGATGAAAGAGAAGGGAAACGTGCTGATCGGGATCGCCGAAGACGGAAGCGTCTATCTGGACCGGAAGCGCATCGACGTGCGCAGTGTCCGGGCCCACATGGCGCGGGTGCTTGCGGAGAACCCGGAAAGCTCGGTGGTCGTCGTGGCGGACAGGAAGAGCCAGACAGGGGTCGTGGTCCAGGTGATGGATCAGTGCCGCCTCGCAGGAACAAAGAACGTGAGCCTGGCCGCTTCAAAGGCAAAAGGAGATGAGTGACAAGTTTCGCCTCTGGGTGCTACCCGCTTTCGTTTTTGCCTTTCTCGTCAACGGGCTTCTGTTCTTCCTTCTGCCTTTGCTGACGCAGAAGGACTCTTCCTTTCCCGACATGACCGACCCTGTGGCCGTCAACATCGTGCGTGTTCGGCAGGAGGAGCCGCCCGTGGAGGAGGAACCGCCTCCTCCGGAACGACAGGAACCGCAGGAAATCAAGGAGTTTATCGCACCCGACCTCTTCCGGCCTGAAATCAGGCCCGTCGAGATGGAGCCGGTTCCTTTCCCGATCGACTTGAATCCGAAGATCCTGGGAGGCCCGCAGGTGGCTCTCAAGAGGTTCTTCGAGGCGGGAGAGCTGGATGAGCCGCCGAGGCCGGTTGTGAAGATGCCTCCTCTCTACCCGATGAAGGCCAAGCGAATGGAGATCGAGGGGTACGTGAAGATCAAATTCCTGGTGGACGAGGATGGGGCCGTCAGCCGCGTGTCGATCCTGGATGCATCGCCGAAGGGCGTCTTCGAAGACAGTGTCCTGCAGACGCTTCCGTCGTGGAAGTTCATGCCCGGCAAGTTCCAGGGAGAGCCGGTGTCGAGCTGGGTGGTGACCTCGATCCGTTTCGAACTGAAATAGGGGGTCCGTAAGGGATGATGCCGCGCCGCATGACCCCAAGCAGTCTCGACCACAAAACGGGGACAGCCACTACAAAGCGGGGAGAATACCTGAGAGTTGGGGACGTAAAGAAAGAAGTAAGATCAAATCCTTACCTGTGAAACGGGTGAGAAGGAAGGAAGCGCCACTGCTGTTTTGTGGAGTGGCTGTCCCCGTTGCGAAGTGGGGAGTATGAAGAGAATACGTGTTCAAGTCATCCTGACTTGCCTGTTCTGCGGGCTGGTGGCTCCCGCAGTGGTAGGGGCCGAGGCGGGGTCCGGCGGGGGCGACGGCTCCGGAAACGACGCGGCCCAGGGTCTCTCGGTCGGCGCGTCGAGGGCCCTTTATGAAGCGCAGCGGCTGATGGACCGAAAGGAGTACGAGAAGGCGTCACGGCTCCTGGAGAGCTTTGCCGCAAAACACCCCGAACAGGACAGCTACCTGGTCGAGTTTACGCTCGCAAACGCCCTGTTTCTCGGCAACCGGAAGGAAGAGAGCCTCGCCCGTTACCGCGCTTCCGTAGACAAGAACCCTGCCTTCGGGCCTGCCTGGGTGAATCTCGGGCAGGTTGCCTATGACCTGAAGCATTACGGTCTGGCTGCCGAGGCGCTGACCGAGGGCTTCGCTCGATCCGAAGAGGGAACGGAGGAGAAGAGCCCGGATCTTCTCTACTATGCCGCCGTTGCGCACATCCTGGACAAGCGCCCGGACAGGGCCGCTCCGATCCTGGAGGAACTCGTGTCGGGCAGGCACGGCGACCCGGAGCAGGAGTGGTTTCAGGCCCTTGTGAACGTTTATCTGGACACGGGCCAGGAGAAGAAGACGGAGCAGCTCATCGAACGGATGATCGAACGGTATGGGGACCGGCCGGATACCTGGAAGCTCTCGTACCAGTTCGAGGTCCATCGGCGGAACTACACGAAGGCCGCCGTGGCCATGACCGTCTACGGCTACCTGAAGCCCCTGACCCGCGAGGAAGCCATTCTTCTGGGAGATCTGTATACAACGATTGGTGTGCCCCTGTTGGCCAGCGTGTACTACCAGAATGCCCTCGCGTCCGGCGCGTCGCCCGAGGATTACGAACGGCTCGCCTCCGCCTACCTCTCGGCCCATAGGATGGAGGAGGCCCGCGAGACGCTGAAGGAGGCCCTGCGGCAGCGGCCCACGTCGAACCTGTGGTCCCTGCTGGGCGATCTGAATTACATGGAGGAGGATTTCGAAGGGGCCTACTATGCCTTCGAGGAAAGCGCCCGGCTGGATTCGAAAGACGGCCGGGCCTACTTGATGATGGGGACCTGCGCCCTTCAGACGAACAAGCAGAGCCAGGCGGCCGAGGCGCTCGAAAAGGCCAAGGGATTCCCAAGACATAGGAAGCAGGCCCAGCAGCTCCTGGAGCGCCTGGAGTGATTCTGCGTTCCCGGGAGCGGCCCTGGGGAAAAGGGTTCAAGAACTACGGATCCGAAAAGGAGGTGGGGCGATGAACAGAACCGGTGCGATGGCGGTCCTGTGGCTTCTCGTAGCCGTCGTTGGGGCCGATCCGGATCTCCGAGCCGACGAGGCTGCGGAGAAGGCGGCTCAATCGGCGGCGAAGGCGTGGCTCGGACTGGTCGACCAGGGAAACTATGCGGCGAGCTGGGATGCGGCCGCCGCCTATTTCCGGAATGCGGTGTCCAAGGAACAGTGGCTGCAGTCGATGAAGGGTGCGAGGCAGCCGCTTGGGTCCCTGCAGTCCAGAAAGTTTCTGTCCGCCAGGTTCACCGCAACCCTCCCGGGCGCACCGGACGGCCGCTACGTCGTGATCCAGTATGCGACCACGTTCGAGAACAAGGCTTCCGCGGTCGAAACGGTGACCCCCATGCAGGACCCGGACGGGCGGTGGCGGGTGTCGGGTTACTTCATCAAGTAGTGTGCCGGCCGGCGGGCCGATCGTCAAAGGGCGGCCTGCCGGATCTGCGGAAGGAAGCTCATCTCGAACTCCCGCTTGGTTCGGCAATTCTCGATCTGTCTGTCCTGTTCCGCAGCGGTCCAGCCGAGCATTTCTCCCATGTGTTCCGCTGCCTCCCTCAGGTCGGCCGGGCCTGCCTCCGGGCTGAAATAGGCCCTCCCGCTGCGGCGGAACCAGTAGTCCTCCAGGGTCAGCGCCCCCTCGTTCCGGACCGCCTGCCGGACCTCGGCGGCGATGCCCTTCCCCTCTCCGAGAACGGCGAACGCCTCCTTTCCGTAAAGACGGATGACCCTCTCTGCTTCCTCGGGGCGGAGCCCCTGCGCCTCCATGAAAGAGCGCAGCTCCGTCACGGGTCCGCTGAAATCGCCCCCCGGCAGCGGCTCTTCGGCCGTGGCCGCTTCCGAAGGATCCCGGCCCAGGCGTTTTTCACAGAGGTCCACCACGCGTTCGGCCATGGATCGGTAACTCGTCAGCTTGCCGCCGGCAACGGTGAGCATGCCTCCCGGCCCTTCCAGGATCTCGTGCCGCCTGGAGATCTCGGAAGGCTTCTTGCCCTCGGCCCACAGCACCGGCCGCAGGCCCGACCATGCGGCGAGGATCTCCCGATCCGTCAGGGGCTCCACGCCGAAAGCCCGGTTTACGGTATCGAGAAGGTAGTCCACGTCTTCTCTGCCGATTTCAGGCCAGTATTCCGGCTCCTCGAAGAAGGTATCGGTGGTGCCGATGTAGACGATCTTTTCCCGAGGCACGGCGAAGATCGAGCGGCGGTCCGATGTGTTCATGATGATGGTGTGGCGGATGGGAAGACGGCTCCGCGGAACCACCAGGTGAATCCCCTTGGTGAGCTGAAGCTTCCTGTCGGCATGACGGTCTTCCAGGCAGCGGACGGCATCCACCCAGGGGCCGGCTGCGTTCACGACCACCCGGGAGCGAATCCGCACTTCCTCGTTCTCTCCCGGGAGTGTGCCTCGGACGACGGCCCCGGCAAGCAGACCATCGGCCTCGATCATCCTCACGGCGGAGGCATAGGTGGCGATCCGAGCGCCGTGCGCCAATGCGCTGCGGGCATTGGCAAGGGTAAGACGGGCGTCATCGGTGAGGTACTCGGGATAAACCACGGCCCCGGTGACCACCTCGGTCACCACGCGAGGCTCCTCCTGCCGGAGTCGGGCCAGTTCCCAAACCTCGTGCCGCTCTTGTGGCTCCACCTCGCCCAGTTTTTCATAGGTCCACATGCCTGTCCGTATCTTGGCCAGTTCCATCTTCCCACGGACCGGGATCAGTACAGGCATGGAGGTTGCCAGATGCGGTGCGATCTTCCGGAGGGTGCGCCTCTCCACGGCGGCCTCGCGCACGACGAACAGGTCCCCCATGGCCAGATACCTGAGTCCTCCGTGTATCAGCTTGGAGGACCGGCTCGAAGTCCCGGCCCCGATGTCTCTCGCGTCGATGAGGGCGACGCGCAGGCCCCTCATCGCGGCATCCCGGGCCACGCCGCAGCCCGTGATTCCCGCTCCGATGACCAGAACGTCGAACTCCCCCTCGCTCAGGGCGGCGAAGGTTGCCTGCCTGTTCCGGAGGTCCAGGGATGTATTCATGCTCCAGCGGTTCCTCTTACCTGATAAATTTAATCTCATTAAATTATATGCGTTTAGATTATCATCCGTGCGGCCTTCCGTGTCAAGCCCGAGAGCGGGTCGCTTGTAAGAAATTCTTTTCTCCTTCATTGGTTAGCCTTGCCTTCAACGCTCCTGAAACGGGGTTGACCCGTCCATCGCGGTCCGGCTAGACTGCCGAAAGAGGCAGCGGAGAGATCCGGGAGAGGTACAAGAGCGAGAAATGCCTAGACCGCAGCGGGCACCGGGCGAGGTGGATGCCTTGAAACAGGGCATCCTGGAGACGGCCCTTACGGTGCTCAACGAGGACGGATACGTCCGGATGAGCATGAACAAGGTGGCGGAGCGGGCCGGGATGACCGCCGCCAATCTTTACAACTATTTCGCGAACAAGGACGAACTCGTCCTCGCCCTGCAGACCCGGATCACGGAAAGGCTTTACGAGGCGTATCAGGAGGCCTACGAGCAGCATGAAGATCCGTTTGCGCGGCTCGAGGCGTTCATGAAGATCCTCTTGCAACTGGGCATCCAGCGTCCGAACGACTACGATCTGCTCTTCAGCATCACGGCCCCGCGCTTTGAGCACTACGTGGGCACGGTCGTCGAGCCGGTGGCTCGAACCGAAAAGCAAAGGGCCTATGAGATTGCCGTGAAGACGCGGGAGATCTACCGGAAGGTCGTCATGGAGATCAGCGAGCGGTACGGGTCTTTTCCTCCGGCCGACGTACCCCTCCTGCTCGACGAGTTGTGGTGTACGGTTCACGGCGCGGTGATGCTTTATAATCGTAATTTCCTGGGCCGATTTTCGGAAAGCGACGCGGCGGTCGTCTACAGGATCTGCGAGGCCGCTCTGGATCGTTTCAGGCCTCGCTGATCCCCGAACCCCGGTCCCCCCCCGAACCGCACGAGCATCCGCATCCCGTGCGTGCGGTTCCACCGCCGGGCCCTTGTTCACCCTCCGTCGAGCCGGCCGCGGATCCGGAGGGAACCCGCCTTGCTCGGATGCTTCGGGCAAGCGGAATTACAGAAAGAAAAAGGAGGAGGAGTGCGCCGGCCAGCTGCGCCCACGGCGGCACCCACTCCGAGGCCTGGCCCGCCACGGCGCGGGCATCCATCCCCAGGATCCCGTAGACCCGGTCGACGGCAAGGCCGAAGAGCACGCTGAACAGGGCGATCATGACCAGATAGATCGCCGTGGCCCGCCTTCCCAGGATCTTGAGCAGGACGGTCAGAGACGTAAGGTTGGTAGCCGGGCCGGCCAGAAGAAAGACGAGCGCCGCTCCGGGACTGACCCCCTTCAGGATCATCGCGGCCGCAATCGGGGTCGAGGCGGTCGCGCAGATGTAGAGCGGGATGCCCGCGACGAGCATGAGAAGCATCGACGGAAGCCCGCCCCCGAGAAAGCGGGCCATCCACTCATCCGGCACCAGCGCAACGATCAGGCCGGCCAGGAGCAGGCCCGCGAAAAACCAGGGGGCGATGTCCCGCCAGATGTCGGTCAGGGCAAATCGCAGGCCGGCCCGGGCCCTCTCGGAGAATCGGTGATGCCGGGCGTGTTCCCCGGGCGGGCAGTCCAGCCCCGAACAGCATCCGTCCACAGGACAGCGGAGATCCGGGTCGATCGCCGCGCGGCTCCGGTCCGACTCCAGGAGGTTCTCTGCGATTCCCGCCGCTGCGGCCGTGGTGAAGGCGGCAACGGGACGGACCAACGTCATGATAGGGTCGAGCAGCGCCCAGGTGACGGCGATGGAGTCGACGCCGGATTCCGGGGTGGAGATCAGGAATGCTGCGGTAGCCCCCTTGTTCGCCCCCTGCCTTCTCAGTCCGGCCGCCGCGGGCAGGACGCCGCAGGAACACAGGGGTAGAGGGATTCCCAGCAGGGCCGCTTTGAACACGGACCGGAAGCGGCCCTCTCCAAGGTGCTGTGCAACGGAGTCGGGGCTCAGAAACACCTTCAGGAGCCCGCTGATCAGCAAGCCGAACAGAATGTACACCGATGACTCCAGGAGCAGGTGCCAAGCCGCTCCGAGCGCCTCGAGGAGGAGATGGAGGAGATTCATGAGGATGCGACCCTTTCTTCTCCCGCGGGAGGGGGTGTGGGCCCTTCGCGAACGTGTTCGAACCCCAGCTTGAGCATCTCGGCCACGTGCCCGTCCTGCAGGCCGTAGTAAAGCACCTGCCCGTCACGGCGCGTTCTGACCATGGCCTGCTCCCGCATGCGCCGCAACTGATGAGACACGGCGGACTCGCTGAGGCCCAGGAAGGCGGCCAGATCACAGACGCACATCTCCGCCTCGGAAAGGGCGACGAAGATCTTCAGGCGGGTGGGATCCCCGAGGACCTTGAAGGTGAGGGCCGCTCGTTCCAGTTCCGATTCCGGGAAGGCCTGGCTCCGTGCCCGTTTGACCCGCTCCTGGTGAACGACACGGCATCGGCAGCCGTATTTCTGGTCCGCCGGACTTTCCCTTGTTTTCATGGTGGGGAGTTCTCCTTATGCATATGAACATATGTTCAAATATACAATAATCCCGCCGATTCGTCAACCGGGCAGATTCTCCCACGGGCCCGGGTTCCCGGGTTCGCTTCTTGCATGACCCATCCGCATGCTTGACACGAGGTCCGGCGAGAAGCTAACAATAAGAAACCCCTCCCTCTCCTCTATGGGAATCCGGGAATTGCTGCAGACGAGATAGGATATTGGACTCCATTCCTGGGCGATGGGATGGAAGGGAAAGGATCGATCCTGGTGCGGAAGGGACGGCGGAGCACGTTTGAGATAAGGCAAGGCCGGAACGGCGGCTCGAAGAGGTCGTTTCGGCCCGACTTTCTGCTCCTCCCGTTGCCTGCCTTCCTTCTGACCGCTCTTTTCCTGGCCAGCGGCCCTCAGACCGCCTCTTCGGGTGAAGAAGCCCCTGCGGCAGGCCTGCGTCAGAATGTGCGGACCTCGGGCATCGACGTCTCGAGGCCCGAGCCCTTGCCCGTTGTGCTTCAAGCAAGGGTCAAGGAGGGCGAGACCATCAGTTCCATCCTGGGTGAATGGCTCAACTCGCAAGAAATCGATCTCCTGGTTCGCAGGAGCAGAGAGATCTTCCCCCTGCAGAGGATCCACGAGGGACACCCGTATCTCCTCCGTACCCTGGACAACCGGTTCCTGAGTTTCGAATACGAAATCGATTGCGAGGAAAAGCTCGTTATTGTTACCGATGGCGACGGCTTCCGTATCGTGCGGGAACCGATTCCCTACGAGGCGGAGACCGTGATCGTCTGCGGTACGATTCGGACCAGCCTCTTTGAGGCCGCCGGCGAGATCGGCGAAATCCCTGTACTGGCCCTCAAGCTGGCTGACATGTTCGGTTGGGATATCGACTTCGCTCTGGACGTCAAGCCCGGAGATTCCTTCAAGGCCGTCGTTGAGAAACGCTATCGAAACGGGGAGTTTGCCGGTTACGGCAAGATGCTGGCGGCCGAGTTCGTCAATCAGGGAAAGGCCTATCAGGGATTCCTGTACGAGAACACGGACGGACGGCCCGAGTATTACGACGCAAACGGGAGGAGCCTGCGCAGGGCCTTCCTGAAGACCCCCCTTGATTTCGCCCGCATCTCCTCCGGCTTCTCCTGGAACCGCTTCCATCCGATCAAGAAGGAATGGTGTCCTCATCCGGCCATCGACTACGCGGCGCCCGTGGGAACCCCGGTGCGGACCGTGGGGGATGGGATCGTTCTGGAGGCAGGCTACAGCAAGGGGGGCGGCCGGTTCGTCCGAATCCGGCACACCAGCATTTATGAAACCTATTACCTGCATCTCTCACGCTTCGCCAGCGGGATCGGGAAGGGCCGGCGGGTCCGCCAGGGGCAGGTCATCGGATACGTGGGCAGCACGGGCATGTCGACCGGCCCGCACCTGGACTTCCGCATGAAGAGGAACGGGCAGTACGTGAACCCCAAGAAGATCATCGCCCCGGCCTCTCCGCCCGTGCCCAGAGAGAGGATCGAGGCCTTCCGGGCGACCATCGAGCCGCTTGTGGCTCATCTGGAGGCCGTGCGGTTCCCCATCGCCATGGAGACCCCCGGGGGGATCGCGGAACCCGGCGGGGAGAGGGGGGCGGCGGGGCGCCGGGGGTACGGCTCGACGCTTCGGGGCCGAGGAGGCCTCTGAGGGGGGTGGTCCGTTGGCGGTCATCGGGGGAAGAGCCCACAACCTCGAACTCGTCCATGAAGTGGGAAGGCTCGGTTACCCCTTTGCGGAAATCAGCGTCTACGACCCGGAGGAGATGCACCGGGCCGTGGGCGAGTTCCTCGAACTGAAGAAGAAATACGGGATCTATTACCTGGCCCATTACCCGAACGAGGGCAACCCGTTCGATGCAGATGCCTTGAAGAAGGTCTTCGTCCCGAGGATGGTGAAGCTTTTCGAGGTCACGCGTGAACTGGGCATCGAGAAGGGCACCCTTCATTTCTGGATGGACAGAAGGTGGGCCGAGCCCGGCCTGCTGGCCGCGAAGAGGGCGCTTCTGGCCGAGATGGTCGCCGCGGCCGGCGACAAGGGAATCACGCTTTGCATCGAGAACCTGACCGAGCGGTACGAGAGCTTTGCCGAGATCTGTGACGCGATCCCCCGCCTGCGGATGACCCTGGACATCGGGCATGGCGAGCTTCTTTCCAGCGAAAACACCTCCTTCGGCTTCATCCGCCATCTCTTCGACAGGATCGCGCACCTGCACGTTCACGACAACCACGGCGGAACGAGCGTGAAGGACGATCTCCACCTTCCCCTCGGCCAGGGAAGGGTGGATTATCCGCGGATCTTTTCCATATTGAAGGAAAAGGGGTATCGCCACACGGTCACGATGGAGCTCAAGCCTGCGGAGATGCCACCGACCAAGAGGTTGATCGAGGAATACCTGTTTTGACCCGCCGACCCCTGCCGATTCACATCGTCGGCCTGAAGAAGACCGGGAAGAGCCGCCTCGTCGAGTCGCTCGTCCGGGAACTCGGCAGGCTCGGGGCCAGGACGGCCGTGCTCAAGCACGACGGGTCCGGCCACTTCCGCTGGGACACCGAAGGCACGGATACGTACAAGGTCCGGGCTGCAGGAAGCCCCGTCACGGCCATCCTCTCAAACCATGATTTCGCCGTTCACGCGTCGGACGGGCTCCGCGTAACCCTGCCGCAGATCGTGGAGACCTTTTTCCAGGGTTTCGACATTCTCCTTGTAGAAGGGTTCAAGAGGCTGGAGGGCAGAAAGGTCGAGGTCCTCAGGGAGGGGGTCTCCGCCGATCCGCTCTGCCCGGAAGAGGATCTGATCGCAACCTTCGGGGACCGGCTGCCGGGGCGGGATGCGCCTCACTTCGACCCGGAAGACGTTCCCGGCCTCGCCAAGCTCCTCTTTCAGCTTTTTCGAGAAAAGGCAGCAACGGCGGTTCCCCAGGCTGCTCGCTGAAAAGCTTCCGTTGAGGCGGCCGGAAGAAGTTCACCACGCGATCCTGCCCGCGGACAGGCGGCGGGTTCTACTCTTTGGACTCGGGTTTCGTGCCCCAGCCGTAGAGGACCGGAAGCACGAACAGGGTAAGGAGAGTGGAGGTCATGACACCCGAGACGACCACCACGGCCAGCGGTCTCTGAACCTCCGAGCCGACGCCGGTCGCCCAGATCATGGGAAGCAGGCCGAAGGCCGTCGTAAAGGCCGCCATGAGAACCGGCCTCAGCCGCAGTTCCGCGCCAGAAAGGATCGCCTTGCGGCGGGACATCCCCTCCCGCTCGAGATTGCCGAAGAACTCCACCATCACGAGGCCGTTCAGGATGGCGATCCCGAAGAGCGCGATGAACCCCACCGAGGCGGAAACCGACAGGTAGAGTCCGGAGAGCTTGAGCCCGAGGATGCCCCCGACCAGGGCAAGGGGTATATTGACCAGGATGAGCAGGGCCGGCCTCGTGCTTCGAAAGTTGAGGTAGAGGAGCATGAAGATAAGAACGAGCGCCACGGGCACCATCAGCCTCAACCTTGCCATGGCCCTCTTCTGCTGCTCGAACTGACCGCCCCATGAGGAGCGGTCGCATCAGCATGGCTTTCCTTCTGCCCCTTTTGACTACCCGCACCAGGGCTTTCTAATACCCCTGCCGGGGATCTGTCAAGAAGAGTCCTGCAAGGGGGGTCGGGGCGAAAACGCGATTTTCTCAGGCCGTTACCGCATCTCGACTGCGATTCCCCGAAAGCTTCATCACGATGTTCTACTTACCCGGCTGCCTTGCACCCGATCCGGGGAATACCATTCCGTACTTCACGGGGGACGTTTGTCGGCATTCCGCTCCGCACACTGTCACCCGCAACCCGCCCGGCCGGCCTCTCCGGCCTCGGGCGGGCCCGGCAGCAGGGGTTCCGCGAGGTTTTCACGGGAATGGGAGCAAAAGCTCTTTTTATAGGCAGGTTGGTGACTTACCCGCCCGGAAGCCGCATGAAGAAGACGGGCAATCGATCGACAGGACGCAGATCAACGGCCGAGGCATGTCCGTCCGATTCGATTGGCACGGTGTTTGCGCCCTTCCTTCCGAGGACGAAGGCCTCCCGAAGCGTTCGGGGTGAGATGAATCCGTCAAGCCGGAACCATCCGACCCGCGTGTCAAGGACGGCATAACGCAGTTAGTCGGTAATTGGAGGAAGGAAGGCCTGTCTGCCGGTGTCTCGCTTGGGAACCGGCGGACATTCAAGGAGGGCAGGCGATGGATGGCCCCATCTCCGCGAGCGAGCTTGCGGGACCCGCGTCGCAGCAGGCGGCACTGGTGCAGCGGCACGGTGAGTCGCCCCGCTCGCCCGGGAAGGTGGGTCCGGTCTCGGAAGGGAGTTCCTCTCGTTCCACCGGAAGGCATGATGTTCGGGAGTCTGCCGGGAGGGACGAAAGACCGGCTGGACGGTCGGCCCGGTCCGAAGCCAGGATCGGATCCGGAAGAGAGTTGCCCGGCGACGTGGTGGATCTTCATCCGGTTGACCCGGACTTTTTCGGACCTGAAAAGGTCCCGCCTCTGCCTGAGAAAGAAGCGGCTGGTCCGGAGCCCCGGGAACGTCCGGAACCGAGAGAAGCGGCCGGGCCGGCCCATGGAGCGGCACTACGACCGGCACCCGCCGTACGGGAGGAACCGGCATCCGCAGCGGACGCGAAAGAACCCGTTCGAAGCCGAATGCATGCCCGGATGCGGAATGCCCAGCAGGAAAGGTTGCCGGAGGAGGAGGGACGCTCCGAGACCGGGCGGGAGGAGTCCGCTGGCGGCCCGACCGAGGCTTCGAGAGGGGCGGAAAGCCAATCTCAGGGTGCGAGTCCTGGCCGGGAGATCGGGTCTTCCAAGGATCGGCCTCACCGGCGGCCGGACGCCGAGGAAGAAGATCCTCCCGCCGATTCGGATCGGCGAGGGCCGGACCGCGTAACGACCGAAGACTCTGCGGTAGGCCTCGAAGACGGACGGTACACTCCAACGGCTGCGCCACGGCTCGAGGCCGGCCGTGAAGATCCGAAGGAGTCCGAGAAGGACACGGACAGGCAGCGCGGCGAGGCCGGTGCCCTTGGGGCCAGGCCCGCCCGTACCGGGGACCCGCTCGGGGCCGGGCGGCCGCCTGCAGGGGACGACGCCCCGCAAAGGCAAGAGCCGGAGGCCCTGGCAACTGCGCTCAAGCGGGTCAAGGAGCGCTGGGCCGAGGTGAATCGCGACATCAAGGAGGCCGGGGAATCAGCGGAAGGTGATCAGAAGCGGGTCGAGCAGGAAGAAGAGGAAGAGGATCCTGCCGAGGAACCCGCCGCCGGCGTGCAATCCTTTCCGGATCCTTCCCGCTACGAATCTCCGGCGCCGAACGGGAATTCGATCTACACGCCGCGGTTCTCGCCGGCCTCGGAGAGCGTGCTGACTTCCAAGGCCCTCGATCCCACCGAACCCCTCGGTCCCGCCGAGGTTTCTGTCAGCAGCACCGGCAGACGCCAGGCCGCGATTCGCTACCAGAGCTTTGCCATGGCGCTGTCCGACCCTGATCAGACAACACCCGTCATCGACGTATTCGTCTAGCAGGCCGTTCAAGAAGGCCCATCTCCTGCGTTGCATCCATCCTTCCCCATGGCGACGTACCGCTGCCCTGGCCCGATTCCCGGCCCGATGGAACCGTTCGAGTTTCCCGGGCCGCACCCCGATCCCCGGCGCGCCTCGGCTCGTTTGGGCCGTCTCTTCCCCTCTCCCCGGGGGTTGCGTTTCGTACACTCCGTCCCTGGCGGGCCGATCGCGGCCGGTGCTCCCCCCGAAAGGCTTCCGCTTTTCCCTTCGACTTGACAGGGTCGCCGATTCGAGGAACCATTTGGGGGCCGCGAATACACCGAAAAAAGGGGGTGGAGCCGAGATGAACTGCGCGCAGGTGATCCTGGAGGGCCTTGCGGCCATGGGCTGCCGTCGAATCTACGGGGTGGTCGGCACCTCGAATGTCGCTTTCGTGAGCACGATCCATGATTACAGGGAAGCGGTCCGCTATGTATCGTGCCGACACGAGCAGGTCGCGGCGAGCATGGCCGATGCCGAGGGGCGCCTGACGGGCAAGCCCGGCGTGGCGGTCACGCACTCGGGTCCGGGAACCGTCAATGCACTCCTTTCCGTGGCTTGTGCCTTCAAGGATTCGAGTCCCATGATCTGCCTGAGCGGCGCCGTCAAGCGGAGGCTTCAGGGCCGGGACGCCCAGCTCGAGGCGCACCACCTGCACGTGTTCGGCCCTTTCTGCAAGGGGGTCTTCCGGATCGAGGACGCCAGGGAGGCCGCATCGGTCCTCTCCGAGGCCTATCGGCTGGCCGTCTCCGGTGCGAAGGGACCCGTGCTGATCGAGGTGCCGGAGGATGTCTGGGAAGAGGAGGGTGCGGAAGGCGCCCCGGAATTCCGCTTCGTGACCGACCCGAAGCCGAAGGTCAGGTCGGAGGAGGTGCGCGCGGCCCTGGACCGGCTCAAGGCCGCCGAGCGCCCGGTGCTGATTGCGGGGGGAGGCGTGGCCCGCTCCGGGGCGAGTGACTGGATGGTGCGTTTTGCAGAGGCGGTCGATGCCCCCGTGATCACCACCGGGAACGGCCGCGGCACCGTGCCCGAGACGCACCGCCTGTGCCTGGGGCGGGTGGGCTTCGGCGGCGGGAACACGGTGGCCGACACGGCCCTGAGCCGGGCGGACGTCGTCCTGGGGGTGGGTTGCAGGATCTCGGACCTGATGACGTACGAGTACACCCTGCCCGTTCCGGGCGAGGTCTTCCTCGTCGGGATCGACCGGAAGTCGATGGAGCAGAGCCGATTCGAGGCCCGGGGCCTGATCGAGGCGGACCCGAGGGACTTCCTCGACCTCGCCCTCGGCGCGATCGAGGGGTTCAAGCCTCCCCGGCGGGATGCCTGGTGGGACACCCTCAAGCCGGTTCAGGAGGCGTGGGATGCGTCTTTGAAGGCGGCGCTCGCGTCGGACAAGATCCCCCTGTCCCCGGGCAGGGTGATGCATGAACTCGCCCAACTCCTTCCCCCGGACCACATCATTACCGTGGGGTCCGGTATGCACGTGATGTACCCGATGGCTTTCCTGCCCTGTGTGCGACCCCTTTCCTGGCTGCAGTCGGTGAATTTCGGGGCCATGGGCTTCGGCTTTCCGGCGGCGCTCGCAGCGGGCCTGATCCATCCGGAGAAGGCGGTGGTGGCCATCCTGGGCGACGGGGATTTCATGATGACCGTGCAGGATCTGGAGACGGCGGTGAGGGAAGGCGCACGGATACGGGTCCTGATCGTGAACGACTGGATGTACCGGGTGCTCAACTTCCGGCAGCGCATGCAGTACCAGGGCCGCGTCATCGGCACCTGCCACGGAAATCCGGATTTTGCCGCGCTTGCCAGGACCTTCGGGGCCGCAGGTTGGCGGCTGGAGAGGCCGCAGGAGATCCGCCCGGTCCTGGAGCAGGCCCTTCGAGCCGATGGGCCCGCGGTGGTGGATGTCATTGTGGATCCGGACGATATGCCGCCGGCCAACATCGAAGCGGCCCTCAGGATGAGCCGGTAACCGAGGTTCGTGTGATGATCGAGCTTTACAGGGGCAAGAGCCCGCGTCTGGCGCCGGACGTCTTCGTGGCCCGGGGCGCGGTCGTGATCGGCGATGTGACCATCGGAGCGGGCAGCAGCGTCTGGTACAACACGGTCGTCCGGGGGGATGTGGGCCGCGTGACCGTCGGGAAGGGGACCAACATCCAGGACCTGTGCATGCTCCACATGACCACGGACATCTCGGAACTGATCGTCGGTGACGAGGTTACGGTGGGACACCGGGTGGTTCTGCACGGCTGCACGGTCGAGGACCGCTGCCTGGTCGGGATGGGATCCGTGATCCTGGACAATGCAGTGATCGGTGCCGGCTCGGTGGTCGCTTCGGGTGCCGTGGTTACGGAAAGGCTGGTGATCCCCCCGAACTCCCTCGTGGCGGGGATGCCTGCCCGGGTGAAGAGGACGCTAACCGACGAGGAAGCGGCCCGCTCCGCACGGATCGCCAGGCACTATCTCGAACTTGCGCGAGAACACAAGCGTCTTTCCGCGAACCGGACATCCTGGAAGGGAGCCGAATCGGAAGGAAATCGAATTTCCGTCTGGGGGCATCCTAATCATAGCAAGCCCAAATAACAGCACGGCAAACGGGGGGCTCGGACACGGTGAGAAGACTACTTTCGATCGGGTTGATATTGTTGGCCTCGAACGCGTACGGAGGCGAAGAGGCGGGGGAAAAGGCGGTCGGGAAGGAAGACCGGGACATCCTGCGGGTCATCGAAAGGAACCTGCAGGCGGCCGAAAAGGAGGATTTCGACGCCTGGGTCAAGACCTATCACGAGGGGTCGCGATCCTGCAAGGACAGGGGAGCGGAGATGCTCGATTGCTTTCGCGTCTACGACATGAAGTACGACCTCGAGAAGGCCGAGGTGCTCGAGAAATCGGACGAGGAGGCAAAGGTCCTGTTCATCCAGATCAACCGAACGGTGCGCGGTCCGGACAACAACGACAGGAAGATCACCGGCGTCCACGTATTGCGGAAGTCTTACGGAAAGTGGAAGATCTACGACACGGAAATCAGGAGGATTCAGGAAATCCGCTGATGCGTTGACCCCTGCCTCCTCCGCCCGTCTCCCAAGGAACAGACCGTCCCGAAAGATACCGGACGTGTATTCGGATCGTAGTGTCGCCCCCCCGTCGCCCCCAGGGCCAGAGAGAAGGGGGAAGGAGTCGGGACTCTTGATCTTCCGCGAATCCTCCGATAGATAGGGAAAAGCGGCGAGCAGGTACGGGGGGCATCGAAGTTCCTTTTCGCGCCGGCTTGCAGGTGTCCTGAAATGGAAGACGCAGACAGCGCGGACAGATCTCGAAGACGCCAGTTGATCGGGTTTCTCTGTTCCTTCGGAATCCCCGTGGTTCTTTTCTTCGCGGTCGTGGATTTCCTCGAGGGCGACAAACTCGAGTTCCTTGCGGATGTGGCCCTTGTCGGAATCCTGCTCGTGGCCCTGATCGCCGTATTCAAGCTCAACAAGGACCGTCCGGCCTATTTCTTCGGCCTGAACCTGCTGGCCCTCGCCGTATTGTACAACGTCGCGATCGGGGCCGGCAGGGAAACGGCACTCTATTGGGTCTTCGTTATTCCCCTGCTCCTCTTCTTCTTTCAGGGCAGGCGAGACGGGCTGATTTCGGTCGGCTCGGCCATCGTTCTTCTGGCCCTGTTGCTCTTCCTGCCGGGCCTTGTTCGCGCCCACGATTACGGGATGCAGACAGGCCTGCGGTTCTTCCTCTCCTTCCTGTTCGTTGCGGCCATCGGATACGGCCTGGAGTCTTCGCGCTGGCGATTCAGCGACATGCTGAGAAGAGAACACCAGGAACTCCTGAGTGAAAAGGAGAATCTTGAGCAGGCGCTCAAGCAGATCAAGACGCTGCAGGGACTTCTTCCGATCTGTGCGAACTGCAAGAAGGTCCGGGACGACCGCGGCTACTGGAAGCAGATCGAGTCCTACATCCATGAGCACTCGGGCGCGAAGTTCAGCCACGGCATCTGTCCGGACTGTGCGAAGATTCTTTATCCTCGGATCAAGATCTACGAGGAACCCGCCCGGGAGGGGTCCTCCCCCCCGAAAGCCCCCTGACAGGTCCCCGCCACGGGGGCGTGTTTTTCGCCTGCATCGTGGTACAATCTTCCTGCCGACTGCTGGGATTGAAACGGCATCCGGATTCTCGGGGAGTCTTTCTTATGGAGATCGAGGTTCGGCTCTTTGCGGGCCTGCGCAAGTACAAGAATGAAAAGAACCGGATCCGCCTCGAGGAGGGCACCAGCGTGGGAGGTCTCCTCGAGAAGATCGGCATCCCTCCGGCCGAGGTCGCCATCATCCTCGTGGACGGACGGCATGCCCGCCGGGATCGACCCCTGCGCGAAGGAGAGACCGTATCGCTCTTCCCGGCGATCGCGGGCGGATAGGGCCCCGGGTGTTCGCCCGGGCGGCCCTCTCTCTCCTTCGGAAGAAGTCGTTGGCGAAACGAGCCCGCTGTGGAACAAGCAGGGCTGTTACTGGACCAAGGAAGAGGCACACGCAAGACTCCAGCGGATCATGTCCCGCGAATTCAATGCGATCTGTGAAACGACGGGCAGGCACCGGATCGACCTGCGGGTGGCGGCTTACGCGCATGCGCCGAACCGTATCGGACAGGCCATCGAGGCGGTCGGCACCCGGAGCTATTTCAAAGGCGGCAGGTAGGAACCCAATCCGATGAAAGCGTCGAACCTTTTCGTCAAGTGCCTGGAGACCGAGGGGATCGAGTACATCTTCGGGGTGCCGGGGGAGGAGAACGCGGACTTCATGCGTTCCCTCGACAAATCGGAGAAGATCCGTTTCGTCCTCACCCGGCACGAGCAGGGCGCGGCCTTCATGGCCGAGGTCTACGGCCGTCTGACCGGGAATCCGGCCGGCTGCCTGGGCACCCTGGGGCCAGGGGCCACGAATCTGATCACCGGCGTGGCGGACGCCAACATGGACCGTGCCCCGATGCTTGTGCTCACCGGCCAGGGAGACTCGGAACGGCAGCACAAGGAGTCGCACCAGATCATGGACGTGGTCTCCATGTTCAAGCCGGTCACCAAGTGGGCCCAGGCGGTCCTGCACCCGGACAACATCCCGGAGATCGTCCGCAAGGCGGTCCGCCTGGCGCGCACCGAAAAACCGGGGGCCTGCCACATCGAGCTGGCCGAGGACATCGCAAAGCGCTTCGCGTCCACCAAGCCGATCGAGCCGCGGCGTTTCCGAAGGCCCGTGCCGGACGACAAGATCATGGACAGGGCCTTCGAGGCCCTTCGGACGGCCCGGCGGCCCGTGATCCTGGCCGGCAACGGGTGTATCCGGAAACGGGCCAGCCGTCAGTTGCGCGCCTTCTGCGAGAGGACGGGCGTGGGCGTCATCAGTACCTTCATGGCCAAGGGTGCCGTGGACATGGATGCGGACTACTGCCTGTTCACCGTCGGCCTGCAGGCCAAGGATCTCGTGGCCTGCACGATCGACGCGGCGGACCTGGTGATCACGCTGGGGTACGACATGGTCGAGTACCACCCCCGGCTCTGGAACCCCGGCTCGAGCAAGCGGATCCTTCACATGGATTTTCTCCCCGCCGAGATCGATGAGAACTACCGTCTGGAGGTGGAGGTCGTGGGCGACCTGGCCCATGCGCTCTGGATGCTCAACGAGCGCGTGGAACGGTTCGAACGGGAGGGGGGCCGGTTCGACTTCGACCTCTCGCAGCAGGCCGCCGTGCGCCGGCAGATGCAGGCCGAGTTCGAGGCGTGGAAGGACGATGACGCGGTGGGAGCGATCAAGCCGCAGAAGGTGCTCTGGGACGCCCGGCAGGTTCTCGGAAGAAGGGACATCCTGCTTTCGGATGTGGGCGCCCACAAGATGTGGGTGGCCCGCCACTACCATTGCCACGTGCCGAACACGTGCCTCATCCCCAACGGGTTCTGCTCCATGGGGTTCGCTTTCCCCGGCGCGATCGCCGCCCACCTCGTGCACCCGGACCGGCGCATCCTTGCCGTCTGCGGCGACGGGGGCTTCCTCATGAACGTGCAGGAGATGGAGACGGCCCGCCGCCTCGGTGCGAAGTTGACGGTGATGGTCTGGGAGGACGGAGGATACGGATTGATCGCGTGGAAGCAGGACAACCAGTTCGGGAGGCACACGGACCTGGCCTTCGGAAACCCGGACTGGGTGAAACTGGCCGAGAGCTTCGGATGGCAGGGCGTGCGGGTGGAAGACTCGCGCGAGCTTCGCGGGGTGCTGGAGAAGTCCTTCGAGACGCAGGGGCCCACCCTCGTCGCCTTACCGATCGACTACCGGGAGAACCGGAAGCTCACGGAGAGGCTTGGAAATATCGCCTGTCCGATCTGAGAGGCCGTTGAGAAAGGTCCATCTGCGGCGGTTGCACGCATCCTTCTTCCAGGCGTTCGCCAAGAAAGGCTTCCTGCGCCTTTCATCCGGACCTTTTGGAACGGCCTGCGGCACGGCAACCGTCAAGTTCTTGGAGGGTGGAGAATGCTCAAAGAAACGTACCCGTATTATCTGGCGAACCGGCCGATCGATGCCAACGCGGACCTGGCCGTTACGGACAAGTACTCCGGCAAGGTAGCCACGCGCGTGGCATTGGCCGATGCCCCCGTCATCGACCGGGCCATTGCGGCCGCCGTGCGCGCGACGGTGCCCATGCGAAGGATGGCTGCCTACGAGCGCCAGAAGGTGCTGCAGCACTGTGTGGACCGCTTCCAGGAGCGTTCCGAAGAACTGGCCCAGGCCCTTTGCGTCGAGGCGGGCAAGCCGATCCGGGATTCGCGGGGGGAGGTCACGCGGCTGATCGATACCTTCCGGATCGCGGCCGCCGAAGCGGTGCGCCTGCCCGGAAGCGGCGAGGTGCTTCCCATGGACATCAGCCCCCGCGCCCGAGGATACACGGGCCAGTGGAAACGCGTGCCCATCGGGCCCTGTTCGTTCATCGCGCCGTTCAACTTTCCGCTCAACCTGGTGGCCCACAAGGTGGCGCCGGCGCTCGCCGTCGGGTGCCCGTTTATCCTCAAGCCCGCCAGCCTGACGCCCGTCGGCGCCTTGATCATCGGCGAGATCCTTGCCGAAACCAGCCTGCCCGAGGGGGCCTTCTCCGTTCTGCCCTGCCGCAGGGAAGGGGCGGATCTGTTCACCGTGGACCCGAGGCTGAAGCTGCTCTCCTTTACGGGCTCCCCCGACGTGGGTTGGGCCCTGAAGGCCAAGGCCGGCAGGAAAAAGGTCATCCTCGAGCTGGGCGGAAACGCGGCCGTCATCGTGGATGAAGACATCCGGGGCCCTCTTCTTGAAGATGCGGTCGAACGAATCCTCTTCGGCGCCTTTTACCAGTCCGGCCAGAGCTGCATCGGGGTCCAGAGGATCCTGGTGCACGCAAACCGGTACGGGGAACTGCGGGACAAACTGGTCGCCGCCGCCCGCAGGCTCAAGGCGGGCGACCCGAAGGAGGAAGAGACGTTCATCGGGCCGATGATTTCCGAGGCCGAGGCGTCGCGCCTCCAGGGTTGGGTGGATGAGGCGGTCCAGGCCGGGGCCGCGGTGCTCTGCGGCGGCACCCGGGACGGGGCCATGATGCAGCCCACCCTCCTGGAGAACGTTGACCCGCGGCTCGCCGTGAGCCGAAGAGAGGCCTTCGGACCGGTGGCGGTACTCTCGAAGTTCACCGATTTCCGCGAGGCCCTCCACGAAGTCAACGACAGCGATTTCGGTCTCCAGACAGGGATCTTCACGCGGGACCTCTACAAGGCCCAGGAGGCATGGAACGAACTGCAGGTGGGCGGGGTGATCATCGGGGACGTGCCTTCGTGGCGGGTGGACCACATGCCCTACGGCGGGGTCAAGGATTCCGGACTCGGCCGGGAAGGCATCCGCTGGGCGATCGAGGACATGACCGAGGTGCGGCTCCTGGTCGTGCGCACGCCGCCGTGAGATACAACCCTATTTCGCGGCGCTCGTGCCTTCTTTCCTGGGCAGGGCCCGGCCTTTTCGTTTTCTGGGGAGCATCTCTTCATCAAGCTTCTTCGCGCATGCCGGGCAGATCCATCGATCGCCGTAACTCTGCCAATCGCAGAGCCTGGCAAGCTGCTTGACCTGCTCGGGATCGAGATGTTCGATCTTCTTGCTGCAATGGGGACCGTCGCACTTGATGAAACAGTACTTGCCCATCGTGGTTACGAGGCCCATGCCTCTTTCCTCCTCCGATCGGGCCTTTGCAGACCTCCGTCTGCATCGAACAACGACTTTTTACTATCTATTAGACACAGAAGAGCGGGAGGAGGTTCCATCCGGGGCCAAGGGAAAGGCGGGTCATCCGCCTTCGGCATACACCTCGGCATAGGGTTCGAAGAAGTAATGATGCTCGTAGCCCGGGAATTCGACATAGACATCGTATTGCGCATAGACCCCCAGCATCTTCTGGTCCGGGTCGTACACGATCTTGACGTCCTGGATGTCGAGCGGGATATTGTGCCGATCGATGGTCCAGCGGATCTTTTCGATGAGATCTCCGTAATTACGATCCCCTCTGTAGAGGGTGATTTCCGCCCATTGTTTCATCGTATTCTGGAGGCTCCTGTAAGCGAAATAGGGCCTGCCCATCTTGATTCCCACGTAACAGGCAATCAGGAGAATCGCTATCGTCAGGAAAAACTGAAGATTCCCGCCGCCGGTTCTTCCGGCATCTCTGTGCAACATTGGGGGTCGGGTTGCCTCCTGAGGGAGTTTCCAACGCGTCCGGGGGCCTGCAGAGAATCTAAGCGAAGCGGCAGGGCCCTGTCAATGGTTTCCCGGTGATTCCGGATTGACCGGAGCCCGTCTGTTCCCTATACTCTGTATTCTTCGGGTTTCTGACATCTCACGGCTTTTTCCGGGACGAGGGGATGACGTTCGCGAAATCGATCAAGATATGGGCCTCTCAGGTGAGGGTGCCTTTCCTTGCCCTGTCGGTTCTGCTCGTTCTCGTGGGCGGTGCGGCGGCGTACCAGGATGGCGCGCTTGACGGACTGCGGTTCACGCTTACCATGTTGGGCGTGAT
Source organism: uncultured Thermodesulfobacteriota bacterium (assembly GCA_964384945.1). Lineage (GTDB taxonomy): Bacteria > Desulfobacterota > DSWW01 > DSWW01 > DSWW01 > S015-6. The sequence goes on along the minus strand of CAYLMK010000004.1, from coordinate 77,071 downwards.
CCTGGCCCACATCGCGGTGAACCTGTACAACGAGCTGTCCGACCATCGGACCGAAATCGATTTCCACACCCGGCGGACGCCTTTTTCGGGCGGCACCGGAAGCCTGCAGGCAGGCCTGACCTCGGTTCGGTCGGTCGAGCTCGCGGCCAAGGCGACGCTGGGGAGCGCCTTCGGGTTGGGGCTTTACCTGTCCTGGGCGTCCGGATGGTTTCTGATGGTCTTCGTCGTCCTGGGGGGGTTGGCGGCCCGGTTCTACACGACCCATTTGGCCCGCTGGATGATGGGGGAGATTGCGGCAGGCGTCTGCCTGGGCACCTTCGTGGTGCTGGGGACCTATTACGCGCAGACCGGCACCCTCACGCCCGCAGTGATCTGGCTCTCCATCCCCCCCGGCATCCTGACGGCGCTCCTGCTCCTTCTCAACGAATTTCCCGACGTGGAGGCGGACCGACAGGGCGGGCGCAGGCACCTGGTCATCGCCCTCGGCCTCCGACGTGCGGCGGTTCTCTACACGGCCGCCCTGGCCGTGAACTATTCGATTCTTTTCTGGGGGGTCGTGCGGGGGATCTTCCCGGCGGCCGTTCTCATCACGCTTCTGACCCTGCCTCTGGCCTTCAAGGCGGTGCGCGGGGCCTTCCGGTTCGGGGGAAGCGTCGAGAAGATCGTGCCGGCGCTCGGAGCGAACGTGGGGCTGGTTCTCGGAACGAACCTGCTGATCAGCATCGCCTACTTCGCTCGGCCGTGACTCTGCGGTCCTGACCGCGCAACCTGATCGCCGATCCTTCCGCGGGTTGGGATTTCGTCCCTCTTACCATTTTTCAGCGAAGTTGCACGTGCCGCAGACCGGCGCGTGCGTGGCAAGCACCCCGGCCAAGTCTTCTGCCGGAACATCCTCCCACTGAAGAAGCCTGTGATCCGGGCCGACCAGGGCGGGCTTCTGCTCGCGCCAGCGGATCTCTCCGATTCCCCGGTCGCAGCAGGCACAGCTCTTGCCGCGGTACCACGACTCGAGCTTTTTCCTGATCATGCAGCTCTCGGGCGAGGATTCGATCTGCGAGAGGCATTCCCGGCCGCACGCTTCCCTCTCCGGCCACCGGGTGCAGTGGGCCAGGTGCAGGGAGCCCCTGCCCAAGGAGCCGCGGATCGCCGCGCGTCTCGCATCCACACGGACTCCGACGGGCCTGTCCGTTTCCGGGCAGGTGACAACCATCCTGTTCTTGAACCGCAGGTAAGCCCGCAGGGCGCGAACCAGGAGCAGGCATAGCCCGGCGAGCAGGATTGCCCAGAGAAGGATTCGAACCATGGGCTCCGGTCTCCCCGATCTGCACATCCATGCAAAAAAAGTATACGAAGGGCTGCAAAGACATGTCAATCGACACGTGCCGGATGCGGTCTGACCGTTGACATCCGCGCAGGCAAACCGCATATCTTGAAGTCTGCTCGTGTACGAATCCAAGGAGAAAGCCGATTGAGGTACAAGATCGGGATCGATGTGGGAGGCACCTTCACCGACCTGGTGTATGTGGCCGGAGGAGAGGCGATTCGGGTTGTCAAAACCCCCACAACCCCCGCGAACCAGGCCGAGGGGGTCCTGGCCGGGCTCGCGAAGGCGGCCTCGCGGGAAGGAGTGGGCCTCCGGGAATTTCTGAGGCAAACGGACCTGATCATTCACGGCACAACGGTGGCCACGAACACGATGCTGGAGTTCAACGGCGCCAAGACCGGCCTGATCGCGACGAAGGGGTTTCGGGACGACATCGAGATCCGGCGCGGATACAAGGAGCGCATCTTCGACCCCCGCTATCCGGCGCCGGTCCCGATCGCCCTCCGACGGCACCGGCTCACGGTCGGGGAGAGGATCGACCGCGAGGGCAAGGTGGTCGGGCCTCTGGATGAGGCGGAGGTCGCCGCCGTGGTGCGAAGGCTGAAGGAGGCCGGCGTCGAGTCGATCGCCGTGTGCCTTTTCTTCGGGTTCCTGAACCCGGCGCACGAAAGGAGGGTGGCCGAGATCGTCCGGCGGGACTACCCGGAGGCCTCGCTCTCGCTTTCGCACGAGGTTCTGCCCCAGATCCGCGAGTTCGAGCGTGTCAGCACGACCCTGGTAAACGCCTACACGAGCCCCAAGCTCAAGCGATATCTCGAGAATCTGGAGTCGAAACTGGCGGGGCTGGACTTTGCGGGACAGTTCTACGTCATGCTTTCCAACGGCGGGATCATGCATGCGGACTACGCGGGCAGGTACGCAGTCTACAGCCTGCTGTCCGGCCCTGCGGGCGGTGTGGCGGCCTGTTCCCGGCTCATCGGGGAGCTTGCGAACGAACCGGATATCATCACCGTCGACATGGGGGGTACGAGCTACGATATCGCCCTGATTCGCAACGGCAAGCCCACGGTGACGACCGAACGGTGGGTGAGCCGCTACCGGGCCTCTGTCCCCATGCTGGACATCCATACGATCGGCGCAGGGGGCGGCAGCATCGCCTGGGTGGATCCGGGGGGAGCCCTGCAGGTGGGTCCCCGGAGCGCGGGCGCGGAACCGGGGCCTGCCTGCTACGGACGGGGAGGCGTGGAACCGACCGTGACGGATGCAAACCTCCTTCTGGGGTTCCTGGACCCCGAGACCTTCCTCGGCGGAGAGATGAAGCTCGACCGGGCCGCCGCAGAGAGGGCCGTCGAAGAGAAGCTGGCCCGCCCCCTGGGCATGGACACGATCCGTGCCGCTCACGGGATCTTCCGCATTGTCAACAACAACATGTCCAACGGCATTCGTGTCGTTTCCGTCCAGCGGGGGTACGACCCGCGCGACTTCGTTCTCGTTGCCTTCGGCGGAAACGGCGCCATCCACGCGGGCGAGCAGGCCCGGCACCTGGGCATCCGGAGGGTCATCGTGCCGAGGCTGGCCACCGCCTTTTCGGCGCGGGGCATGCTTCATTCGAACATCGTGATCAACAAGATGCGCACTTGCATCCTGCGGTCGGACCGGCCGGATCTGAAGGCCGTCAACGCCCTGTTCGCGGACATGCGGGAAGAGATCGAGAAGGAACTGCCTCGATCCGTCGGGGATGGCGGCGGACAGAGGGAGGAGGCGAGCTTCCGTTGCGCGGCGGACATGCACTACAAAGGAGAGACCCACGAAATCACGATACCGCTTGGAACGGACCCGCAAGGCGTGGTCACGGAAGAGGACCTGGATCGAGCCGTGCAGGCCTTTCACGACGCCCACGAGACTCTGCATACATTCGCGAACCGGGGGGATCCGGCCTACCTGATGAATCTCCGGCTCGAGGCGGTCGTCGAGGTCGACAGTCCGCCGGTGCGGAAGCTTCCCTTCGTCGGCGAGGACCCCTCCGGGGCCTTGCGGAAGACCCGAAAGGTGTACTTCGAACAGGAGGGAGGGTTTCGGGACACACCGATCTACGAAGGCTCGCGCGTCCGCTGCGGAAACGTGCTCCGGGGCCCTTGCGTGATCGAGGAGCCGGCGACGACCATCGTGGTCTACCCCGGACAGACGGCCCGGCTGACGGAGCTGGACCATTACGAGATATCGGCCTCGTGAGGCGAAAAAGAAGAAAAGCTGTTAGCCATTCGCCCTTCGCGCGCCACCCCGCCCAAGCGCGTCACGGCAGGGGGGAATGGTTGGGAGCTAATAGCCAACAGCTGAGAGCCAAGGAACGGAACGGCTCCGCTTTCGAGGAAAAGGAAGGCACCAACATGCGAGAGGTCGATCCCATCACGGCCGAGGTCATCCGGTGCGGCCTGCACACCATCGCCAACGAAATGGGCGACACCATGATCCGGACCGCCACCACGCCCACCTTCAGCGAATCCCATGACTTCTCCACTTCGATCTTCGATGCGCGGGGCAGAATCATCGCGCTGGCGGACGCCCTGCCCATCCACATGGGCGCGAGCAAGTTCTCCGTCACGGCCGCCCTGGAGGCCTTCGGCGGCGATCTCCATCCGGGCGACGTCATCGTCCTGAACGACCCCTACCACGGGGGGTCCCACCTGCCCGACTGGACGATGATGACGCCCATCTTCTTCCAGGGCGAGCTCGTCTTCTTCCCGGTGACCCGAGCCCATCAGGGAGACACGGGCGGTGCCGTGCCGGGGGGATACAATCCGGGCGCGACCGACATCTGGCAGGAGGGCCTCCGCCTGCCCCCCATCAAGATCTGCGACCGCGGCAAGCCGAGAGAAGACATCCTCCGGATGCTCCAGATCAACAACCGGGAGCCAACCTTCCCGGGAGATCTGAAGGCCATGATGGGCTCGGTCCGGGTGGGGGAGAGGCGGCTCCTGGAGATGCTCGGAAAGTACGGACTCGACACCGTCCGGCGCTGCCTGGACTACATGATCGAATACACGGAGCGAAGGTTCCGGGCCGAGATCCGCACATGGCCGGACGGGCAGTACAAGGGAGAGGCCTACCTGGAGCATGACTGCCAGGGCGTCCAGGACATCACGGTCCGGGTGACGGTGACCGTGGCAGGGGACTCCCTCAAGATCGACTTCACGGGCAGCGACCCGCAGACGCCCGGCTTCGTGAACAGCTCCCTGCCGAACTCGTACTCGTACGTTTTTCTCACCCTGTCGAGCATGATCGATGACGACATCCCCCGGAACGAGGGGCTCTTCCACCCGGTCGAGGTCATCCTCCCGGAGGGCACGGTCGTCAACCCGAGGCCGCCGGCCCCGTGCACGGCCTGCACGCTGCATGCGGGCGGGGAGGTGGGGGAGGCCCTGGCCTTTGCCCTGGAAAAGGCGATTCCGGAGAAGGCCTATGTACAGAACATCAAGCTGGGGATGCCGTTGGTCACGTACGGAATGAACCCGTACACCGACGAATTCTACGTGGATCAGAACGTAATGATGGCCGCCGGCTGGTGCAACGGGGCTTACGGCGTGGACGGCTGGGGGGCCCTGGCGCCCTTCTTCGGTGCCATGACCATGGCCACCGGAGAGCTGCACGATATGCTCTATCCCGTTCAGACCCTGGGACGCGAGTACATCACGGATTCGGGCGGGCCCGGGAAGTGGCGCGGCGGCCTGGGCACCTCGGTTGCGATCCGGGCGCTCGCCCCCATGTTCCTGCATACCTACTTGATCGGCACGAAGTACCCGATGCGGGGCTTCCACGGCGGCAGGGACGGGGCGCCGAACCGGGTCGTCATCCGGGCCGGGACGCCCGCCGAGAAGGAGGTCTTGCAGACCGCCTTCCAGGAGCCCCTCTCGGAGGGCGACATTACGGTTGCGGAAATGGGGGGCGGCGGGGGCTGGGGGGATCCCCTGGAACGGGATCCGGCGGCCGTTCTGGAGGACGTGCTTGATGCCTATGTGTCCCTGGAAGGGGCGCGGCGGGATTACGGGGTCGTGATCGACCCGGGGACGATGAACGTGGAGGAAGCTGCCACCGCGCGGTTGCGGCGCGGGATGGCGCGGGAGCGATCGCGAAGGACGATCAAATAGACAGCATCACCCACGGAATGCAGATCGAACAGGAGGGTACGCCATGCGGAAGACCACCGAATTGGTCGTCGACACCCTAATCCAGGCAGGGATCGACCATGTCTTCGGGATGCCGGGGGGAGCCACGATTTTTCTCTACGACGCGCTCGCGGATCGCAAGGACAAGATACGCACGGTCCTCTCCCGGCACGAGGGGGGCGCTTCCTGTATGGCGGACGTGTACGGCCGGCTCACGGGAAGGCCGGGCGTGGTGATCGCGCAGGGGGCGTGGATCGGCTCGAACGCCGCCTTCGGAATCATGGAGGCGGCCCTGGCCGGCTCCCCGATGCTCATCTTCGCGGATCTTTCCGATTACGCAGGCCTGAACCAGTTTGCGCCCTACCAGTGCGTGGGCGGCGAGTACGGGTCGATCGACCTGCCGAACATCATGCGCTCCATGACCAAGTACACGACCGTGGCCACCACGCCGGAAGAGTTCGTGCACGGAACCCGGCTCGCGATCAAGCACGCCGTCACGGGCCGGCCGGGCCCCGCCTGCGTGCTCTTCCGCTGGAACGTCGCCCTTTCCCAGATCGACCCCGCGAATGTGACGCCCCCTCTTTATCCGCTGGAAGGGCACCTGCGCGTTTCGGTCCCTTCGATTTCGTGGGAGGACGCCGAGAAGGTCGCCGAGCTTCTCCTCGAGGCGGAAGACCCCGTCATGGTGATCGGAAGGGGCGTGCACGCGTCCAGGGCCTACGAGGAGGTCAGGGCCCTCGCCGAGGCGATCGGCATGCCCGTGGCGACGACCTTCATGGGCAAGAGCGGGATCGCGGAGACCCACGATCTTGCCCTGGGCACGATCGGGCAGATCGGGCAGAGAGCGGCGAATGAAAAGGTCACCGGCGCGGATCTCCTGCTTGCGGTGGGCACCTGCCTGGCGCCGGAGAACACGAAGATGCTCTCCCCGGACTTCATCAACCCGGCGCGTCAGAAGATCGTGCAGATCGACATCGAGCCCCTGCGCGCCGGATGGACGTTTCCGGTTGCGATGGGAATCGCCTCGGACGCGAAGGCCGCCCTCCGGGCGGTCCTGGATTCGGTCCGGACGCGGCCGTCCAAGGTCGACGCCGGTGCGCGCGTTAAGGCCGTGAAGTCCTTCAAGGCGGAGCGGGGCTTCTTTTCGAGCGAAGCCTCGCAGTCGGAGGAGTCCCCGGTCGTGCCCGAAAGGATCATCCGCGTTCTCAACCGGATGATCGGGCCGGACGACCTGGTCGTGCTCGACTGCGGGAACAACCGCATGTTCATGTCCAACCTCTTCCAGTCGAAGAGCGCGGGCCAGGTCCTGGGCGCGGGCGGCGCCGCCGGGGTGGGCTGGGGCGTGCCGGCCGCACTGGCGGCGCAAATGCTCCGGCCTGACAAGCGGGTGGTGGGCGTATGCGGAGACGGAGGCATGATGATGATGCTCTATACGCTCGAGATGGCCAAGCAGTACGAGGTGCCGGTCAACTACCTGGTTGTAAACAATGCCTGCCTTCAGAACGTCCTGGATTATCAGGCTCCGGGCCGGGCGATCGCAACCGAATACCCGCAGGTCGATTTCGCGGCGATTGCCCGGTCCATGGGATGCGTGGGCATCAAGGTCGAGCACCCTTCGGAACTCGAGCCCGCCCTGGAGGATGCAACGAAAAGCGAACGCCCCGCGGTGGTGGATGTCTCTGCGGCCAAGCGCCCGCACTTCGTCCTGATGTAGCCGTCATCCCGCGCCCGCGTGCGTTCCCGCGCGGAATCACGCATCAGGAACGAGTCTTTCCTGCTGGATTCTCGCCTTCACTCCTCGGTCGCGGACGGGCCGGGGGGGAAAGGCCTTTTCTGTTTTGGTATTCATTTCAAAATGTCGTAAGATTCTTGTTGACAGCGTTTATCTCCAACCCCTGTCGGAAGGTACAAGATGAGGTACAAGATGCGGATCGCAACGAAAAAAGCCTGGATCTCGTTCCTATGGGTCTTGCTGCTCCCGGCATGCTACCAGCCGGGCGGCCCCGTTCCGGAAGCGCCCGTTGCGCCGGCGAGCCTCGAGCCTATCCCGCAGGCGGTCATCGTGGAGGAGGGGTTCCTCTACTCTCCCTACCCGAGGGACAACGGACAGATACCCGCCGGGTTCGTCGGTGCCTGGGATTGCGACTACATACGGTTCACAAGGTATCGGCCCGAAACCGCCGGGACACCCAAGCCGGTGGAGGCGATCGTCGTTCTCATACCCGGTTACATGGGCGGGGCCAACAGCTTCGACTACATCGGCCGTCAGCTGGTGTCGTTGGCGGAAGCGGATGAAGGGGTCGGGAGCCTTGAGATCTGGGCCGTGGAGCGCAGGACGAACTGCCTGGAGGATCTCACCGGCATGAATGCCGCGGAGGCGGCAGGGGATCCCGGAATCGCAGTGGACTATTACTATCACGGATTGGAACTCTCCGGGAATACGTTTCAGGGGTTCCTCGGGGAACCGGATGTCCCATTCCTCTCCGAGTTCGGCCTTGCGCTTCTCATGAAGGATATCGGTACGATCCTCTCCGAGATGCTTCCCGACGGGGCCGACCCAAAGGATACGGTTTTCATCGGTGGCCATTCGGCCGGCGGAGGGTACGCTTCCTACTTCGCGGGCTGGGACTTCGACGGAGACGCCGCGACCGAGGAGGACGCGGGCTTCCGCAACTGTGCCGGTCTGATCGGCCTGGACGGCACGGTCGGGCCCCGGTCGGGCGGATTCATCGAGGAGACGGAATACGCCCGGCGGCTCAGCGAGATTCGCAGCGGCGCGGCCGCACGCCTGAACCTCTTGATGGGCGTGACCCCGGAAGCGCTCTCCCTGTTCGAGCTCATCGGCATGTACGCCCACCTGTTTCCCGACGCGGAGTCCACCCTGGCACGGGATGTCCCCTACTCCGATTCGGTTGCGAGCCTGATGCGTCTTCTTCACTCGAAAGATCCGGTCCATTTCCTCACCGGTACGCCTTCCTTTGCCGATTTCCGGTACACCAACGAGGCGGTGCTCGGCGCCTTCTTCGACGACAATTTCAACCCCGTGGGGATTCTCCAGACGAGCATGGGCTTTCTTCAGGGCGGGCCTGTCGTGCAAAAGGATTTCCCCGGGGACCTGGCGGACCTGCTCGGGCTCTTCGGGATTCAGAAGGACGGCCTCTTCATCCCCTGGGATGCGGGCCCTCCCGACGGACTCGCCACGGGCCCACTGTATTCCTGGGTGAACTTCGATGAGGTTGGAAACGCCTCGGACCCGGACTATCAGGACACCGCGGGAGCCCTGACCTACACGAACTGGCGGGAAGAGGTGGCGGACATCCAGGACGTGGCCGTAAGCCTTTACAGGGGAAACACGAACTTTCCGGAGTGGTACTACACCTCCCGGATCGGCCTGGACGGCGAGGCGGCATCCGCCCCGTACGCCCACTCGTACGGACTCGACTTCTTCCATAACGACAGAATCGAATCCCTTCCCCTGCTGAACCTGCGTGCCTCGGAGCTGGAAGGATACAACCACCAGGATGTGCTCTTTGCGGCCGCGGACCGGCCCACCCACCGGGAAAGCGAGATTCTGAGGCCCATGATGGATTTTGTCTTCGCCAACAGCACAGGGAGCGTCGCGGTGCCTTAAGAGGCTCGCTTCTGCGTTCCGAACCCTGTCCGAGGAGACCCCGCGGGCGCCGGACAAAGGCGTTACGATCTTTCCGGTTCACAACCTGGCCGAGGGGGAGATGGACACCGTCGTCTTCTCGAGCGCACCGGCCGGGGATCCTCGGCATGGAGAAACATTCCTCTTCGTTGCGTCCGAATGCAATACCCTTCGCAACATGCTAGACTTTTCCGTCCGACGGGGGCTTCCCCCTCGCCGAAACCCTTCCAAGGGGAGCGGGTATGACCGATCTTCCGATCCGGCCCTTTGCAGAGGCCTTCCGCGATCACAAGGCGCGGCTCGCGACTCTTACCTCGGGAGGCCGGAAGGCGCTGGGCTATTTCTGCACGTATACGCCCGTCGAGATGATTCACGCGGCCGGCTTCATCCCGGTGCGCATTCTGGGAGGCGGCGTGTCCATCGAGCGAGCCGCCAGCCTGACCCCGTCCTTCATCTGCCCTTATCTTCGCAAGGCCCTGGAGCAGGCCCTGCGGGGGGGGTACGGCTTTCTCTCCGGCGTGATCCAGGGGTACACGTGCGACGTGGCCTGCGGGATGATCAACATCTGGGAGCTGAACGTGCCGGGTGCGCTGTACCACACGGTGCCTTTGCCTTACCAGGACAGCCCGGAGGCGCGCATCTACCTGCGGGAGGCCCTCGGCGAATTGCGCAAGAGGCTGAACGGCATCGGGGGAAGCCTCACCGAAGAGTCCCTCGCCGCCTCGCTCGACCTCTACCGAGAGATTCGAAGGCTTTCCTTGGACCTTTATCGGCTTCGCTCCGGGGGGCGGCTCCCCCTGGCGGCTGCGGATTTTCTGGCGGTCGTAGGGGCCGGCCTCGTGACCCCGCCCGAGGACTACCTGCCCATGCTCAAGGGTTTTGCGGCGTCGGCAGAGCGGCTGTCAGGCGCGCAGAACGCCGGCGTGCCCGTCCTGGTCTCCGGCAGCGTGATCGACGAGCCCCGGGTTCTCGCAATCCTCGAGGATGCCGGCGCTCGTGTGGTCGGCGACGACCTGTGCACCGGGCTCCGGAACTTTTCGCCTCCCGGCGGCGAGGGGAAGGAACCGATCGAACGGCTCATGGACCGCCACTTCAAGCGGCTTGCCTGTCCGGCCCGCAGGAAGGCCCAGGAGCGGGCCCCTCTCCTCGCGGACCTGGCGGCCGCATCCGGGGCCAAGGGCGTGGTCTTCCTGCTCCAGAAGTTCTGTACGCCCCACCTGGCCGACCTGCCCGTCGTCCTGGAGGCGCTCAAGGCAAAAGGGTTGCGTGGCCTGGTCGTGGAAATGGAGGAGACCGGCCTGAACGAGGGCCAGCTCCGGACGCGCGTGGAATCCTTCCTGGAAATGCTGGGGGGCTGACATGGAGAAGCCCGGGAAATCCCGGAAACGGCTTCGGGCCGCCAAGGAACTCAACCGGGTGGTGGCCGACTTCTACCTGGAGGGGCACGCCGCCAAGGCAAGCGGCAAGCCCGTGGGTTGGATGCCGCCCATGAACGGGGTGATCGAGCTGTTTTACGCGATGGACCTCCAACCGGTCTTTCCGGAGAACTGGTCGCCCGTCTGCGCCGCCTTCGGCCTTTCTCCGCGACACTTCGAGGTCTCGGCCGGGATGGGCTTCTCCCGGGACCTCTGCGGCTACCTGCGAAACATCGTGGGCTATGTGTACGGGCCGATGAACGAGGAGGGCATCCCCCTGGGCGGTTTGCCCGAGCCGGACCTGATCATCTCCGCTTACGGCGGATGCGTCCCGGCCATGAAGATCCTGCACACCATGGAGCGCAGGTTCCCGCGGGCCAAGGTCATCACCTGCGAATTGCCCCAGGTGGGCTTCGAGAACATCCGGCCCTATCACCTGGACTACTGTGTGAGCGAGATGCACCGTCTGATCGACTGGCTCACCGAGACCACGGGCCGCAAGCTCGACCACGACCGCCTGAAGGAGGTGGTTCGGCTCTCGGACCGGGCCTGCGAGCTCTGGGACGAGATCATGAGCTACCGCCGGTTCATCCCCACGCCCATCTCGGCCGCGGAGCTGGGCGTGATGTTCGTCATGGTCACCCGCCAGGGAACGCAGGTGGCCGTGGATTTCCTCACCGCGCTGCGCGACGAGGTCCGGGAGCGCGCCGAGGCCGGGATCGGCATGATCGAAGAGGAGAAGATCCGGCTCTTCTGGGACAACATTCCCTTGTGGTACAACATGGGCCTGTTCAACTATTTCGAGAAGATGGGCGGGGTCGTGGTGGCCGAAACCTACTCCGCAGCCTGGTCGATGCGCCTGGACCCGGACAAGCCCATCGAGTCCCTGGCCCGCAAGTCGCTCGTCTCCTACCCCATGGTTTCCTGCACCTCCATCAAGAAACGCAGGGACATGGTCCTGAAGGCCTGTCGGGACTACCGCATCGACGGCGCGGTGCTCCACAGCAACAAGTCCTGCGTTCCGATCACCCTGGGCCAGATGGACATGAAGCGGGCCCTGGAAAAGGAGTTGGAGGTGCCGTCCGTCGTCATCGACGGAGACCACATGGACGCCGACAACTTCTCCGCGGCCCAGTTCCAGACGCGCGTCGACGCCTTCATGGAGATGCTGCTGGAGAAGAAGGGATGGGTATAATGGCCCGCGCTCTCGGGCAAGGCAGGGCAAAGAGACCGAGCGCCGACGTTCCCACGCCGCGCGTTCCTCTAGAGCGGCTCTTTCTTCTGCAGGTCTCTCACCGCGTCGCTGGTCCCGATTACGATCAGGCAATCCCCTGCCAGTAACCGCTCTGACGGGCTGACGGCCGCAATCTGCTCCTCTCCCCGCCGAATTCCCACAACCGTGACCCTGTGGGTCTTGCGAAAGTGAAGATCCGCCAGTGTCCGGCCCGATCGTTTCGAATGGCTGCCGACCCTGACTTCGGCGATCTCAAAGCGATCGAGGCCTTCCGCAGCCGGCTTCATTTCCGGTTGCGCGAAGATCTCCTCGGCGTGCTTCAGTTCGACCGGAGGCCCCATGGTGAGCAGCCGGTCTCCGGGATAGATTCGGAAATCGGGCCCGGGATTGTAGAACAGGCGCCCGGCTCGACCCACGGCCAGGATGGATACCCCCGTCCGGGAGTCCAACGGAATCTCCCGGAGGGTCTTCCCGGCCACGGAGGCATCCGAACGAATGCGGATTTCCAGAAACGCAATCGGCCAGTTGACATCCTCCGGCAGCAGGCCCATGGCATAGGTCAACGCGTCGGCCGCCTGTTCCGCCGCCTCGATGAACGGCCGCAGGACGAGGTGGGCGCCCGCCTTTTCGAGCGCATCGGCCTCCTGCTGGTTCGCGGCGGTCAAGGCCGTCTTTCCTCCGTATCCCAGCTCTTTGAGGCGCTGCAGAAGCGCCAGGCTCAATTGTCTTGAACGCACGGTGCTGACGACCCAATGGGCCTTGTCGAGCGGCAACTGCTCATGGATCTCCGGGTCTGCCACATCCCCGTACAGAACGGGGATGCCTCGGGAGCGCCATCTCTCCAGGGCTCCGGGATCGAAATCCACCCCGATGACGCTTCTGCCCCTGCGCAGGAGATACTCCGCAAGTCCGCTTCCGTAGTTGCCCAGGCCCACCAGGATCACATCCATCGACGCAGTGCCCTTCAGGTTGTCGACGGCGGCTTCCCGATATGGATTGCGCCTTTCGAATATCTTCAACGGACCCGACAGGAGGCGATAGAGGGGTTCCGAATAAAGAATCATGTAAGTCGAGGCGAAGATGGTCACAATCCCCACCAGGGTGATCAGGCCCATCGTCTCTTTCGTAATGTGGCCCAGGTTCAGGCCCAGGGCCGCGACGATCAGGGAGAACTCGCTGATCTGGGCCACCGTCAGGCCCGCGAGAAATCCGGTGCGGCGCCGGTAGCCCATCCTTCCCATGATCGTCAGGACGATCAGCGGGTTGCCGATCAGCACAAAGAGGGAGAACACCAAGGACGAACCCAGCTGCAAACCGACCGAGGACCAATCCAGGCGCGAGCCGAGGTCGATGAAGAAGAACAGAAGAAGGAAATCCCGGAGGGTCGTCAGGCGCGCTCCGATGGAGTCGCGGTAATCCGTGGACGCCAGCGAAACACCGGCCAGAAACGCGCCCACCTCTTTGCTGAATCCGAGCCACTCGCTGCCTGCGCCGAGAAACACCGCCCACGCGATGGCGAAAAGAGTCAGCAATTCCAGCGAGTGAGCCAGGCGGAGGGTCAAACGCGGGATCACGTATTTCATCAACAGAGCGATAACGCCGAGCAGGCCCGCCCCTTTGGCGGCAATGAGGACGGCGGAAGCGTATGGCGACCCGTTTCCGGCAGCGGACGATCCGAAGGTGGTCAGCCCCACCAGGGCGACGATAGCGGCAATGTCCTGGACAATCAGGAATCCGATCGCTATCTGACCGTGAAGGGAGTCGATTTCCTTCTTGTCCGACAGGAGCTTGACGATGATGATGGTGCTGGAGAACGTGAGCGCAACCGATACATAGGCCGAGGTCAGGAAGGACATGCCCAGGGCGAGGGCGATCACGAAGCCGATCGCGGACGTGAAGACGATCTGCCCCAGGCCGGTTGCCAGGGCGACGGGGCCGGTGGTGCGGATGAGCTTCAAATCGAGCTTGAGACCCACGATGAAGAGCAGGAGGGCGATTCCCATGTGCGCAAGCAATTCGATCTGCTGGTAGCTTGCGATGATGCCCAGAACCGCAGGGCCGGCCAGAATCCCCGCCGCCAGGAACATGATCAACAGAGGCTGGCGAAGCCTCTGCCCGACGATGCCGAGCAGGGTTGCGAGGAGCAAGATGGCGGCGATCTCGGAGAACACGCTCCCGTGGTTCATCGGTGAGTCATCCGGTATCCTTGTGGCCGGTTTGCGTCAAGCGGGAAGATGCCCAGCCGCCCGCCGAAAGGCTCGGATCAGCTCACCGGCGGGTCGTCGGAGTAGGTGATCCGCACTTCCTGAAGATTGTCGTTCGCATCGAAGATGTTCGAAACCCCGCGGTATTCGATCAGCCTTCTCTCGTTCTTGTCATAGACGAGGTCCAGGTGAGGGACAAAAAAGCCCACCAGCCGGTTGGCAAAACGCACCCGGACGTTCAGGAGATTCCCCTCGCCGCTGACCTTCTCGATCTTGAAATTGTACGTGCGAAGCTTGTTCGGGAAGATGAGCCGCAGGAGAAACGTGTCGCCCCGTGCGATCCGGTCCAGGTTTTCCACGATGTAGTAATGCCAGCCCTGGCAGGAGAAGACGTGGGTCGGATCCTCGAGCGCCTTCTCCTTCTCGCCTTGCTCGGTGCCCTTGTTGTAGATGTAGTAGGTTCCGTTCCTGTACCGAAGCCCTTCCTCGTAGTTCCTTCGAAAGTCCTTGAAGACGTAAGTCGGCATCGCCAGGCTCTTCTCGTAATCGGACTCGAGCGAGGCGATTTTGCGCCCCGCGGGATCCAGGTAAAGGGTGAGGGATGCCAGGGTGCGGCCGTCCCGGGTGCGGGTCATGTGCTTCTCCCGGTAGAGGAGCCTTCCCTCTTTGTCCACGGCGTCGCCCCAATAGATCGCCTCGGTTTCCTGGGCAACCCCTTCCGCTGCGAGTGCGGCGGAAAAGACCAGGAGGAGGATTTGCTGCATCACCCGGTTCATTCGGCGTCTCTCCATTCCTCAAGGACGGCGTTCGCCTTGGCCCACTCCTCCCACATCCATCTCGAAAGGGCTTCCCGGCCCTTCGGGATTTGCTCATAGGGCACGGTCCAGAACCTGACCCGGACCTGTTTTCCCACCAGCTCCCCCCTCCACAGATCTCCCATGGACATGGTGGATTCAAACCCGGTGTGAATGCAGAAGACGGCATCCGCGCCGGTGTTGTTCTCCAGGAGCGCAAGGGAGCCCGGCAGGCGGGGCGGAAGCACGAGGGGCATGGACCTGGCCCGCTCCAGGGACTCGCGGTCGCCGCTCTCCTCGAACCGCCGAAGAACCCGCGCCCTTTTTCGGGCCGTGAAGCGTGTCCCCTCCGGGTACATCAGGACGCCGTGCCCGGGACGGAGATCCTGCATCAGGCTTGCGATCGCGCGGACCTCCTGCTCGGTCTGACCGGACCCACGGCGAACGAAATAGTTCGGAATGCGGTGCCCCACGATGTCCAGGCACGGGTCGGCGAGGAGTTCCCGCTTGATCACGTACCGCAGGAGAATGCCCTGCGGGATGGAGATCAGCAGGGCGGGCAAGACGGTGTCTGCGGTGCTTACGTGGCGGGTGAACAGGAGGATCGGGCGGTTCCGGTAATCCTGGAGGCCTTGCACGTCGAGCCGGATGGAGAAGATCCGGAAGGCCCCCCCTGCCAGGGCCCCGGCCCACCGCCACTGAAGCCTGAAGTTCCAGCGTACGTAACGCTCCGCGTCCGAGGAGATCCACGGCCCGCCGATGAGCCAAAGGAAGAGGCTTGCGAGGATGCCGAGGACCTCGCATGTGAAGTAGAGGAGCAGAAAGGCGATCATTCGCAGGAGAGCGAACCGGGACCGGCGGGCGAGGTCCGCCAGGGCGGCCAGGGGAAGCAGGATGGGCGCCAGGGCGACCAGCAGAACGAAGCAAGCGAAATAGGCAGGGATCGTGACCGCCCGCCGGGACCATATCCTCTTGCGGGAATCCCGGCCGATACCCATCAGATCGATCCATTTCCCCTGGGGTGATCTCACGGTAGGCCTTTGTCCGGTTTGAAAGGGGCTCTCATGCCTCGTTAGAAGCCGGAAGATCGCCGGAGGATCCACCCAAATCACGAAACGGTTTGAATCCAATACGGAATTCGCGACCGGGCGGCTTACGGATTTCGCGCGGCCTCTGGGGACGCCGTGGGTGCGAGCCTCTATCCCAGCGGCCCCCGGGCCTGGCCATTCTCCGGAAAAGCATGTATGAATCTGTGGAAAAGTCCAAATCTATGGCGCGGCACGGCTCGCGGCCGCCGATGGAAAGGAGGTTTGTCATGTCCGTTCTCGCCGGCAAGGTTCAGACCGTCCTGGGGCCGATCGAGCCCGCCGAGCTCGGTCATGTCCAGCCCCACGAGCACCTGTTCGTCAACCTCCTGCCGCCCAACCTGCGCGACCTGAAGGGGGAACCGATTCGGATGGAGGACCTCGGGGTGCTGCGCCGGAACTGGATATCGAACCCGGAGAACCTCTTCCTGGACGACGAGGAGGCTGCGGTCGACGAGATGAGGCGATTCAGGGAAGCCGGAGGCGGCACCATCGTGGAACAGAGCGTCCACGGAATGAACCCGGATCCCGAGGCCCTGGCAAGGGTGTCTCGACGGACCGCGGTCCACATCGTCGCCGGAAGCGGGTTCTATCAAGTCGAATACCATCCGCCGGAGCTGGCCGGCATGAGCGGGCAAGAGATCGAGGAGAGGATTTTGCGCGAGATCGGAGAAGGGATCGGAGAGACGGGCATCCGGGCAGGGATCATCGGGGAGATCGGCCTGAGCTGGCCGGTGTACGATAACGAAGAGAAGGTCCTCAGGGCGGCCGTTCGGGCGCAGCGCCGCTCCGGGGCTTCGCTGAGCATTCATCCGGGCCGAGACGGCAAGGCGCCCTTCGAGGCGATGCGTATCGTCGCCGAGGAGGGAGGAGACCCCGCCAGGACCGTGATGTGCCACATCGACCGGACGCTCTTCGACGCGGAGTCCATGATCCGGCTGGCCAGGACGGGATGCTACCTCGAGTTCGACCTCTTCGGGCAGGAGTCGAGCTTCTATCCCCTGGCCCCGATCGACATGCCCAACGACGCCGTGCGGGTCGACCGGATTCTGGATTTGATCGAGGCGGGGTACCTGGAAAGGCTCCTGGTTTCCCAGGACATCTGCACCAAGCACCACCTGACCCGATACGGAGGCGAAGGCTATGCCTACCTCATCGAGAACGTGTTGCCCCTCATGCGGCAGAAGGGTATGAGCGATGAGGCCGTCAACACCATCGCTAGGGCCAACCCGGCCCGCGTGCTCGCGCTTGCCGGCTGAACTCGCAGCGAGATTCCCCGGGTGCTAGCCCGCAGAGGCCTGCCGGAGTCCTTGCATGAGTCCCCGGAACAGGGGATTCAGCAGCGCGGGCCGGATCCGGTAGAGGCGCGAGAGAACCCGAGCCCGGACGGGGAAGAGGATGATCGCCCGGTTCCGGGCCGTTCCCTCAAGAATCGCAAGGCCGACCTTGTCCGCGTTCATGGGCCTGAACCTGGAACGGGCCCTGGCGTGAAACTTCTCCCGGTCCGCATTGCCGACCATGACGCTGGTCTCGAAGATGGCCGTGTCGATCATGCCCGGGCAGACCACGCTCACCTTCACCCCGTAGGCCCCCCGTCACGATGGCCACTTTGTCTTTGAACGGTTCCAAGCGCACTCCTCCACTCGGGTTGTCCTCGAGGAGGCGGTTGAAAGGCCCTCTGCGCCTTCTAAACAGCCGCACGCCCTACCTGCAGAGTTTCTGGAAACCGGCCAGGGAAAAGTCGTTCTCGTCCAGGACGGCGAAGAACCGAACCAGGCACTTCGGGTCGTGAGACACGATGACCGTCGCATGATCGCTCCGGTCGTCCACGGCGATCATGTCGGCCAGGCCCACGATCCGGATGCTGCCGTCCGCGTTTTCGTTGCCGGTCTGGATCTGCCACTCCACCTTCCAGTACTCCCCGGCCCGGTTGTGGATCTCCTTGAAGGTGGGCTGGAAGAACTCCGCGTCGATCCAAAGGTACTGGAGGCCGTAATTGTAGTACGGGTCCTTGGCCTTGATCTCCAGGGCGTAGACCGGCCGCTTGACCCAGATGATGTTGGTGGGAAACCAGGGCGCGCCCCCGTATCCGTCCTTTTCCCATCCGTAGACGTTCTCCTCGCCGGGCTGCACCTTCTCGGACACCCATTCCCCCTTCGGGTTCTGGACGATACGCAGGGGAGTCGAGGCCCGGAAGGGAACGAGCTGCTCCCGGACGCCGAGCAGCTTCCATTCGAAGGCGTTGACCTTTCCGCCGTATCCCCATGCGTCGTCCACGCAGAAGTCCGACCCGAGGAAGGCGTCGGACCGGTTTGCCGGGCTCATGCGTCGGACCCTTCGGATGGCCGGGACGTATGTGAAGGTGTGGTCCTGGCGGGCGTCCCGGAATCGCCAGGTGAGTACGTTCGTGCCCCGGACGTCGACGGGCGCGAGCATGCGGAAGATGATGTAGGTCTCCAGGTTATCCGGATTCTTGTGGTTCTGCGCCCCCTCGTAACCGTCCTTCGGGTAGGAGAGGGATTCGAACGATATCTCCCGCTCGTAGCCGGTATTTCGGCCGATCCATTTCGCCATCTGTGCGCCGACCTTCATGTTCCCGCAGGCGTACTGATAATAGAACTTGTTATACATGATCTTTTCGCCCGCACGCGGGTCCTTGGGATCGATTTCCGGAAAAGGAAACCCGTCGATGAAGGCCGGGGCCTTGCCCGTCTCCGAATCCACCACAACGCCGTCCGCGTCCAGGTCGAATCTTCCCTTGTTCGACTCAAGGGAGCGAAGGCCTGCCGGGGGAAAGAATTTCGACGGATCGTACGTGAGCTTTCCGACATGGAGTACGTCGCCCTTCTTCACCCAGTTCAGGACCGGCTCGGGCAGGAGCCCTTCGGCCTTCTGCCAATTCGTTGCATCGATGAGGTCCCCGGGCGCCACGTCTGCCGGGGCGGGGCCGGCAAGGAAAAGGGTCAGCCAGGCAGCCGCTGCAAGGATGCCCGAGGGTGTTGTGCTTCGCATGGGGTCGCCTCCCATTCCCGAGCTAGTTGAGCAGGTAAGTTAGGGTGAAGGTGATCTGGTCCCGGTCTCGAAAGGCACCGAA
This sequence comes from uncultured Thermodesulfobacteriota bacterium, assembly GCA_964384945.1. Taxonomy (GTDB): domain Bacteria; phylum Desulfobacterota; class DSWW01; order DSWW01; family DSWW01; genus S015-6. The sequence goes on along the minus strand of CAYLMK010000004.1, from coordinate 58,109 downwards.
ATTCGTGAAGTTCCCCATAATTGCGCTGTACGCGACGCCGAACCGGAAAGGCTCCAGGATGTAGCTGGCCGAGGTTGCGACGAGCCACGCCCCGCGCACGTCGTAGGCAACGGCCATTTGCGGCATGATCGTGCCGTTCCGATACGTTGTGTTGACCAGTGCTGTGAAGACGCTTTCGTACTCTTTGAGCCCTGCGAACTGGCCGGGATCGGGATAGAGGACGAGGGGCTGGCGAATCCGGGCATCGAAGTCCTGGATCCACTGGGCGAAGTACTGCATCGAGACCAGGAACATGCTGGTTCCGTTGAGCGGCCGAATCCAGACCTGCTTGTCGAACCCGATCATGTACCGGAAGATGTCCTTTTCCGGGATGGTTCCGCCTGTGGGGTTGAGCGGTATGGAGTCAAGGCCGAGGGCGGCGAGGTCCGTGCCCGCGAGCCCGGAGAGCAGGGAAACGAGGGCGGGAGGCAGCGGAATCGTCGTGTCGGAAAGCTTGAGGTTCTCCTCCGGGATGAAGACGGGCTCATCCCAGAACCAGGCCGCTTCGGCTCTGAGGACCACGTCCAATTGCGGCTGCCAGTAGTTCATCGCAGCACCCGTGACTTGCACGTCCGGAAAGCTCAGTTCCTGATAGGCGTCGGCCGGGTTCATGAGGATCGGAAGGCCGGGCGTAACGCCTACGCGGATCGCAGGGGTGTCGAGGAAGGTGCTGTAGTGGGCGAGCGAAAGCTGGAGCCCTCCTGCAAGAACCCCCATGAGCCGCGCTCCCCACCGACTGCTGGAGATGGTCTTGTCCGGTGTGAGCACCCGCAGCTCCAGTGGAGAGGAGGGAGCGGGCGGCGCATACGGAGTGCCGCCGGGCGGAAGCGGCGCCACCCGTGCGTCCCAGGCGCCGGGTACCCAGAACCCCTCGAGCGAGAATGTGGAGACAGGACCGAGGGTGCCGAAGTTGTAGCTCCCCCGCAGCATCCAGAGCGGGATGCGTCTGTCGTCCAGATCCTCGAAGGGGCCGCCGAAGGTGTTGTCCAGCGGATTGATGTAATCGAGAAGCCGGAAGATGTCGGTCTCGCCCCAGGCCAGGTTCTGCCTTCCGAGCCTCAGGAAGGCCGGGCCCCTGGAGAAGTCGGCGTAGCATTCCCACAGATCGTAGCTCTCCTTGAAACTGTCGATGTTCTCCTTGTCCGCCTCGCGGGTATCCTGAAAGGCCTGTGGACCGACGTTGTAGACGGCCTCGTACAGAAATCGGCCCACCAGGCGATACCTCGAGCGAATGTCCAAGGCCTCCAGGGGATACAGGACGTCGAGCGTCTGCGTCAGTTCGCCAAGATCGTGATCGATTTCGAGCATGGCGAGGTTACGCCACTGCACCAGGTTGCCCACGGATACGCTCGGAGAAGTGAATCCTTCCGAATCCTGGAGGCGCAAGGATGTCCGCGTCTGCAGCCTCGCCACCACCTCCAGGGTCTGGTTGTCGTCCAGGAACAAGGCCCCGGTCTGTATCGGGAAGAGCAACCAAAGAAGGCCCGCTACAGGAAGGCAAACGAGTCTCCAGATGTTTTTTTTCATTACTTCCCCCCCCGCTGGCTTCTGCACCGCAAGAAACAGGACTTCCGGGGACCTCCCCTCACGGGCGGCTTCCGGACGTGCTGATCTCCGCCTTCTCTCTCGACGAGATTCTGCTCAGGGTCAGGTGTGCCCCCTCGCAGAGCGCCTGGACGGCGCCCAGGAGAACCCCGCCCGTGTCGGATGCCCGGTACCTCTCAAAATCCGCCTCGGATCTCCACTCCGTAACCATGCACACGGTCCGCCGGGTTTCCGTGTCCTCGTACAGTCGGCAGTCCAGACATCCCTGGCTTGTACGGGTGGGGCCCATCAGGGCGCTCAGAGTCTGTGCGAGTTCTTTGTGTTTGCCGGGAAGGGCTTCTAAGCTTATCGTGGTCACGACCACGGCAACCGGCCCCTTTTGGACAGGAGGTGGGGAAGCGAACCTGCCGGTCTCTTGATTTCACTTCCGAGCATGCGTCTCCCCTCAGATCATAGAAATCTTTCTCAAACATCGTGCCAAGGCGCGTAAAGCTGCCGGAGGTGTTGTCAAACCTTTGTTTTGAATAGCGAATCACCCGTGAGGAGGGACCGGAGGGCACGTGGGTCGGGGGCGCCCCGTCCTCGACATTTTACGGGAACGCGAAATATCGCAGAAAGGCCGGAGACAGGCCCGACCGGACGGACGGCCCGGCGCTACAAGGGGTTCGTGGACCGCTTGATGCCTAGCTTCTTCATCCTTGAGCGGAGGGTGGAGGGATTCATGCCCAGGATCCGCGCAGCCCCGCCGGGGCCTTCGATCCGCCAGTTGGCCTCCACAAGAACCTCGGTCACGTAGTCACGCTCGACCTGGGAGAGCGCCTTTTTCGCGCCCGCACCTTTCCGCACCGCTCCCCCCCGGGCGGGCGGGTCCATGAGTTCGAGGACACTGCCCCGGGTCGTGATGACGGCCCGCTCGATCACATTCTCCAGTTCCCGCACATTGCCCGGCCAGTCATAGTCCTGCAGGGCCTTCATCTCGGCGGCCGGGATTCGGTCGATCGATTTCCCGTGTTTCACCCCGAACTTCCTGACGAACCGGTCGACGAGCAGCGGGATGTCTTCCTTGCGATGGCGAAGCGGCGGGATGGTGATGGGGAAGACGGTCAGCCGATACCAGAGGTCCTCACGGAACCGGCCTTCCGCCACATCCCGTTCGAGGTCCCGGTTCGAAGCCGCAATGATGCGAACATCCACCCGGATCGTGGACGAGCTGCCCACCCTTTCGAATTCGCCCTCCTGCAGGACCCGAAGCAGCTTGGCCTGGGCCTCGAGGGTGAGCTCCCCGATCTCGTCCAGGAGGAGCGAGGTTCCATTGGCCGCCTCGAACCGGCCCAGCCTCCTCGCCCCTGCGCCGCTGAACGCGCCCTTCTCGTGGCCGAAGAGCTCGCTCTCGATCAGGGTGCCGGGCAGGGCGGAGCAGTTCACCTTCACGAGGGGACGGCCCCTTCGCGGGCTCGCCTCGTGGATGGCCCTGGCCAAGAGCTCCTTTCCCGTGCCGGTCTCCCCCATGATCAGGACCGTCGTGTCCTTCGGGGCGATCTGCTCGACCCGGAAGAGCACGTACTTGATGGCGTTGCTCTTTCCGACAAGCTCCATGTTGTTCTTGTCGGTCCGGATTTCCTCCCGGAGATACTCGCAATCGGTCTGGAGTTGCGACCGTAACTGCTCGACCTCTTTCAGCGCCCCGTTCAGTCTGAGCTCGTTCCGGGCGCGAACCAGCGCGTTGGCAAAGACCTCCCCCAGCAGGCGGATGCGGTTGACCAGGGCCTCGGGCCACGTCCTTTCCGAGCGCATGGAGTCGAACGAAAGGGCACCAACGATCACTCCGCCCACGGACAGGGGGATGGCGAGCCCGGAGTGGATTCCCTCCCGGAGAAGGGTCTGCCGATCCGTGGTTGCCGCCGCAGGGAGATCGTCGACCCGGGCGCCGCAAACCGTTTTTCCGGCGAACAGCTCGCCCGAAATCCAGGGCACTTCATCCTGGAGAAACCGATCCGGCCTCCTGATGCCGGGCGCGGTCCACGAGTGCGTGAGCCGGGCGCCGCCCGGATCTCCCGTGTCCTGGAAGAGGTTCCCTCGGTCGACTCCCAGGAATTCGACGACGTGTCGAAGGGCGGACTCGATTTCCCTGTCGATTTCGTGGGCAGGAAGCTTCAGGAAGCGGGCCGAGACCTCCGAGAGGAGATGCTCGAATTCCAGTCGCTCGGAAAGCTCCTGCTCCATCGCCCTTCGTTTGAGGGCATTGGCAAAAACCTCTCCGGCAAGGCGCAGGCGGTTGAGCAACTCCGTTGGCCAGTCGCGCTCCCTGTCGCAGGAGTCGAACGAAAGCGCCCCCACGATCTCCCCCCCGATGAAGAGGGGAATCGCCGCGCCGGACCGGATGCCTTCCCGAAGGATCATCCGGCGGTCGCGCATGGCTTGCTCCGGAAGGTCCTCGATGCCGGAGAACCAGGTCGTCTTTCCGGCGAGCACTCGGGCAGTGGTCCAGGGAACGTCTTCCATGGAGAAATGAGCCGGCCTCTCGTGCCCGGGGGAGGCCCATGTGTGGGTCATCTCGTGCCGCCCTCCGTTCGGCCTCGGTCGGAACAGATTCGCCCGGCTCACCCCCAGGAACTCGACGAGGCGCCGCAGAGCGCACTCGATCTCTCTGTCCAGTTCCTGGCCACTGAGATTCACGAATCCGGCAGAGAGATCGGAAAGCAGCCGCTCAAAGGCGAGGGGATCTTCGGTGGCGGTCTTTGGGGCCTCAACCATGGCGCATGCCTCCCAGCGGGTCGGAATCGGCCTTCTCTTTGCGGCCGAGCCCCTTTCCATACCATGCAGGCCCTTCGGCGGCAAGCCTCCTCGATATTTCGCATTACCGTCAAATAAAGCGGGTCCTATTCGGCCCGTCCCTGCACGAATCCAAAGGACCTTCGGGCGATTGTGAATCATTTTCTTGCCCCTTGGGCCTTGCCCCGGGCCTGGCCGGACCTTGGCACGTTTCTTGATTCACGCCTCTGGCAGCCGCAACCAAGGAAGACAAGAGGTCCCGTGATGAAGAAGTCCGTGCCGATGGTGGATGTCCACTGTCACGTGTTCGCAGACGAAAGCATGGTTTCTCCCGAGTTCCTGAGAGCGGTGGGCGAACTCCTTGCCTGGGACTGCGGGATGCCGACGCCGGAGGTGCTTCTGGAACAGATGGACAATGCAGGGGTCCAGTATGCCGTCCTGCAGGCATACGACCTGAAGGAAGCGGGCCTCGATATCCCGAACGAGTACATCGCCGAGACGATTCGGAGACACCCTGATCGGTTCATTTGCGGCTACGCCGGTATAAACCCGGTCCGAAGAGGCGTGAACGAGGCGTTGGCGATGCTGAAGGACGCTTACGATATGGGGCTCCGGGGGCTCAAGCTTCATCCCGTGGCCATGGAGTTCGTGCCCGACAACAGGACGCTCTATCCCATCTACGAAACGTGTATCGAGATGGGCATTCCTGTGGCCTTTCACATCCAGCCGATCCCGTTTTCCGGTTGCCGGCTCAAGTTCTGCGACATCGGGCCCATCGACGAGCTGGCACACGACCTGCCGGACCTGAAGATCCAGATATGCCACTTCGGCAAGTACCCCTTTCTCCCGGATGCCCTCGATCTCATGATGTGCCTGGCGAACCACGCGAACGTCTACACGGACACCTCGGCACCCATGCCGATGACGCGGGAGGGAATCCTGAACACGCTGGGCCTCGTGAAGCAGCTGAAGCTTGCGGGCAAGGCGATGTTCGGAACCGACTTCCCTGTCCAGCCCCAGAGCTGGTGGGTGGATTGCGTGGAGGGCTTCGGGTTCACCGAGGAGGAGAGGTCCAATCTCATGGGCGGCAACGCCCTGCGCTTTGTCGGGCGGGAGGATCTGCTTCCCTGAAGGTTTCCCTGCCGGGAGGAACGGAGGCATGAAGAGGTTCTCTATCCGAACCAAGGTCTATCTTCTGGGCCTAGTCGCCGGTGCTGCCGGCATGGCCTTCCTCCTGTCCAAACTGCCGCCCGCGGGCTTGCCCGCTGCGGAGCCGGGCGTGACGCGGTCCCCGGACGGAAGACTCGTGGAGTCGTTCTACATCGACCTTACGAAGGACGGGGTTGCCGTCACGCACGGAGGAGGCTTTCCGCTGGGCCTCTTCCCGCAGGGCATCGCGCGGCTGGAAGAGCCGGGGGTGCGGGGCGGGCTCGGGATCCTTACAAAGGTGCGAGACCGGAGAGGCGATGTGATCGGCTTTGCGGCCGAGCTCGAGGTGCATCCCGAGGGGAACGTTTTGCAGGACGACCTCGAATGGAGCACCGACTGGGTCGTCGTCATCCCGGGCAGGGGCACCCTGTATCTCCACGAACGGGAGCGATCCGGCGAACTCGGACCGAAGGTGATCGGACCCGCGCTGGCCTCGGGTAGGGCGTGGACGGGCGACTGGACCGTGCAGACCACATCCGGGCCTGGGCCGGGCGGCCGGGGGCTCGTCCTGGGAGGAACGCACGATTTCGAGGGAGCGAAAGGGAATTTCGTAGAAGTGGTCCGCCTCACCGGCTTCCTTCCCGAGGGGGTGCTCGTGGGCGCCCTCGAGCTTCGTCTCAACCGGGAGTGATGAAAGATGGGAAGCAGGATCAAGGTCGCCCTTTTCTGCCTGGCCGGAATGGTCTCTGGAGCGCTTCTGGTTTCCCTTTCGGTTTACCTTTTCCCCTATCCCCACACGTTCAGGACCGACCGGGTGCTCGCCGACTTCGGCGTCTCCTGCGAGGGGGAGAGGATCTCCTTCTTCCTGGACATCCCGGAGAGCGTCGTGGCCGCCACCCACGGCGGCGCCTTCCCGTTCAGGCCCTTTCCCGCCGGAATGCCCCTCCTCGGCGAGTCCAGCCTCGAGAGCGGTCTGGCGATCATCACCAAGATCCTAGACGGCGACGGCCGCGTAATCGGATTCGCCACGGAACTTGAGACCGTCAGCCGCCAGAGCAGCCTGCTTCGGGGGCGGATCATGACCGACACGTACTGGTCGCTCATCCTTCCCGGAAGGGGCAGCATCCACCTGTACCAGACGGAGAACAACTGGAAGCTCGTGAAGACCGTAGCCCTCCCCGTCATGATCTCGGGCAATACCTGGTCCGGAAGCTGGACGAACGTGAACACCCTGGGGCCTCTGCCGGGCGGACGGGGGCGGATCGTCGGAGGATCCGGCGATTTCCGGGGCATCACGGGGTCGTTCATCGAGATCGGAACCCTGGAGCGGTATTCCCCCCAGGGAGATTTGGTCGGCAGGATGGAACTCCGGCTCTGTTACCGTCTGCCTTGAGGAAGGAGAAGGCGGCCGCGAACCGAGGTTGGCCTGAGGCGATTTCCGCCCACCCGGTTTATTTCCTGCGCCCTATTCTATAAAATCAATATTTCGTGACTTGGTGGCAGTTGCCTCTTGGGGCTGACCGGAAGGACTGCGAAGAGGATGTGTGCGCGTGCAGGCCTTTGATCTCATGCACCAGGCCGTCTACGAGGGCGATGACCGCAAGGTGGTCGAGATCGCCCGGGGCCTTCTTGCGAACGGAACCGACCCGGTCCGCCTGCTGAACCAGGGGCTGATCGCATCCCTGGACAAGGTAGGGAAGGACTTTTCGGACGGGCTTCTCTTCCTGCCCGAGGTGATGCTTTCCGCCCACGCCATCCACAGGGGCATGGAGCTTCTGGAGCCTCTTCTCGCCGAGGCGGGCGTGAAGCCCCGCGGCTCGGTGGTGATCGGCACCGTGAAGAGCGATCAGCACGACATCGGCAAGAACATCGTGGCCATGATGCTTCGTGGCGCCGGATTTCGGGTGAAGGATCTCGGCATCGACGTGGACCCGGAGGCCTTCGTGGCCGAGGCAGAGAAGGGCGAGGTTCAGGTCGTGGCCATGAGTGCCCTGCTGACCACGAGCCTCCCCTGGCTGGAGAAGACGATCCTGGCCCTCGACAAGAGGGGCCTTCGAAAACGCGTCGGGGTGCTCGTGGGAGGAGCCGTCTTGGACGCGCGAAAGGCGAAGGCGGCGGGCGCGGACGGCTATGCGCCCGATGCCGCACGGGCCGTGGATGTGTGCAAGGATATGCTGGGCCTCGCCGGGGAGCCTCCCCACGGGTAGAACGAACCCTGCACCGCTTATCCTATTGTTTTGCTTGATTTTTTGTTTGTTGTTTCCCGTTCGGCAATGTTGACATTCATGCCTTCGTCGGTTATATTTTTGTTGAATGAATATTCATTCAGTAAGGAGGGTAGAGCCTTGAACGAACAAGCCCCTCAGGAAAGGCCTGTTCTCGAACCGAAACGCGGCCTGGCCGAAGAGATCAAGATCGATCACGGCGAGGACGTGTACCGGTGCTACCAGTGCCTCAAGTGCAGTGCCGGCTGTCCCATGACCTTTGCCATGGACTACCCGCCGAGCCAGATCATGCGGATGATCCAGCTCGGGCAGGAAGACGAGTTGCTCGCCTCCAAGACGATCTGGGTCTGCCTGACCTGCAACACCTGCAGCATTCGATGCCCGAACGACATCGACATCGCCCTGGTCATCGATTCGCTCAGAGAGCGGGCCCTCAAGAAGGGCAGGCGCCCCGCGGTGGAGAATGTGGGCCTGTTTCACAAGTATTTCCTGGACAACGTGAGGAAGCGGGGCAGGACCTTCGAGGGCGAATTGCTCGCCCGTTACCAGCTCAAGACGGGCCAGGCGTTCCAGAATGCCGGCCTGGGCCTGCGCATGTTTCTCAAGGGCCGCATGGGCCTCCTGCCGGAGAGCGTGTCGGACAAAAAGGCGTTCCGGGAGATCTGCCGCAGGGTCGAGGAGCGGGGAGGCAAGAAATGAAACGGATAGGATATTACAAGAGCTGTTCCCTGAACGCCTCCTCGAACGACTATGCCAGGTCTCTGGAGGCATGCTTTGGCAGGCTGGGGACGCGGCTCGTCCCGATCGAAGACTGGAACTGCTGCGGGGCCTCCTCGGCGCACTCGACGAGCGAGCTGCTCGGGCTGGCGCTGCCTGCCCGCAACCTGGCCCTGGCCGAGAAGCAGGGTCTCACCACGCTGCTCGTCCCCTGCTCGGCCTGCTACACACGGTTGCTGACCGCGGCCGAGAAGATCCGCAGGAACGATGAGGTGGCGGCCCACGTGAACGAGGTCCTTGCGCCCTTGCGCTACATGGGCACCGTGCAGGTCAAGAACATCCTGGAGATCCTGTGGACCGAGGTGGGCCCGGACGAGATCCTGAGGGCCAAGAAGCATGACCTGGGCGGCATGAAGGTTGTCTGCTATTACGGCTGCTATCTCACAAGGACCCCGGGGGTCCCATGCTTCGACGACCGTGAGAATCCCCGGTCCATGGAAGGATTGCTCCGACTCGTCGGCGCCGAGCCCCTGGACTGGCCTTACAAGACGGATTGTTGCGGAGCCGGCTTCTCCCTGATCGATTCGCCCGTGTCCGTCCGTCTCTGCGAGAAGCTCTTCGAGATGGCCTACCGGCTGGGGGCGGATGCGATCGTGGCCACCTGCCCTCTGTGCCAGACCAACCTGGACGTGAACCAGGACAAGCTCAGGAGCGAGAAGGCCGTTCCGTACCACATGCCCGTCTTCTACATCAGCGACCTGATCGGGGTGGCGGCCGGTGCGCAGATGGGCAACCGACATTGGCGGAAGCGCTTCGTGGACCCGAGAGAGCTTCTCGGCCGGTATGCCCTGGCGTGAGTCAGGGATCAGGGGTCAGGGGTCAGGCCCCGCACCCATCCCCCAGAGGGAAGGAAGAGGGCCCCTAAGCGTTTCTGGCAGGCGTCCCTCCCCTTTCGAGAAGGGCACGCATTGGGGAAGTTGGGTGGGGAGCTAACAGCTAACAGCCAATAGCTGACAGCTAACGCCAAGAGGGAAGAGGAAAGATGGAACCGAACAAGTTCGAACTCGAGCAACCCGGCCGTGAGCAAATGCTCGCCTTCATCGAGAAGCAGCGGCCGGACATGGCGGAGAAGCTCCGGACGCTGCTGGGAAGGGAATCCTTCCTGAAGGGCAAGAACGTGTACGGCGAACTTTACGCACAGACGCAGGTCAACATCTGCTACGACGCCATCTTCCGCACCGAATACTTGCGGTGCCGCATCCTCGAGGTGGTCCGAGGGGAAGCGAAATCGGTCAAGCAGATCGCGGAGGATCTCGGGAAGTCCCCGGCGGAGATCCTCCCGGAGGTGGTGGAACTCCGCCGCAAGAACCTGGTCGCGATCGATAGAATCGAAGATCGAACGCCCTTTTACAGGGCTTCCTGATAGGAGAGCAACCCATATGGCTCCAAGGAACAACGGGAAAGTAGGCGCCGTCCTGGTCGTGGGGGCCGGCATCGGAGGCATGCAGTGCTCCCTGGATCTCGTGGAGGCCGGCTTCAAGGTCTATCTGGTGGACAAGGCCGGGGGCATCGGCGGGACGATGAGCCAGCTCGACAAGACCTTTCCGACCAACGACTGCGCCATGTGCATCATGTCGCCCAAGCTGGTCGAGGTAGGCCGGGAGAAGAACATCCGAATCATCCCCTTCTCCGAACTCCTCGGGCTCGACGGAGAGGCGGGGAATTTCAAGGCCAGGATCCTGCGCCATCCAAGGCGGGTCGATCCGAGCAAGTGTACCGGGTGCGGGCTCTGCCAGCAGTACTGCCCCCTGGAGATTGCGAGCGAATACAACCAGTCCCTGACCAAGCGGAAGGCGATCTTCATCGATTACCCCCAGGCCGTGCCCAATACGCACGTGATCGACCGCAAGAACGCGCCCTGCCAGCTCACCTGCCCGGTCCGGCTCGACGTCCGGGAGTATGTGGGGCTCATCGCCTCCGGGGAATTCGAGGCGTCGCTGGCCCTGATCCGTGAAAAGCTTCCCTTCCCGGCCACGATCGGCCGGATCTGCACGCGGCCCTGCGAGGAGCAGTGCCTGCGGGGCACCAAGCTGGAAGAGCCGATCGCCATCTGCCAGCTCAAGCGGTTCGTTGCGGACAGGGAGATCCAGCAGGGCAAGCCGATACCGGCGGAAAGGCCCGAGAAGGCCTTCGCGGAGAAGGTCGCAATCGTGGGCGGCGGGCCTGCGGGCCTGACCGCGGCTTACAACCTGGCCCGGAAGGGATATCCGGTAACGATTTTCGACGCGCAGCCCAAGCTCGGGGGCATGCTCCGTTACGGAATACCGGAATACCGCCTGCCCAGGGACATCCTGGACCGGGAAATCCAGGCCGTTCTGGACCACGGCGTGGAGGTCGAGCTCGGCAAGAGGATCGGAACGGATATTCCGTTCGAGTCGCTCATGGGCGAGATGGGGTTCAAGGCCGCCTTCATCGGGGTCGGGGCCTGGGAAGGGATGAAACTCAAGATTCCCGGGGAAGAGGCGGAAGGCGTCAAGCCGGGTGTCGAGATCCTTCGGGACATCAATGCGGGCAAGCAGGTCCCGATGAAGGGCAGCGTGGCCGTCATCGGCGGCGGCAACGTGGCCATCGATGCGGCCCGGAGCGCGCTCAGGCTCGGCGCGCGGGAGGTGAGCCTGTACTACCGGCGGACCCGCAACGAAATGCCGGCCCATCACGAGGAGGTCCAGGCCGCCCTCGACGAGGGGGTCCGCATGCACTTCCTGGTCGCTCCGGTACGGGTCGTGGCCTCCGACGGCAAGGTGACGGGCCTCGAACTGCTGCGCATGAAGCTCGGGGAGGCGGATGCATCCGGCCGCCAGCGGCCGGTCCCGATCCAGGGCTCGGAGTTTACGGTCAAGGCCGACGTGATCATCCCGGCCATCGGCCAGGGGGTGAGTCTACCCTTCGACCCGGACAAGACCGGTGTCAAGATGACCCGGTGGAGGACGGTCAAGGTGGATCCGGTGACCGGAGCCACCAACGTGGCCGGCGTGTTCGCGGGGGGCGATGCGGAGAAGGGTCCCTTCATTGCAATCGACGCGATCGCCGGGGGCGCGCGGGCCGCGGAGAGCATCCACAGATACCTGCGCGGCATGGACATGTCCGAGGGCCGCGGGCTGGAGGAGCGCATCCCGGTGGAGGACGCCCGGACCGGGTTCCTCTTCAAGCTTCGGCAGAGGATGCCCCAGAGGGCCCTGGCCGAGCGGATCAAGGGATTCGACGAGGTCGAGACCGGATTCACGGACGCGCAGGCGGTCGAGGAGGCCGGGCGCTGCCTGAACTGCAGAAAGTGCCTCGGGTGCGGAATCTGCGAGGATGTCTGTGAGGCGAAAGCTCTCGACTATGCCGAAAAGGAGCGGATCGAAGAGATCGAAGTGGGCAGCGTTCTGCTGGCCTTGGGCTTCGAGGAATACGATCCGTCCGAGAGGGGCGAGTACGGCTACGGCCGGTACGACAACGTGGTCACGAGCATCGAGTTCGAGCGGATGCTTTCCGCCACCGGCCCCTTCTCGAGCATCCCGATGCGGCCGTCGGACGGTGACATCCCTAAGAAAATCGCCTGGATCCAGTGCGTCGGGTCCCGGGACTGCGATCATGACTACTGCTCGTCGGTCTGCTGTATGTACGCCACCAAGGAGGCGATCATCACGAAGGAGCACCTTTCCTTCGTGGAGCCCACCATCTTCTACATGGATGTCCGTGCCCATGGGAAGGGGTTCGACGGCTACTACGAGCGGGCCAAGAACGAACACGGGGTCCGCTACATACGGTCCCAAATTTCGCGTGTGGTCGAGGATCCCAAGACCAGGAACCTCCTTTTGCGCTACGTGGCCGAAAACGGAGCGATCCAGGACGAGGAATTCGACATGGTGGTGCTCTCCGTGGGGCTCGGTCCCAGAAGGGAGACCCGCGCACTTGCGGAACGGCTCAACGTGAAGCTCGACAAACACGGGTTCTGCGAGACCGACCCGTTCCGGCCCCTGGCCACATCCCGGCCGGGCGTCTATGTGTGCGGCGCCTTCGAGTCCCCCAAGGACATCCCCGAGACCGTGGCCCAGGCGAGCGGGGCCGCCGCCTTCGCGGCCTCGGAGATCGCCGAGGCCAGGGGAACCCTGCTCTACAAGGCCGAACTTCCCCCGGAGAAGGACGTGGAGGGCCTGGAGCCGCGCGTGGGTGTGTTTGTCTGCCACTGCGGCGTGAACATCGGGTCGGTCGTCGACGTGCCCGCCGTCAAGGACTATGCCGCCTCCCTGCCGGGCGTGGTGCATGCGCAGGAGTTCCTCTTCAGCTGTTCCTCGGACAGCCTGGTCAACATCCGGGAGGCGGTGGAGGCCCACGACCTGAACCGGGTGGTGGTGGCGAGCTGTTCGCCGAGAACCCATGAGCCCCTGTTCCGCCAGAGCATCCGGGAGGCGGGATTGAACCCGTTCCTCTTCGAAATGGCCAACATTCGGGACCAGTGCTCCTGGGTCCACATGCACCACCACGAAGAGGCGACATCCAAGGCCAAGGAGCTGATCCGGATGGCCGTGGCCAAGGCCCGCCTGCTGCAGCCCCTGCCCACCGAATACAAGGAGATCAACAAGAAGGGCCTTGTGGTCGGAGGCGGCCTGAGCGGGATGAGCGCGGCCATTCAGCTCGCCGACCAGGGTTTCTCGGTCTACCTGGTGGAGAAGGAGGCCGAGCTGGGAGGCAACCTCCGGCACCTTCACTACACGATCGACGGGAAGGATGTGAAGGCCCTCTACCGGGACATGGTCGAGAGGGTCCGGAATCATCCTTCGATCGAGCTTTTCACCGAAGCGGAGCTGGTGGATCATTCCGGCTCCAAGGGAACCTACAAGACAGGAATCGTGGTGGGCCCGGAGAAACAATACCGGAGCCTGGAGCACGGAATCGTCATCCTGGCCACCGGCGGCCAGGAGTGGAAGCCGGACGAGTATCTTCACGGCGAGAACCCCCGCGTGGTGACCCAGCAGGCCTTCGAGGAGAAGCTCGTCTCCGGACAGATCGATCCGAAGCGGCTGAACGAGGTCGTCATGATCCAGTGTGTGGGCTCCCGGATCCCGGAGAGGCCTTACTGCAGCCGCATCTGTTGCTCGAGCGCGATCAAGAATGCGCTCAAGATCAAAGAGATCAACCCGAACGCGAGCGTGAACATTCTCTACAGGGACGTGCGCACGTACGGGATGTTCGAGCAATACTACACAAAGGCCCGGCAGCAGGGCGTCTTGTTCACGCGGTACGACCTGGACCACAAGCCCGAGGTGGTTGAGGAAAACGGCGCTCTCGTCGTGACGGCATGGGACCCCACGATTCAGAGGAAGGTGAAGCTCAGGCCCGACCTGCTCGTCTTGAGCGCGGCCATCATCCCGAGGGACAACGACCGGGTGGCGAACCTGTTCAAGGTGTCCCGCACCCTGGACAAATTCTACCTGGAGGCCCACATGAAGCTCCGTCCGGTCGACTTCGCGAGCGACGGGGTGTTCATGGCCGGGCTGGGGCACGGACCCAAGCCGATCCACGAATCCATCTCCCAGGCCGCGGCCGCCGTCTCCCGGGCCTGCACCGTGATCAGCAAGGACCGGATGCAGGTGGGCGGCGTGGTGGCCAAGGTGGAGCCGGACAAGTGTGCCGTGTGTCTGATCTGCGTGCGCGCGTGCCCCTACAACGTGCCGTACATTCACGAGGACGGCTATTCGTACATCGATCCGTCCCGCTGCCAGGGGTGCGGAAACTGCGTGGCCGAGTGCCCCCAGAAGGCGATTCAGCTCCAGCATTACACGGACCGCCAGATCCTGGAGAAAAGCGGGGCGCTCGTTTCTCTGGCCTCGGGACCCGGGACCGGAACGGCGGCGGAAGACCGTTCGGAAAAAGGAGAACAGAAAAATGGCTGAGTCTTTTGAGCCGGAAATCCTGGCCTACTGCTGCAATTACTGAGCGTACACGGCTGCGGACCTGGCAGGTTCGATGCGAATGGATTACCCGACGAACGTGAAGATCATCCGAATACCTTGCACGGGCAAGGTGGATGCCCTCTACCTTCTCAAGGCCCTGGAAGACGGGGTGGACGGCGTCTATGTGGCCGGCTGCGAGGAAGGGGACTGTCATTTCCTGAAGGGAAACATCCGGGCCAAGAAGCGGGTCGGCTATGTGAAGTCGATCCTGAAGGACCTGGGGATCAACCCGGCGCGGGTGGAGATGTTCAACCTGTCGGCGGCCGACGGGCCCCGCTTCGTCGACATCGCGCGCAAGTTCACCGAAAGGATCAAGGCCCTGGGCCCGAGTCCGATCCGGACCGGCAAAGGAAGCGAGCCCACGGAAGAGCCGGCGGAGCAGAAACGGAAGTCGGGCGGGAAGGGAGACAAGGCCGAGGGCAAGCACCCGGAAGGGGAACCGGCCCAACCGGCTGCATGAACAGTGCAGGGGTCAGGTTTCAGGGGACAGGGGTCAGATCCCCCTCTCCTCCCCGGCCTGGGAACGAAACGCTGACAGCTAGTGCAGTGCGTCTGACGCTGCTTGACGGATATTGCGACCTTGAGAGCCGTCCTTCCTGCGAAGGAAGGAATCCGGAAGGGAAAAGAGACTGGATTCCGGGTCAAGCCCGGAATGACAAGCAACGTGAAGGGATCCATGACGCTCTACGCTTGGATCTAGTACGAATCGACGCCACATGGGATAGGACGCATTAAGGGGAGGCGTTACATGATCATCGGACATCGAAAGCCGCTGGAAGAAATCCTCAAGATGCTCGAGCCCTTCGACAAGATCGCCTTGATCGGCTGCAAGGGGTGCGTGGCCGTTTGCGCCGCGGGCGGCGAGAAGGAGGTGGGCATCCTGGCTTCCGCCATACGGCTGGCGCGCAAGAAGGACGGGCGGGACATCGAGGTGAAGGAGGTGACCCTCGAGAGGCAGTGCGACCCGGAATACATCGAGCAGATCGAGGGCTTCGTGCACGACTACCAGGCCGTCCTGTCGATCGCCTGCGGCGTGGGCGTGCAGTACATGGCGGAGCGTTACAAGGATATTCCGGCCCTGCCCGGGCTGAATACGGATTTCATGGGCGGCTCCCAGGAACAGGGGGTCTGGGTCGAGCGGTGCCAGGGTTGCGGGAACTGCGTCCTGCACCTGACCGGCGGCATCTGCCCGATCACGCGGTGCTCGAAGAGCCTGCTCAACGGCCCCTGCGGCGGGTCTTCGGGAGGCAAGTGCGAGATCGACCCGGATGTGCCCTGCGGCTGGCAGTTGATCGTGGATCGCCTGGAGGCTCTCGGGCTGCTCGAGCAAATGTACGAACAGGTGGCGCCCTACAAAGACTGGAACACGAGTCGGGACGGCGGGCCGAGAAAGATCGTCAGGGAGGACATGCGAGAATGAAGACAGCCAGTCGCTTGGAAAAGGTACTGGAAAGTGGTGCGTTTGCCGTTACCTCCGAGTGCGGCCCCCCGCGGGGGGCGGATCCTCAGGCGATCCGGGAGAAGGGCGAGCTCCTCAAGGATTGCGTGGACGCGATCAATGTGACCGACAACCAGACTTCGGTGGTGCGGATGTCTTCGATTGCGGCGTGCGTGATCCTGAAGGGGATGGGCCTCGAGCCGATCGTGCAGATGACGACCCGGGACCGGAACCGCATTGCCCTGCAGAGCGACCTGCTCGGCGCCGCGGCCCTCGGGATGAACAACCTGCTTTGCCTTTCCGGGGATCATCAGCGCTTCGGGGACAACCCCACCGCGAAGAATGTGTACGACATCGACTCCATCCAGCTCATCCAGGCGGTTCACCGGATGCGGGAAGAGGGCAAGTTCATCAACGGTCAGGAGATCAAGACCCCTCCCAAGTTCTTCATCGGTGCTGCGGCCAACCCGTTTGCCGACCCCTTTGCGATCCGGGTTCCCCGGCTGGCCAAGAAGGCGGCGGCCGGGGTGGACTTCATCCAGACCCAGTGCATCTACAACATGGACAAGTTCCGCAAATGGATGAAGGGCGTGGTGGACCGAGGCCTGCACGAGAAGGTCAAGATCCTGGCCGGCGTCACCCCCATGAAGAGCGTCGGTATGGCGCAGTACATGAAGAAATCGGTCCCCGGCATGGACGTGCCGGACGAGATCATCAAGCGCCTGCGAGAGGCGGGCAAGGGCAATGCCGCCAAGGAGGGGATCAAGATCTGCGTGGAGACCATCCAGCAGCTCAGGGAGATGGAGGGCGTGGCCGGCGTGCACATCATGGCCATCGAATGGGAGGAGAAGGTCCCGGAGATGGTCAAGGAGGCCGGCCTCTATCCCCGCCCCCAAGTCTGAAGCGCCGTTCCCTGCGGCGCCTTCATTCGCCTTGGCTGAGTGCTTTAGTCCTTCTCCCCTCATCCACCCAAGGCGAAAGGGTCAAGGGCAAAGGGTCAAAAGGAGGTCAACAATTTAAAGAACGTGTTTCTATAGCCGAATGGCCCACGGCGACGGTTCCGCTCATCGCCTATTCCATTCGAGATCGACCCCTTTCGCCTTTCCCCTTTTCCCTTTCGCCTCTGGGGGGCCCTGACCCCTTCTCCTGAGTCGCCCTGCGAGAATGGGAGCACCCAAGCAGCATTGGTTGATACGCAGCTTGCCCCCATAGTATGTTGAAAATTCTTTTGGGTTCTGAGGGAACGGAGAGGCCCCCTTGATCCTGGGTTACAGCAGCAACGCGTTCAAGAGGCACTCGATCTTCGAGGCCGTGGAGGAGATCGGCCGGCTGGGCTTCCGGGGCATCGAGATCATGTGCAAACGGCCCCACGCCCACGCCCCCGACTTCGGCGAGGCGGAATGGCCCCGGCTCGGCGCATGCATCGAGGCCGAGGGCCTGAAGGTGATCAACCTGAATTGCTCCACCCTTTTTTCGACCGAGGACGGCCCATCGGCCTCCCGGGAGGGCGCCCCGGAAGAGACCCCGGAAGAACGGATTGCGCACACGCTGCGGTCCCTGCGGCTGGCCTCGTACCTGGGATGCCGGAACATCTCGATTCCGACGGGGACGCCCCCTCGGAACCTGACGAGGCAGGGGTTTCTATCCCTTTTTCATCGGAGGCTGGAACAGGTGCTCTCCCTGGCCGAGGAACTGGGGGTGGAGGTGCTTGTCGAGCCGGAACCGGGTCTTCTCGGCGAGAATTACCGGCATTTCAGGGCCTTTGTCGAGGAGGCGCGGTCTCCCGCGCTGGGCGTGAATTTCGACATCGGCCATTTCTATTGCCTGGGAGAGGACCCGAGCGCATCTTTCGAAAGCTTGTTCCCGCGGATCCGCCACGTGCATCTCGATGATATCGCCCCGAGCCGGGTTCACAACCACTTGATTCCGGGCCGCGGGGGGATCGACTTTCTGGAGACCTTCAAGACGATGGCCAGGCTGGGCTATGACCGGGATATCTGCCTGGAGCTCTACACCTACCTCGACACCCCGGTCGAGGCCGGCCGGGAAGCGCTGGACTACGTCCTTCCCCTGTTCGAGGCCGCGGGGCTGAAGCTTGAGGGGCGGCCTGCGAGGCCCAGGGTACGCGCGAGTGGCGCCACGGGTTCGGGAACCGGCGCGGGAAGGCGAAAGGCGAAAGGGCAAGGGCGAGAGGAAACAACCTGAGGGGCTGGAGAGCCGGGACCGGGGATCCGACCGCCGACGGAGAAGCGCCTTGGCAGGAAAGAATCAGGCCGGAGGGAACCCGCAGACAAAGCGTCGGGGCGCAACGACCGGTTTCGGCTACGCGACCGTGGCCGTCGAAGAGAAGCCCGGGCTCGTGCACGATCATTTCTCTTCCTCGGCGCGGCGGTACGACCTGATGAACTCGGTCATGAGCCTCGGGGTCCATCACCTGTGGCGCCGGGCTGCCGTCCGGAGCATGCCTCTCAGGCCGGGCGACCGGGTCTTGGACGTGTGCGGAGGCACGGCGGACCTCTCCATCCTGGCCGCCCGCGCGGTAGGCCCGAAGGGCCGCGTCTGTCTCTACGATTTCAACCGGCAGATGATCGAGGCGGGCAGACCCAAGGTGGTCCGCGCCTCCCTTTCGGACCGGATCCGGTTTGTCCGGGGAGACGCCCAGGAAATCGCCATGAAGAGCGGCCGGTTCGATGCGGCCATGGTGGGCTTCGGCGTCCGGAACCTGACCGACATGGAGCAGGGCTTCCGGGAAATGCGCCGGGTTCTCAAGCCCGGGGGAACGCTCATGTGCCTCGAGTTCTCCCGGCCCACCTCGGCCTGGTTTCGCGGGCTCTACGACCTTCATTCGTTCCTCTATATGCCCCTTGTCATGCGCCTGCTCGGGCGTTCGATGCCTTCCTACACCTACCTTCCGGAGTCGATCCGCACCTTCCCTCTCCCGGACGAGCTGTCCGCCCTTCTCGAACGGGTCGGATTCACGGATGTGAGATACCGCAGGCTGACGAACGGGATCTCGGTCGTGCACACCGCACGGAGAAAGGCTTGAGTCGACATGGCCGGCCCGGAAAAGATCCTCGTCCTCGTCATCTTCATCGCCTGCTATGCCCTGGCCTTGAGCCGCAAGGTAAAGATCGCCTATGCCTCCTTGGGCGCCTCCGCCCTGTTTCTGATCCTGGGGCTTTTGAAACCGGGAGAGGCCGTGACCAAGGCCATCAAATGGGACGTGCTGGGCATCTACTGGGGCTTCATGATGGTCTCCCACGTCTTCATGAAGAGCCGCATGCCCGAACTGCTCTCCAACCGCATCCTGGCCCGGGTCAAGGTGGAACGCCACGCCATATTCGTCCTGTGCGCGCTCACGGCGTTGCTGTCGGCCTTCATGGAGAACGTGGGCGTGGTCCTGATGATGGCGCCCGTGGCCGTCGCCGTGACGAAGCGCCTCGACTCCTCGCTCTTCCACTATCTCGTCGCCATCGCGATCAGCTCGAATGTGGTCACCACACTCACCATGGTGGCCGATCCGCCCTCCATCATCCTGGCCATGGAGACGGGTATGAAGCCTCTGGACTTCTACTACTTCCTGGGGAAGATCGGGCTGGGCACCATCACCTTCGTCGCAGTGCTCGTGGCCCTGTCGACGCTCCTGGTCCAGTTCCGCTGGATGAACAAGCCCGTCGAGGTGAAACCCGAACCCATCGCAGCCACCAAGGGCGCCTCGGTGCTCTTCGTGGTCGGCGTGGCCGCGCTCATGGTCGGCCCCGAATTCGGCGTGCGCCCCGGCATCGTGGGGTTTTCGGCGGGGCTGATCGCCCTCTACATGGGAGGCCGCAGCGAACTCAGGGAAATGCTGGTGGAGTTCGACTGGAACTCCTTTCTCTTCATCGTGGGCGTCTTCATGGTCATCCACACGCTCACCCTCTCGGGCCTGCTGGATGCGTTCGGCCGCCGGGTCGTCGACGCAGGGCTGGCCCGGCCCTCGGCCATGCTGGCGCTGCTCACCTGGATCTCGGTCGCCCTTTCCTCGTTCATGGACAACGTGCCCTACACGATCCTGATGATTCCGGTATGCCAGAGCCTGGCGGCCTCCCTCGGGATCGCGGCCTGGCCGCTCCTTTACGGCATGCTGATCGGCACCGGCGTGGGCGGCAACATCTCCCCGGTGGGTGCGACGGCCAATGTGTTCGCCTGCGGCATCCTGGAGAAACACGGCCACAAGGTCCCGCTGGGGCAGTACCTGAGGATCAGCATCCCCTTTTCCGTGGCCGCCGTGGCGACCGCGCACATCCTGCTGCAACTGATCTGGCTGTGACCGCGATTTGCGCCGCGAATCACCAGCTCAGCATGACGACGAGGACCATGGCGAGCGGGTACGTGCTCGCGCGGTTGAAGAGCGCGATGGCCTGCTCAGGGGACTTCCCGGTGGAGAGCCTGCGGGCCGGCAGGAGAAGGAGAAAGAGCCCTGCCACCAGGCCGCCTGCGAGGTACAGGGGCCCGAGCCGGTTCGGGGTCGTCCAGAAAAGGGCGATGCTCAGCCCGACGGCGAGGAGGAGGGATGCGCCGATCAGCCGGACCGAGCCCTCCGGTCCGAACCGGACCGGGACGGTCTTGGCCTTGAGGCGCAGGTCTTCCTTGAGATCCGTCCAGTCGTTCGGGATGTTCTGCCCGCCGATTTCCCAAAAGAAGATCCACAGGAACAGGACGACGAGGAAACCTGGGGCGGGCTCCGGGTCCACGGCAAACACGGCCGCGACCGCGCCGAGGGTCTTGACCACCCCGCTCACGATCACCCGCAGATAGCTCAGCCTGAGCAGAAGGCAGTAAACGGCCTCGAGCAGGCCCCCGGCGAGGAAGATCACGGCACATACCGGGTTCAGCAGGTAAGCCCCAATCAGGGCGGTGAGGGCCCACCCCCCTGTCCACAGGAGCGCCTCCTTCAGGCTGAGAAGCCCCTGGGCCAGGGGATGGCGCATATAGACGGCGTCCAGATCGCCTCCGTGTCCCGGCAGCATGCCCTCAAGGACCTTTTCCCTGTCCACTCTGTAGTCGACCACGTCGTTCAGCGCGTACACGGCCGTGTAGCCGGCGAAGGCGGCGAGGAGCCCCAGAGCGACCACCCCGGCGGGTGGAAAGCCGCCGGCCGACAGCAAGGCCGCCAGGGCCGGTGCGGCGAGATCCAGGATGCCGTGGGGGGTCCTGGAGAGCGCCAGGAACAGCTTCCAGCGCGGAATGCCGGTCAATGCAGGGCTGCTGTAAGTATCGCTCTCTCTCGTCATGTCAGCGGGAACGGGTCGATGGCAAGGGTTTCGAGGATCTTAGAACCTGGACTTGGTCGAGTCAACGAGGGTGTGTTATACAGGGATCCGGCATACTTCACAAAATGGGCAGGAGGACGGGCCATGACGAAACGCCTCGTGATCGCACTGGTAGTTCTCTTGATCCTCGGCGCCGCCTGGATCTTTCATCTCTACCGGGAGGCCGGGCAGTTCAGGACGATCGAGCCGCATTTCTCGGGCAGGTGCGAGCCGGTGGTGGGTGTCGTCGGGCCGGAAGACATCACGATTCACCCGGGAACAGGGATCGCCTATGTGTCGAGCTGTGACCGCAGGGCCGTGCAGCAAGGCAGGCCCGGCAGCGGGGCGATCTACGCCTACGACCTGAACGCGGTCGCCAGCCCCACCGTCAACCTGACCCCGGAGGCGGACCCTGATTTCAGGCCCCACGGCCTGAGTCTCTTCGTGGGGGAGGCGGGCCCGGCCGTCCTGTTCGTCATCAACCACCAGGGCGGATCGCACCGCATCGAGATATACGACCTGAAGGGGGAGCGGTTGATTCACAGGAAGACCCTCATCTCCCCCATCCTCGTCTCCCCGAACGACATCGTCGGGGTGGGCCCTGATTCCTTTTACGTCACGAACGACCACCGGTTCCCTTCCGGGTGGAAGCGGACCCTGGAGGACTACCTGCGGCTTCGCCTTTCGAACATCGTGTTCTTTGACGGGTCGGAGTTCGTCCGGGCTGCGTCGGGGATCGGGTACGCCAACGGAATCAACGTAAGCCCCGACGGGAAGCTGCTCTACGTCTGCGCCCTCACGGAGGGATCCGTTCGCGTCTATGACCGCGACCCCGCATCGGGCCGGCTCTCGCATCGCGAGAAGATCGAGCTGCATACCGGCGTGGACAACGTCGAGGTGGGTGCGGGAGGGGACCTGTGGATCGGGGCGCATCCAAAGCTTCTCACGGCAGCGAAGCACTTCAAAGACCCGGGGTCGCTCTCGCCCTCCCAGGTGCTCCGCCTCGGCCAGCGGGCGGCAGGGGGATACGACGTGGAAGAGGTCTATCTCGACACGGGGGAAGAGATCTCGGCCTCGACCGTGGGCGCGGTGCGCTGGGACCGGTTGTTGATCGGAGCCATCTTCGAGCCCAAGTTCCTGGACTGCAGATTCCCCCCTTCGCGGCAGCCCGATGCCCCGCGGTGAGAATGGGTCGACCGAAATCGGACCCTTTCTGCCCAACGGTGGTGGCGTTCGCTCATCACGGATGAAACCGACGCCGGTCGGTCACGGCTCCCCTTGCGCGCCTCTTGCCATTTGCCCACATCTTGCTGCCCCGTGGTCTTCGGTCTGCGCGTCTTTCGCCCTGGATCCTTCAGGCTGCCGGCCTTCGAAGGCATGCAGGGCCTCGATCACATCCCACCTCCGGTCCTTCAGCGTGGTCACGGTACCGCGCTCCCTGTGTTCGTGAAGCCTCGCCAGGTCGAGGTCGGCCGTGATCACGGCCTCTTCGTTCAGCGGGGATTCGGCCGCGATTCCCTTTGCCGGGAACCCCGTATCGCACGGGGTCAGGACCGACGCCATCCCCCAGAACGGAATCCCTGCCGCGTTTCCCAGCAGGCTGCAATGCACCACGTACACCTGGTCTTCGATGGCGCGTGCATGGCCGCAGTGTCGGACCCGCCAGTAGCCCGGCTCGTCCAGGGTGGCCGATGGGGAAAGAAGCAGCTCGGCGCCTTTGAGCGTCACCAGGCGCGCGGATTCCGGAAACTCGAGGTCATAGCAGGTCAGGATGCCGAGCTTCACCTTTTCGGTTTCGAACACGTGCAACCCGTCCCCGGGGGTCGTCCAGGCGGTCTCGAGGGGAACGAGGTGGCACTTCTTTTGTTCCCAGACCTGCCCGTCGGGCGTGAACATGTGGCCCGTGTTGTAGAACCTGCCTCCGGATTCCGTGAGGTGCGAGCCCGCCAGGATGTAGAAGCCCTTGTCCCGGGCCAGGCCGCGGAAGAGGCTCACGTAGTCCCCTGTGTATTTCGTGAGCCGTGCGAATTTCCCGACGATGTCCCGCCCGTCGAAGAAGTTCATCAGCTCGGCCGTGAAAAGCTCGGGGAAGACCAGGAAGTCCGGGGCCCGGGCCGCGGCCTGCTCCACGCACCGGGCGGCATGGTCGGCGAAGTCGCTGAAAGAACGCACGGGGCCGGCCTTGAACGGGACGGCCGAGACGCGGATGCTCGTCATGTGAGTCGCCTTTCGGGCCGGGGGTGGTTGCGGTGGTCGAGCCTCCTTCATTAGAAGCACGATCGCGGATCGAAGGCAAATGGCCTCAGCGCGGGGGAGGGGCCGTGCCCCGTCGCCGCGGTTGTTTCGATGCCGCCCGTCTTTATCGGATTCAGCATCGGGTTAGAAGGATGTAGAACAACGGTTCTTTGTTGACAATCAAAAATAGTTTGTTGTAAAGAAATGAAGGCTTAAAAAGCCGCTCTCCGACGTGGAGAACAAGCCATTTTTTCGGCAAACGTCGTTTCTTAACCGATTTGCGTGAACGGTCGTAACAATCCTGTGCGAGAGAGGGGTCATCAGCATCGACCATGCATCAGAGAAAGGAAAAAGGAGATGAAGAGAGTCGTGAGCATCGTGTGTCTGGCAGCATTCTGTGTGGCGGGCGTGAGCCCGGCGACTGCCGAAACGGTGACGCTGTTCGAGGCCCGGGTCCATGGATTCAATCAGGGGAATCGAAATCTGGACATCCACGTATTCGACGCGGACGGCTCGGAGGCGGGGTACTTCCATGACCTGCAGTGCAGCATTGTCTACTGGGCGGACGGGGACACGACCTTTCCCTTTGCGCTGACCTATGACCCGGCAACCCGCCAGGTTGCCTGGGTCGTGGATACGCCCGACTCGGGCGTCCTGCGTACGACCTCGCCGACGGCCCCGCCCGCCTCGCCGGTGAACAACCTGCACCTTTACGTCAAGGCCACCGCGGGCTCGGATGTCAGCACGTGCTTTGCCGTTCCCTACAAGACCTGTCAGGCCGGAGGCTGGGACTGCAACCTGCCGGCGCAGGTCGATTCCAGTGCGGTCTATCTGACGGACCTGCAACTGGACGGGGTCACACAGGCGGATCTCTCCGCGAGCGCCAACCTGGGCGACCCGACCGCGCTGCGAGCGGTGGACATCCCGGTGAGCGCCAGCCAGCCTTGGACTCTGACGGGGAATGTCCGATTTACCTGGACCTCTGGAACCGGGTACCCCCCCAAGGAGACCCGGATCATCTTCAGCGCGGCAGGACAGTACGTTCCGCCTCCTCCCTGCATGGATGGCGACGGGGACGGCTACTCCCTTGAAGGCGGGGAGTGCGGTCCGGTCGACTGCAACGACGGCGCCCCGAAGATCCACCCCGGAGCGCCCGAGATCTGCGACGGACTGGACAACCAATGCCCCGGCGACGCCGGGTACGGCCAGGTGGATGAGGGCTGCGCCTCCACGTGTGCCGGAAGCGCGGAGGCCTCCACGCTTGGAAGCCCCGTACACGGAGCCTCGGATCTCGGCAAGCGCCTGGGCCTGTTCCTTCTCCCCCTCGGGGCCCTGATTGTCCTTCGAATCCGGGGCAGGAGGAGGTAGGCTGCCCTTTCGGTGCGAATCCACAAACGTCGCACCCGGTTCGGTTCAGGGATGTGGCCTTTCTTCCGGGAGGGGCTGCAGGGTTCGCTGCAGACGGCCGGGATCGTATCCCTTGGCGGGAAGACGCCCCACAATGGCCTCGTAAACCTCGGGCGGCATCTGCGGCGAACGGCTCAGGATCCAGAGGTACTTGCGGTTCGGGTGCCCCACGACCGCATATTCGTAGTCCTTTCCGAGATCGATGATCCAGTAGGAGCCCCGGAACGGCCAGAAGAATTGGACCTTGAGCTTCGCGTTCGTCTGTCTGTCCACAACCCAGGCCTTTCCCTCGATCCGCTTCATCGGCCCTTCCAGGCCGCCCTTGCGGCATGCGTTGACCACCCGGATCTTCCCGTCATCGCGAAGCGAATAGTCCGCCGTGACGGCCTCGCACTCTTTCTGAAACCGGTTGGGGTATCGGGCGATCTCGTACCAGGTTCCGATGTAACGGTCGATCTCCACCTTCGGCACCACCGCGAGATCGGGCAATGCCCTGGTATGCGTTGCGCCGCATCCCGGAAGGAGAGAACCAAAGACGAGGGAAAGAACGGCAAGCTGAGTGGGGATCATGAAGATCATTCCTTTCCAGGGGTTCCTAAAGCCTCGGCCCGCTTGCTGCCTCGGCAAAACTCGTTGGGGGCCCGGTTCTCTACTGCGCTGCGGGGCGGGGACGTTCGAGCAGCGCCTTCAGCTCGTCTCCAAGCAGCGTTTCCTTCTCCAAGAGCGTGGCGGAAAGGGTTTCCAGTTGGTCGCGCTTTTCGGTCAAGATCTGCCTGACACGTTCGTGGGCCTCTGTCATCAAGCGGGATATCTCTTCGTCGATCGCCCGGGCCGTGTCCTCGCTGTATTCCCTGGCAGGGGCCGCGCCGGGACCGGTATCGAGGAACAGGGGCCGCCTCTGCTGTGTGAAGGTCACCAACCCGAGCCTGTCGCTCATGCCGTATTCGGTGATCATGCTGCGGACGATGTCCGTGGCCCGTTGCAGGTCGTTCTGCGCTCCGGTCGAGATGTCCCCGAAAACGATCTCCTCGGCCACCCTGCCTCCGAGCAGCACGCAGATCCGGTCGAGAAGCTCCTGCCGGGTCATGAGGTAGCGGTCCTCCGTGGGCATCTGCTGCGTGTAGCCGAGTGCGGCGATTCCCCTGGGAATGATGCTGACCTTGTTGACCGGGTCGGCCGTGGGGACCGACATGGCGACCAGGGCATGGCCGATCTCGTGGTAGGCCACGATCCGCTTCTCCTTCGCATTGATCATGCGGTTCTTCTTTTCCAGGCCTCCGACGATCCGGTCGATCGCCTCCTGGAAATCCTTCATCTCCACTCTGTCTTTGTTCTGTCTCGCAGAAAGCAGGGCGGCCTCGTTCACGAGGTTCGCCAGGTCCGCGCCCACGAAACCCGGGGTCAGGGCCGCCACCTTGGCCAGGTCGACGTCCGGACCCAGCGTCACCCCCTTGGTGTGGATCTTCAGGATGAATTCCCGGCCTGCCACATCGGGCCGGTCGATGGCCACGTGGCGGTCGAAGCGACCCGCCCTGAGCAGCGCGGGGTCCAGGATCTCGGGCCGGTTCGTCGCCGCCATGATGATCACGCCCGCGTTGGCGTCGAACCCGTCCATCTCCACAAGAAGCTGGTTCAAGGTCTGCTCGCGTTCGTCATGGCCCCCGAACATTCCGATGCCTCGCGCCTTGCCCAAGGCGTCGAGCTCGTCGATGAAGATGATGCAGGGCGCGTTCTGTTTCGCCTGGGCGAAGAGGTCCCTGACCCTGGCCGCGCCGACGCCCACGAACATCTCCACAAAGTCCGACCCGCTGATGCTGAAGAAGGGAACCCCGGACTCGCCGGCCACCGCCTTGGCCAGCAGGGTCTTTCCGGTGCCCGGGGCGCCGACCAGCAGAACGCCCTTGGGGATCTTGCCCCCGAGTCGGGTGAATTTCTCGGGTGTCTTGAGAAACTCCACGATCTCCGCGAGCTCCTGCTTGGCCTCGTCGATTCCCGCCACATCCTGAAAGGTGACCCCCACCTCCTTTTCCGCATAGATCTTGGCCCGCGATTTGCCCACGGACAGCACGCCCTGGGCGCCCCCTGCCATGCGGCCGATGAGGAATCTCCAGACCAGGAAGAACAGGGCCAGGGGCAGCACCCAGGACAACAGGGCCGCCAGCCACGGGCTGGCATGTCGGCCGGCATACTCGATCCCCTTTTGATCCAGAACCTTGACCAGTTCCGGATCGTCCACACGGACGGTGACAAAGGGCCGGTTCTCCCGGCCCTGTCGGTCTCTGACGAGTCTTCCCGTGATTTGTTCAGGCCTGAGCACAAGGTCTCGGACCTGGCCATCCGCCACGTATCGCTTGAATTCAGAGTAGGGAAGCGTCTCGACCTGCCTTTCGGCCATGTAGTCGTGAATGAGGGAGAAAAAAAGAAGCGCCAGTACGAAATACCAGATGGAAAAGTGGAACTTGCGACGGTTCGGGTCTCCTTTGGGGGGAATGGAGGGCTTCATCTTGTCGAACAGGTTGTCGTTCTGCTGTCGATGGATTTGCGGTTTCTTGTACATGCCTCTCTCCGTGGCATCCGAAAGAATTAAGACTATTCCGAGAAGGTAATCACCGGTTGGCCCCGAGTCAAAGCAGAGCGGAAAGGCGCCCCACCTGACACACCCCCCTTTTCGCCGGCTTCCGCGGACCTCATCGGCATCCACGCCGGATCAACCCCCAGGCCGAGATAGCAGTGTCGGATGCGATGCAGGTCGAAATCCACGCCGCACCACTCCCGAAATTGCCTCAGGGCTTCCTCTGTCATGTGATTGTCCCTGAGGCTTTGCTGGAGACGCCGCTCTGCGGCCCGCCAGGCACGTTTGGCCTCCTGCGCGTTCCGGGGGTCTTGTCCCTGCTTGCCGCCCAGCGCGATTCGTTCAAAGGATTCGAGAAGGCTCCCGACCGCGAACAGGCCGGCCTGGTAGTACGAGAGATACTCGTCATCCGCGACAGCGAGCGGCTCGGATTCCCGGCCCCGGCACAGGAGCGCGTGGGTGGCCTCGTGGAGCAGGAGTTCGCCGGAAATCGAAGCGCTGTGCGGAGCGCGGGCCAGCACGATCGAGTCCTCGTAGAAGCCTTCCGGCCCGGGCAGGATCTCCGCGTAAAAGGCGAGCACATCCTGGTCTTGAAGGTAGTCGGGGTCCACCACGAGGGAGAGGCCCGATTTGAACAGGCGGTCGTGGTACCTCTTCGGATCGCCGTAGGAGGCCGCTCGCCTGAAGCGGCTTGCTGCGTGGGTTGCAAGCCGTTCGGCGATCTTCCGATAGGCGGACTTCTTCCATTCCTGTTCGATGGGCCCGGTTGTCTTCACGCCCCCTCTCCGCTTGGCGTTCGCTTCCAGTTCCTTCCGCAATCGGTCCCGGCTGAAGAAGCCTTCGTTCAAGCCGACGTTCAGGTTGTGCTCGATCAGGCGCACCTCGGCCTTCAGCGTATCTCGAGAAAAGATCCGCAGCCTTTCCGGAACGAGCACGCCATCCACCGTCCTGTAGGAATCGACGAGGGTGACGACGGGGTGGACCTCCCGGCTGTCTGCGTATTGCAGTCGCTCCAGGTATTCCAGCCTGGTCACGAGGCGCGTCTGTTCGTCGAAGAAGAGCTTGCAGGTCAGGCCGGCGGAAGTGGCGACGGCAACCTCCCGCAGCCACGCGCCGTCCTGCAGGACCCTGTTGCCGAGACGCGCGGGGCAGGCTCCCGTGTTTATGGGCAGCAGGGAGAAGATCCGGTTGAGTTCCGCGTTCTCCAGGAACGCATCGAGGTCTTTTTTCAGCCCGAAGCGGACGCGGCCCCCGTACCCTTCGAGGAAGTCCCTCCCGTCGTACTGCCGCGACGAGAGGATCACGCCGTCCCGCGTCATGTCCTCCCGGAAGAAATGGGGCTCCATGCGCCAGGTCTTGCAGATCACCTCCGCCTTGTACACATCGCCGTAAAGAATGCGCGTGACCGAAACCTCGTCCCGGATTCCTCGGAGCCTGTCGAGCCCTCCCCTTGCCCGGACGGCGGCGGACAGAAGTGCTTCCAGGGCTTCCGCGGGCCCTTCCTCGCCCCGACCCGGGTCGTCGTCGGTATCGTCGGCAAGAGGCAGCTCCGCCGGTTCGGTCCGCGGCTCGTCCGCGGGGCGCCCCGGAGGCGGGAATGCGAGGCCCGCAAGGACAAAGATCACCCATAACGAGCCGCCGTGGAGCCCCCGGGGCAGACAGCCGTACCGATGCGTCCTCCTCATGAGGCTTCCACCCCCCCGTCCGATGTTTTGCTGCGCCGCGGAGGGTGGCAGAATAGCATGGCCAGGAAGCCCACCGAGACGGCCAGCCAGGAGATGACCATGACCGCCAGGTACGTGCCCTCGCGGTCGTAAAGAAGGCCTGCAACGGGGGCCGCCGATGCCTGGATCAGCATGGCGATGGGGGAGATGATCCCGCTCAACCCCGGGAAGGCGTCCGGCCCCCAGTAGTTGCCCGTGATCGTCGGAATGCAGACATAGGCCGCGCCGAAACCGAAGCCTGCCAGCAGCGGGTAGAGGTAGGCGGTCCACATCGCCTTTGGGGAGACGAACCAGAACAGGATCCCGCCCGCGAACACGCAAAGAGAGCCTGCGGCAAAGAGGATCTTCGGCTCGATCCGGTCGCCCAGGCCGGCGGTCGCGAAACGGCCCACGATGCTCAGGCCGATGGCAAGGCTGTAGAGAAAGGCGCTCGTGGCGGGCTCGAAGCCCCGGTCCTGCAGGTGGAGGGGACCCTGCGTCACGATGACCTGCCACATGTAGAAGGTTCCCGTGATCGCCAGGATGAGCAGCCACAGGGCGCGCGTTTTCAGGGCCTCCCGAACCGTCCACCGGTCGGCCGTCCGGTGGGTGCGGGCGGCGTGGCGTGGCCCGCCCGCCGCCTCTTCAGAACGCGCCCAGGGATGCTCGCCGTCCGGTTGCTGGCCCACATCCGCGGGCCGGTTGCGGACGGCCAGCAGGGCCACCGCAGCGCCCGCCAGGGAGGCAAGCGCGATCAGCAGAAAGCCGAGGCGCCAGTTGCCCCCCGCCCGGATCACCGCCCAGTTGATGAACTGCGGCGCCAGGAAGCCTCCCACGGCGCCTCCTCCCAACACGAGGCCCAGGGCCAGGGCACGGCGGGCGTGAAACCAGGCGATCGCGACCGTCTGGACCGGGATCATGGCGGAAAGCGAGACCCCCAGGCCCTGCAGGACCCCGAAGGCGACGAACAGGGGGAAGACATGGCCCAGCCGGCTCACCAGGAAGGCGGCCGAGGCGGCGATGCACCCCCCGATCGCGATCGTCCTGCGGGCGCCCATGCGCATGATCATCCAGGCGGTCAGGGGGGAGGTGATCCCGAAAACCAGCATGATGGCCGTCACCCCGGTCATGATCCGGCCTCGCGACCACCCCAGGTCCTGAATCATGAACGGCGCCAGGACGACCGGGCTGTAAAAGGCGAAGCCGATCGGAAGGGTGTAGATCACCCACAGGAAGAAGAGGAGCCACCAGCCGTAGAAGCGGCGAGGTTCGGTTTCCGGATTCATGTCCCGGGCCTCTGTCCGGACGGAGGTCGAGCCCACGGTTTCGTTCAGGCCTTTTCGCCGATGACGTGGAGCTTGAGCAGGTTGGCGATCCCGCCGATCATGAGAGGAATTCCGGCCACGATGGCTACTTCGTCCCCGGTTCTGACCATCCGTTCCCGCAGAAGCTGTCCCTCAAGGGCCTCGAACATGGCCTCGGTGTGCCTCTTCAGGGGCACGATTCGGGCGCTGACCCCCCAGTAGAGGGAAAGCCTCCTCTGCACGGCCCGATCGTGCGTGAATGCGATGATCGGGACCGTGGGCCTGTGCTTGGAGACGAGCCCTGCGGTGAAGCCCGATTTTGTGAAGCAGCAGATCGCCTTGAGCCCCAGGCTGTCCGCGGCGGCGCAGGCTGCAAGGCTGATGGCATCCGGGATGCCCTTGGCCTGGCCGCGGCGCGAAGGGGCCGAGATCGAGCCGGCCGGGAACGCGCGCTCCGTCTCCCGGGCGATCCGGTCCATCATCCGGACCGAGGCGGCCGGATACCGGCCCACCGACGTCTCGCCGGACAGCATGACCGCATCGGTTCCGTCGAGGATGGCATTGGCGACGTCCGAGGTCTCGGCCCGGGTCGGCCGGGCGTGTTCGGTCATGGACTCGAGCATCTGTGTGGCCGTGATCACCCACTTGCCCTTTTCGTTGGCCAGCCGGATGATGCGCTTCTGGGCGATGGGCACCTTCTCGGGCGAAAGCTCGACCCCGAGATCGCCCCGGGCCACCATCACGCCGTCGGAGGCCTCCAGGATCGCCTCGAGATCTTCGAGGGCCTGCGGCTTCTCGATCTTGGAGATGACCGGGATGTTCGCGCCCCTGGCCTTCAGGAGGCGCTTCAGGGCCAGTACGTCCCTTGCGCTTCGGACAAAGGACAGGGCCATGTAGTCGACTCCCATTTCGATACCGAAGCGGATGTCCTCCCTGTCCTTCCGGGTCAGGCTCGGCAGCACGGTCTTCACGCCCGGCAGGTTGACGCCCTTGCGCTCGCCCAGGATCCCTCCGGTCAGGACGCGGCATACGAGATCCCGCCCCTTCCTGGAGACCACTTCGAGCTCCATCTCGCCGTCGGCGAGAAGAATCCGGTCCCCTCTTGCGAGTTCCCGGGCGATGCGCGGGTAGCTCACCGGGATGATCCCCGGCTTGCCGACTATCTTCCGCGGAGTGACCACCCACTCCTGCCGGGCCTTGAGCACCACGGACCCTCCTTCGAGCCTGCCGGTCCGGATCTTGGGGCCCTGCAGGTCCAGCAGAATGGCCACGGGCCTTCCAAGCCTCTCCGACAGGGAGCGAACAGTCAGCAGCGCCTTCCCGTGATCTTCGTGCGTGCCGTGGGAGAAGTTCAATCGGGCCACATTCATCCCTGCGAGAAGGAGCTCTTTGAGCACCCTGCGGGATGCGCTGGCAGGGCCGATGGTACAGACGATCTTGGTCTTCCTGGTTTGCATCGGAACCCTTCAACCTCCTGTTTGTCGTCTCACCGCGTCTTCGCCGAGGATCACGATCCCCAGGTAGCCGTCCACGGTGAGGGTGTCGCCCGTGCGGATGCGTCGGGTGGCCTCGGGCACACCGGTCACGCAGGGCAGTCCGTACTCTCGGGCGATGATCGCTCCGTGGATCAACATCCCGCCCCTGCGCTCGACGATCCCGGCCGCCAGAGGGACGACAAAGGTCATGTTGGGGTCCAGGGCGTCGCAGACAAGGATCTCCCCCGATTTGAACTCCAGAAGGTCGGACGGCCGAAGAATCACCCTCGCGGCGCCCTGGGAGATCCCCGGCCCTGCGGGTTGACCGATGAGCTGCCTGGCCCGTTGGATGAATCCCTGGCCCGCCGGCCTCGGGACGTCCGCTCCTGGATCCGCCGGGCGCGGAACGCGGGCCGGATCCACCAGGCATTCGATCAGTTCGTCCGTGCCGAGCCCCTCGGGCTCCGCCGGAGCGCCCCGCGTCCTGAGACGGCCTCTGGCGACCTCGACCGCTGCGCCCAGTTGGGCCTCGATCCTGCCCAGGTAGAGGTTGTCGTCGTCTCGGAGCCTGTAGCTCGCCCGCGCCAGATCGAGAAGGTCGAGGGCCTCCTGCCTCCTTTCTCCCTCAAACCTTCCGAGAAAGGCTGCCTCGAGCTCTTCCCGGCGCGTTGGCGTTGCACTCTCCCGGGCGCGGGGCGACGAGGCCATCTCGAGGGCGAGCCGCAAGATCCCGTCAACCGCCTTTTCCTTGGAGGAGGACGGCGTTGCCAGGGGGCCGAACCTGTCGAGGAAGCGGTCCAGGAGTTCGGAAAAGACCGGGTCCGCGATCCCGTTGCCTTCCCGCAGGTCCCGGGCAAGCCCCGGGTCCCGCCGGATTCGGCCGGCCATCTCGCCGAGCATCCGGTTGCGTTCCACGCTGATCATCCCCGAATCGGAGAGGAGGTCGACGAACTCGTAAGGGTCGGACGGCCTGAGGGTGTCGTTGTAAACCCGGCCGAAAAGCCTCGCCCCGTGGGCAAAGGGAATGAATTCCGCCCAGTAGATGTCTTTCCATTTTTCGAAAATCCCTTGCCGGCGGCGGATCTCCCCGGCGAGTTCGGCGTCCGGGAGGCCCGCCAGGTCCAGGCGCGCGAGCTTCCGGGCCTCCTCGATCATTTCCGGGATCCGCCGTCCCTCGATGGCCGTGCGCATCGCCTTGAGGCTTTCGTAGCTCCTGCGAAGGCTCAGATACCAGGGCCGCTGATCCCCCTGCTGCGCATCGCTGCCCGCGGTCACGGGCCGCGACTGCAGAACGAAGGCCTCGCCCCCGCGAAACGTCCATTCCACATCCTGGGGCGCCCTGAAGAGCTTCTCCAGATCCTTTGCGAACCGGAAGACGAGAGCGACCTGCTCGGGCGCAAGCGGCGGCCTCCCGGAGAGCTCCGGGGGAAGAGGTTCCAGGGAAACCCCTCGGGATGCGGCGACCATTCGCCGCTCCCTCCTGGCCTCCCTGTGCTCGATCACCACCCCGCTCTGCCTGTCCAGGATCCACCTGTCCGGCTCCACGGCGCCGTCCACCAGGCCCTGGTTGAGCCCGTAGACCGATTCGACGACCGCCTGGGAAGGGTCGTTCGGATTCACACCGAACGCCACGCCGGAGCAGTCGCCGGTGACGATTTCCTGGACGGCCACGGCCATGGTGCTCCTCTCCACGTCCAACCCGAGTTCCCGCCGGTAGAGCAACGCCGCATCCGACCACAGGGATGCCCACACCTTTCGCAGGTGATCCAGGATCGATTCCGTGCCGCGCACGTTTACGTAGGACTCGTGCAGGCCCGCGAAGGAGGCCGCTGCCGAGTCCTCGCCGGGCGCTGAGGATCTCACTACCACGGGAGCGTCGCCGAAGCGGCCTTCGATCACCGGCCCGAGCCTCTCGGCGAGGGCCGTCGGCATCGGGGTGGTCAGGAAGAGGTTGCGAATCCGCAGAGAGGCGTCCCAGATCTCCTCCCAGCGCATGTCCCGGAAGTCCTTCCGGTTGAGTTCGAGCAGGATACGCTCCCGGAGCCCGTTTCGCTCGACGAATTCCTGATAGGCCTCGGTCCGGACGCACAGGGTTTCCGGCACCCGGAAGCCTCTTCGCCTCATGAGGGCGAGGGCAAGACACTTGCCGCCGATGAAGGGGCCCTCTTCCGGGCGCACGAAATCGAGGGGAAGGATCAGGTCCATTGTCCCGCGTGGAGTTCGGTGACTTCCTGGAATCGGTTCACCATGTAATAGGTCGTCACCTTCACCCGGAGGAGGGCGCAGGTGGGCGAGAGGACAAAATCTCGAAGATACGGATGCTTTCTCAAATAGAGATCCAGGTAAACCTCCCGGTCTGCTCCTGCCAGTTCCTCGGCCCGCCCGGTGGCGGTCACCGCCGTGGCCTCGTGGATGTCCGATTCCTTGTTCGATCGGTTGTCGATCAGCAGCGCCACCCGCGGCTCTGCAAGCAGATTCTCGTATTTGCGGGTTGCGCGGGTCGTTGCGAAGAGGATCTCCCGCATGTCCTGCGTGGCGGCGAACGAAACGAGGCTGCCATAGGGTTGCCCCCCCCTCTGGGTGGCCAGAACGGCCAGCCTCTGGGAGGCGAGCAGCGTTTTCAGTATCTGTATGCGGCGGTCATCCGCTTGCATAGGGCGGTCGCAGGGCTCTGGAGGGCTGGTGCTCAAGATCTTTCGACAGAGGATCCCGATCAGATATTTTTGATTCCAAAACAGCACATTATGTATCATAGATGAGGGGAGGAGTACATTGGTTTTCGTACCGAGGGATTCCGCATGAAGGTCTCGCCCGGTCAGAAGGATCTGCTCGAAGAGATCGAGAGGCTGGAGCGAAGGCTTGCCGAGGCCGGGGAACAGAAGGCGGCCCTTCTGGAGGGACTCGGAAAGACCGTGCTGAATGCCCTGTCGATCCACGTGGCGCTTCTCGATGCCGACGGCACGATCATCGCCACGAACCTGGAGTGGAACGAGTACGGCAGGAAGAACACGAGCGGAAGCGCGCGCGACACGATCGGAATGAATTACCTGGCCGTCTGCGATGCGGCCGAGGGCGAATACTCGGAGGAGGCCGGGGAGGTGGCCCGAGGCATCCGGTCCGTGCTCTCCGGAGAAGAGCAGGAGTATTCGATCGAGTATCCGTGCCACTCGCCGACCGAGAAGCGATGGTACTTCATGCGGGCCGTGCGCCTGGACGGCCCGGGGCCGCTGCGCGTGGTCGTCTCGCACGAGGACATCACGGCGCTCAAGAGGGCGGAAGAACGGCTCGGGGAGCGTGAGCGAGAGCTTGAGGGAAAGACCCGGGACCTGGGCGAAATCAACACCGCCCTCAAGGTGCTTCTCGAGAGGCGGGAAGCGGACAGGAAGGAATTCGAGGAACGGGTTCTCGGGAACGTCAAGCAGAGGGTTCTTCCGTACCTGGAGAGGCTGAAAGGAATGAGGCTGCAGACGGAGGCTGCGGAATGCGTGCGAGTCGTCGAGTCGAATCTTCAGGAGATTGTCTCGCCGTTCCTGGATCGCCTCACGTCGAGCTACTACGGGCTGACGCCCCAGGAGATCCAGGTGGCCGGCCTGGTCAAGGATGGAAAGATGACCAAGGAAATCGCCCGCTTCCTCAATATTTCCGCGAGCGCGGTGGACTTCCACAGGAAGAACATCCGCAGAAAGCTGGGCCTGAAGAGCAAGAAGGCCAACCTCAGATCCACCTTGCTTTCCCTCTCCGAATCATAGGCTTCCCCTGCCGATTCCCTACCAGCTTTTCCCTGGAACCCCCCGTTCGCAAGGAACGTCTGAAAGTTAGAATTAAGGTCGACCATTCGGCATCTATAGTCTTTGCGGGGCACTACAAAACGAAAAGCTGAAATGCAAAAAAACAAAGAGCTTGATCAATTGCGCCAGGCAAGCTCCGACAAGCATAGTCCCGACCGACTCGTTTGGTTCCAAGACAATCCCAAGACAATCCATTGAACATCAAGCAATCGGAAGGAGGAAGCCATGAAGATTTGGGCATTTAGCAACGATCTGCTTCAAAAGGCATTTTTCCGGGGGCTGGTCCTGTTCGCAGCGGCCCTGATCGCGCTGGGAGGCTACGGGTGCGGTGATGATGATGAGGAAGAGGCGCAGGCCCCTGTGGGCGAGGCGAGAGTGCGCGCGATCCACCTCTCTCCCGACGCGCCCGCTGTCGATATTTACGTCAACGGCACCCCGCCGGCAGCCATCGAGGATCTCGCCTTCGGGGAATCGACACCTTTCGTAGACGCGGATGCAGGTTCCTACACATTCAACGTCACTGCGGCCGGGGCGCCGCCTCCGCCGCCGAGCGTCCTGGATATCGGCCCCTTGCAGCTCCAGGCGAACAAGGCGTACACCGCAGTTGCCTTCAACGAGCTTGCCGCACCGATCGAGGCCCTGTTGCTTGAAGACGATCTGAGCAGCACCGGTACGGGAAACATACGTCTTCGTGCGATTCATGTGGCCCCGGACGTGGGTGAGGTGGACATCTGGGAGGTCAGCGATCTGCTGAATCCGATATTGTTATACGAAAATGTGAACTTCCGCGATATCGGAGAGTATCTGATCCTTCCGGCCGGGGCCTACACGATCGGGTTCGACGTGGACAACGATGCGGTCCCCGACCTCACGTTCGCGACACCGGCGATCCCGGCAGGGAGTATTGTGAACATCTTTGCCGTCAATCAGGTGGCCGACGTCTTCCTTCTTGCCCAATTCCAGGACGGGACCGTGGCCCAGATCGACCCTCTGTAATCACGCATACCTTTGCGCAACAGGATCCTCTCCTTCCTGGGGCGCCCGATTGTCCGGGCGTCCCAGAGGGGAAGATCATTCGTACGTTCCCGCCTCGAAAAGGGCCCGTGCGGCCTGATCTCTGCCGGCAGACGGGCGCGCCCCCCCCTCTTGTGCCGTAAGCATCGGCCCACCTACAATGCAAGGAAGGACACGAGACAACAGGGGGTCATGAGAAGTGCATTCGAACGAATTGCGGCAACTCCTTGAGACGTTGGGCCGTTCCGCAGAGCGGCCAGGCTTGGACCTCTGTTCCGCGTTTCCCGTCGATGCATACAATCGGTCCGTTCCCCGTGCCTACCTTCTTCCCGACTTCGGAAGACAGGGCCCTGTCGGCGTCTTGCTTGGCAACAGCCGCGCGTTCTGGCCTGCCTTCCTCGAGGCCCTGAGGGCATCCGAGAAGCTTCGCGAATCGGATCATCCGGTAAATACCTACGTGGCGGAGACGGTCCGAGGCCTGGTTCAGGGCCTTCCCCTGGCCTGCGAGGCCCGGTGGGCCCACAGCTCGGAGCCCGGCCCTGTCGCCATACAGCGGGCCGCGAGGATCGCAGGCCTTGCCCACACCTCGCCCAGCCATCTGAGCATTCATCCGGTGCACGGGCCCTGGATCGCTCTGCGAGCCGTCCTTGTGCTCGACGAGGACTGGCCATGGGCCGGACCGGCCCCTGCGCCGGACCCCTGCACGCCCTGCCGCAAGCCCTGCCTCCCCGCGCTGGATCGGGCGGTGGCGGCCTCCAAGGACGCACCCATGGCAAAGAAGGTATCGGAGAGCTGGAGGCTCTGGCTTGCGGTTCGCGACGCCTGCCCCGTGGGCCGGTCTTCCCGCTATCCGGACGAACAGTGCGAGTACCACTACCGGCCGAGCCGCAGCCTTCTCCTCAGCCTGCTCGGTTCAGAGGAACCGCGTTGATCGAAAAGGAGAACATGAAAGGAACTTGAACAGGCTGCGGGACGGGCAGCCCCGCCTTGCCAGGACCGAACGGGATTGGGTCTATGACGCCTTGTCCCTTTCTGCGGGTCCAGAACCGCCTACCTGCAGGGTGGCGTATACCGGGAAATGGTCGGAGGGGTACCGCCCCTGATAGGCGCTTCGAAGAATCCTGACCTCACGAGTCTGCACTCCGGGGCTTGCGAGGATCCAGTCCAGCCGCCCTTTCTGCGCCTTTCCTGAAAAGCCGTGCCAGGTTCCCTCGCCCGCATTCCAGGAGTGGGTGTCCAGCCACACGTCCTTCAGCAAGGAGGTCAGGGTCTGATAGGGCGCGGATCCGGGGACGTCGTTGAAATCGCCCACCAGAATCACGGGGAGGCCGTCTCGGTTCTTCTCCTCCAGCAGATTCCTGAGAACCCTGGCCTGCCCGGATCTCGCTTCCGCGCTTACGTGATCCATGTGGGTGCAGGCGAACAAGAAATCGGTCGAGGAGACCCGCGACCTGCACCGGGCCCAGGTGGCCAGCCGCGGAAAGGCGCTTCCCCAGCTCTTGCTCGCGTGGATTTCGGGCGTCTCGGAGAGCCACCGATCCCCGCTCTCGAGAATTTTCACCGAGTCACGGCGGTAAAAGATGCAGGGATAGAAGCGTTCCGGGTCCCAGTCCCGATGGAAGTCGGCGATGGCATACTCGTCCAGCGCATTCAGAAGTTCGTAGATTTGCGGTCTTCTGCCCTCCTGCGTGCCTATCAGGTGAGGCAAGAACTCCCGGATCAGCCGGATCACCACGCTCACCCGCACCGGCCAGTTGTTCTCGCCGTCCTCCTCCGTCTCTTTCCGGAGGTTCAGGGTCAGAACGTTCAGTTCCACCATCGGAGCCGGGTTCCTTGTTTGAACGGATCGCGCATCGCAGGCCTGACCGCTCGCGGGTCGGTTCGTGGGAAGGAAGGGTCGGTCATTCCTTGCCGCGTCTTGCGAGCCGGCCCTTGGTGTAGCGGATGATCGAACCGAGCACGGGGATGTTTTCGTAAACAAATGCCCCCATGTCGAAGTAGTCCCGGTGATAGACCGCCTTGCCCGATTCGCCCCCGAAACGGATGTGGGAGGCGCCTTCCAGGAAAAGCGGCTCGCCCCCCTTCAGACCCCGGGCGCGGACCTCCATGGTCCAGAAGGCCACCGCCTCATCATCTTTCTCGATTCCGCCGGAAAAATCAAAGCGGATGCTCGTGACGTTATCGTACATGCCCGCGTAGTAGGCCTTCAGGGCGTCCCGCCCGCGCAGTTCCACGACCGGGTCGAGGAAGATCACATCCGGGTCGTAGAAATCATCCGCGAGGTCCAGGGTATCCTTGTTGAAATTGTTGAAAAGGGACTCGATTTCTTTCAGTCGATTCCCTGTGGCTCGATCCTCGCCGAGAGAACTTCCCGCCCACGCGAGAACGATGGTGATGAGGATCAAGACCTTGCATTTTCTTCCCGGAGCGGCTCTCACTTGCACCTCCTTTTCGGTCTATGGGGTATAGATGGCTCGAACCGGCGGTAGGTTCTTGGAATTCATAGGGGGATGCAGCTTGGATCATGGCCCTCCGGGTTTTGTTCATCGGATCCTTCAATGCGCTCTTTCATCCCCGTTTAGGGCCGACCCGATTTCTTGGGAAACCATGGGATAAAGGGGCTGGTGGTTCGCTGGTACTCGCGGTACGACTCCCCTTTGCTTTTGAGCGACTGCTGCTCGGTGTAAGGAACCCCGGTGATCTTGAGCAGGAACAGCGCCATCAGAACCGGCCCGAGGAGGGTGAGCCACCACAGGGGAGACCCTGCAGCCAGGAAGATGTAGGCGAACCAGTGGATCCACTCGAAAAAGTAGTTCGGGTGGCGCGAATAATGCCACAGCCCCTGGTTGCAGGTCTTTCCCCGGTTTTCCGGCCGGGCGCGGAACCGGGCCAGTTGCCGGTCCGCTGTCGTTTCCCCGAGCACGGCCACGGCCCAGACGAGGGCCCCCACCAGGTCCAAGACCCCCGGGGTCGGCTTCGCGTTGAAGGCGACCGCCAGGAAGGGAAGCGAGAATAGGACGTCCAGGCCCGCCTGAAACTGGAAAAACAGGAAGAAACTCGGTTCCGCACGGCTACCCCACCGCCTCCGCAGTTCCCGGTACCTTCCGTCCTCGGGCTTGCCGAGGAAGCGGTTGAAGAAGAGATAAGAGCCCAGCCGGATCCCCCAGAATCCCGCCAGGGCCGCAAGCAGAAGCCTCCTGGCGGCCGAACCGTCCGCCGCCAGAGCATAGAAGACGGCCAGGATGGCCAGGCCCGTCGCCCATCCCGCATCCACGATTCCGGCATTCTTGTTGATCCGGGCTATCCCGTAGAGAACGGCCATCATCAGGGCCATCCCGAGCCATCCGAACAGGATCATCTGTGCGATGCCCATGGAAAGCACCCCTTGCCTGAAAACGGTTTTTTGTTATGGATTCGGCCGGCCGCCTTCAGTTGTCGAAATCCGCTCGTTCTCTTGTCCACCCGTTCCGGACGGCAGGCTTGCTCGTTGTTGCCTTTATGGGATTTCCCCGAACATCCGCCTCAATGTGCCTTCCCGGTAATCGAAAATGTCCTCGAGCTTCTTTCGGACAAGGAGGGCATGGGTCACGCGGCCCAGTGGGCCGAAAGGCAGGGAATAGTCAACGATGTCCTCCATCTCCACGCCGCCCGGGATGGGCCGAAAGAGATGCTTGTGGTGCCAGAATCGATAGGGGCCGAACCGCTGTTCGTCGACGAAACGGGAAGGCTCGGCCACATGGGTGATCTCCGTGACCCAGGTGACCGGGATTCCAAGCAAGGGACGTATCTTGTAGGTGATGATCATCCCCTCGTACATGCTTTCCGGAGGCTCCCCTGCGAAGCTGAACCCCAGGTAAGCGGGGGTGATCTTCGAGAGGTTCCTGCAGTCCGAAAAGAAATCCCAGGCGGCCCGGTTCTCGATCGGAAGACGCTGGCGCCTGTGAATCCGGTACAGTCTTCCCATCTTCTGCCTCTGCCTGAAACATCGACCTGGGGCTTGTCATCCAAAGGACAGATCTTACAATACTTGCACAGTAGGAATTGGCGTGTTCTGGCGTGATATAGGGAAAGAGGCTTTTTCCCGACAAAAGGTTGCTGAGTGGATGATCGCAACGATCTCTGACAAAAGGGAGATAAGAGAATGAATGCGAATTCGAAAGCATACGATATGTTCTCCGAGGGTGCCAACCTGTTTGCCCGAGGAGAGTATGAGAGAAGCATCGATCACTTTTCCAAGGCCATCGACTCGGACCCCCAATTCAAGTCCGCCTATATGAGCCGCGGGGCGGCCCGGGCAAAGGTCGGGGAGTTCGACAAGGCCTTGGAAGATTTCGAAAAGGCCCTCGAACTGAACCCGAACGACCCTCGTGCCTACCATTTCCGGGGTCTGGCCCACCTGAGTAAGGGGGACCGCGAGAAGGCGAAGGCGGATTTCGACAGAGCGATCGAGCTGGATGACCGTTACGGGATCGCCTACTTCAGCAGGGGAACCACCCTTTCCGAGTTGGGAGACGTGGACGGGGCCGGCAAGGACATGGTGATGGCCGCCCGTATCGGAGAGGCACACCTGCAGGGGTTCGCGGACGACCACAACATCTGGAGAACCAAGTATGACAAGGTGGTCGCCGAGCTCACAGGCGAGAGGGAACCCGACATAGCCGTAACACCTGATCTGAAGTCCTGGCTGGACGGGTGAACATGAGACCGTTTCATTCGGCTCACCTCCTGCATGTGAGCATCTTGAACCCGCGGTCCGACAGGGGCGGGTAGAAGCATAATATCCGCCCCTTTCCTCCTGCGAGCCTGAATCATTCAGGAACCGTAACGCTTGAGGTAGTTCTTGAGGCGGAGCTTTCGCTCCGTGTTGCCCGAACTCATGTACCGAATCTTTCCAAGAATCGGGCGCTCCGGCGCCCAGGGTCGGTCGTAGCGTCCCAGCGTCCAGAAGATCCCGCTGTAGGAGTTCGGGTCCCTGCCGTCCAGAGCGTACTTGTCGTTCAGTTCGATCATGATCGCCAGGGCCTGCCGGGGGGAAGGCGACCATTCGAGGATCTTCTTTCCCCAGATCATGCGAAGGTAGTTGTGTATGCGCCCTTCCCGGAGCAGTTGCCTCTGGGCCGCATTCCAGAGGGGATCGTGGGTTCGGGCGGCCTCAAACTCCTGCAACGAATAGACGGTGTGGCGAGGATCCCGGGCATGCCGCTCCAGGGTTTCCCTGGCCCAGTCGGGCAGGGAGTCGAAGTCCATGTGATCCGATCTCTTGGAGCACATGTTGTAGCCCAGTTCCCGCCAGGTGATCAACTGGTCGAGGAACCGTTCCGCCCCCTCGCTCATCCGCCACCAGCCGGACCTGCCGCCCGTGGCCTTTGCAGCGAGCCGGCGCGGGGACCACGCCTCGTGCCGGGCGAGCCGGGCGAAGACTTCGTGGGAGGAGATGTGCCCGAAGTGAAGGTAGGGAGAAAGGCCGCTGGTTACCTCGCTGTCAGGGTGATTTCCCTCCTCGGCGTAACGGTCGAGCCGCTCTGCCAGGAACCTGTCCAGGGCGGCGGAGGCCTCTTTCGCGCCGCCGCGGATCGGAGAGGGCTCCACCCGGTGGTCGATCGCGAAGGCCTTCAACCCTTGGGCATCGGCAGCAAGAACCCCGGGGCCCGCGACGGGCCATCTTTTTCGGAGTTTGCCGGTGATAGCAGGAGGGGCAGGCAGAGAAGCGCCCCCGATAGGATCCTCCACCGGCGCAGACCCCAGGTGCTCCCGCAATGTGCCCTGCAGAAACCTCCGGAACGAGAAGGCGGTCAGGAACACACGGTCCGTGGCGGCCATGGGGAGGATTCCGTTCGAGTCCACGGCCTCAAGGCGGACCGGAAGCCTCGGCCCGGCGGCCTCGAGCATGCGGGGAAGAAAGAAGGTCGGAAAATCGTCGGTCACGACGGTGCAGGACAGTTCGGCCATGGCGCGCAGAAGGCCTTTTCCTTCGCCGTGGGCGAACTCGAGGTACGGGTAGTAGAGCACCGGCTTTCCCAGCAGCCGCTCGCGGTTGTCGACCATCCCGTCCAGGATGAACCGGTGAAGCCTGTCGCTGGCCCATGGGTAGCCGCAGCGAAGCGCCTCCAACACCACCAGCGGCTTGCCGAGTTCCGTACACCACTCCACGGCCCGCTGGAGCCCGAAGTTTCTCTCGACTCTCCGGGCTGCTATCATCCAGTACAGGACGAAATCCCCGCGGGGATTGACCGGGGACTGGTTGGCAAGCCGGATTCGGATCTCGGGTACCTTCGGCAAGGTTCTTCTCTTCCTGGGGGCTGGAGAGGCTGCTCATCGATAGACGTCGGCAGGGCCGGGGCTCTCTTGCCGTCGAGGGAAGAGATGCATGGATCGTTATGAGGGATGCATGCATCCCTTTCTTTCGAGCGCTTGACCGCGTGAATCGCGTGAGAGGAGGTATTCATGGTTACGAACAGGTCCGGGCCGGTTCTGGTCACCGGGGCAACCGGTTATGTGGGAGGGAGGCTCGTTCCTCTCCTCCTCGAATCAG
Source organism: uncultured Thermodesulfobacteriota bacterium (assembly GCA_964384945.1). Taxonomy (GTDB): domain Bacteria; phylum Desulfobacterota; class DSWW01; order DSWW01; family DSWW01; genus S015-6. Next base: position 14,904 of record CAYLMK010000004.1, on the reverse strand, counting down.
GCTACAGGGTCCGGGCCATGGCCCGTTCCGTGGGCAAGCTGACCTGCCGGCCCTGGGCAGGGCACCCGCGCATAGAGATCGCGGCCGGCGACGCCCTGGACCGGGATTCCTTAACCCGGGCCGCGCAAGGGTGCTGGGCGATCTACTACCTCGTGCACTCCATGAGCGGCTCCCACAGGAGCTTCGAGCAGAAGGACCGGGAAGCGGCGGCCAACATGGCGGCGGCCGCGCGGGACGCGGGCGCCGATCGGATCATCTACCTCGGAGGTCTCGGGGAAGAGGGGGGCGTCCTGAGCAAGCATCTTCGTTCCCGCCACGAAGTGGCCGGAATTCTGCGTTCCGGCCCGGTTCCCTGCACCTACCTCCGGTGCGGCATGATCCTGGGGTCCGGAAGCGCTTCCTTCGAGATTCTGCGCTATCTGGTCGACCGACTTCCGGTCATGGTCACGCCCCGATGGGTGCGCACGCCGTCCCAGCCGATCGCGATCCGGGACGTTCTTCGCTATCTCAAGGGTTGTCTGGAGAACGATGAGACCCGAGGCGAAATCCTGGAGATCGGGGGCCCGGAGATCCTGACCTACCGTCAGATCATGGACATATATGCGGAAGAGGCCCGCCTGAGAAAGCGCCTGGTCGTGCCGGTTCCGGTCCTTACACCGAGGCTCAGTTCCTACTGGATCCATCTGGTTACCCCGGTCCACGCCTCGATCGCCAGGCCTCTGGCCGAAGGGCTCTCGGTTCCGGTCCTGTGCAAGGACAACCGGATCCTGGATATGATACCCGGCGCCCGCCTGACCTGCCGGGAGGCCATACGCCTCGCCCTCGAGCGGGTCGCGCAGCAGCGCGTGGAGACGAGCTGGACCGATGCAGGCAGCGTTGCGCCCCCTGAGTGGGTCCGGGAAGGGGATGCCCCGTATGCCGGGGGAACCGCGCTGACGTGCGCCCACCGCATCCGGCTGCGGGCCGAGCCGGAGGAGCTCTGGGTGCCCATCAGCAGGCTGGGCGGTTCCAACGGCTGGTATTTCGGGGATTTTCTCTGGGTCGTTCGCGGCTGGATGGACATGCTTTCAGGGGGGAGCGGGATACGGAGGGGCCGCAGGCATCCCGAGGAACTGTACGCCGGAGACGCCCTGGACTTCTGGAGGGTCCTGGAGGTGAGCCCGCCGAACCGGCTCTTGCTGCTCGCCGAAATGAAGCTTCCCGGAGAGGCCACCCTGGAGTTTCGCGTGATGCGGACGGCAGACGGGGAGAGCGAGCTGCGGCAGATCTCCACATTTCTCCCCAGGGGAATTTTCGGGATTCTTTACTGGTGGGCCTTCTATCCGGTCCACGTGTGGCTCTTCCGGGGAATGCTGCGGACGATTGCGCAGCGTGTCGGAAGACCGGTGGTCGCCGGGCCTGTTCCCTTCGACCCGAGCCTCGACCCGCGCGTTCGCTGCGGATGAGGCGACCGAACGGATCGATTTGCCTGCCCCCGGGAAGTTCCCTAGAATGTACCTGAGAATCTACGTGCAACGAGAGGGATTCCTCCGAGGCCCGCCCCGCCCCGAGGGAATCATCCGGAGGACAGAGGCGAAAGGCACCCGAGAATGCAAGACCGAATCAAGTCGTTTCTCAAAGAAAAGGACATGTGCGTCCTGGCAACCGCGCGGGAGGGCAAGCCTCACTGCTCGCTGATGGCCTATGTGGCGGACGAGGAAGCGGAATGGATCTACATGGTTACGCACAGAGCCACGACCAAGTACGCGAACCTTCTCGCCAATGAGCAGGTGAGCCTCCTCGTGGACAACCGGTGCGATCGATTGCCCATCGAGCGGGAAAAGATCCAGGCCCTGACCGTACACGGCATCTTTCACGCGGTTGAGAACGAGGGGAAGAGGAAGCGGATCCTGGAGCAGTTCCTGGTCCGGCATCCCGACATGAAGCAGTTTCTGAGCCACCCGGAGGCTGAGGTCATATCGGTAAGGGCGAAGAGCTTTCTTTTTCTCGACGGGGTCACCGATTCCTACCACATCACCCTTTGAGAGGTCGCCCATGCAAGAGCCTGGCAGGAAGGCGTTCGAGCGCTCGACAGGGTTCCTCGCCTCCGACGGCGAGGAGATCTATTACGAGGCCTCCGGCGAGGGGGAGGCTGTCGTGTTCTGCCACGGGGCGGGAGGAAACCACGCGAGCTGGTATCAGCAGGTTCCTGTCTTCGTATCCCGGTACAGGGTCGTTACCTGGGATCAGCGCGGCTTCGGCCGTTCCACGAATCGGTCGGATCGATCCGGGCCCGGCGCTGCGGTCATGGACCTGGCGGCCCTTCTGGACCACCTGGCAATCGACAGGGCCCATCTCGTGGGCCAGTCCATGGGCGGATGGGTCATTCTGGGGTTCGCCCTGCGGTATCCCGACCGTGTCAGGTCCCTGGTCATGGCCAACACGATCGGCGGCATCCGGGTTTCGGACCCCTCCGAGGAGACCCGGCAGGCCCGCGAACGTGTCGCCGCAGCACTTCTCCAGCCGAACCTGCCCGTAGGCGGGGAGCATCCCTGCCTGGCCCCGGACTTCCCGGAAAGGGAGCCTGCCAGGGCCTTTCTGTACACGCAGATCTCGAGCCTCGCGCCGCCCACCCCCATGTCGGCCTTCCTGGAACTGATGCAGACTGGCTATACGAAGGATGATCTCCGGGGGCTTGCGGCCCCTGTGCTCTTCGTGGCCTCCTCCCTGGATCCCCTGTTTCCCGGCGAGGACATCCGGGCTGCCGCGGGTTTCATGGCAGGTGCCCGGGTCATCGAGATACCGGCGAGCGGGCATTCCACCTACTTCGAAGATCCGGGCCGATGGAACCGGGCGGTGCTGGAATTCCTTCGAGGCCTGTCCCGCTGAGGGGGGTAGTTTCCGGCTACCGATTTCCTCCCAATGGTCTGCGGTTGCCGAGCGACGGAACGTGCCCACCATTGCATCTAAATTTAGATGGCACGGACGCTTCGCGCCGTGCCATCTGCCGCGGCTGGAGCAGCCGCCTGAGGCCGGCGCGGAGCGCCGTCCATCAGGCGGCTTGATCCGACGGTCGTCACGGCGAGCAATACCGCCGCTTCGCCCGCGGCTCAGCCGCGGCAGATATACGACTTTATTATCCCTCCCCACTTGGGGAGGCAGGCCAGGTTATCAACCCGATTTCGGCATCCGACGCACGGTAAAGGGAACGCGCCGTGGTGGTACAGAAAGGAAGGAATCGATGAACAGCCCCCACCTCGAAGAAAATGCTCGCTGCAGCATGGAGGAGTTCTTGAACAGCGGGGACGGATTCTCCAGGAACGACGAATCCGATGACAGGCATTTCTATTCCCGTGACCGGTTTGTGGAACACCTCGACGCGGTGGCCCTGGCCACGGTCGAGAGACTCATCAGGACGCTTGTCGTGGAAAAGAGGCCGGCCATCCTGGATCTGATGGCCGGGTGGGACTCCCACATCCCCAAATCCATCGATGCCGACGAGGTCGTGGGCCTCGGCCTGAATGAAAACGAGCTTTCCAGGAACCGGGCCCTGACGGAAATCGTACTGCACGACCTGAACATGGATCCCGTCCTGCCCTTTGAAGACAACCGCTTCGATGTGGTCCTGAACACGGCCTCCGTGGACTACATGATCAAGCCCTTTCAGGTGTTTCGCGAGGTGGCGAGAATACTCAAGCCGGGGGGGCTTTTCCTGGTCATCTTTTCCAACCGCATGTTTCCGGAAAAGGTGGTGAAGGTCTGGAGGGAATCGAGCGAGCCGGAACGTATCCTGCTGGTGGAAGACTACTTCGGGGCCGGCGAACGATTCGAGAAGCCGGTGGTTTTCACCTCGAAGGGAAAGCCCAGGCCCAAGGATGACAAGTACGCGGACAGCGGGCTTCCGAGTGATCCGATCTATGCTGTCTATGCCGAGAAGAAGGGCGGGGATCCGAAGAGAATCCGAAGGCCGTCCATCCCGCAGGAAGAAGCGCGGACCCTGACGGCCGAACAGATGCGGGCGCAGCGAGAGGAGGTCAAAAGGACCCTGTGTTGCCCCCACTGCGGCCGGAAGATGAAGAAGTGGCTGATCCCGGATTCGCCTTTCAACATCTGGCAACACGACTACATGTACATCTGCTTCAACGACGAGTGCCCTTATCTGGTGCGGGGATGGGACGTGATGAGCCGGCAGGGCAATGCGGCGGTGTCCTACCGCATGATGTTCAACCCGGAGAACGGCTTCCTTTCGCCGATGCCGGTTCCCAACCTGAAGGCACTCAAGGACGGAATCCTGGAGGAAGATTGATACGGCACTATTCGCTTTTCGAAGACGCCAGCCAGGCCGTGATGTCCTCCAGAGGCATGTGGTCCCCGATATCGGCTCCGTAGTAGGCCCTCTCTACGATCAGGTCCGGGCCGATGAGGAAATCGGCCGGTATCATCGCCTTGTCGCCCTCCATCTTGCCGGGGAAAAAGCCCTTACCTGCGGCAGCGATCATCGAGGAGACCCGGAGGGATCCCTTCAGGAAACCCGCCCATGAGGACTCGACCCCGTAGAGGCGGTACACCTTCCGTTCCGGATCGGCCACGATCCTGAAGGGGGGATCCTGCTTGCCCACGTATCGGCGGATACTGTCCTCCGGCGACTGGAAAAAGGCGAGCATAAGCAAGCCCTTCTCCTTCATGGAATCGTAATGCCCGGCAAGTTCGTGAACCCTCAGGTTGCACAAGGGACACGACGCGTACCGGTAAAAAGACAGCATCAACCGCTTGCCCCGATACTCCCCAAGGGAAACCTTGCTGCCCGAAAGATCCTTCACTTCGAAATCCCTTGCCTTGTCTCCCGCGGTCAGCCGCATCCTTGCACCTCCCAACGCAGGTTTCGTGTTTGCATGAATTCCCCAATGCATTTGATGCAGGGGCCGACGCGGACGGTCGCAAGACCCTGCCCGTTTGTTTGCCGGGCCCCGCCTTCCGCTATTTCCCGCGGGCGGGCTTCATGGAGGGAGGCCCCTGGCTGTAGTCCCCGAAGGGCCGGTCCCTCTCGGCGATGGCTGCCGCCACTCCCTTCTCCTTGGCCGTCTTGACGAACTCCAGGGCCTCGGGCGTGTTCCGCATGTAGCCGTCGAGGATCGACCCGACAAGCTGGGTGTTGGCGAGCCCCATGTTGTCAAAAGCCTGGTTCACGGAGAGCTTCATGGCCGCGAGCTGGGAGACGGGGCACTGGGCCATCCGGTTCGCCCAGTACTCGACCTCCTCATCGAGCTTGTCCCTCGGAACCGCGATGTTGATGAGGTCCATCTCGGCCGCCTCCCTGCCGGACAGGCTGTCCCCGGTCAGGGCGAGCAGCTTGGTCTTCGTCAGCCCCAGGCGGTAGAACCACATCCCGGTCAGGTAGCACCCCCAGACCCTGGAATAGGGGGTGCCGAATCTTGCGTCCTCGGCTGCGATGATCACGTCGGAAAGAAGGGCCATGTCCGAGCCGCCGCCCACGCACCATCCGTGCACCTTGGCGATCACCGGCTTGGGGCTTCTCCAGATGCTCATGAACTTGGGCACAGGGCCTGTGAACGGGCTCGCCACCATCATCAGGTCCCTTCCCGGGTCCCAGGCCCGGCCGTCGGGCTGCCCGCCCCAGCCGGCGAAGTGCTCGAGTCCCCCGGAAAAATCGAAGCCGGCGCAAAAGGCCTCGCCCGCTCCCTGCAGGACGATGACCCGCACTTCTCCGTCCGCATTCGCTTCCGCCAGAGCCGATTCGATCTCCGCAGGCATGGGCGGCCGTATGGTGTTGAACTTCTCGGGCCGGTTCAGGGTGATCGTCCCGATCCTTCCCTTTCTCCCGTAAAGAATGGTCTCGTAGCTCATGTTTGCGCCTCCCGGTTCGAGCCCGCTGGCAAGGAAGTGCCGGTTTCCACTCATACCACGTTTTTGAACCCTTTCCCATGTTCCGAGCAACAGTATATGCAAAAAGAAAGAGGAAAGGAGAGACGAATGGACATTCTGAAGCGAACCCTCGCACCGATCACGCTCGAAGCCTGGCAGGAGATCGACCGACAGGCTAGGCTGGTGCTCACGGCCTATCTGTCCGCTCGCAAATTCGTCGATGTGGTGGGGCCCCAGGGCTGGGACTACGCGGCCGTTCCGCTCGGACGCCTCGAGGTGCCGAAAGGACAGAAAAAGGAAGATGTCCAGTACGGTATCCACGCGGTGCAGCCCCTGGTCGAGTGCCGCGCCTCCTTCGTTCTGGATGTCTGGGAGCTCGACAATATCATCCGCGGCGCCAAAGATATCGAACTCAAGTCCCTCGAAGATGCCTCCCGAAAGATCGCCTTGTTCGAAGAGAACGCGATCCTCAACGGATTCGAGCCGGCCTGCATCGTCGGTATGCAGCAGGCCTGCCGCCACAAGCCGATCGCCTTCGCAAAGACCCCTGCGGGGTTCCTCGAGGCCGTCTCCCAGGGCGTCGGCATCCTGATCGCGGCCTCCATCGGCGGCCCTTACGCACTGGTCGTAAACCCGGACCTCTGGCAGCTGGTGGCAAGCTACGCCGAGGGATTCCCCCTGCAGCAGCATGTCCAGGGTCTTCTGGGCGGACCCATCGTCTACAGCCATTCCTCCAAGGGCGGGTTCCTCGTGTCGACGCGGGGCCAGGATCTGGAATTGATCATCGGCCAGGACTTCGCGGTGGGCTACCAGTCGCACACGAGCACCGAAGTCACCCTCTTCGTCACCGAGAGCTTCACTTTCCGGGTCATCGAGCCGGCCGCGTACGTGCCCCTGGCCCCGAAGGCGAAGTAGAGTCCTCCTTTCTCACCGACGGAAGCCCGATTCCTTGCTCCCCCTGGTTACGGGGAGCAAGTTCGCATGGCGGCATCGGAGGAGAAGGACGAAGGCAACCCGAGAAGCAGGGAGTCCCCCATGCTCGATTTCACCCTCACTCCCGAGCAACGGAAGCTGCAGGAAAAGGCCCGCGAATTCGCACGGAAAGAGATCCTCCCGGTCGCCTGGCACTACGACGAAAAGCACGAAACCCCGATGCACGTGCTCCGGAAGGCCTTCGACGCGGGCATCATGAACGGGGACATCCCGGTGCGGTACGGGGGGGCGGGCTACGGGCTGCTCGACGGCGTCATCGTTACCGAGGAGCTTGCCGCGGCCTGTCCGGGGCTGGCGACCTCGATCTTCGACAACTCCCTGGGAATGGAGCCGCTCATTCTCTGTTCGAACGAGCCCCTGAAGGAAAAGTACCTCCCCAAAATCGCAAAGGAATTCAAGCTCATCTGCTTTGCCACCTCCGAGCCCACCATGGGCTCGGACGTCTCCGGTATCCGGTGCCGGGCCAGGGAGGAGGGCGACCACTGGGTGCTCGACGGCACCAAGTTCTGGATCACGAACGCGGGCATCTCCGACTACATGTCCGTTTTCGCCACCGTGGACCCGGAATCCAAGCACAAGGGAATCTGCGCTTTTCTGGTGGAGCGGGGCTGGGAGGGCGTCTCGACGGGCGCGACCATCCAGAAGCTCGGCCAACGGGCATCCAACACGGGGTCTCTGAACTTCAAGAACGTGAAGGTGCCCAAGGAGAACGTGCTCGCGCCGCCCGGAGAGGGCTTCGTGCTTGCCATGAAGACCTTCGGCCGTACCCGTCCGGCCATCGGCGCCTTTGCGGTCGGCGCATCCCGGTCGGCCATGGAGTTCGCCATCGATTACGCGAAGAAGAGACGTGCCTTCGGGCAGCCCATCGCCAACTTCCAGGCCATTCAGTTCAAGCTGGCCGAGATGTACCAGAAGGTGGAGACGGCCCGCCTGCTGGTCTGGAAGGCGGCGTGGGAGGCGGACCGGGGCATGGACCCGACCCTGACCGCGTCCATGGCCAAGATGTACTCCACCGAGGCGGCCGAGTCGATCTTGAGCGAGGCCCTGCAAATCTTCGCGGGCTACGGGTACACGAAGATGTTTCCGGTCGAAAAGCTCCTGCGCGACAGCCGCCTCTTCAAGATCTACGAGGGGACCAGCGAGATTCAGCGAATCATCATCTCAGGCTTTGCCCTGGGCGCCTACGAACCGGTGATGCCCCCGCTGGAGGATCTTCCGATCCAACGGGAGATGGACCCCGAAGAGCTGGAATCCGGAAAGGAAAAGGGAAGGTCCGTCTGGCGGTGCCGGATGTGCGGTTACGTTCACTACGGGGAAGAGCCGCCCGAGGAGTGCCCGGTCTGCTTTTTCCCCAAGACGGCCTTCAAAAAGAAGTAGGGGAGCCCGGCTCGGTTCTCCGCCCGCCGTCATGATCGCCCTGAGCCCCGACAGGGGGCAGGAATCGGAGCGTATTGCCTGCGAGAGCGTCCGACGGCCGTCACGGCGAGCAAGCTCGCCGCTTCGCCGGCGGCTCAGCCACGGCAGTTGGCAAGGCGAAATGGGCTGTGGTAGCCTCCTCAGAAGGGCCGGGCACCCCGCTCACGCCCTTTGTGGGGCCGCGGCCGGCCCGGTCGGGACGTCGGGGAGGCCCATGTCAACGAAGAAGGGCGTCATCGCCCTGATGGGCTCGGGTGAGCTGACCGCCACCATGGTCGAGGTCCACAAGGACTTGCTTGCCGGCATCGGAGACGCCCCCCGAGCCGTCTTCCTGGATACGCCGGCCGGCTTCCAGCTCAATGTGGAGCATCTCTCGCAGAGGGCCGCCGAGTATTTCCGAAACCACGTGCGACATCCCATCTCCGTCGCTTCCTTCAAGTCTCACGAGAAGGCGACCCCGTTCGAGGCGGAGCAGGCCTTCCACTGCCTCCGCCAGGCCGACTATGTACTCATCGGGCCCGGCAGCCCCAGTTATGCGGTCCGTCAGTGGCGTGAAACGCCGATTCCGGAGATTCTGGCGAACAGGGTGGAACAGGGCGGGTGTCTGGTGGCTGCGAGCGCCGCCGCCCTGACCGTGGGTCGTTTCACCCTGCCGGTCTATGAGATCTACAAGGTAGGCGAGGCGGTTCACTGGCTGGAGGGGATGGATCTCCTGGGCCGGTTCGGTTTGAATCTCGTGGTGATCCCTCACTGGAACAACGCCGAAGGAGGAACCCACGACACCCGTTTCTGTTACATGGGAGAGCCGCGGTTCCGGGAATTGGAGTCTCTCCTCCCCGAGGATGTCTCCGTGCTGGGCCTCGACGAACACACGGCCTGCCTGGTCGACCTCGAAAGGGAGGAGGCGGTCATCAAGGGGATCGGCCGGGTGACCCTGCGCAGCCGCCGAGGCGAGAAGTCCTTCGAAGGGGGACGGCCTGTTCCCCTGGATGCCCTGCGTGGAGGGGATCTCTGGACGGGATGGAGGCGGGAGGCGCCGGTTGCCGAGACCGATCGGGTCTCGACGGGCACGAGGGAAGAACCCTTCTGGGACGAGGTTCACCGAATCGAGGCCGCCTTTGAGAAGGGTCTCGTGTCGAACGAGCCGGGAGCTGCGATCAACGCCCTTCTCGAGTTGGATCGGACGATCTGGGAGGCGCACCAGGATATCGAGAGCGGGGAGTTCATCTCGCAGGCGAGGGAGATCCTCAGAGAAATGATCGTCTCGCTCGGCGTCAAGCTCTGGCCCCGTGCGGCAGACCCTTCCGGTTTCGTTGCGCCGCTGGTCGAGGAGTTGCTTGCTCTCCGGGAGAGGTTCCGGCAGGCCCGGCAATGGCAGGAGGCGGACGCGATCCGTGACGCACTCCTGCGAGGGGGCGTGGTCGTCGAGGACACCTCTTGCGGCCCTCGATGGCACATGAAAGGCGGGGGGAGTGCCGAAGCATGATGGTCCAAACTCCGCTGGCCCTTCTGATGGAGGCCCTGATATATCGGTTCCGACGGAGCTGTCGACCTGCCTCAGGACGCCTTTGTGCCGTGGGAAAAGGACACGACCTTCACCTTGCGGAGGAGGGACCAGGATGCGGGCGAGGAGCACCGGGTGCCGGGTGCGGACGAGTATCGGCTCATGGTGGAACATTTCTCCGATGCCGTTCTGGGCCGGACCGCCCCCCTGATCTCTCCCGAGGAAAGCGTGCGCAACATGAGGGTGCTGGACGGGCTGGCAGAGGCGGCCCGCACGGGACGAACCGTTTCCCTTTGAATTTCGAAGATGAGCCGATATGGAAGAGGGCTGCAGGGTGAGGCGGGAGACGTTCGAGAGCCTGTCTTCACGATGGACGGGCGGCGGGAGCCGCCTTGCATGGAATTGTCCCTTTGTGCACCCCTCCTGGTTGCGGGCGTGGTGGAACGCCTTCGGAGAATCCGGTGCGCTCCTGCTCCTTTCGGTCGAAAAGGGACAGGACCTGATCGGGATTGCGCCCCTGCGGGTCCGGGAGGCGGAGGCCTCGTTCGTCGGCGCGCCGGACGTGTGCGATTACCTGGATTTCGTCACGGCCCCGGGAAGAGGCCCGGAGTTTTTCCAAGCCCTGATCGAGGAGTTGAGGCGGCAGGGGATCCGGCTCCTGGAACTGGGGCCGGTACGGCCGGACTCGGCGGTGATGGGCGGGCTTCTCCCCGAGGCGAAGAAGATGGGCTGCGAGGCCCTCCTCAAGCGTGAGGATGTCTCCTACGAGCTTGCGCTGCCGGCCACCTGGGAGGAATACCTGCGGCTTCTCAAGGGGGCGGAGCGGCACGAGATCCGGCGGAAGCTCAAGAGACTTCAGGAGGCGGGACGGATCCAGTTCCGTACGGCGGGCGACCCGGCGCAGACCGGCCCGGCGATGGATACCTTTCTGCAGCTCTTCAAAGCCAGCCGGCCGGACAAAGCCGCCTTCCTGACGAGCCGGCGGGCTTGCTTCTTCCGGTCCCTGGCCGAGGAGACGGCCCGGGCCGGCCTGCTCAGGCTTTCGATTCTCGAGCTTGATGGCGAGTCCGCCGCTGCGGTACTGTGTTTTCAGGACCGTTCCACGGTTTACCTTTACAACAACGGCTACGACCCCCGTTTTGGTTCCCTCAGCGTGGGCTTCCTCAGCAAGGTGCTCAGCATCCGGGAGGCGATCCGGGAGGGGAAGAAGAAATTCGATTTTCTGAAAGGCGCCGAGGCATACAAGCGGCGGCTGGGGGGCAGCCCGGTCCCGCTCTACAGGTGCCGGGTGTTCGTTGGCTGACAGTGTGGAAATAGAACCTGTACAAGAGGCGGGGCTTCGCAACGTGAGTATACTGGCGGACGTACTGGTGATCGCCGCCCATCCGGATGACGCGGAATTCGGCGCCGGCGGCACCGTGGCGGCATGGACAGGGCAGGGAAAGAAGGTCGTCTACGTCATTTGCACGAACGGAGACAAGGGAACGTCCGACCCCGACATGGCGCCCGAGCGCCTTGCGGAAATCCGGGAGACCGAGCAGAGGGAGGCGGCCGCGGTGCTGGGAGTCCGCGAGGTCGTCTTCCTTCGGCACCCGGACCAGAGCCTGGAAGACACGCCGGCCTTCCGCAAAGAGATTGTGCGGGTGATCCGGGCCTACCGGCCCCGGACGGTTGCCACCTCGGATCCCTATCGCCGCTACATCTCCCACCGCGATCATCGCATTACTGGGCAGGTTGTCCTGGACGCGGTTTATCCCTTTGCGCGAGACCCTCTTTCCTACCCCGACCTGCTCAAGCAGGGCCTGGCCCCTCACAAGGTGCAGGAGCTCCTTTTCTGGGGCTCCGATGACGTCAACTACCGCTCGGACATCACGGCAACCTTTGACCTCAAGGTTGCCGCACTTCGGTGCCACGGGACCCAGATGGAACAGATTGCCCGTGCGGTCGGTTCCACAGACTTGGAGGGCTGGCTCAGGCCCCTGTGCAAGGCCTTTGCCGGACAGGAGGGCTTCGAGCTGGCCGAGGCCTTTCACAGGGTGGAGGTTTTCAAATAGCGTCGAAAAGGATCTGCGGTGTCCACGGACGCCGCGGGGTCTTCGAATCGTTTTCGGCAGCCATTACGGAGGAGATTCGCATGCTGTTCGGCATCTCGAGTCATGGCTCGGACCGTTCCCGGCCCCGCGAGGACGGCAGAAAGGGAATTTGCGGCCTCTCCATTTCCATTCTCTCGTTTGCCCTTCTCGCCGGCCTATTTGCGCACGGGTGCGGTGACGACGAGGGGGCCACGGCCTCGAATTCCCCGGCCTGGACTGGGGATCCCAGGACCCGGACCCGGTCAGGGGCCGTGGAGGCCGTGGAGGGAAACGCGGACACCTGGGTCTGGAAGGCGATCCCGTTTGCCAGGCCGCCGGTCGGACCGCTTCGATGGAAGGCGCCCCGGGACCCGGAGCCATGGGACGGGGTCCGGAAGACGAGCAGCTTCTGCGAGCCCTGCGCCCAGTATTTCCTGATCGGAAACCGAACGTACGGAAGCGAGGATTGCCTGTACCTGAACATCTGGCGCCCCCGCACGCCGGAGGCCGGCCTGCCCGTGTACTTCTGGATACACGGCGGCGGCAACAGCATGGGGACCGCATGCACCGAGGACTACAACGGCGCAAACCTCGCCAGCCGGTCCAACCTGGTGGTCGTGACGGTGAACTACCGGCTCGGGCCGTTTGGGTGGTTCACACATCCCGCCCTCCGGCAGGGGGTGCCGGGCAGCGAAGGGGACGATTCGGGCAACTACGGAACCCTGGATCTCGTCAAGGCCCTCGAGTGGGTGCGTGACAACATCGAGGCCTTCGGCGGCGACCCGGGACGGGTGATGATCGCGGGCGAGTCGGCCGGGGCCATGAACGTTTTCTCCCTTCTCGTCTCTCCGCTGGCCGAGGGCCTCTTCCACAGGGCCATGGCGGAGAGCGGCGGGCCGCTTTCGAGCACCGTGGAAGAGGGGGAAGAGAGCGCCCGGAACGCGATCCTCAAACTTCTCGTCAACGACGGGACCGCGGCCGATACGGAGGCGGCCGAGGGGCGCCTTGCAGGCATGAGCGCCGCCGAGATAGAGGCCTACCTGAGGGCCAAGAGCCCGCGCGAGATCCTTCTGGCGTACGAGCCTTGGTTCGGCGGCATGATCACGCTGCCGAACGTGTTCGAAGACGGCACGGTCCTGCCCGACACGGGCTGCGAGACGCTCGAGTCCGGCACCTATCCGAACAAGGTGCCCACTATCCTGGGCAGCAATAAGGACGAACTCAAGCTCTTCATGTTCGCGGACCCGGCCCTGGCCGGGAGGGACGATCTCTATGCGGTCGTCACCTCTTACGGAAGCGACGTCTGGAAGGCCACGGGCGTGGACCAGCCGGCCCGGCTGCTGCGATCCCATGCGGCGCAGCCGTCCGTCTACACGTATCAATTCCTCTGGGGCAGCCTGGACGAGAACGGCGAGAGTGAGCTTCCCGACCCCTGGGGATTCCGGCTGGGCGCCTTCCACGGCCTGGAGATTCCTTTCTTCTTCGGCAACGACGTCTTCTTCGGCGCGCTGCAGGCCCTGCTCTTTACCGAGCAGAACCGCCCGGGCCGGGAGGCCCTGTCCGATGCCATGATGGCCTACGCGGCGCAGTTCGCCCGCACGGGCGATCCGAATCCTCCGGGCTCGGGGCTTCCCGAGTGGCAGCCCTGGTCGAACGAGACGGGCGGCCCCAAGAGCATCCTCTTCGATGTGGATGAGAACCAGGCCCTGGACATTCGGATGTCCTCGGTCGAACTGACCGTGGAGGGGGTGCTCGAGGCCATGGCCGCAGAGGTCCCGGAGCCCCTCCTATCCGAGGTCGAAGAGTACCTCGAGCCCTGGGCCGAGAGGTTCACGGATCCCCATTCGAGGGTCTCAGAGTGATACTTTGACGAGCTTGCGGCGTTCATAGGAGATAAACAGTTCTGTCAAATTCTTGTTATAAAATGAAAAATGGTTGTAAAAGCATTTGAGAAAACTTTAAACACACAATGAGGAAACAAAAATGGATCAAGAAAAAATCTGTTACTGCTTCAACTACACATCGGAAGATATACGAAAAGACATTCAAGTGAATGGCAGGTCCACAATCATGGACCGTATCATGAATGAAAAGAAAGATGGCAATTGCAACTGTGAATCAACAAATCCAAAGGGCAGGTGATGTCTCGCAGATGTTCGCCAGGTGGTGAACGAAATAAAAGGAATAAAAGAACCAAAAAGCTTCTAACAATTGGGTCAACCTGACGGCGGAGAGCATCCGGCGTTTCGTCAAGTTCAATTGCCGCCGCAGGTTACCCTTGGCGTTATGCGCCAGAGGATCGTGCATGAACATCGAGACAAAGAACGATCTCATAGAAGAGATTCTCGCTACATGGAAAGACCGAATCGGGGATGACTACCCGGGTTATAGGGGACACGTCTATCGAATGTTCAATTTCTGTTTGGCACTCGGTTCCTGCACCGAAGAAGAAAAGACCAAGTTGGCAATTGCCGCTTGCTTTCACGATATAGGTCTTTGGTCGGCTCATGCCGTGGACTACATCCCGCCTTCGGTGTCCGAAGTAAAGAAGTACCTATGCGAAACCGGGCGACAGGAATGGTGCGAGGAAATTGGTCTGATGATCGAGATGCACCACAAGGTTCGCACATACAAGACAGACCGCTATCCGCTGGTGGAGCGGTTCAGAAAGGGCGACTTGGTTGATTTTTCTCTTGGCTTATTTAAGTGCGGCATTCCTCCCGCCTATGTGCGCGAGGTCAGGAAGGCCATCCCAAATAATGGATTTCACCGCTTTCTCATGAAAGGCGCGCGCGAGTGGTTTGCAAAGCATCCGTTCAGCCCGCCGCCCTTCATGAAGTGGTAGCGCATAACAATTCAATCCACCCGACGGCCTGCGGCCGCCGGTGATTTCAAACGTTGGATGCACAAGAACAATGAAGTGGAGAGACAATGACTTCTGATCCCAGATTACCCGCAGACCCAGTGGCTTTCATCCGTGAGAAGGTCAGGGCCGCGGACACCTTCTGGACGTACCATGTCAACATGCGGCTTCAGGGTCGGTTCATCACGAGACGG